>NZ_PDKW01000039.1:0-98606 GCF_002573965.1 Azospirillum palustre | reverse complement strand
AGGTTCGGGCAGGCTCGTCACCAGCCTCGATACGCCGCCCTCTTCAGACCGTCATCACCCAGTTTCCCGCATAGCTCTTTTCCTCTCGGGGAAGGATCTCGATGCACAGCAGAAATTCGAAACCGCCTATTCTGTCTTCGATGCTTCCGTTAATAAGTGTTGGCATCTCGGAGGCGTCGCAAATGCTTTGAAGATGCCTAAATATGTCAGCGGGGGAGATTGGTTCCTTGGTATCGTCCTGACATTTTTCTTTGGGATTGGCCTCCTGCTTCTGGCTTGGTTGATTTCGCTAAAATTCTCGGGACGCCCTTCGACTGAAGGGGCGAAGCGCATTCAATCGGCTTTGTTGTCGGGGATCAAAGATCACCATCAAAAGCTCATAGATGAATTGTACACGGCGTATCAGTTGCAAAAGATGGAAGCGGTCGCAGCAGTACAGTAATCACCTTCTCGTCCGGTACCGAAGCGCCATGCCCGGTGCCGGTGCGGGGGGGAAGGTAACCTGGATCATTTACCGGCGAGTGCTTGAAGGGGCACTTCAAGCACTCGCCGTCCGCGGCTACGGCCCCGACACTCCAAATGGTATGGAAGAACCTGCGCGGCATTTGAACGTTAGACAGGTAGGAAAGGAATGGCCTCATAGCGCGTGCTGACGACTCTACGAACATGCCGATAGGCTTTGCATCCTCCGGCTCACCGATTACTGAAACGGGTTCTCGACCGCATCCGTCGGCTTTGGCGGAGGGATCTGATCGGGAAGGTCGGTCTCGTTCTCCAGGGATTTCACGACAGCAGCCAGCAGGTCACGCAGCTTGCGGGCATGCTCCAGTCCCTGCTTATCGCGCGTGAGGTCGATCGACCCATAGAGCGCCACGCGGTCGGTGCCGTTCTCGACCTGGAGTTCACCGATCTGCATGGCTCCGGCGTCATCGGCATAAGGCTTGATCATCGCATCAACTCCTTCAGGAACTTCAGGACATCGTTTTCGGCGAAGCCAGGCTCATCCTTCTTCCGCCCCCGCCCCGGCGCCTGGGGTTCCGGAAGAGCCAGCACCGTCGACTTGGCCGCGGCCGGGATGCCCGGGAAGACTGCGATGCCGGTGACCTCTTCCAACTGTGCAATGGGGATGCGCTGGTAATCGTTCCCCGGTGCGTTGGGCACGAGATAGGCGGCAGCCTCACGGCGACGCGGATCGTAGATGGCCTTAAACACATGGGTCGGCACGAGGACCCGGCCGCCGATGCGCTGGAGGTTGGTGCCCTGGAAGACGGGACCGGTCACGACGTAGATCTCGCCGCGGGTGTTCGCGAGATGCCGGGTCGCCCCTTCGATGGCGCTCCAGATCCCGCGGTTGCTCTCGCCAACCTGGGGGATCATGTTGGCCAGGGTAAAGCTCTCCTGCTGGGCCTTCGGCGTCGGCATATCGCCATTTGGCGCGAGGTGCCCTCTATCATAGCCGGAGCGTTTGAAGTCGGCCAACTCGGAGCGTTCGTCCGGCGGCAAGGCCGTTTCCGCGTGGAAGGCGCTGGCTTCTGGGCGCTCGAGGCCCTTGGCAGCTGCGACGCTGTCCCGGGTCAGGTGCTCGACCGCATAGAGCGGGGTGCGCGTCACCCCGGAATGCAGAACGGCGAACGCCGAGTAGCAGAGCTCCCGCGTCTTCGCCGCCAGCTTCGAATTGATCAGGTCCGGCGCCACGGCCCCGGCATAGTGGGCCGGACATGCCGTTGGCGCGGCATCGGCCGTAACCGGAAGGGCGAACAGAACGAGCGCCGGAAGCGCGCAGGCGACCGCCCATCGGGCAAGGGCACGTGGTCCGCGAGGCATGTTTTCTCCATTCCCAGGGCAGGCTGAAGCTACGACAGCTTGCGGATGGATGTCACGTGAGCCGAAGATCGGGAGCTAACCAAGGATTCGTCGATCGCTTTCCCTACCGCTGTCAACTTACATGTCGATTAGTAAATGAAACACAAAACCTAAAGGTGCTCAAACTCACCTCTTGCAGCTTGGCATCGAAACTGCGATCAACAGTGCAACCCTATCCATTTCCGTCAGTTGTCGCAAAGATGCAGACCACTCCTGGCCCAGCTACCCTAGGCATAGAATTTCTGCGCATGTCCTGCTGGCGCTGCAAAGCGCCGATGTTCGGAGTGACCGGCATCGTCCTCCCTCCCACGGTCGCAGATACATGGAGAAAGGAGGAATGGGGGGCCGATACTTGGTCCTACTACCACTTCTGGAGGCTCGCGGAACTTCCTGATCCGACCACAATGGCCTTGGCTAACCACGTAGCGTCCCTACGTGCGCTTAACGGAAGAGTCGGTCCAGTGGAGAAGCGGCACAGCAAAACCACGGATTCGAGTTACTGGGCCGCGGTATGTCCAGCATGCAGGCGTATTCAAGGCGACTTCCCGATGACCGAGCGCCGATTTTCCGCGATGACCGCTTTGGGTTACGGCACTCCGGTACGGTCGGCAGGAACGATGATCTATCGTCCCTGGCGGTCCGAACTTACCGAAGACCTGCTCTACCTCGCCGCCGGGAGCGCTGAAGTCCATCCTAACGTTGATCCCTCCTGGTCGGACGCCATGGAAACCAGCCCGATTTGGCTGCGTTACTACGCGGATAACGGGGAATAGTAACATGTCGTTTCTATGGCTCACACTTCGGCCGCGGGCTAGGTGCCATGCCCGAGTGCTCCTGCCCCTCAGCTTGTAAACCTCGGTGTGATGTCAGTGCCGCGACGGGAAGCAAGTCTCACCCCCCACGGCTTCTTCAAACTGAACACGCCGCCTCGAGCGTCCGGGCAAAGCCAGCAGGCGACAATGGATCTTGGTGGTCTTGTCGACTCGGCCGCCGGGTTTCCTGGTGATGGGTCCCTGCACCATGGCTTTCATCATTCTTTCACCGGCTCGATCAGGCTGTGATGGATCCATCCGGTTGGCTCCTTGTCACCGATCTGAACCCAGTCACCCCCGCGGCCGAAAACCGTAAACCGCTCGCCCTTGCGCGCGGTCTTGATAACGGGAGCGTTGGCGCCGCCGTCCTTTCGAACGTTGGCCCCCTGGGCACGCACCAAAACCACATCCCGCACGGGCGTCTTGTCGGAAGTGGGCGCCTCAGTACCTGCGAGAACCACGGTCGGAAGTGGTGAAGGAGACAGGGGTGGAGCCGAAGAACTTATGGCGGGTGATGCCGATGGCAGGTCAGGCCCTCGCGTTTGCGATGCCGGAAGGTTGCCCGTTGCGTGATTGGCCGACGCGACCAGGTCATTTGCCGCTGTCCGAAACTCGGGAACCGTCAGCCATGCGGTCGCCAGTGTTACCGCGAACAGCACGAAAACCCCGTCAAGGACCAGGAGAGGACGCCGCCGGGGCTGAGCCTCTCCATCGGCCTCGACCTCGATCGCCGTTTCAAGCGACGCCGTGTCGACCGCGTCGGCCGCGGGCGTGATCGATCGACTGCTTTTGGCCTCGGCAGCAAGCGCCTGCTGGTAACGCGAGAACGCGCGCCCGAAGGAGAGCACCGCATCCGCGCTGCTGACCATGTAGGCTTCATTGAGGCCGGTGTTGCTTCGGACCGTCAGTTCGCCGTAACGGGCGATCGGAATCTGGCGATTGTTATTGAAGCGCTTATCGCGTGAACCGTCCTTGTTGGCTTTCTTCCAGGCGTGACCGACCACCGCGGCGTCGCCTGGCACTGTCTCCTCCTCGATGAAGCGGGTCTCGTTCGCCCAGATGTCCAGGTCGGCGATGTCGACAAGGGCAAATTCGCCGCATTTCTCCTGAACGAGCACAAAGCCTGGGTAGAGCCGAAGGTCCTCGCCGTTCGCGTTTCCAAAGTTCAGCGCTTCCCAACGGGCCTTTACGAGGTCACTGCGCGACACGTCGAAGCGAACCGGTCTCCTCGTCACGGATTTGTATGCCGTCGTCCTCTCGACGTAGCGGTTGGTCGCCACCTCATTGGTAACGTCCCATATGCGGGAACTTGTGCGCAGCCGCGCGTAGGTTCTGCGGACTTCGTCGTACAATTCCAGAGTCTGCGCGTCGAAGTCGAAGTCCAGTTGGATCGTTGCAAACTCCAATGCTTGCTTGGCGGTCTCGAGTTCAAGGCACCGGGTTGCTGTTCGTTCCTCGAGGAGTGCAATCCAAGGGTTTGTGAGAAGCCGAACGACAAACAATCTTGAAAATCCCGTGAACACACGCCAAGCAAAGAGAACCCGCTTGTGACCGGCAATTTCACTTTGCAAAGCGCGGCGGCGATCAGCGGCCTCGTTCACAAGCCTTTTCAGGTTGGTCAGTCCCGGGCTGGTCAGCGCGCTGACGGCCGCGCTCCGGATCTCGCCGGGAAGTACCCCGACCGGATGAGAGGTTGGTCCGGGGACGAATGACCGGCCACCGAGAGGCGAAACGGCTGTCGGCACCGCAGGGACATGCCGTGGTGGCGGTGGCGTCAAGCTGGCTCGGTATGAAATGCCGGTGCCTGGAATGCCCAGCGTCATGTGAGCCCGGCCGTCCAAGCCGACGTTCAGAGACGCTCCCGGCACCCCCAGCGTCGTGCTGATGCGCGCCCCAGAGAAGTTCAGCTTTACCCCGGGAAACAGCCGAACGGATTTGCGGAAGCGTAACCCCATGAGTGTCCTCCTCAGGCCGCCACCGCAGGCGCACGCTCGATCCTCTCAATTACCAAGGATCGTGTCTTCCCACCACCCAGGTCGACCTCGATTTCGTCCTCCAATGCGCTGCCGAGCAGCGCCATGGCCAGCGGCTCGCCGACATGGATGATGCCGACGTCAGGCTTGTGTTCCGTCTCGCTGATCCGGACCCGGACAGCGCGATTGGGCGTGTCGTCGTAGCGTACGACCACGAGATCTCCAGGCTCCACGGTGATTGAGGCTGTTGCTACCGCGTCGATGTTCTCCGACTCCGGCATGGGCACCGCATCACTCTCGGCCTGCGCCGCGGGGCGGACGAGCACGGCAACCTCTCCATCATCTTCAGCCAACACCGGGATCGACTCAGGTGCGAGTTCAACAGCAGGTGGCGGCTCGACCTCCGCACTGACCTCACGGAACTCGGTCCAGGCACCTTGTGGCGGTTCGGCCCCGAGTGGCTCGATGCCCATGCCATCCAGCGTGCGTCGCAGGTCCGCCAAGCTGCCCTCAGGATCAACTGTCCATTCCGACCCCCAGCAGCGCCAGAAGGTCCAGCCCAGCCGCTCGAGTGACTTCTGGCGACGGAAGTCGTCCGCCCAGCGATCAGGACCATGGTAGGCGTCGCCATCGAGCTCAATCGCCAGACGACGGTCGTCTGCGCCCTCGACCACGAAGTCGATGCGGTAGCCGCCGACCGGAACTTGGGGGCGGATGCGGTAGCCAAGGTCAAGCAGGCGCGCGCCGAACTCTTTCTCGAAGCCGGAGTCGCAGACGTCGAGCACGTCCTTGCGAGCGATGACCTTGCCTTCGCCCATAGGATTGCGGAAGTGCTCGATGACCTGGAGCTTGAGATCCCCAGGCTTGAGGTCGGACGAAGTGACCGAGCGGACCAACACCAGCCGGTCGCGGGCCCGCGACAAAGCCACGTTGAAGCGCTGCTCGAACATGCGCGACCGCTGCGCCACCGCCGTCTTTGGGCAGGCCACCATGGACAAGAAAACGATGTCGCGTTCTTGGCCTTGGAAGGTCGCGGCGCTGCCGCACATGATGCGATGTCGGTCGATGACGTCCGCACCGAGTTCGCGCATCAGCCGGTCGTAGATCAACTTCGCCTGCTTGTCGCCGATGAGCGAGATGATCCCGATGGTGCGCTTCTCAAAGGCTGGATCTTCGGACAGACGCCGCACTTCTTCGACGATGACCTCGACCTCGCGCTTGTTCACATCTCCGGTCTTTTCACCATCACGCACCAGGATGTCAATAAGTGGCGGGTCGAGGCGCTCGGTAGCCTTAGGCAGGCGCATCGGCACCAGCAGGTTCTGGTAGAAGCGGGTCGAGAAGCGGATGATTGGCTCGACGCAGCGGAAGTGCTCACGGAGCAGCACCGCCTTCCCGGGGAAGATCATGCTGCCGAGTTCATAGAGCGACGTTGCCGGATCCATCTGGTCGGCGAAGGGCAGGCCGCTCAAATAGGTGGTGCGCAGTTGGACAATGGTGCGCTCGTCCAGGCCGACGTGGTTCGGACTGACCTGTTTGTCGTCACCTACGATCAGCAATTTTCTGCCCCGCAGAACGGCGGGCAAGGCGGTTATGTCGGATTGGCTTGCCTCGTCGACGATCACCAGGTCGAAAGCATTGAGGGTGGCGGGCAGTTGCTCGGCGATGCGCCACTCCGGCAGGATCCAACACGGCACCGCATCCGCGGCGTCGAGCGTGGCGTCGCGGATGACGCGCCGGTGGCGTCCGGCCGCCTTACCGGTTCCGGCACCCAGCTTGGCGATGGCCGCGGCGAACTTGGCAAGGGCCGCCTCGATGCGCCCCGTCAAGGCCCGCTTGAGGCCCAGAAACGTGCGAAGCCTCACAACGTCCGCCAAGATCACGCGCTGCCGCGTCTCGAGTTCGGAGCGTTCATTGGCCAGCTTCTGGATGGCGGCGCGGTCGCCGATACTGCGCACGAAGCCGTCCGCCCGCGCCCACTCCCAACTGGCTCGCCAATCTGGTGGCGTCCAGCCATCCATTCCGTCGAGCACTGGGTCCGTCGCCAACATTTTGGCCCACCGGGGCGCGCCCGACCGGCAAACCGCGTCGGCAATTTCGTCGAGCCGCATACGATGCGGGCGCAAAGCCGACAGGCGTTCCGCTTCCGCGCAGACTTGCCGCCATCCGTGGGCGAGATCGTTCGGAGCGACCGAGGCATCGCCGAGGGCGCCAGCGAACTCCATCAGCCCAACGTGGAACGGAAGGCCCCGCCCTGCGGCCAAGGCCTCGATTTCCTGTCGGACAGCCTGGGCGTCGACGAGTTCCGCCTTCTCCAGGTTCGTCGCCAGGGCGTCGAGTGCGCGGGACACATTGCCCTCATAGACGGCAGCGCACGCATCAAGCCCGTAGGGGAATAGGGTCTGGAGAGCATCGACGCAGGCCTTAGCCTCGGAAGCGAAGCGTAGAAGCGACGCGATCAGCCGCCCCAGGCGTAGGAGTTCGCCCCGCCCACTCGGCCAGTCGGTCGGCACCGGCGGCAGACCAAGGCTGCCGCAGATGGCCGACCAGTTGCGCAGGAAGGCCTGCGCGTCGCGCTGCCAAGTTCGGCAGGCCTTCACCTCCTCCCACTGTCCCGGGTTGACGGGAGCGCTGCCGCCAACCAGCACCCGAGCGAGGCGTTCCTTGAGGGGGCCCTTGCCGAACGAGAACACGCCGAACGGCTTCTCGCCGCGGGCTTGGACGGCCACGGCCGCATCAAAGGCTTGGTCGTCAGACGGCACGTCGCCCGGATCGACACCCTTGAGGGCGAAATCGCGGCCGTCGGCATAGAGCCTGGCCCACTGGTCCAAGGCACGCCGCAGCGCAGCCACGGTCGCCTCGTCCGAGCGCCGGACCCCGAGCAGGATCTGGTAGGTGCTCACCATCCAGGTCTCGGCCCGAACCTCCTCGAAGAAGACCTGGTAATCGGTGAGCCAGTCCTGGACCGAGCGGGCCTGCTCCAGGGCGGCCGCGGCCATGTAAGGCACGTCGCCGCTGCGCGATTGCTCCTCGAGTTCCCGCGCCCGTGCAAGCTCCCTATGCGCGGCGAGCACGCGCGCCACATCGGGCAGGGCATCCAGGTCCGGCAGGTCATCCACAGCGTAGGCCAGATCGCCCCCGAGCCCGCGACGTATGTCGCGTGCCTCGGCAATGTCGGCATCCGAGAAGCGTGGATTGAAGCGGGCGTCGAGATCCAACCGGTCCTCGAACCAACCATGCAGGGAGCGGCCCTGCATGACCCGCTTGGCCAAGGCCATGGGAAGCACGCCTTCACCGGCGCTCTCGACATTCTCGAGGTTCCGGCGGGCGTAGGACAACAGTTCGCTGTCGATGACCTTGATGCGGTCTCGGATGTTGGCGAGCAGGCGCTGGTTGTCGATGATCTCCTGGCTGACCTGCTTCGGATTGATCTGCTTCGCCTCGTTCGCCAGGACCTGGACGGCCTGTTCCAGGTGGCGGGCGCCTTCGCGGTCGCTGTGGATGACCGAAATAGCAAGTTCGCGGACTCCGGGCGGCAACTTGTCTTGGAGTGCGGTCAACGCCTCGGCGGTCTTGGCAGTGATCAGTACGCGCTTGCCGGTGGCCAGAAAGTGGCAGATGACGTTCGCGATCGTGTGCGTTTTGCCGGTGCCGGGCGGCCCCTGCACCACCACACCATCCGCCTCTTGTAGGCGGCGCAGGATTTCGCGCTGATCATCGTTGTACGGCAGCGGGAAGAAGGCGTCGGACTCTTGCGTCGACGTGCTGCCCGAACTTCCGCTGCCAGAACCGCTGGGGCCTCTCGCGGGAGATCTTCCGACAGTTTCGGGCAGGTTCCATGACGCATCGTTCAGGTCGAGCCCACCGTCGTCATAGAGCCGTTCATCGCTCGGCGGCCTGACGAATTGCAGGGCGGCCGAGGGCAGATCCTCATCGGCCTCGGCATCCTCTACGCGCTGGATCAGCTTCTGGATGTCGTCCTGGCGAAAATTCTCCGCCCGCTGGCGGACGTAGAGGACCCAGGTGTCGCTGATCCGCAGGGTGCCGTCGATGGCAAGCAGGGAACGGTCGTTGGGGTCGCGCCCTGCCTCGTCCGGCACGTAGGCGCCAGATGCGGACAGACGCGCGGCGCAGGATTTGAGCAGCGGCTCAAAGGACTTCCGCTCGAACGGCGAGAAGGTGACGTCGGGATCCTCGACGATGCGCTCCAACTGGCTACCGGCATCCCGCTGGAGCCCCTTCGAACCCTCGACCTCCAGAGCGTGGAACGGCTTCAGGGACAAAGACGGTGGAACCTGTCGCGGGCCAACGGTCAGCGTACCGTCCTCGAAAAGTTCGAGTTCGACCAGTTGCTCCAGGACTGGCGCGTTGATGCGGCCGTTCTCGCGCTGCCAGCGCGCGATGCCGATGCCCCAAACGAGTTCGATGGCATTGTCATCGCCCGCGGCAATGACGCGCTGCTGCACTTGGTATAGCTTGTTGTAGACGTCGATGCTGCGACGGCGCGGCTTCTCCACCTCGGCCCACTTCGCCCATGCGCCGCCGACGTACTCCTGCCAGGCCTGGCGGAACTCCGGCATGTTGTGCGTTCGCAGGATGGCGTCCATGATGGCCGGGAACTCCTCGTCCGTTTCCCGGGGCTTCATGACGTCATCGGGATCCAGCAACCCGGCTTCGGCGAGGTCCGAGATCTCTTCGATGCTGAGCCGGAGCATGCGGTGATCAAGCAGCGTCGGTGCCTTGTCCGGAGACGGATGCGGCGGTGCCTTGACCCAGCCGTCGAACATAAGGTCAGGCGCCGGTGGCTGTGTCTCCCGCAGACGCTTGAGGCGCATCCAGATCTCGGCGTCGACGCTGAAGTCGATGCCCTCGAGACCGGCTAGTGTCCCCTCGTGGAAGTGGGGGTGCTGCTCGGCCACCAGATCGTAGATGACCTTTTCGTTGAGGCTGACGAGTTCCTGCGTGTAGAGCAGGACGTTGCGCAGGTCTTTTTGTGTTTTGGTAAGCCCCGCCATCTCGCCCCATACCTCTGTCGGTTTTGCCAAGATGCACAAATAGCAAAACTACCAACAATCGTAAACCGTGGGGATACCTCTCCCTTGTTGTTGTAGACTTAGAATCTGGCCCAACAGGCAGAAAATGCCACGTTTTGGACCCGCTGCTTCCGCACTGACCTGCCGATCAGCGTTGAGCTTCAGTATGGTAGGCGGAGTTTCGTGCATCCAGATCCATCTACCACTGGCGGTGGTTAGTCTCCGTTCCCTGACTGCTGGTGCGCTGGTCAATCCGCACGCCAACAGTGGCCATGGTCGAGGATGACCGACACGCACTGGGTTGTTTTCCGCGGAGCGCAACGTCGCTCAGAGCCCACGCCCGAAAGGTCTGGTTGCAGGAAGCGCTTGAGGAAGGCAAGATTGCCGTTCGTGAGGGCAAACAGAGCTATGTCGGATCCTAAACGCTCGGTTGATGTCCGCCGATTACGCATCCACCGCGTGGGGATCGCGGCGACTCACAAACCGTCCTCTTTAACCCGGCGGCAGGTCTGATGGGACGACCGCACGAATGGTGCCAAGCGACTCAGCTTCGGCAACTAGCATGCCATGCTGCCTTGGGTGACAAAACGTCACTCAGGGGGATGATGGCGATCCGGGTTGTCGGGGGACGAGGAGCGTGCACCTGAAAATGCTGCGGTCCGTGTCAGGATCTCCTCGAAGATCGCTTCCATCGTCCTAATTAACCTGCTCGCAATCCCGGGCTGATGAATGACGATGCCGACCTCCGACCACGGGAAATTGACATCCGTGGACGCGGAAGCCCAGTTCATGCTGGTGACGACAACATGGTCGTCATCCCAGGCGATGAATTTCCCGTGCAGAGGAATTTTCTGGAGATGGACGAGGAGAACCCCTTCCTTGGCGGCCTCCTCCATGAGGTCGCGGGCGTGGCGTCTCTTGATGGGGCCGGTCGGCTTCGTGAACAGGATGGTCGCGCGCAGGTTCTTCTGCTTGGCGGCAACGCCGCCTTGCATGAGCGCCCCTGGCCGTGCAACGGAGCCGAGCTTGTGGCTCCCGATCATGAACCGCCGCCTCGCCTGCCCACTTGCCTCCCTGATGAGTGCATCATGCGCCTCGCCGACGACGATGCCCACCTCTCCACCATTCTCCACCGGCGCCCTTGGCAGCCTAAGGAGATCCCGAGCGGTGATGGCCAACTCGGTCGCGAGGCCGCTGGTGTCGATGATGCCACGGTAGCCGACGAGCTTCTGGAAGGTGGTCGCGACAGCTGCTACGACAGCGTGGTCACGCAAGACGACTGAAACCTCGACGGCGTCAAATGGCGCCGAGAGCCAGTTGCACGAGCCGACCACGGCCGTCCAAAAGCCGTCCTGCCGATCAGCCAGCAGGATCTTGGCGTGCGATCCCGTCGAGCGCAGGTGGACCTTTACCATGTTGCTCATCGCGGGATCGCCGCGGACCAGTTCCGCGATCTGGACTGCCGCGCTCTTATTTCTTTCCTCAGTCGCATCGTCGTACTCGGCGCCCCAGAGAATGTCGAACCTCACTCCCCGCTGGCAGGCCGCCCTGAAGTGGTCTGCGAGATCGGCAAACTTCTCAGTGTTGAGAAAGGTCGAAAGAATGACGACCCTGCTGGAAGCCTCTTCGATGACCTTGACGAGAAGGCTGCGGTGGATCCTCCCGCCCACCACCAGATCGTCCTCCCCGACTTGGCAGGGGAGCATCAACACCTGCTGCCGCTCCTCCACCGGCCCTTGGTACTGGACCTTGAACTGGGCCTTCCCCCTGTCGTCCCGGGCCGCGGCGAGGATGATCCGCCTGAGACCGTCGGATGCCTCGTCCGGCAGGTCGCGGAAGGCATCCCCATGCACCCGGACGACCATAAACTCGTTCCTCCAGATCGCCGTCGATTTGTCCTCGACGTTGACGATCTGCTCATCCCAGTTGCGGGCGGTCATTTCGGACAGACGCTCGAAATTGGCGTGATGCGACATCGGTGGCGCGTCGCCCTGGACGTCAATAACGCGGACGTCGACCCCCTGGTCGCGCTCCTGCTGAATGCGGCTCTGGTTGAAGGGAGGGCGGATGTCCCGGCGCGCGAATAGCTGCCCGGTCGCCTGCTCGACGACGAACGAAACCCGACGTGACATGCGCTTGGGATAGTAGGGAAGCTGATTCCCGCTCGACATCAGCCGGAACCCGAGGTCGCTCGTCTTGAAGGCCGCGCCACCGTCGGCAAGCGTGACCTCGACCAGCCGGAAACGCATGAGGCGGGCGATCGACGCGACGACCACCTGTCGCGGCAGCCCGGCGTCCTGAGCCAGTTCTTGGAGCGACCTCGGACGCCGCGATAGTGACCACATGAAAAGCTCGTCGAAGACGCTCCACGGCCGCCCCTTGTCGAGCCACACCTTGCAATTCACCCGGATGATAGGGATGGCCACCAGCATCGTCATGGAATCGCCTCCAGTTCGACCGGGGCGACCTTGCGCGCCGCGGGCTGACCACATCGCCCCTCGCTCCCCTGAAGTGCGTCGATCTTGGATTTCATCCGCATGAGGAAGGACAAGTCATTCCCCTGCGCGTTGACCGCCACGCCCTTGTCCCTGACGTCCGGCGCAACCCCGAGGACCGCGGCCTGGAGGAAGTCAAGGCTTCCCACCAAGACCATCTGCCACTTGGCCCGGCTGAGCAGGACGTTCATCCGGCGGCGGTCACGCAGGAAGCCCAGTGCCCGCGCTCCAGCGCGCGGGCTGTTGCGGACCATCGAAACGATCACCAAGTCCGCCTCGCTGCCTTGGAACGAGTCCACCGTGCCCACGAACCCACTATCGTCCCGGACCGGCGCGAATTCCTCGAGGTGCGCCAAGGCGCCGCGCCTGTGCTCGGCCATCATTGCCTTCAGCGCCTCCACCTGCGCCTTGTACGGGGACAGGATCGCGAGGGTGGGACGCTTCCCACCCGTCGATGTCGCCCGCACGCGCTTGAGGAATTCCATGACCGCCGCCACCTCCCCTGGATTGTTCCAGCGGGGACGGTCCTTTTCCGCCGACACTCTGTTGCCTGTCCTGCTTACGTGGTCGAAGTCGATGACCAGCACGGGGGGACTCAGTTCGGGAGCGGACCAAGTGAACGGCGGCGGACGGCTTGCCGCTGCCTGCCGGGACTCGTGGGTCGCCAGCTTGTCCTCGTAGAAGGCGTGGGAGACCACCTCTGCGATCGCCGGATCCATGCGCCTCTGTTCGAGCAGGGTCGCCGAGATCGGGCGGTGCGCCTGATTCCCGGCCGCGCGCCTCGCGTCGTCGTTCACGAAGGCCCGGAAGGGTTCCAGCATCCGGACGGCGGTGAGGCAGATGTCCTTCAGCTTGACATCATCGTCGGCGAACCCATTCAGTTCGTCCAACTCAACATCCATGAGGAGCCCGCCGACGAACTTGGGGGCCTCCTTGACCACATCCTTGGCGAGCCCGTGATTCTCGAGCACCCGGATCATGCGTTCGGAGTCGAACGGGGGCAGCTGGTTGTGGTCGCCGATCAGAAGACGGCGCCCAGATAGCATCAGCGGGCCGACGAGTTCTGGTCCCGTCGCCTTGGCCGCCTCCTCGACGATGACCCAATCGAACTGCTCACGCTCCTCGACCAAGCGTTCGACATCCGGGGAGTTCGCCGTCGAGATCACGATGTTCGCCGCATCGATCACCAAGTTCGACACGGCACGCAGGCCGGTCCTTGACGCTTGGTCCATCTGGCCGTCTCGCCAGTTCTTCCCGGCCGCGTTCCGGAGCGACTGGAGGCGCTGGCGGGTTTCCAAGGGGGCATCGCTGAACAACTGGCTGGAGACGACACGGTCAAGATACTCGCCGGATATTCGGTTGACCTCATCATCGCTGGTCTCCTGCCGATCAGGCGTCAACGAGCGCACGATGATGACCTCGTTCATCCCGTTTTCCGCCAGCGCCTCCTTCGTCTTGGCTTGGAGGTGGTTGAGGGCGTCGTGGCCCTGGGCGGTGAGGAGGAGCCTGGAGAACGGGTCCGTAGAGAAGCGTCTCCGCACCACCTCCGTCACCAGGGTTGTCTTGCCGACGCCCGGGGGGCCGACGACCCAGAAGCCCGGGGTTGTCGTCCAGATACCCTTCAGCGCCTTTCGTTTCGATTCATCCAGGTCAAGGAAGTGCTGGTCCTCCTCGTCGAGCGCATCCGCATTGACGCGCCGACTGCGCCATGGGTCGACCAGCATTCCGACGAGGTCCGTCCGGGTGTCGAGGGCGGCGATGTGGCGCAGTCGCCTCCGGATGACGTTCTCAGTCCCGGCGTCCCGCTCGGCCCTGAGGAAGAGCGAGCGACCTTCTGGCAAGTCGTCGTCGATCTCAAATTCGTAGGCTTTAGACCCTTTGTAATCCACCACGGTGACGAAGCTCGCGTCGATGTCCCCCTGCCTGCTGCTGCCGAGGCTCATCGACGTGCTCAGCCTCCATTTCGTGTCGCCATCCCGGTCGTCGTCATCGAATAGCCGCATCAGCGCGGCAGCGGTGTCAGGCATTCCAAGGCGCTTAGCGAAGCGGCGCGCATCATCGTCCGTCTTGGCTTGCAGCCACACGAAGCGCTGACCCTTCTCAGTCCTGCTGTGAACAACCTGTACCGGATAGACCTCGAGCGCCTTGACCACGGCCTCGACCATCTGGATCAGGAACAGGGCACTCCTGAGCGCAGCATTTCCGTCAAAGGTCGGCGACTCCTCAGCGATGGCAAAGTGGCTCCAGTCCAAGACCGCGGGGCCGAGACGCTCTCGGAGTTCGGTCGCCTGCCTCGCAAAGGTGGTCACCTCAATGGGATTCACGATGTCATGCTCGTCCCAGTCGTACGTCGTCTTGGCCTCTGCCACAGGCGACATCTCGACGCACGTGGCGATGTCCCAGACCGGCGTCCCGTTATCAACGAAGGCTTTCAGCCGATAGACCATCTCCGACGTCACCAGCCTCATGAAGCTGGTCCCCGGGGTGAACGGCCTCTCAACGAACAGCGTTGCACCACCGGCGATGTCGGCACGCACCCACGCCATCTGCTGCTGGCGCTCGTCTTCGGCCACATCACCGCCGGTCGCGTCGTAGATGGCCGAAGCCAAGCGGGATCGCTCGAGAAACAGGATGATGAACCTGCCCGATCTCGTGCTCACCGACATCGCGACGTCCTTGATGATCTCCCGAACCGTGTGTGTCGCGGACCGCGCGTCTACAGAGTCGCGGGCGCCCGGCGCCACGAGACGCTTCAGGAGCATCCGCTCCCGCATGCCCAGCATCATGGCGTCGTTCTGCGGGCCAGCCGTAACCTCCCCATTCGCGTTCAGGGTGGCCCCGAGGATGTCGGCCGCTAGCTTGCCCAGCGCCTTCCAGTCCTCAGCGAAGGAGTAGAGATGTGACTGCTGGCCGCCGACCCGTGCGTGGCCGTCACCCACGGCCTCGGAATGCAGCCAAAGGCTCCATTCGAAGCCGCCAAGCCGAAAGTCGGGCGTTTCGCCGCCATCTGTCCAGACTGTTTCGGCCGAGATCCTCCCGTGGACAAGGCCCTGAGCATGAATGATGCCGAGAGCCGTAACCAAGCGCTCGAAGTTCTTCCAGAACAGCGTTCTGGCCCTCGTCGTCATCAGGTTCTTCAGCCAGTGCTGGCGGTTGGCCTGCTTGCGCCTGACCGAGAGCGGCGAGCCGAACAATTCGAGGACAACTGCGAAATCGTTGTCATCCTCAAGATACTCAAGGATGTCGACCACGACCTCCCTGGCACCGGCGTAACCTCGAATACGCGACACCTGCCGCATCTCGTGCAGCCAGAGAGCCTTGATGTCCAAATCGGCGGCGGTCCCGGTCTTCCGCCACAACTTCAGGCAGCGGTCGACACCATTCGCTTTGTCATGCACCATGTAGAGCGCTGGCTTCAACGCGCGACGATCCCCAGCTGCGATGGTTTCCCCGATAAATTCGAAGCGTTCGTCGAGAGGCTTCAGCCCACGCTTGCCTTTAGCCATTCTCTTCCCTCGCGAGAAATACCATCACGGGATCAACGCTAAAAATATCCAAGACACCCGATAGATATTCAACCTTAATCTGATGCCATCCGTCTTACTCTCCTGCCCGAGCAGAGCCAGGAGCGCGCGAAAATTGCGAAATTCGTTCTTACCAACGGTCATTCCGGGGTAGCAGCGCCTGCGCTGACGAAGCGTTGCAGGTAGTGGTGGCGATGTAATGGAATTGTCCGATTTGCGCCCACCGCTCTCATGAGAGCAGCGACGGAACTGACGTAGAACATATGGCGAGCCTCTTCTGGAGGTTGCCGGGGCAGCTTTCGTGGCCGGACACGGCATCAACAAGCCACGCCTAATCCCCGTAAGACGCTTACGAGGTTTGGGAAGGCCTCACGCACGCCAGCAGGAAGACGCCCCAGTACCCATTGTATCTGTTTACAACACTTGACGTCGCCTTTTTGCATATGTAAACAGATACAAGGACAGGTAATGGAGGATGAAATGAACGGAGCGAAGGAACAGACAGAGGTTTTCTCGATGCGCCTGTCGGCTGGCAAGGCCGCTGGATTTAGGCGACTTGCTTCGACCGAAGGGAGGGATCCGGCCGAACACCTTGAGTATCTCGCCGTCGAAGCGATGATCGCTGCGGGGCTGCTCCCACCGCACGAGGTCGAGGTTCATCGCCTGCGTGAAGGGCTGGTCCGCCGCTTCGTAGATGCCGCCGTCAGGATCTACGCGGCAACACCGCGCACCGACATCACGGCTGAAGCGGCCAAGCAGATCGTTGCGGAAGCCAGTTGGCTGAAAGATTACGAGAGATACAAAGAGCTACGGGAGATTAGGACGATCAACCCAACATTCGGGCGGCGGGTCAAGCTGAGGCTGAACCTGCTCACCGGCAAACAGTTTGCCGTACCGCAGCCGAACATCCTTAGCTATGCCTCACACCTGCTGCCCCAAGACGACGGGGGGCTCCACGTCCTCCCAGCGGGTGACGACTCGTGATCTAAAGGTGCGCCCGAAGCGGTTCGCGGCGTTACTTGGCGCCCAAACCCGCCGGTTCACGGGTAAGGCCGAGGGCGATGCGGGCCATCGCCAGCGCGCCCTCGCGAGAGCGGGCGGCCGCAATGAAGCGGTTCAGGTGGCAGAACACGGCGTCCGGCACGCCGGACACGCGGGCGAGTTCGGCGTCGCGCAAACCCGCCCATACATCGGGCAGCGGCAGCTTCTGGGCGAAGCTGCCCGGCTCCGGCGGCATGCAACCGACCATCCAGGCGACACCGCCCTTGTCCGGGTAAACGGCGAACAGCACCGGCAGGTCTGCGTCATGCGCCGGTCCCTGCCAGGGCATGCCGCGGTCGAGCTCCAGCACGTGCGGGTCGGCCGAGCGGGCATGCGCCTCCAGCACAATGTCGCGGGCGGCGATGCGGGCGCGGATCTGCTCGACGCGACCGTCGAGGAAGGCACCCGCGATTTCAGCGGCCTGGACGAATCGTTCGTCCTCAGCCTGAGCCCGGTCGACTTGAGCCGCGTCCCAGGGCAGGTTCAGGACCTCGATCAGGGACGGCAGAGCCATCCCGTCAGCGACCCGGGCCGCCCGGTCAAGGCCCTCGTCGCCGAAGTCGGGGACAGGGCGCTGGCCGTTGTCAGCGAGGTCGACGAGACGGACTACCTGCTCGTCCATCTCCGTCCAGACCCGCTCAACAACGTCCTCGCCGCCGCGTCCCGCCAGGATGGCGCGCACCGCGTCACGGCCGTATGCAGCCCACAGCAGGCCCGCCGAGGAGTAGGGCGCCCCGTCGAGACGCACCGGGGCACCGCGCTGATGGTGGTCAAAACGCCCCCGCGCGGGGTCGAATACGCCGCCAACGTCCCAGACGATGTCAGCGGTCTCGATAACGCTCTGGTCGCGGGTACGCGTCAGCATGGAGATGGCCAAGGCCTCGGGCGGCAGGGCCCGGCGCAGGATGGCGTATCCCAGCACCTCATCGCAGTGAAACGAGCCACCGTGGGTGACAAGCCGAAGGCTCTTCGTCATGGTTTTCCTCCAGATGGATTCCAGGACAGCCCTCGGAAATCCGGATCTAACAGCCCTCTTTTAGGAGATGAACCATGGCTCGCACCATCGCAGAAAAGCTTGAGGCCTTCCGTGCGCTTCATGAGGAGGGCTGCTTTATCCTGCCCAACCCCTGGGATGTCGGCAGTGCCAGGATGATGCAGCACATGGGCTTCAGCGCCCTGGCGTCGACGAGTTCAGACTATTCCTGGTCGCAGGGCCGCCCCTAAAACGGCATCGAACTCGGCGATGTCCTGGAGCATCTTGGGATCCTCGTTCTTGCCACGGATCTCCCGGTGAACGCCGATTTCGAATCCGGCTTCGCCCATGATGTTGAGGAATTGGCTGCAAACGTTCGGCGTGCAGTCAATGTCAGCGTCGCGGGCCGGTCGATCGAGGACATCCGCGCCGATGGCGGACCTAACTTCTACGATACCGCCACTTCTGTCGAACGCATCCAAACCGCACGCGCCGCCATCGATCAGACCGGCGAGGATGTCACCCTGGTGGCGCGCACCGAAATCCTGCTGAGCGATCCACGCGGGTATCCGAGGCAATCGACAAGCTGGTGGCCTTCGCCGATGCAGGCGCCGATTGCCTCTACGCGCCCGGCGTGATCGAGAAAGCCGACATCGCGAGCATGGTTCGCGCCGTGGCACCGAAGCCAGTCAACCTTTTGGTGATGCGTCCGGATGTCACCCAGACGGAGATTGGCGATCTCGGTGTGCGGCGGATCAGCGTCGGGGGTGGGCTGGCGCGAGCAGCCTGGGGGGCGGTCATGCGCATGTCGGAGGCGATGAAGGCTGGATCGTTCGAGGGACTCGCATCCGGCACATCCAACAAGCAACTCAACACAATCTTTGGCCGCAGAGATTGACCTGCCGCGCCTTCTCATCCTCGATGTCGTCCTTTATCCTCTATATCCCCTACCTCTGCGTCGGCATCTCTCTGCCCATGATTCGACTGTTCGTGGCCGGAGACCTCGACCTCGGCAAACTCTGGGCAGGGGCTGAGTGTCGGCAGCGCCTTCCTCGCCACCATCCTCACATGTGGGTTCGCCGGAACGCTCTTGGATCGATGTGGTGGGAAGCCAGCCGTCAGCCAGGGACTGGTCTTCAACGTAGCGGGTCGGCTGGTCTCGATGACTGCCGGATGCTATCTCTGACATCACGGCACAGGCTCGAATCTAAACCTCGCTCAGTGCTCCGAGTTGGAGCCGCGCGCCACCCGCAAGAAACTGGAGACGCATTTATTCCTCTTTGACCCGGGGTTTCAGCCGGTGGGCGCTCTCCAAACCCGCTCATAAACCAGCGAAATTGCTGACCAAAATATTTCTAATTCCGCGCTTACCAACCGTCTCACCGAAGTCATTCACAAGGATTTCAGAACATTGAAAATCACAGCTGAGAGCCACGAGATTTCTTTGTCAACATAACTGCGGGGATCCTATCACATTCAGACCATAATCATTTCGGATGGTGCAAATTTATGCTGACTGTTACCCAACAGGAGTGTCCAGCCGAATGGCTTCCAGCGTTACAGATTCAGGATTGACACCCGAACACTTGAGGAACATTATCCCGCCCATGGATGACAGGAGGGATAAATGTCCTATCATGGAGCCATCATCTTACAGATGTACCGGTGCACCGCAGATGCCTCGGAACTGATGCGCGACGAGCCGGTCATCTGCCGCAATGAAACCGACGCTTGGAGCCGCATTGAGCGCATGATGGCCCGACCTCGGTATCGGGGAGCGCACATCCTCCGCACCAACGCCAACGGAACCCCGGTGGAGATCCTGGCCCGCATCGGGCAGGTTCTGCCCATCAGCAACCTCCCGGACCTCTGATCGCCCGCTCAACAAGTTGACAGGAGGGCATCTCATGGAAGCGGTCGAGGGTGAACGTGTCGCAGGCTACCTGATTCTGACGGACATAGAGGGTCGCCGCCACGCCCTACGGGCCTCCACAGTGCTGGGTATCAGCGAGGCCGACGACTTCGGCGACGAATGCCTGCTCCAAATGCCCGGCGGCCGCTTGTTGCGGGTGAAGCGCTCCCTGGACGAAATCCTGACTTGGTTGTGCTGAGCAGAAAGAAGGTTCCCTGCCTCCGTGACGGTCTGAACCGATCGCGTGCAGGTCGAACTTGATAGCAAGGACAAAACCCATGTTGACAAGGGTCGACAGCCGAGGGTATAAAGCGATCATGTCGAATCGCGCACCCGCATATCATTGCTCTCTAGTCAGCCCGGTGGCTGGCTCGCGCGCCTTTTTCGGCATCATATCGGCCTAATCCCCTGCTTTGAACCTGCCGTCGGCTTCTGACGACGGCTTGCCACGTTCACAGTGGATTGGCGTCCTATGCGCAAATTCAGCCCCCTTGCACCTTTCGGTGCCACCCCTGAGCTTGGCATTTTCAAACTTCAGGCCACGCGCTGCCGAAAACTCTTGCGCAGCCCTCAGAAGCCGAAGAAAGCGCCCACCAAAGAACGCAAACCCGTCCTGCTCTTTCCGAGCATGAAGGCTGGCCTGATCGGCGCCCGACGGTACTGGTACATCGAACTATTTTACCTGCTGGACGCGGACCCGGTCGTGGTGTCGTACACCACCGAAACGACGCAGATGGTCTTCGAATCCGACGGCGCGGCGCGTACTCACCGGCCGGACATCGTGGTCGAGGAGCGGTCCGGCCGCCTTGCCCTCAGCTTGCTGCTCGAAGCCGAGGCCACCAACCCCGATAACGTCCACGGCATCGCCGTCCTGAAAGAACTCTACGCCGAACGCGGGATGCGGTTCCAGGTCATCACGGATGCCGACTTGAAGGGGTCCTCTCGGCTCAACAACGCGAAGACCCTGTTCCGGCACCGCGACATCCCCTTGCCGAGCACGATGAACTTCGCTTTGGCCGCTGCGGTGGCGCGTGGCCCCTTGCCAACGCTCGGCGCTGTGCATCAAGCGCTGGGCGGAACCAACGAAGCCTGGATAGCGGTGCTCGGCCTGGTCGCCCGAGGGTTCATCGAGGCCGACCTCGGCATTCCGCTCGGCTCATCCACCCGAATTATCCGAATCGTTGGCGATGGAGTACGCTCATGACCGCCCAGCGTTTGCGCAAAGACCAATTCGTCGCCATCGACGGGAACATCTTCCAGCTTCGCCGGGTGGTCACCCGCCAAGCTGACGGTGCCCGGGCCTACCAGTTCGAACATCCCGAGACCGGCGAAATCATCACCAAATCCATTGCCGAATACGAGCAGGGCTTCGTCGAAGGCACCATCGAACTGGCGGAGGATCCGGCCAAGGCATTGGATCCCGAGACCAAAGCGTTGCTGAACGTTGACTTCGGATCTGTGCCGGAGACCATGCGCAAGGCGGCCCAGCGTATCTTGCCCTACGTGCGCGGCTTCCATGACCGCTGCGTCCGCAGCAAATCCAAAAAGCCGCTTACAAAATTCATCAATGAACTCGCCGCGGAGATCGGCGATACGCATCCGCCCGCCTGGAACTCCTTGTGCCGACATCTGGGCCAATGGGAAAAGGCAGGCACTCGCGACGTCCGCATCCTGGTTCCTAAATATCACAAGCGTGGTCCCAGACAGCGCCAGATGCACCCGTTCATCCAGGAAAAGCTGACGTGTGCAATCAACGAGGTCTACCTCACGACTTCCAAGAACAAGGCGAAGCATGTCCGAGCGGCGCTGTTCGAGGAGGTCAAACGCTGGAACGCTGAACACGGTCCCGAACAGCAGTTGGCCTGTCCGGCGCTGCGAACCATCCAGCGGGCCATCAAGGACATCGACCGGTACACGAAAGCCTTGAAGCGCTTCGGCAAGGCCTTCGCCGACCATCACTTCAAAGCGGTCATGGTCGGTCCTGAGGCCAAAGACCTACTCGAGTTCGTGGAAATCGACCACACGCAGGTCGACCTCAAGGTGTTGGATGACGAAACGGGTTCGGTCCTGGGGCGGCCATGGATCACGGCGGTCATCGACCGCTACAGCCGGTGCATCGTCGGCTTCTACATCGGCTTCACCCCACCGTCGATCACCTCGGTGATGATGGCACTACGGCACATGATGACTCCGAAGGAGTACGTGAAGCAACGTTACCCTGAGGTGCAATCCGAGTACCCGTGCTGGGGCGTGCCCGATCAGGTCATCTGCGACCATGGTGCCGAGTTCCACAGCGAGAGCCTCATTGAAGCCTCCCAACAGCTGGGCTTCACGATGACCTACGCCCCGGTCGGTTGCCCGGAGTTCAAAGGCAAAATCGAGCGCTTCTTCCGAACCGCCAACGAGAATGTCGGCCACACAGTCACCGGTACCGCTCATCCCGGTGTGCGGGATGGCATGGTCGCGGAGACGGCAGGAGCAGCGCAGATGCCCTTCAATGTCTTCGTCGCTCGCTTCCACCGCTGGGTACTCGACGTTTACCATCGCAGCGTTCACGAGGGCATCGTCGACATCCCGTTGCGCCGGTGGAAGGAGGCCGAAGCCCGACGAGAACCGCGTCGCCCGCCATCTATGAAGTCTCTCAATGCCCTGCGCCCGAGCGATAACGTCACCATCACTCGTGAAGGCATCAAGCGGGGGCGTCTGCGCTGGAACAGCCAGGAGCTTCAAGCCATTCGGACGCTTCCCGATTTTAAGGCGCAAGACACCGTAAAGATCCGCATCAATCCGGATGATGTTCACACCATCGAGGTCATCCATCCGAAGTCCGGCCAGCCGTTTGCCGTCGGACCTGCGGACCCGAACTTCCCGACGGGTATTACGCTGTTCCAATGGGAGCGTGCGGTGAGCTTGGCCAACTCACGAGCCTCGGGGGCAGTCAACCACGACATCATCATGAAGGCGTTGAACGACCTGCGCATCCAGGCTGACCAGCTTCTCCGCCAGAAGAACCGGTTCCACACGAAGAAAGTAGCCCGCTTCAAGAACATCGGCATGCAACCCGGAGACTTCACCCCCAAGGATCCGGCCGATGGCAACGCTACTCCCGAGCCTGTGAACGAAATGCCTGCCGTGAGTGCACAGGAGGTCGCTGACCCCATGCCGCCGTCGGCTCCACCAGCACAGGCCTGGGCGACGAAGATCCTGCGCAAGAACAATCCCCAACCCATCTGAGGCCCGCCCCATGACCACCGAAGACATCAAGAGCCCCCGCATGCGCGCCGTCGAGGCCATCCGAGCCTGGTACGCCCGCTACCCGGAACTCGAGGACATCCGGCAACATTTCGACCGCCTGCGCGGTCGCGACAACTCTCCTGGCGAAGCGGGATGCATGCTGCTGCATGGTCCCGCACGGTCCGGAAAAACCCGCCTTATCACGGACTATGTCGAAGACCACCCGCCTGTTCGCGGGGAAGACGGAGACCGCCAGGAGGTGGTTTACATCAAGGCACCCTATCCGTGCACCCCCAAGAACCTGATGGAACAGGTTGCCCGGGATCTTGGGCACCCGCGCCCGAACGCCATCCGCACCAGCCGTTATGGTCGAAGCGGGCGCCTGTTCGACACCATGGACGTCGTGCTGAACTACGCCCGCGATCTTGGGGTGCAGCTTATGTTCATCGACGAGATCCATCAGATGATCGACCAGAAGAACAACCGTGCAGTGATGGATGGCGCGACGCTGCTCAAGGACCTCGTGAACGAGGCGACGTTCTGTCTGGTGGTCTCCGGCACCTCGTCTGCCAAGCGTATTTTCGAGTGCCATGAGGAACTGCGCGGGCGAATGCTGGGGAACTTCGAACTCCAGCCGTTCCAATGGTACGATGCGAACCGGCGGGCCACGTTCCTCACTTTGCTTGAGGGCCTCGATGGCGAGTTGCCTTTCGAGCGCTCCGGACTGGCCGATGACGACATGGCGGTGCGCATCCATGTCGCCTCCCGTGGCCTCATCGGCGAAGTCGCTAAGCTCATCGAAAATGCGGGGGTCCTGGCGGTTCTGCAAGACGCCCCGCGCATTCTGATGCGGCACCTTGCTGAGGCTTACGAGATGGCGGCACTGGAAAAGGGCGGCGCCAACCCGTTCCTCGGCCCGGCTCCCAAACCGCTGAAGCTGGATGCACTACCTCCGGACGGCCTGATCATCCGCCATCCTGGGATGCGTGGTGACGAGGTCTTCCGCCCGTAGGAGTCCCCAATGCGCCCGCTCCGCTTACGCATCCGTCCTCACGAAGGCGAAAGCCTGTCTGGAGTTATCGTGCGCTCAGCGGAGCGGGCTCGGCTGGGATCGGCATTGGAGAATGCTGCCATGGCAGGCCTTCGACTTCCGGGGTCGGCGGTCTCGAACGACGACCTTACCCCTCTCGCTTTCCTGACCGGCATTCCATCCGACCGCCTGGACGCGATGGCCTATCGGCCAGTCGACGGTGGGCGGCACCGATACCTGGGCAGCGCCATCGACCGCGACCTGATCGCTCTTCGACCACGGCGGGTCTGCCCCGTGTGTCTGAAGGAGACGGGTTTTCACCGCATGGAATGGGACTTCGCGCCCGCCACAGCCTGCCTTCGCCACCATTGCCGGTTGGAAACGTCATGCCCGGTGTGCGGTCGGCGCTTCGGCTGGGAACATCCGTCGTTGACGGAGTGCCCTTGCGGCGCGTCGATCACAGCCCTGCTGCCACGGATTATACCTGATGCCGTGGTATCCGCGCTCAGCGACCTCTACGCCATCACCAGTGGCGCGAGTTTGCCATGGATACCCCCGGAACTTACCGACTGCACGCCCTCGGATCTCCTGAAGGCGACGCTGATGATCGGGATGGTGGTCACTGGATGGAACGGGCGCCACCGTGTGGCGTCGATGGTCGCCGCCGGGGTCGAGGCCGTGGACGCCATCATGGTCGCCGGAGCCAACGGGTTGCACCGGTGGCCCGCGTCCTTAGAAGAGATACGTCGGACAGGAATTCGTCCACCATGGGTCTGGGCAGGCTCAGCGCCCTATCTGCTGCACCTCCGTAGGGCCGCAGGATGAACAGCTAGATTTTTGGACTAAAAAGGAAGCAGCCTTCCTGTCCATGCAACAAGACATTTCCGAGACCTTGGCTGAATTCGACGAGAAAAGGATATTTCATGCTGAGCATGAGGTTCTGGTCACCGAAGGTGGCGTACTCAAAGGGAGCATAACTGAGGAGCCCACTCGGGGAATATGGATTTGAGTTGAGTTGCCAGAACACTGTTGGCATCATCCCTTTCCGTATTACAGGAGCCGGATATGCAGCACCGTTATGGAAAATTCAAAGTCGAAGGAGTGACCTGGCACTTTGCACGTTGTCAGGTTTCCGGTTACGTGACGCGTGCGAATGCAGACCCAAAGCGCGCCGAAGCCGATGCCGATGCGATCGATGCAGAGTTCAAGAAAGCAAAGGAGACCGCTGAGGCGTCAGGTGAGAATTTTTCTCCCAATGTTTGGGTCCCAGTGAATACAAGCGTCGCCAATCGTATCTACAACGATGATATTCCGATCCAATGCAGGGTCTGGTCTGTCCCAACAGACACCGACCTTTCACGCCTTGCAGTCGTTGGACCTGATAGAGAGATATTTGATGAGGTCTTTAAAGATGAGTACGATGCTATTATTGAAGCCAGAAAACTAAATGGTGACAGCGTGCCAGGCTATAAATAATTCCTAGTTAGCACTGAGCATTCAATATATTTTTGAATTCAGCCAGCTGCCTAACAGCCAAACCATCGCCGGACTCAAGGATAAATCCTTGATATTTCTCGATGTCAATAGCAAGAAAAGACCACTCTTCAGCCGCTATGTGCCGCGAAAGGTTGTTCATGATACTCCGAAGAGTAGATAAATTCACCTGAGCAATATTCATCCCCCGGCGCAGAAGGAAAACCGGCTGGCCTTTGCTGATCGAAAGAGCAGACTGGCGCTCCAGATCTTCTAGAGTAAGCGGCGTTGTCCATACTTTTCTCAAGTCATCCAACATCTCTTGACTGCCATGGAAAAGACGCTCGTTGTCGTAGTCGTGCACGGTTTCCGCAGCGGATTCAATGCTGTCCAGGCACATAGGGACCTCCTTCGTCGACCTTTCTCTATCCTGGATCGAAACGTTGCCTACATGGAAGAGTGAGCATCACGTTCTGGATGAATCTCGTTTGGATGAATGCGATCATCCGTGGCCCCTGGTTACGTGGGCCACATGATCGGCTGCTACACCGAAACGACTCTTCCATCACCGGTAAACGGTCATTTCACAAATATCCACGAATCCTAGGGCCAACCAAGGCCGCCAGGATTTCGCTGTCATGTCTCCCCATTTTCGCCTTCGTGTGCCACCTATCGAAGGCGAGAGCCTGCTCGGGTTCCTGTGGCGACTTGGAGCCCGGAACTGCATCAGCTTGGGGACGCTGCACCGTATGGCGGGGGCCCCCAACCGGACGAACAGCCCCACTCCCGATACCCTGAAGCGTTTGGCCGACTTGACAGGGATAGCGGTCGACGTGCTCGCCAACTTGTCCTGCCGGACCGACGCACCCAACCAGACCCGCCGGTTCGGCAAACATGTTCTGCCCCGCCGCCTTGTGTCTTGGCGGCGCCGCCGGTTCTGCCCGGGCTGCATCGCCGAGTCCCCGCATCACCGTGCCATCTGGGACGCCTCCATGGTGTCCATCTGCCCACTTCACGCCTGCCGCTTGGTATTCCGGTGCGACGCATGCGGAAATTCCTTAGAATGGGTGGGCGACAACCTCTGGACCTGCCGCTGCGGGCGGGATTTCACAAGGATTTCGGCAGAATCTATCGCTCACACGGATCTTGTCGGCACTCAGGTCGTCTATGGCATGCTTGACCAGCCATCGTTCGAGGCGACATTCCATGCACTGAAGGTGATGTTGCCCTTCGCCGACCTGGAGGTAGGGCAAGGACTCGATCTGCTACACAGCTTAGTCATGACGCGCCCGGCACTGGCGCATTGGAGCGTCCCGGGGGACGAGGCTGACGAGAACGTGCACGTGGCCTTGAATGAGGCGCTCGAGGCGTGCCACGCGTGGCCAACCGGGATGGGGGCGTTCCTGGCGTCATCGGCCCAGCGCACGGACGACCCGGTGCGCATCTGGGTGAATAGTCTGCCATCAGGCGTCGGCGAACGTGTGAAGGCGAACCTGCTGGCCACCATCACCGAGCCGGGAGGCGAACAGCAGGGACACAAGACCTTCGAGGATAAGTCGACCATTTCCATGGACGAGGCTGCGGCGATGCTGGGCATCCCGGTAATCCGCCTCCAATGCGTCCCTAACCTCTGCATCTTCCTGAGCGGAGAGCGGAAGCGCGGTTCGCTCAGGGCCCCGCTGCTGCGGTCCATGGTCGTCGAACTGGCCAAGTCAACGGAGCGCCTGCTGACGAAGTCGGAGGCCAGCGACATCCTAGGCGTCTCCCCCGTGACATTCGCTGCCATCGTGCAAGCCGGAATGGTGCCGGATGTGACCGGCAAGGCGCCGAAGTCGGGCACCCTGTACGACTCGGCGGAGGTCCGCCGCTTCCTCAAGGGGGTCCTCGAGCGCGTCGTCGTCGACCCGGCGCTCGACGGCGGGCCGGAGGCGCGCCTCGGGTCAAGCAAGACGCGACCGGCGTTACACGGAGGGCGCAGCGTTCCGGTCCTGCGTGGGCTCATCGAGGGCCGCCTGCGCTGCGCCCGAGTCGACAGCCAGGCCGTCGGCCTGCATCGCATCGTCCTCAACGCGATTGAGACATCCAGGTTCGTCGCAAGCGGACATTGATCTCAGGAATTGTGTCGTTTGCTGCGGCCTGTCTCATTATTGCTGACGTGGAGTCTCACGAATGGTGTCGCCACGCAACGTGGAATCAATGGGTTAGCGGGCATTGAGTCTCGTTAATTCTGTCGCGGCACAATGGGCCGCGCGACAGGCACAATCGGACGAGGATGGAGCCAGTGAGGCAATGCGGCAGGACCGAGGAAACGCCTGGATTTTGAACGCCTCCGCCAAAGTCGGCCGGACGGCTGGGCAGGGCGGCGGAGCGTTCACCGGCGAAAAGGGTACAATCGGCCGGCTCGACATGAGTTGTCACTCCGAACAGTCAGCCCCCTGCCAAACAGCTAGCAGCCCGTTCCTGCCGGCGATCCCTCGACGGGCGGAGCGGGCGCGCAGGATTTGGCCGCCCCTTGTCCCATGCCGCCCTCGGCGGCTGGTGCGGGGCGGTCCCCCACGCCGCTCCTGTCGTAGCCGGTCCAGGCGAGATGGCCCGGCGACATCAGCAGCGGCGCCCAGATCACGGCCGACAGGACGTTGAACGCCTGGAACTTGCGATGGGGCATCGCCATCATGCCGGCCGTCGTCGGCACCACCGCACGCAGCGGGCCGATGAAGCGCGCCAGGAACACGCTCTTGCTGCCATGCCGGAGAAAGAAGGCTTCGCCACGGCCGCGCAGTTCGGGATGCCTGCTGAGGGGCCAGAGCCGGAACATGCGCTCGCCATAGCGTCGGCCCAGCCAGTAGGACGTGGCGTCCCCCAGGATCGCGCCGCCCGCGATCGCCAGATAGACCGACCAGAAATCGAGAACGCCCGCGGCGACGAGCGCACCGCTCGCGGTCAGCATGACGACGCCGGGGATGAGAAGCCCGACGAGCGTCAGCCCCTCCGCGAAGGCCATCAGGAAGATGATGATCTCCGCCCAGTCCGCATGCGTCTCGATGAAGCCCGCGAGCGCGGTCCCATAGGCCGTGAAATCCAGGGCCGCGAAATCCGGAAGCCCCGTCAGCACGGCGTCCGCGCCCGCGTCGTCTCGCGTGTCGAAGCAGGCTGGCAGCCGGGGCGGGGCGGATCGATCATGACGAGGGCCTTATCGCGGGTTCGGGCGCTTCACAGCTGGGCCCGTCGCCATGGCCGTACAAGACCGCGCCGTTCGGTTTATGCCGCGGGGTCGGATAGAACAGCGGGCCGCGACCGGTCGGCGGTCAATGCCAAAGCCCGGTCGCATGCCAGCGCGGACGATGGGCAGGGTCAAGAACAGCAGGACAATGGCGCTTCTGCCCGCAGCCTATACGGCGAAGGCATTCGGCACCGAGGTTGGCAGGTGATGGGCAAGCGACGACCGCGCCCGGCACGGCCGTCGCCGACCGATCACGCCGCCTTGAAGGCGCGCTGATTGACCTCGCCCTCGGCAAGCTGGGTCAGCTTCTCATCGGTTGCCTTTTCCTCGCTGAGCGTCTCATCGAGCAGCTTGGCGACGTCCGTCAGTCCGCACGTCTCCGCCAGCGTCCTGAGGGAGCCGTAGCTGGCAATCTCGTAATGCTCGACCTTCTGGGCGGCCATGATCAGGGCGACATCGAGAACCTCCGGCGAGAGACCCTGCTCCATGATCTCTTCGGCTTCCTCGATCAGCCCCTGGGTGGCTTCACAGGTGTTGCCGGTGGGGTCGGCCTGGAGGATCTGGAAGATCTGCTCCAGACGCTTTACCTGCCCATCCGTCTCCTTGAGGTGGGTCTGGAATGCCTGCTTCAGCTGAGGAGATGACGCCGCGTCCGCCATCGCGGGCAGCGCCTCGAGGATTTGGGTCTCGGAACTGTATGCATCCTGAAGCTCCTCGATGAGGAGATCCTTGAGTGCTTCCTTGGACATGTGGGTGCTCCTGACGGCTGTTTCCGGTGATGGCGGTTGGCGAGTGCGCGCTAACCTCAACAGGGATGCAGCACATTCCTTGCGGGCAGATCTTCGGATTGACCGTCGGTACAGCAGGCGCCGGTTGATCGCCGTGATTGGGCTGCGGGCTTCGGTGACCACAGGATCACGACCGTGGCTTCCGCCGTCACTGGCGAAGAGGCACGCGCGCCACCGGGATGCGCATCGCAGGGTCTGGCCTATGCGCCGCTCCGACGCAGAGCGCCTCAGGATCCCTCCGAGACCCTAAACGGGCATCGGATTGAGCCGGGCGAACCCCTCCTGCGTGCGGTACGGGTAATAGGGATAGGCGGGCATCACGTCGCTGGCCGCGTCGAGACGGGCGATCTGCCCGGGTTCGAGCGTCCAGCCGACAGCCCCCAGATTGTCCCGCAGCTGCGCCTCGTTGCGAGCACCGACGATCACCGAGGAAACGGTCGGCCGTGCGAGCAGCCAGGCGATGGCGACCTGGGGAACGCTGCGCCCGGTCTCGGCCGCCACGGCGTCGAGCGCGTCGACGATGCGGTAGAGGCGTTCCTCGTCGACGGGCGGCCCCCACTGGGCGGTGTCGTGGAGGCGGCTGCCCTCGGGGATCGGCTGGCCACGGCGGATTTTGCCGGTCAGCCTGCCCCAGCCGAGCGGGCTCCAGACCAGCGCGCCGACCTTCTGGTCGAGGCCAAGCGGCATCAGCTCCCATTCATAGTCGCGCCCGGTCAGCGAATAATAGACCTGATGCACGACATGGCGCGGCCAGCCATGACGGTCGGCGACGGCGAGCGACTTCATCAGCTGCCAGCCCGCGAAGTTCGAGGCGCCGATGTAACGCACCTTCCCGGCGCGGACGAGCGTATCCAGCGTGTGCAGCACCTCCTCCACCGGCGTGAAGGCGTCGAAGGCGTGCAGTTGGAGCAGGTCGATGTAATCCGTCCCGAGCCGGCGGAGCGCCGCCTCCACGGCGCCGATCAGCCGGTGATGGGAGAGGCCCGCGTCGTTCGGCCCGTCGCCCATGGGTAGCCCGGTCTTGGTCGAGATCAGCAGCGTGTCGCGCCGCCCGCGGATGGCGGCGCCGAGCACCTCTTCCGAGCCGCCGTCCGAATAGACGTCGGCGGTGTCGAAGAGCGTGACGCCGGCATCGAGGCAGATGTCGATCAGCCGACGGGCATCCCCGACGTCGCTGTTCCCCCAAGCCGAGAACAGCGGACCCTTGCCGCCGAAGGTGCCGGTCCCAAAGCTGAGCGCGGGCACCTTGAGGCCCGATGCGCCGAGTGTCCGGTACTCCATGTCCTGTCCTTCCGTGATCGAGGCTGTCGCGGCCGCGCCGATGGCAACGGCCGCCTGCCAAGGATATAGCCGACGGACCAGCTGTGAATTAGGCTGCCGCCAGTCTCAGAACTTGTGACACGGGGTCATCATTGTGACGCGGATGGATGTCAACCGGGCGGCCGAGATGGAGGTTTTCGCGCGGGTCGTCGATCTCGGCGGGTTCACCGCGGCGGCCCGTGCCTGCGGCCTCACGCCATCGGGCGTCAGCAAGCTGATCACGCGGCTGGAGACACGGCTGGGCACGCGGCTGCTCCACCGGTCGACGCGGCGCCTCAGCCTGACGCCGGAAGGTCAGGCCTTCCACGCCCGCGCGCTGCGGATCCTGGGAGAGATGGAGGAGGCCGAGCGGGAGGCCTCGGCCGGTGCGACGCCGCGCGGACACCTGCGCGTCAACAGCAACGTCCCCTTCGGCATGCGCCACCTGATCCCGCTGGTGCCCGAGTTCCTGGCCGCCCATCCCGGCGTCACCATCGACCTCGTGCTGTCGGATGCGGTGGTCGACCTGATGGAGGAGCGGGCCGATGTCGCGATCCGGACCGGGCCGCTGCGCGATTCCAGCCTGATGATCCGCAAGCTGGGGAGCACGCGCATGGTCGTGGTCGCCTCCCCCGCCTATCTGGCACGGCATGGGACGCCGGGACACCCGGACGAGCTTGCCCGGCACAAGGGAATCGGCTGGACCTTCCCGCGGACCATCGGCGGCTGGCCTTTCAGGACCGAAAGCGGAAGCGACAAAGAGATCGAGGAGCATATGCCGCCCATCGCCGCACGGGCGAGCGACGGGGACGCCGCGCGCCTGCTTGCCCTGGGCAGCGTCGGGCTGGCGCGTCTGGCGCGCTTCCAGGTGGAGACCGACATCGCCGCCGGTGCGCTTGTGCCGGTGCTGGAACACATGAATCCCGGCGGCAGCGAGGACATCCACGCCGTCTATCTCGGAGGTCCGGGCCCCCTGCCCGCGCGCGTCCGCGCCTTTGTGGACTTCATGGCAAGCCGCTGCCAACTGAGCGATGCCAGCTGACCGATGAGCGATGACCGGGGCGCAATCGTGCTGCGCCTCGCCCGGCCTTTACCGCCGCCCTGCCGTCCGGACGGCGAGGAGGAGCGCCACGGCGATCAGCCCGGCCGAGACGGCGAAAATCGTCCGGGTTCCCGCCGCGACGGCCTCCGGCACCGCGACGGCCACCTCCGTCCCCACCCCCAGCGTGAAGATCGTTCCCATCACCGAGGCGCCGGTGATCAGCCCCAGATTGCGCGACAGGTTCAGCACCCCCGACACCACGCCGCGGCGGTCCTTCTCCACATCGGCCATCACCGCCGTGTTGTTGGCGGTCTGGAACAGCGCATAGCCGGCGGTGACGACGACGAGCGGCCCGACATAGCCAGCCACGCCCAACGTCGCCGGCAGCAGCGCCAGCAGCACGCAGCCGCCGGCCACCGCCCCCAGCCCGGCGACCGTCATGCCGGCGGCGCCGAAGCGGTCGACCAGCCGTCCGGCCGGCACGCCGGTCAGCGCCGCCACCAGCGGTCCGGCCGACATCCCCAAGCCGACCGCCGCCGCTCCCAGCCCCAGCGCGCGGGCGAGATGGAACGGCCCCACCACCAGGGTCGCCATCAGCACCGTCGCCACCAGCAGGCTCATCGCCAGGCGCCCGCACAGCGTCCGGTCGCGCAGCATCTCCAGCCGCAGCAGCGGCGACGCCGTCCGCGCCTCCACCGCCAGGAACAGCCCGGCCCCGCCGGCCGCCGCCAGCAGAAGCGTCAGGTCGGACCAGCCGAAGCCGCCGCGCCCGCCGGTCATCGCCAGCGCGTAAGTCCCCAGCGTCAGGGCCAGGATCAGCGTGCCGGGAATATCGAAGCTCCCCCGCCCCGCCCCGCCTGCAGTCTCCACCCCCCGGTCGGCCGGCAGGCAGCGCCGCACCAGCAGGAAGGCCGCGACGCCCGGCGGCACGGTGACCAGGAAGATCGCCGGCCAGCCGAAGGCCGCGATCAGCAGGCCGCCCAGCGTCGGGCCGAGCGCGGTGCCGACCGCCGATGTCGTTCCCATCAGCCCCATCGCCCGGCCGATCCGCTCCTTCGGCACCGCATCGCCGACGAAGGCGGTGGCGAGCGCCATCATCGCGGCGGCCCCCAGCCCTTGCACCGCCCGGGCCGCCACCAGCATCCACAGGCCGGACGCGGCGGCGGAGGCGGCGGATCCCGCCGTGAACAGGGCGATCCCGGCCAGCAGCAGGCGCCGCCGCCCGACGATGTCGCCCAGCCGCCCGACCCCGACGATCAGCGTGGTGATCGCCAGCAGATAGGCCAGCACCACCCATTGGACCTCGCGGAACGGCACGTCGAACGCCTGCGCCAGGGCCGGCAATCCGACATTGGCGATGCTGGTGCCGAGCGAGGACAGCAGCATCGCCAGCGCCAGCCCGGCCAATCCCCCCTGTGCCACCAGCCCTCGCGCTGGTCCGCCCGCCAGTTCCTGCTCCGCAACCGCTTCCCTCATGACGCCTCTCCTTCCCGAATGACAGGCATCCAGGCTAGGGCGCGGGGTGACATGGCGGAACGCGCAGCATCCGCACTGTATTCGTGCATCCGGCGTCATGTCCCGGCAGCGGCGGCGGTCGGCCCATGCTACGCTCCGGCGCATGACCGCACCCGACCTCAACATGCTCGTCACCCTGGACGCCCTGCTGGCGGAAGGCAGCGTCGCCGGTGCGGCGCGCCGGCTGCGGCTCAGCCCGTCGGCGATGAGCCGGGCGCTGGCGCGGCTGCGCGAGGCGACCGGCGACCCGCTGCTGGTCCGGGCCGGGCGCGGCCTCGTCCCCACGCCGCGCGCGCTCGACCTGCGCGACCGCGTCCGCCTGCTCGTGCAGGAGGCGGAGGCGGCCCTGCGCCCGGCCGAAAATCTCGACATCGGCCGGCTGGCCCGGACCTTCACCCTGCGGACCAGCGACGGCTTCGTCGAAAGCTATGGCGCGGCCCTGCTCACCCTCGCCGCCGCCGAGGCGCCCGGCGTCCGCATCCGCTTTCTGCCCAAGCCGGACAAGGACAGCGGCCCGCTGCGCGACGGCTCTGTCGATCTGGAAACCGGTGTCGTCGTCAGCGACAGTGGCCCCGAACTGCGCACCCAGGCGCTGTTCCATGACCGCTTCATCGGCGTCGTCCGCCCCGGCCATCCGCTGACCGCGGGCGCGGTCACCGCCGCCCGCTATGCAGCCGGTCGCCATGTGCTGGTGTCGCGGCGCGGTGAAGACCGCGGGCTGGTGGACGAGGCGCTGGACCGGCTGGGTCTCCAACGCCGCATCGTCGCCACGGTCGGCGGCTTCGCCGCGGCGCTGGCGCTGCTGCGCGGCACCGACCTGATCGTCAGCGTGCCGGAGCGGCACACGGAGGGGCTGCGCGCCGGCCTCCACAGCTTCGCACTGCCCTTCACGGCGCCGGAGGTCACCGTCTCGCTGATCTGGCACCCGCGGCTGGACGCCGACCCGGCGCACCGCTGGCTGCGCGGCTGTGTGCGCAAGGTCTGCGCCCCGCCATCCGGCCATTATGCCTGGCCGGTGGCCGCTCTCGAGTCGAGATAGTCCAGCGATCTGGCCAGCCATCGGCGATCGACCTGCTCTCCCTGGGCGGACAAGCGGTTGAACAGGTTTTGCATGTAATCGGGCGTTATCGCCCCCTTCAGCGCGCCGCCCTCGCGCTCCAGACCAATCTGGCCGATGACGTTGTTGGCCGCGCATTCCACGCGGTTGCCATTCTCATCGCAAGGCATGCCAAGCTTGTCGAAGCGGTAGCCGGTGGCCTTGGTCAGCATCTCCTTGTCGGCGCTGCTGAGGTAATAGCCGACCCCCCACACCGGAGCCTCGCCGGGCGGGGCGGGCGGCGGCGAACTCGGGCTGTCGTCCCATGACGTCGGCCTGCTTTCCTGCTGCTTCAGCAGGCCGCCCAGAGTCCGGGGAGACAGCGTGGGAACGGATGGTCCACCGGCGGATTGGCGGGAGCGCGCCCCGTCCGTCATGGCGGCACTTCCGTCCTGCTCACCGCCGGTGGGGCCGCCGCCGTCCGCCGGGCGCATCGCGGAGGACGGCACGCCCGCTCCGGGCGCGCGGATCGCCGCGAACGGAATGGAGGGTTTGTAAACGCTCCCTTGCGCATAGCCCTGTATCGACATCGTTCGACACCTTTTTCACGGAGGGTATCTCAACCCAAGGAAGCAAATCGCATGCCATGCACATATCCCTCTGTCGTCGCTCACTTTCCTCCCTGACGGCACCCTTCCCGATTCCGGCGAGAAGAAGCAAATGCCGGCCGCAGGAAATTTTTGCCGGTGGAAATTTCTGCCATATGAGGTCCGAAACATCTTCTTGACAACCTCATATCAACCCGCTCCCCAAAATGCTTATTTTTAAATCTAATGATCTTCAATGCTTCCGTATGCAGGCATATTATTGTATGATCACGAGTCATTTATTGTAGAAATTCTTTAAATCAAAATTGAAACAGGGGGCATATCGTGACACACTCCAAACGGGTATATTGTCAATCTTATACAATATGGAGAATATCGGGATGACGTTCGGCATCAAGAAGATGGCTGCCGTCGCCACTGCCGCGCTGACCTTCGCCGCGGTCGCCTCTGCCGCCAATGCCGCCGCATGGTCAAGCCAAGGCTATGGGACCATCATGTACCAGACCAACTGGGTATATTGGGGAACGACGATTCAGCCGGTGGGAAGCATTCCTGCGACGGCAACGATTTCGTCGCTGTCGTGGAGCATCAGTTCCTCCTCGTCCCAGCCGGCATACAACGCCGGGAAGCGGTATCGCCTGTGCCACAACACGAAATCGGGAACTTGCGTCGACACGTCGTCGCCATCGGGCAGCAGCAGCGTCTTCAATGGCTATGCCGCCAACAAGCCGTTCCAGATCGGCACATTCGTTTCGTACAGCAGCACGGTGTCCATGACGCCGACGATCAATGTCGGCACCGAGCAGGTCATCGTCAACTACAACTACTGATCAATGGGTGTGGGCGTCCGGACAGCCGCGCCGTCCGGACGCCCGCCTCGCGCAAAGTGGAGACCGGCGATGAGGGTCCGCCTTCGATGGTTGAGCCTGATTCTGTTGTCTGGCGCCTGGATTGGATCGGTCATGGCCGATACGGCGCCGGAAAACACATCGCCGGGAAACATATCATCGTCTTCAGCCATGGACGCCCTTCCCGACGATGGGGCTTCCGCCTTTCTTATCCCCGTAAAGCTACCGACGATCACGCCCACACAGCTTTACCTGACGCCAGACACCAAAAGCGCGCCGCTGCGCGTGACCAACGAGCGCGACACGGCGGTACGCTTCGCGTTGAGCGTCTTCGCCTGGGGCATGCGGACGGACGGCACCCTGCGGTTGGAGCCGACCGAAGCGATCCGGCTTTCGACCGACATACTGAAACTCGCCCCCGGCGAAACGGGCGAGATACAGGTGGCGGTGAAGGGACAGCGGGACGACCGGGAGGAGGCGTACCGCATCCGCCTGTCCGAACACGCTGAAGGCGAACCGGTCGCCGCGAACGGGATGCAGGTGACGGCGGCGATCACGGTGCCGGTGTTCCGCCGCCCCCTCGGCACACATCCCGCCGGTTGGCTGCATGCCTATCCGGTGGAGGCGGGCACGCTGTCCATCGTGCTCGCCAATCGTGGAAGCGCGCATCTGTTCGCCCGTGACATCACGGTCCAAGGAGAGGATGCCGACGGTCTGCCATTGTTCGCCATCACGCGCGACGGTTGGTACATCCTGTCCGATGACCGCAGGGAATACGCGGCGACACTGGCCGATGACGATTGCCGCAGGGTCCGGCATTTGCGGCTTACAGCCCATCTTCTCGATGGTTCGACATTGGAAAAAGGGATGGAAGCAGGCGAATTGCTCTGCGGCGGAAACCACCCCACCGGCTTCTCCCTCCCAAACGGCGCGCTTTGACGACGGGAGGGACATCCCTCCGACTCTGGGCGCCACGCCCGAACACCACGTCATCCGGTTGGAAGGATTGCGTCCGTCGGCATCGGCGCCCTATGCTGATATATCACTAAGAATCACATCGGGAGTTCGCCATGCAGCCGCCCTACCTCGCCGCCGATCAGCGCTATGGGAGCATGAGCTACCGCCGCACCGGCCGCAGCGGGCTCGACCTGCCGGCCATTTCGCTGGGGCTCTGGCAGAATTTCGGCGGCACCGACGTGTTCGCCACCGGGCGCGCCGTGCTGCGCCGGGCCTTCGACCGCGGCGTCACCCATTTCGACCTCGCCAACAATTACGGCCCGCCGCCGGGCTCGGCGGAGGAGAATTTCGGCCGCATCCTCGCCACCGATTTCCGTCCCTACCGCGACGAGATGGTCATCTCGACCAAGGCCGGCTACGAGATGTGGCCCGGCCCCTACGGCAACTGGGGCTCGCGCAAATATCTGGTCTCCAGCCTGGACCAGAGCCTGACGCGGATGGGTCTCGACTATGTCGACATCTTCTATTCGCACCGCGTCGATCCCCGCACCCCGCTGGAGGAGACGATGGGGGCGCTCGACCACATCGTCCGCCAGGGCAAGGCGCTCTATGTCGGCATCTCCTCCTACTCGCCGGAGATGACGCGGCGGGCGGTGGGCATCCTGAAGCAGCTGGGCACCCCCTGCCTGATCCACCAGCCCTCCTACTCGATGCTGAACCGCTGGGTGGAGGGCGGCCTGCTCGACACGCTGGAGGATCTCGGCATGGGCTGCATCGCCTTCTCGCCGATGGCCCAGGGCATGCTGACCAACAAGTATCTCAGTGGTCAGCCGACAGACGCCCGCGCCGCCAAGGGCGGCAGCCTGCGCGCCAACTTCCTGTCGCCGGAAAATCTGGAGCGCATCCGCGCGCTCGACGCCATCGCCAAGCGGCGCGGCCAGACGCTGGCGCAGATGGCCATCGCCTGGGTCCTGCGCGACCCGCGCGTCACCTCCGCCCTGATCGGCGCACGCAACGTCGAACAGCTCGACAACTCGCTGGACGCGCTGAACAGCCTGTCCTTCAGCCCGGAGGAACTGGCGGAGATCGACACCCACGCCGTCGCCGACGCCGGCATCAATTTGTGGAGCGCCTCCTCCGCAGCCGAAGCGGGCTAAGCGGCTCCAATGCCCTCTCCCGCCCCGGGAGAGGGAGGGGACCCACGAAGTGGGGAGGGTGAGGGGCTATCCGAACATGGATCTTGATCCTTGGATCACCCCTCACCCTTCCCACCGCTTAGCGGCAGGCCCCTTCCCTCTCCCGGGACGGGAGAGGGAGAGTCTCACCGCACCACCCTCAATCCGCCGTGACGGTATCGGTCGCCCGATACCGCTCCAGCCAGTGGGCATAGGGCGCCGGCAGCACCCAGGACGGACGCTCGACGCCCAGCTCCTTGGCGGCGCGGTAGGGATAATGCGGGTTGGCCAGATGGGCGCGGCCGACCATCACCAGATCCAGCTGCCCGTCGGCGACGGTGCGGTCGGCGATCTTCGGCGCGTCGATGCCCCAGGCCGCCGCCACCGGCAGTTCGGCCTCGCGCCGCACCCGCTCGGCGACCGGCGCCAGGAAGGCCGGCCCCCACGGCACCTGCGCGTCGGGGGTGGAGAAGCCGACGCTGACGCTCAGCAGGTCGAGCCCGCCGGCCCGGAAGTTGCGGGCGAGTTCGATCGACTCGGCCAGCGTCTGCTCGTCGCGCCCGTCATACTCGATCACGCCGAAGCGGGCGGTCAGCGGCAGGTTTTCCGGCCACACCTCGCGCACCGCCGCCAGTGTCTCCAGCAGGAAGCGGCTGCGCCCGGCAAAATCGCCGCCATACTGGTCGGTGCGCGTGTTGGCATGGACCGAGAAGAAGCTCTGGCCGAGATAGCCATGGGCGAAATGCAGCTCCAGCCACTTGAAGCCGGCATCGCGGGCGCGCACGGCGGCGGCCACGAAATCGGCGCGGACGCGGGCGATGTCGTCCAGCGTCATCGCCTTCGGCACCTTGGGCAGGTGATGGCCGAAGGCCACCGCCGACGGCGAGAGGGTGTCCCAGCCGCGCGGATCGCCCTCGGCGATGTGGTCGTCGCCCTCCCACGGGCGGTTGGCGCTGGCCTTGCGGCCGGCATGGCCGATCTGGATGCCGGGGACGGCGCCGGCGGCGGCGATGGAGGCGGCGATGCGCGCCATCCCTTCCGCCTGGGCGTCGGTCCACAGCCCGGTGCAGCCCGGCGTGATGCGGCCTTCCGGCGACACCGCCGTCGCCTCGACGATCACCAGACCGGCGCCGCCGCGGGCAAGGCCGGGATAATGGGCGAGATGCCAGTCGTTGACGACGCCGTCGACGGCGCTGTACTGGCACATCGGCGGAACCGCGATGCGGTTGCGCAGGGTGACGTCCTTCAGCGTGAAGGGCGTGAACAGAGCGGACATGCGAATTCCCGTCTCGATCGTGTCGGTGGCGGCGGGAGCCAGGGGAGAAGAAAGATCAGGCGTCTGCCCTGCCCCGCCGCGGATCGGGGAGATGTATGTCACGCCCCGCTCCAGACCAACCCGTCCGGCCGCCAAACGCCCTCCGGTCGCCGCATGGCTGCGCATAGCGCTGCGCAGGCGGTCTGGCGGCGGTCTGGCGGGAAAAGCGCCTCATCCCCCCAGCCCAAGCAGCCTGCCGAGGATCGGCTGCCCCACGGCTGCCCCCAGCGCGAAGCCGCCGGCCAGCCCGACCGCCAGCCCGACGAGCCCCAGGCCAATCCCGCCGCGGCCGGAGGATTGCGCACGCTCCGCCTGCCGCGCCCCATTGCCCCCGCCGCCCGGCTCGTCGCCCTCGTCGATGGAGGACGCACGCCGCGCGCTGTAGGAGGTGTCCGTCGCCTCGTGCCAGGAGCGGATGCGCTCCAGCGCCGGCTTCAGCTGGTTGTCGTCGGGGGCCGTGCCGCGGCCATGGACGACCTCCCAGGCCAGCGCGGCGAAGCGGCTGGTCGTCCGCCCTTCCGGTGTGAAGATGGTCGCCGGCATACGGCGGTAGGTCGCCTTCACCACATCCACGTCATAGGGGAAGGCGGTGCGGAACATCTGCTCGGGGAACTCGTTGCGCAGCTGCGTCAGCGATTCGCGCCCGACCTCGTCGTTGGTGATCGACATCATCAGGATGCCGGCCAGCGACAGGCTGGGGTTCAGCCCGTTCTGGATATGCTCCACCACCTGCAAGGTGCGGCGCAGCCCGTCCAGCGCATAGCGGCCGGGGAAGACCGGCAGGATCAGCCGGTCCGACGCCGCAAGCGCGCCGGCCGCCAGATGGCCCAGCGCCGGCGGGCAGTCGATGACGACATAGTCCGGCGGGTTGCGCGAGAAATGCAGCGCCTTGCGCAAGCCCCGCTGCGAGCCGCCGCGGCTGTCCAGCGCATGCTCCAGCGAGTAGAGCTTGCGCGCGCCGACGATCATCGACAGCCCGTCGAAGGCGGTCGGGGTGATGGCGTCCTCGACGAAGGTTTCCTTGCGCAGCAGGTCGTTGATGCCGACCTTGGCCTTGTCGCGCAGCAGGAAATTGCTGGTGGCGCTGCTCTGCGGGTCGAAATCGATCAGCACGACGCTCTTGCCCAGCGCCGCCAGCGCGAGCGCGAGGTTCACCGAGGTGGTCGTTTTGCCGACGCCGCCCTTCTGATTGTAGACCGACAGGATGGTCGGCTGCCGTGTCTCCGGCGTGTCGAAGACGTCTTCGTGGCTGGTCATGTCCATTCCGCTTCGCCGTTTCTGCGGCAATCCCCGCACGGCCCGGATCGGATTCCGGTCCGGACTGCGCGGGCGCACTATAAGCGGTGGGGTTTCAACTCTCCACACACCTTTGGGGACAGGCGCACACCCCTTGCCGCATTCCTGCACAACCGATGCGCAAAGTTTCGGGTCGCCCCAAAGGGCCGCTCAGGTCCACATGGTGACAAACAATCCCGAGGGAGGACAATAGGATGACCACCGAACTTCAGCACCTGATCGGCGGCAAGCTGGTTTCCGGCACGTCCGGCCGGTTCGCCGACGTCTACTCCCCGATGACCGGCGAGGTGCGCGCCCGCGTGCCGCTGGCGAGCGTCGAGGAGATGCGCGCCGCGGTCGAGAACGCCAAGGAGGCGCAGCGCGGCTGGGCCGCCACCAACCCGCAGCGCCGCGCCCGTGTGCTGATGCGCTTCCTCGACCTCGTCCAGCGCGATTACGACGAGCTGGCGCTGCTGCTGTCGCTGGAGCATGGCAAGACCATCGTCGACGCCAAGGGCGACATCCAGCGCGGTCTGGAGGTGGTGGAGTTCGCCTGCGGCATCCCGCACCTGCTGAAGGGCGAGTTCACCGACGGCGCCGGCCCCGGCATCGACATCTATTCGATGCGCCAGCCTCTCGGCGTCGTCGCCGGCATCACGCCGTTCAACTTCCCGGCCATGATCCCGATGTGGAAGTTCGCCCCGGCCATCGCCTGCGGCAACGCCTTCATCCTGAAGCCGTCGGAGCGCACGCCGGGCGTGCCGGTCAAGCTGGCCGAGCTGATGCTGGAAGCCGGCCTGCCGGCGGGCATCCTCAACGTCGTCCATGGTGACAAGGTGGCGGTGGACGCCATCCTCGACGACCGCGACATCAAGGCGGTGGGCTTCGTCGGCTCCACCCCGATCGCCGAATACATCTACAACCGCGGCTGCGCTGCCGGTAAGCGCGTGCAGTGCTTCGGCGGCGCCAAGAACCACGCGCTGGTGATGCCGGACGCCGACCTCGACCAGGCGACCGACGCGCTGATCGGCGCCGGCTTCGGTGCAGCGGGCGAGCGCTGCATGGCGATCTCGGTCGTCGTCCCGGTGGGGAAGAAGACCGCCGACGCCCTGATGGACCGCCTGATCCCGCGGGTGGAAAGCCTGAAGGTCGGCCCCTCGACCGACAGCAGCGCCGATTTCGGCCCGCTGGTGACCGCCGAGCATCTGGAGCGGGTGAAGTCCTACGTCGATCTCGGCGTCAAGGAAGGCGCCAAGCTGGCGGTCGATGGCCGCGAGTTCAAGATGCAGGGCTACGAGAACGGCTTCTACATGGGCGGCTGCCTGTTCGACGAGGTGAAGCCGGACATGCGCATCTACAAGGAGGAGATCTTCGGCCCGGTCCTCTCCGTCGTCCGTGCCGACTCCTATGAAGAGGCGCTGTCGCTGCCGAACGACCACGAGTACGGCAACGGCGTAGCCATCTTCACCCGCGACGGCGACGCCGCCCGCGACTTCGCGAGCCGTGTCGATGTCGGCATGGTCGGCATCAACGTTCCGATCCCGGTTCCGCTCGCCTACTACACCTTCGGCGGCTGGAAGCGGTCGGGCTTCGGCGACCTGAACCAGCACGGCCCCGACGCGGTGCGCTTCTACACCAAGACCAAGACCGTCACCTCCCGCTGGCCCTCGGGCGTCAAGGAAGGCGCCAGCTTCGTCATTCCGACCATGGAGTGATGGGCGTAACATTCCCCCTCCCGCCTCCGGCGGGAGGGGGGTTGCACGAGGTGACGCATGTCCTTTGAACTGACCGAAGACCAGGTCGCCATCCGCGACATGGCGCTGTCCTTCGCCCGCGACGAGCTGGCGCCCAACGCCGTCGAGTGGGACCAGAAGAAGCATTTCCCCATCGACACGCTGCGCGCCGCCGGGGCGCTCGGCATGGGCGGCATCTATGTGTCGGAGGACCATGGCGGCTCGGCACTCAGCCGCTTCGACGCCGTGGTGATCTTCGAGGCGCTGAGCCAGGGCTGCCCGACCATCGCCTCCTACATCTCCATCCACAACATGGTGGCGGGGATGGTGGACAATTTCGGCAGCGACGAGCAGAAGGCCCATTGGCTGCCGAAGCTCTGCACCATGGACTGGCTCGCCAGCTACTGCCTGACCGAGGCCAACGCCGGTTCCGACGCCGCGGCGCTGCGGACCAGGGCGGTGCGCGACGGCGACAGTTACGTCCTCAACGGCGCCAAGCAGTTCATTTCCGGTGCCGGCAGCTCCGACCTCTACCTCGTCATGGCCCGCACCGGCGAGGACGGCCCCGGCGGCATCAGCGCCTTCCTCGTTCCGAAAGACACCCCCGGCCTGTCCTTCGGCGCCAACGAGCACAAGATGGGCTGGAACGCCCAGCCGACCCGTGCCGTCATCCTGGAGGACGCCCGCATCCCCGCATCCGCCCTGCTGGGGCAGGAGGGGATGGGCTTCAAGTTCGCCATGAAGGGGCTGGACGGCGGCCGCATCAACATCGCCGCCTGCTCCATCGGCGGCGCCCAGGCCGCACTCGACAAGGCGCTGACCTACATGAGCGAGCGCAAGGCCTTCGGCCAGACGCTCGACCGCTTCCAGGCGCTGCAGTTCCGCATCGCCGACATGGCGACGGAGCTTGAGGCCGCCCGCACCTTCGTCCACCGCGCCGCCTCGGCGCTGGATGCGAAGAACAAGGACGCCACACGCCTGTGTGCGATGGCGAAGCGCTTCGCCACCGACACCGGCTTCGAGGTGGCGAACAACGCGCTCCAGCTGTTCGGCGGCTACGGCTATCTGGCCGATTACGGCGTTGAGAAGATCGTGCGCGACCTGCGGGTCCACCAGATCCTGGAAGGCACCAACGAGATCATGCGCCTGATCGTCTCGCGCAGCGAGATCGGGCGAATGGCGTAATCCAACACGCCCCTTAGTCCCCTCTCCCCCCCGGGGAGAGGGTTAGGGTGAGGGGGTCGCGCGGCGAGGATCTTCAAGAACCGCGCACCATAAAAACCAAAGCAACGGGAGACGCGACGATGGCGGTGATCGGTTTCATCGGATTGGGCAACATGGGCGGCCCGATGGCCGCGAACCTCGTGAAGGCGGGGCATCAGGTGGTGGGCTACGACCTCGTGCCCGCGGCCATCGAGGCGGCCAAGGCGGCCGGCGTCACCATCGGCGAGTCTCCGGCGGCAATCGCCGCGGCGGCCGACGTGGTCATCACCATGCTGCCGGGCGGCAAACATGTGCTGGGCGTCTATGGCGACATCGCACCGCTGGCCCGGCCGGGCACGCTGCTGATCGACTGCTCCACCATCGACGTGGACTCCGCCCGCAAGGCACATGCGCTGGCCGCCGGCACGGGCGCCGCCTCGCTCGACGCGCCGGTGTCGGGCGGCGTCGGCGGTGCCGCCGCCGGCACGCTGACCTTCATGGCCGGCGGCGAGGCGGACGCCTTCGAGCGCGCCCGCCCGATCCTGGAGGCCATGGGCAAGAAGATCGTCCATTGCGGCGGCGCCGGTGCCGGCCAGGCGGCCAAGATCTGCAACAACATGATCCTCGGCATCTCGATGATCGGCGTCTGCGAGGCCTTCGTGCTGGCGGAAAAGCTCGGCCTGTCGCATCAGGCGCTGTTCGACGTGTCGTCGACCTCGTCGGGCCAGTGCTGGTCGCTGACCAGCTACTGCCCGGTCCCCGGCCCGGTGCCGGCCAGCCCGGCCAACCGCGATTACCAGCCCGGTTTCGCGGCGGCGCTGATGCTGAAGGACCTGAAGCTGGCCCAGGAAGCGGCACAGGGCGCCGGTGCCCCCACCCCGTTGGGGGCTGCGGCGGCGCAGCTCTACGCGCTGATGAACGCGCAAGGAGAGGGCGGCGCCGACTTCTCCGGCATCATCCGCATGCTGCGCGGCGAAGGGTAAATCAGGATGCGGAGGGGGGCAGGAACAGCGCCTGCTCCCGCCGCACCAGATCGGCGATGTAGTCGGCGGTCATCGAAATCCGCGCCAGCGAGCGCAGATCCTCGTGCACGATCAGCCAGAAGGACCGGGTGATCGTCAGCTCGTCGGGCAGCACCGGCGCCAGCTCCGGCTCGCCCGCCGCGATGAAGGCGGGCAGCATGCACAGGCCGGCGCCGGCCAGCGTCGCCTTCAGCTGGGCGACGAGGCTGCTGCTCTTGATCCGCGGCGCCACCTCGCCGATGGTCTCGACATAGTCCAGCTCCGGCGCGAAGATCAAATCGTCGATATAGCCGATGAAGGAATGGCCGCGCAGGTCGCCGCGGCTGCGGATCTCCGGCCTTGCCTCCAGATAGGCGGCGGTGCCGTACAGCCCCAGCCGGTAATCGGTCAGTTTCCGCGCGAACAGCCGCCCTTCCTGCGGGCGCGACAGGCTGATGGCGATGTCGGCCTCGCGCTTGGACAGGCTGAAGACGCGCGGCATGGCGACCAGCTGCACCTCCAGCTCCGGATGGCGTTCGCACAAGGCGCCGATGCGCGGTGCCAGGAAACAGCTGCCGAAGCCGTCCGGCGCCCCGATCCGCACCGCACCGGCGAGCGCCAGATCGCCGTCGGCCACCATGCCCTGGGCCAGCAGGGCGGCACTCTCCATCACCTCCGCCGTCTGCTTCAGCCGTTCGCCCTGCGGCGTCAGGGTAAAGCCGCTGGGCCGCCGTTCGAACAGGGTGACGCGCAGCGCGTCCTCAAGTGCTGTGATGCGGCGGCTGACCGTGGTGTGGTCGGCGCGCAGCCGCTGGGCCGCTGTGGTCAGCGTGCCGGCCCGGGCCACCGCCAGGAAAAAGCGCAGGTCGTTCCAGTTGAAATCGGCCATGTCCGCCGGCGCGCCGCCCGTTCTTGCAGGGTGAATGAGGGGCCGGACTCTCCCATCAAGCCGCCCGCCTGACAAGAGCGCCAACCTGCCCCTGCGACAACGCTGCACAAGGGGGGCCGCACGCCAATGGAAGGTGTACGGCCGAAAGAGCCTGATCCGAAGGAGTACCGCATCTTCCGGGGCAGCGCCCCCATTTCGCGTGGACGAACAGCCGCCCTGTTGCGTTTATCTGTTGAGCGACGCGGATGCGACGGCCGAGAGGATGCGGGATGCCGGGCGAAGGCCGGACGGTAAGGGGCAGCGGAGCGGTGATGGCGGCGGCACTTGCGGCCCTGCTCGCCCTGCCTGCCGCAGTCCCGGCCGCGGCGGAACCGCTGCTGTCGGCACCGGAGGTCCAGGAATTCCACCGGGAGTCCCACCAGCAGTCCGCCGCCCCCCTGCCCTCCCCCGCCCCGTCGAAGCCGCAGACGGACGCCTTCGACTGCTGGCTGCTCGATCCGGGCCGTCTGGAGCAGGCCTCCGGCCGCGGGCTGTGCGGCGATGCCTTCGCCCGCGCGCCCGAAACCGCGGCGCTGCCGGAGGCCCCTCCCCCGCCGCTGGTCACGCCGTCACGCAAGCCGAAAGCGCCGGACCGCCGCGCCCGGATCAGCAGCCGCAGCGTCGGCGGCCCGGAAAGACACAGCATGGCCGGTTCGCCCGCACGGGGGGCGCGCGGCGGCGACGGCGATTTCCTCAGCAATTTCCAGCGGGACTTCCGGTCGCTGACCAACCTGCTGGGCGGCGGCAGCCCGCCGTCGCGCCACGGCGACGACAGCCCCGCCTCCCACACCTCGCACAACCACTGAAAACCGGATTTACGGGCCGATCAGCCCGCTTTACCGCCGGTCGTCCTCGGTCTCCGCCCCGATATCCTCCGCCTCGACATCGATGGTGACGCCGGTACGGCCGGAGCGGACATGATCGTCATGCTCCGGGTCAATGCCATGGTCGCGCCGCAGCTCGTCGCGGATTTCCGCCATGCGGACGCGCAGCCGGGCATAATCCGCCAGCAGCTGCCGGCGCCGGTCGTTCGGCGTCACGTCCTTCGGCGGGCGCAGCGAGCGCTTGAAGTCGATCAGCTGGCGGCGGGTCACGTCGGGACGGATCAGCCCCTGGGCCTTGGCGCGTTCCAGCTCGTCCGGCGTCATGGTGACGATCTGGTAGGCGACGCTTTCCGCCCCCGGCAGCACGTCCAGCGACAGCCGGCCGGTGTCCACCGCCTCCGCCACCGCGCGGAAGCGGAAGGCGGTCTCGACCGAGAACGGCATGTCGCTCTCGATCATCGCCTCGAAGTCGCCGTGCGGCAGGATATCCTTGGCGCGGTTCAGGTACCGGCCGATCGACAGGAACTCCTTGCGGCTGCGGTTCCAGTGATAGCGGATTTCCTGGGCGAATTCCTGCCGGGTGTGGCAGGGCACGATGGCGTCGCTGATGTCCGACGCCCGGCGGTCCGCCTTCGACGGCGCCACGGCAGACCCTGACCGCCCCCCACCATGCAATGGGGTAGACGCTACCTCCGGCTTTTCCACCGGCGGGGGAGCGGCCTTCCCCTGCTCCGCCACCTTCTTCATGAAGGACTTCACATTGGCCATCTTCAAATCCCCCGGGTTCAGATCCCCAGCTCGTGCCGGATGAAGTACCAGGCGCCAAGGCATTCGTCGGCGCCATTCACAGCACCCACATCGACGATGGAGCAGCCGACATCGTCGACCCGGTGCATGTCCTCGATGTCCGGCACCTCGTGCGGCACCAGCCGGCCGACCCGGCCCAGCTCCAGCTTCGCCTCGCGCAGGCTGACCGACCGGCGCTTGACCCGGTTCAGCAGGAAGGCGGCGGGGCGGCCATAGTCGCGCAGGAACTCCATCCAGGGGATGACGCTCATCTTGTCGAAGCGGCCGACCCCGGTCGGCACCAGCACCAGATCGGCGCGGCGCAGCAGGATCTTGGTCGCTTCCGGATACAGCTCCACCGACGGCGGCGTGTCGACGAAGACCACGTCGTAGCGGCCGGGATCGACCTGGGCCAGCGCCGCCTCGATGTCGTCCAGCGTCCCTTCGTAATGGTCGATGGACGCGACATCGTGCGGACGGCGCAGCTCGTGCCACTGTCCCAGCGTGCGCTGCGGATCGAAATCCAGCGTCGCCACCCGCATGCCGTCCTTGGCCGCGGCCACGGCGGTGTTCTTGCAGCTGGTGGTCTTGCCGGTCCCGCCCTTCGGCGCACTGTACACCACCCAGCGCGCGGGCAGCGGCGCAGCCTTGTTTACCGTGCCGTCGGCGCCCTGGGCTGCCGATCTGCCGGTTGATTTACCTGTGGCTTTGCCCGCGGATTTCCTTGTGGCGACGGCGGTCGGATCGGCCATCTGTTCCCCCTGCATCGCGTGCCAGTCGTCTGACGGCCTTCTTCTTAGCGGATCGCCCCGGTCGCCGAAAGGGCAAAGGCGGCACCTGCGCCATGGAAATAGACGCTTTCTGTACCGTCAAAGCCGTTACCGGTAACGCCTCGCCCCGATTTCCGTTACCGGTAACGCTTGCGCCGATGCCGGTCCGGCCGCCTCTGTTGCCGCCACGAAACAATCTGTCACCACTTTCGGGATTTCCGTACCCGCGCCCCGTCGCTAAAATGTTTCGCATTCCAGGGTTTTGAACAGCGTATTGCCTTCCCGCAAGAGTCGGGGGCGGCAATGGGGGTTGGGTCGGTGATGCGGGGATCGGGGCAGCGGACGGTTGGCAAGGGGGCGGTTGGCAAGGGGGCGGTTGCCAAGGGGTCGGTTGACAACACGGCGGTCCGGCAAGACGGCGCGCGGCGCCGGGCGGCCTTGCGCCACAGCACGGCCCTGGCCGGGGCGGCGCGTCTGGCGATCCTGACCGCCATCCTCGCCCTGCCCCTCCCCGCACGCGCCAACCCGGAAAGCGGCGTGGTCACCGACGGTGCCGCCACCATCCACACGACCGCCCCCGGCCGGCTCGACATCATCCAGTCGACGCCGAAGGCGGTGATCGACTGGCAGCGCTTCGGCATCGCCGAGGGCGAGCACACCAATTTCCAGCAGCCCGACGCCGCGGCCATCACGCTGAACCGCGTCACCGGCTCCGACCCGTCGGCGATCCTGGGGCGGCTGACCGCGAATGGGCAGGTCTGGCTGGTCAACCCCAACGGCATCCTGTTCGGCCCGAACGCCCGCGTCGATGTCGGCGGGCTGGTCGCCACCACCCACGACATCCGCAACGCCGACTTCATGGCCGGCCGCCACAACTTCGAGGGCCGCGCCGGCTCCACCGCGACGGTGGAGAACGAGGGCACCATCACCGTCGCCCAGGCCGGTCTGGCGGCACTGGTCGCCCCCGGCGTCGCCAACCGCGGCACCATCCAGGCCCGCATGGGCGAGGTGACGCTGGCCTCGGGCCGCCGCTTCGTCGTCGACCTGTTCGGCGACCAGAAGATCAACATCGCGGTGGACGCCAAAACCGACGCCCGCCCCGTCGGCGCCGACGGCAAGCCGGTGGACGCGCTGGTCAGCAACAGCGGCAGGATCTTCGCCGACGGCGGCCGGGTGCAGATGACGGCGAGCGCCGCCAAGGGGCTGATGGACCGCGTCGTCAACATGTCCGGCACCATCCAGGCCCGCCGGGTGGAGCAGCAGGGCGGCGACATCGTCCTGCTCGGCGACGGCGGCGAGATCGAGGTGTCGGGCAGCCTCGACGCCAGCGGCAGCGGCGCCAGTGAGACCGGCAAGGGCCAAACCGGCGGCTCCATCACCGTGTCGGGCACCCGCACGGCGCTGACCTCCACCGCCCGCGTCACCGCTTCCGGTCCCGCCGGGGGCGGGGAGGTGCTGATCGGCGGGGACGTGCAGGGCGGCAGGGCGTCGGCCGCCACGCTGGCCGGCTACACCATCCGCCCGGCGCGCAAGCCGGTGCCGCCCTCCATCGAGACCGTCGTGGCGCAGGGCGCGACCATCGCCGCCGACGCCACCGACAGCGGCAAGGGCGGCAAGGTCGTGGTGTGGGCCGACGGCAGCACCCGTTTCGACGGCGCCGTGTCCGCCCGCGGCGGTACGGCCGGCGGCAACGGCGGCTTCGTCGAGACATCGGGCAAGCTGTCGCTGCATGTGCGCGGCAGCGTCGATGCCGGGGCCGGAACAGGGCAGGGGGCAGGGCAGGGAATAGTGGCTGGCGGCTTCTGGCTGCTCGACCCGACCGACATCACGGTGGCTGCCACCGGCGGCACCATCACGGCCGACAACATCCAGACCGCGCTGAACGGCGGAACCAGCGTCACGCTGCAAACCGAGTCGACGGGGACCGATGCCGGCGACATTACAATCGATCAGGAGATCCTGAAGACGGCCGGCGGAGATGCCTCGCTGACGCTGAAGGCCCACCGCAACATCGTCGTCAACCAGAGCATCGTGTCGACCGCGGGTGCGCTCACCCTCACCCTGAACGCCGCGACCGGCTCCGGCAACGGCATCGTGCGGACGGCGGCGACCTCCGGCACGTCGCCCATCGCCATCACCACCAACGGCGGCGCCTTCATCGTCGGCGGCGGTTCCAACCCGGCGATGAAGCCCGCCACCGGCATCTCCGGCGGCTATTCGCCCAGCTCCGACCGGGTCGGCGTGGAGTTCCACGACACGATCGTCTCGACCGGTGCCGGCTCCATCCTGATCAACGGCGACGGCGGCGAGAACAACGGCGACGGCAACCACGGCATCGCGCTGTACGACAGCCAGCTGACCACCGGGACCGGCTCGATCACGCTGAACGGGGCGGGCGGCAACGGCATCTATTACGGCGACAATGTCGGCGTGCTGCTGTCCGCCTCCGCGCTCCAGACCGGAGGCGGCGCCGTTTCCATCACCGGCACCGAGGGGCATGGCGAGAGCTCCCAGGGCAACGATGCGATCCGCGTCACCGACGGCTCCTCCATCGTCGTGCAGGGCAACGGGGCCATCGACATCCGGGCAGGCGCCAACTCCAGCCGCGACATCCAGCTGAGCGGCGCCGTGATCCGCACCGGCAACGCCCCGATCACGGTGGAGTCGGGCGGCAACCTTTTTCTGGATTACGACAGCAGCCTGACCTCCGACGGCGCCGTGACGCTCAGGGCCGCGTCCGGCATTTCCCTGATGGACAGCCACATCGTCGCCGCCGACCGGCCGGTCACGCTGAACAGCAACCGCAGCGGCTATGGCGGCGCCATCAGCCTGGGCAGCAGCAGCATCGCGACCGCCGGCGGCGACATCGTGCTGGGCGGCGGCAGCGATCCGGCCAGCATGACGGCCAAGGCCGGCTATGACGACTGGGCCGGCGTGTCGATCGCCAACAGCTCGCTCTACACCGGGCACGGCTCCATCTCGATCCGCGGCGAGGGCGAGGGGTACAGCAACGGCACCCACGGCGTCCTGATCAACGGCAGCTCGACCATCGGCGCCGCCGTCGGCCGGATCGCCATCCATGGCAAGACGACCTCCCAGTCCGACAGCCGCAACGCCGGCGTGCTGATCGAAAGCAACAACGACGGCGGGCCGACCGTCACGGCCGGTTCCACCGCCGCCGACGCCATCCTGATCGACGGCGACGCCAGCGAAGCGGACTCCATCGAGTCCTGGGGCGTCATGCTCCAGGGCAGGGTGGGGCTGCTGTCGTCCGGCGGCGTCTCCATCGCCGGCAAGGCCGGCACGTCGTCCGCCGATTTCGAGATCGCCGGCATCGGGCTGGACGCCGAGAACGACGGCAACATCCAGATCGTGGCCGCCGCCGGAGAGGTATCGCTGCAAGGCACCGCCGGAACCGCCGGCCCGCACGGGACCGCCTCGGCCCTGTACAGGAACGGCGCCGTGACGGTCAGCAGCACGCCGGCGCCGCCGCCGCCCCCTCCACCGCCGCCGCCTCCCCCCCCTCCGCCGCCGCCCCCGCCGGTAACTCCGCCGGTGACGGACCCGACGCCGACAACGCCGACGACGCCCACCACTCCGGGCACCGACACCGGAAGCGGCGGCGGAACCGATACGCCGTCCACAAGCACGCCGACCACGCCGACCACCACCACCCCGTCGACCGGGACGGACACGTCCGGGACCGGATCCACGGATACGGGAACGACAGGCACGGGAACGACGGACACCGCGTCCCCGGAGACCGGAACGACCTCGACGAGCGGCAGCCAGTCCGCCGCATCCGCCTCCAGCTCCGTGCAGGCGACGCTGCAAACGGTGGCACAGATCGCCGCCAACCCGGCAACGACCGGCACCGGCTCGACCGCCGCCACGGCCACGGGCAGCAGCAACACGCCACGCGGCAGCACCGGCGCGACCACCGGAACCACTGGCACCGGGACCACGGCCGGCGCGACCACGCCGCAGACCCTGCTGGCGACGCTGGAGCAGGGCACGGCCAACCAGGGCACCGCCACCCAGACCGCGGCCACCCAGACCGCAGAAGGGCAGGGCACCCAGTCCGCCGGCGGCAGTTCCGCCGCCAACAGCGCTCCCTCCAACGGCGCCCCGGCCTCGCCGCCGCCGCCGCCGCCTCCGCCGGGGCCAGCGACGGTCGTGCTCGCCTCCGGCCGCTCGGTCTCCTTCACGGCGGACGCGGCGGCGGCCTATTCCTCCGGCGCCACCCTGTCGCAGCCGGGACCGCAGCTTCTGGCCTCCCCGCAGGTCCAGGCGGCGGCCGGCTCCCTCATCCAGGCGGCCGGCAACGGCGGCATGGTCCAGGCGGTGTCGGCGCTGGCGAGCGGCGGCCTGTCGCTGTCCGAACAGCGGGCGGTGCTGGCGAGCGTGCCGGTGGCCACCCTGATCGGCGGGCTGACCGCCAGCAGCGACCCGGTGGCGGCGCGCGTCGGTGGCATTCTGCAGAACAGCGCGGCGGGCCAGCCCGGCGGCTACGCCCAGGTGCGCGCTGCGGCGGCGCAGGCCAACCTGCCGCCCCAGGTCGCCCGCACCTATCTCGCCATGGTGCAGCGGGTGGAGCGCGAGCAGCGCACCCAGGCCTTCTCCGGCGCGCTGCGCCAGCTGGTGGCGAACCCGGCGGCGGCGGACATGCTCGGCCGCCCGTCGGCCGCCTCGGCGCTGCCCAGCCTGCGGCAGGCGCGGGGCGGCCGCACCCGCGGCGGCACCATGACGCTCCGCGGCGTCGTCGCCGACAGCGCCAACCTCGCCGAGGCGCGGGTGAACGGCCGCTGGGTCTTCATCGACGAAAAGGGCCAGTTCCGCACCAGCATCCCGGTGGAGCCGGGGGCGAAGGAAGCCACCCTGACCATGACCGACGAGGCCGGCAAGACGACGGAGCAGCGCATCGCCATCGACAGCGCCACGGCCGCTCCCGACCCGGCCGCCCCGCCGAAGCCGCGCAAGATCGCCCTGATGATCGCCGTCGACAGCTACCGCGACGGCGCCATCCCGGCGCTTGCCACGCCCGACGCCGACATCAAGGCGGTGGGCAAGGCGCTGAACGACCATCTCGGCTACGAGACGCGGGTGCTGCGCAACCCGACCAAGGCGCAGATCGGCGAGGCGCTGCGCAAGCTCGGCCGCGAGGTCGGCGAGCAGGATCAGGTGATGGTCTATTACGCCGGCCACGGCTATGAGCTGGCGGAGACCGGCACCGGCTATTGGCTGCCGGCCGACGCCGAGACGACCAGCGCCCGCAACTGGGTGTCGAACAACGACATCGGCCGCTTCCTCAGCCGCATGCCGGCCAAGCATGTGATGGTGGTGTCCGACAGCTGCTATTCCGGCGCCTTCACCAAGGAGCAGAAGGTTGACGCCAGCCGCCTCGCCAACGAGACGGAGATCCGGCAGCGCCGCTCGGTCATGGCCCTGTCGTCGGGCGGCGACGAGCCGGTCGCCGACGGCGAGGTGAACTCCCCCTTCGCGGTGGCGCTGAAGACGCGGGTGCAGGCCCTGCCGAAGGACAGCAGCGGCTACGCCCTCTATCAGGAGGTCCGCCAGGACGTGACCAGCGAGGCGCCGCAGACCCCGCAATATGGTGTGATCCGCACCGCCGGCTACGACGAGGGCGGCGACTTCCTGCTGGACCTGCCCGACCGCGCGATGAACTGAGGGGAGGGGGGTGCCCGCGGCGGCACCCCCATTTTCCCCTGGCGCATAGTTTCAAAAGAAACTATATCAGCGGCAAATGGTCGCGCCCGGCGCCTGCCGCCGGCGCTCCTCGCAGAAGGGAGCAGCCCGCATGACGTCCCCCGCATTCACCTACCGGTCCGGCTTCGGCAACGAATTCGCGACCGAGGCGTTGCCCGGCGCCTTGCCCGTCGGCCGCAACTCGCCGCAGCGCCCGCCCTACGGCCTCTATGCCGAACAGATCAGCGGCACCGCCTTCACGGCACCCCGCGCCCACAACCGCCGCTCCTGGCTCTACCGCATCCGTCCGGCGGTCGTGCACGAACCCTTCCGCCCGCTGGAGTCCGGCCGCCTGACCAGCCGCTTCGACGAGGTGCCGGCGCCGCCGACCCAGCTGCGCTGGAACCCGCCGCCGATGCCGGAAGCCCCCACCGACTTCATCGCCGGCCTCGCCACCATGGGCGGCAACGGCGGGCCGCAGGCGCAGACCGGCTGCGGCATCCATCTCTACGCCGCCAACCGGTCGATGGCGGGTCGCTTCTTCTACGATGCCGACGGCGAACTGCTGATCGTGCCGCAACAGGGCCGCCTGCGCCTGTTCACCGAGCTTGGCGTGCTGGAGGTCGAGCCGCAGGAGATCGCGCTCATCCCCCGCGGCATCCGCTTCCGCGTCGAGCTACCGGACGGCACCGCGCGCGGCTATGTCTGCGAGAATTTCGGCGCGCCCTTCCGCCTGCCGGATCTCGGCCCCATCGGCTCGAACGGCCTTGCCAACCCGCGCGACTTCCTGACGCCCGACGCCTGGTACGAGGATGTCGACGGCGACTTCGAACTGGTGGCGAAATTCGACGGCGCCCTGTGGACCGCCCGCATCGACCATTCGCCGCTGGACGTGGTGGCGTGGCACGGCAACCACGCGCCCTGCAAATACGACCTGCGCCGCTTCAACACCATCGGCTCGATCGGCTTCGACCATCCCGACCCGTCGATCTTCCTGGTGCTGCACTCGCCCAGCGACACCCCCGGCGTCGACAGCATCGACTTCGTCATCTTCCCGCCGCGCTGGCTGGTGCAGGAGGACACCTTCCGTCCGCCCTGGTTCCACCGCAACGTCGCCAGCGAGTTCATGGGCCTGATCCATGGCGTCTACGACGCGAAGGAGGAGGGCTTCCTGCCCGGCGGCGCGTCCTTGCACAACTGCATGAGCGGCCACGGCCCCGACGCCGAGACCTTCGCCAAGGCCACATCCGCCGACACCAGCCGGCCGCAGCGGATCGCCGACACCATGGCCTTCATGGTCGAAACCCGCGCGGTGATCCGCCCGACGCGGCACGCCCTGGAAACCGCGGAGTTGCAGCACGATTATCACCGCTGCTGGCAGGGGCTGGCGAAGCGCTTCGACCCGAACCATCCCTGAAAGGACCGTCGCTGAAAGCAGGGCAGGGCGACAGGACCGCCGCCGGCTCCCGATCACGCGACAATTTGTCTCGACGGCGCGCGCGCGGACTTCCACACTGCACCCGTGCCATTCGGGCGCTTGGCAAGGGGAGTGGGGCCGATGGCGGCCGGTGTTGGCAATGGTGATGGTGGGGAAAGCCGGTCGCTGCTCGACCGGATGATCGACCGCATGACGGTGCAGCGCAACGCGCTGGCCTGGGCGGAGCGTGCCGTCGCCGGCCGCGACGGTCTGGTGCTGGAGGTGGGGCTGGGCAAGGGCCGCACCTTCGACCATCTGCGCCACCTGTTTCCGCCGCGCGACATCCTGGTCTTCGACATGTGGGTCCGCGTGCCGCCGGAGCTGACGCCCGACGAGGACCGCCTGTTCGTCGGCGATTTCAAGGAGACCATGCCGGCGGCGGCGGAGCGGTTCGGCCGCTGCGCCCGGCTGGCCCATGCCGATTTCGGCAGCACCGACCGCAACCATGACGCCGCGCAGGCGGCGTGGCTGGCGCCGCTGATCGATGCGCTGGTGCTGCCCGGCGGCGTCGTGCTGTCCGACCGGCCGCTGGATCGGCCCAACTGGACCCGGCTCGACCTGCCGTCCGACGAGCGCTGGACCTACCATGCCTGGAGGGTGGAACGCTGAGCGGGGCAAGGTGGATTGAAGCAGGCAGGATGGCAAAAGCAGCGTTGGAAAACCGGCCGGGCCGCGCCAATCTATGTCCCCTCATCCTCCGCAGCATGACAGGGGCGGCCGGCGACGGCTGCGACGCTGAAGGCCGCGACGCTGAAGGCCATTGATGAACCGCAACATTTTTCAGTTCATTTGGAAGCACAGCGGGCGGCAGCAGATCCTGCTCGCCCTGTTGACGGTCGCCTCGTTTCCGGTGCTCTACGCCTCGCTGGAACTGCCGAAGATCATCATCAACCGGGCCTTGTCGGACCCCCAGCCGGAACGCGAGATCTTCGGCGTCGCCATGGGGCCGGTGACCTACCTGCTGGTGCTGTGCTTCACCTTCCTGGCGCTGGTGCTCGCCAACGGCGCCTTCAAGATGCGGATCAACACCTTCAAGGGCGTGGTCGGCGAACGGCAGGTGCGGCGCCTGCGCTTCATCCTGCTCGACCGCATGCTGCGCTTCCCGCTGCCGCATTTCTCCAAGGTCAGCCAGGGAGAGCTGATCTCCACCGTCGCGTCGGAGACCGAGCCGCTCGCCGGCTTCATCGGCGACTCCTTCGCCCAGCCGCTCTACCAGGGCGGCACGATGCTCACCATCCTGCTGTTCCTGTTCATCCAGCAGCCGACCATCGGTCTGGTGTCGGTCGCCCTGATCCCGGTGCAGGCCTACATCATCCCGAAGCTCCAGCTGAAGGTGAAGCTGCTGGGCAAGGAGCGGGTGCGCAAGGTCCGCCAGCTGTCAGAACGCATCGGCGAGAGCGTCGAGAACATCCGCGAGGTCCGCGTCAACGGCACCGTCCGCTACGTGCTGGCCGAATTCTCGCAGTTCCTCGGCAGCATCTACTGGATCAGGCTGGAGATCTACAAGCGCAAGTATTTCGTCAAGTTCCTGAACAACTTCATCAACCAGATCACGCCATTCTTCCTGTTCTCCATCGGCGGCTATCTGGTCCTGCAAGGCAACATGACCATCGGCGCCCTGGTGGCCGCACTCTCCGCCTTCAAGGATTTGACGGCGCCCTGGAAGGAGCTGCTCGACTATTACCAGAACATGATCGACGCCCAGATCAAGTACGAGCAGATCGCCGAGCAGTTCTCTCCCCCCTTCCTGTTCGACTGGGCCACGCCGTCGCCCGCCACGCCCACCGACCTGAAGGCGCCGCTGCGGCTGGAGGCGGTGACCTGGGCCAACGAATACGGCGACCGCATGCTGCAACGCCTGTCGCTGGAGGTGCCGCCGGGCGCCATCGTCGGCATCGCCGGCACCAACGCGCTGGCGCTGCGCCGTCTGGCCGAGGTGCTGGTGCGGCTGTCGCCGCCGACCTCCGGCCGGATCACCATCGGCGACCGCACGCTGGACGAGCTGCCGCTGGATCTGCTGGGCCGCCGCATGGCCTATGCCAGCCCGGAACCGCGCATGTTCACCGGCAGCATGATGCAGAACATCACCTACGGCCTGCGCCACCGCCCGCCGGCCGACGACCCGGACAGCATGACCCCGGCCCGCCGCCGCGAGATCGTCGAGGCCGAGGCGTCGGGCAACTCCACCGACAGCATGGACGGGATCTGGACCGATTTCGGCATGATCGGCGCCACCGACTGGACCAGCCTGCGCCCGTGGTTCATGCAGTGCCTGGCCGCCACCGGCGGCGAGAGCGCGGTCTACCAGCGCGGCCTGCGCGAGGTGTTCGACCCCGACGATTACCCCTTCGTCGCCCAGCCGCTGCTGCGCGCCCGCCACTGGCTGCGCGACGCCATCACCGAACGTGGGATGGACACGCTGCTGGCCCGTTTCGAGCGCGACCGCTTCAACCCCTATGCCAGCCTTGCCGAGAACATGCTGTTCGGCCTGCCCGACGGCAAGCGGCTGACGGTCGCCCGCATGGTCTGCAACCCCACCGTCCGCGCCCTGATGGAGGCGCACGGGCTGTGGGACGCCGCGGTGCGGACCGGCCGCCGCTTCGCCATGCGGGTGGTCGGCGTCTATCGCGACAGCGACGACGGCGACGTCATGATCATGCGCTACCCGCACATCGACGACGCCCTGTTCGAGGAGCTGGTGGAGGCGGTCACCCGGCTGAAGCGCCGGTCCGAACGGCCGCAGCGCCGCCACCAGGAAGCCGACACGCTGCTGTTCGCCACCATGTTCCTGATGATCGTGCCCAAGCGCGACGGCATGGATTTCGCCCCGCCGCAGGAGCGCGAGGCGATCATGGCGATCCGCCGCCGCCTGCTCGACGACATGCCGCACGAGCTGCGCGACAAGGTCGCCGTCTTCGACCCCGACCTCTACCACCCACGCCTGAACGTGATGGACAACCTTCTGTTCGGCCGCATCACCACCGAGGATCCGCGCGCCATCACCCAGCTGCGGTCCTTGGTGGACGAGGCGCTGGAACGGACCGACGCGCGGGCCTTCGTGCTGATCCTGGTGGCGCTGGGCGAGGTCGGCATCGGCGGCTCGCTGCTGCCGATCAGCGTGCGCCAGCGCGTGCAGCTGATCCGCGGCCTGATGAAGAAGCCCGACATCTTCGTCATCTATCAGGCGTTGAACAGCTACGATCCGGAGGAGCGGCTGCGCATCTTCCAGGCCATGAAGGAGCTGCTGCCGACCATGACGCTGATCGTGCTGGAGGAGCGGATTTCCGACAATCCCGCCTTCGACGCGCTCTACGACCTGGAGGAGGGCCGGCTGGTCCGGCGCGGCCACAGCGGCGCCGACCATGACGAGGACACCGTGCCGGGGGACGGGGAGGGGACCGATGAGCCGGCGCTGCGCCTGCTGTCGCGCTCCCCCGTCTTCTCCGACCTGCCGGAAACGGTGCTGCGCCGGCTGCTGGCGGCGTCGGAATGGCGCACGGTGGCGGCCGGCGACTTCATCTACCGCAGCGGCGAATCGTCGGAATTCGCCTTCGTGCTGGCGGAAGGGGAGGTCGAGCAGGTGCGGCTGATGCCGGACGGCCAGCCGCACCTGCACATCGCCTACATCAAGCCGCCGGAGGTGATCGGCGAGCTGGAGCTTCTGGCCGGCGTGCGGCGCTTCTCCAGCTTCCGGGCGCGCACCGACCTGCGGCTGCTGCGGCTGGACGGCGCCACCATGCTGCGCCTGCTGTCGGCGGCGCCGGACCTGCCGATGCGGGTGATCCAGCAGATCGGCAAGCGCCTGACCAGCGAAGCCCCGGCCGTCCCGCCTCCGGCCCCGGCCCCGGCCCCGGCCCCGGCCCCGGCCCCGGCCCCGGCCCCGGCCCACAGCCGATCCGAAACGGAAGCATGATGAAATGGAAGCAGTAGGGCAGGGGCACCGATCATCCCCTCTCCCCCCCGGGGAGAGGGTTAGGGTGAGGGGGATGCATGGCGTGGCTATCCCGGAAATCCTCGCTGTGCGCGCCCCTCACCCCGACCCTCTCCCCGGGGGGGAGAGGGGGATAACAGCGAATTACGAATGGCCTCGTAAAACGGCAGGAGAGCGGCGCGATGCTGAAGGTTGAGGGCCTGACGATCCGCTTCCGCAACGCCCCCCATCCGGTGGTTGACGGCGTCGGCTTCTCCATCGGCGGCGGGCAGAGCGTGGCGCTGGTCGGCGAGTCCGGATCGGGCAAGACGCTGACCTGCCGCAGCATCCTCGGCATCCTGCCGCGCGGGGCGACGGTCACCGGCGGCTCGATCCTGTTCGGTCATGGTGCGGAGGCGGTCGACCTGCTGCGCCTGCCGCCGTCCGGCCTGCGCGACATCCGCGGCAGCCGCATCTCGATGATCTTCCAGGAACCGATGAGTGCCTTGTCGCCGCTGCACACCATCGGCGACCAGACGATGGAGGTGCTGCGGCTGCACGGCAACTGCAACCGGACGAGCGCGCGGGACCGCTGCCTCGCCATGTTCGAGCGGGTGGGCTTCCCCGATCCGGTCCGCGCCTTCCGCTCCTATCCGTTCCAGCTGTCGGGCGGCCTGCGCCAGCGCGCGATGATCGCCATGGCGATGGTCGCCCGCCCGCAGCTGCTGATCGCCGACGAGCCGACCACAGCACTCGACGTCACGCTCCAGGCCCAGGTGCTGGCCCTGATCAAGGAGTTGCAGGGCGAGACCGGCATGGCGGTGCTGCTGGTCACCCACGATCTGGGCGTCGTCGCCAACATGGCCGACGCCGTGGTGGTGATGCGCGCCGGCCGGGTGATGGAATCGGGGGCTTGCGCCGACGTTCTCGGCCGGCCGCTGCACGGCTACACCCGCAAGCTGATGGCCGCCGCCCCCTCCATCCCGGAGATGGTCTGCGCCGAGGGGTCCGGCGCCGTGCACGACCCCATCCTGGAATTCCACGGCGTCGCCAAGACCTACGAGCGCGGCACTGTCCGCATCCACGCGCTGGCCGGCGTCGACCTGTCGGTCGGCCGCGGCGAGACGCTGGCCATCGTCGGCGAGTCAGGATCGGGCAAGACGACGCTGGCGCGGCTGGCCATGCTGGCGGAGCGGCCGGATCCCGGTGGCCGCCTGCTGTTCCGGGCATCCGCCGGGGAACCGCCGCTCGACCTCCTTTCCGCCGCCGGGCCGGAGCTGACCGCCTACCGCCGCCGGGCCCAGATGGTGTTCCAGGACCCCTACGCCTCGCTCAGCCCGCGGATGAGCGTCGGCGAGATCATCGCCGAGCCGCTGGCGATCCACGGCGTCTGCGGCCGCGGCGAGGGCCGCGAGCGGGTGCGGGCGCTGATGGCGCAGGTCGGGCTCGACCCCGCCTGGGCCAACCGCTATCCGCACGCCTTCTCCGGCGGCCAGCGCCAGCGCATCGGCATCGCCCGCGCCCTGGCACTCGACCCGCAGCTGCTGATCTGCGACGAGCCGACCTCCGCACTCGACGTGTCGGTCCAGGCGCAGGTGCTCGACCTCTTGGAATCGATCAAGCAACGGCTCGGCCTCAGCCTGATGTTCATCTCGCACGATCTGGCGGTGGTGGCGCGGCTGGCCGACCGGGTCGCGGTGATGCGCGCCGGCCGGGTGATGGAGGAGGCGCCGCCCGCCATCCTGTTCTCCGCCCCGCTGCATCCCTACACCCGCGCGCTGATCGCCGCCTCGCCGGAGCCGGACGTGAACCGTCCCATCGACGTCGCCACCGTGGCCTTGGGCGCCGGCCGCCCCGACCTGTGGCCCGAACCCTTCCGCCCCACCCTCGACGGCGCCCCGCCCCCGCTGGTGGAAGCGGCCCCCGGCCATTTCGTGAGGCGGGCGGCATGAGGACGATTTCAGTCATGTCGCGCGATCTTCACCCTCTCCCCCCCGGGGAGAGGGAAGGGGCCCACCGCTTTGCGGTGGGAAGGGTGAGGGGGACGCGCGGCGGCCCTTTCACAAAGCTCCTGCAACGCATCCCCCTCACCCTGACCCTCTCCCCGGGGGGGAGAGGGAAGTGGGCCGCACCCCTCCTCCTCCTCCTCCTCCTCCTCCTCACCCTCCTCGCCACCCCCGCTGCCGCCTTCACGCCGCAGGATCCGCCGATGCTGCGCGACCAGGTGCGCTACGGCCTGATCCCGCCCGTCCGCCAGCGCATGCCGGACGAGCCGCTGATCGTCGATGTGGAGGGCAAGGGCCGCGACCTCGGCCTGTCCGGCGGCTGGATCCGCACCTTCATCACCCAGCGGCGCAACAGCCGCATCGCCGTGCTCTACGGCTATGCCCGGCTGGTCGGCTACACCGCCAAGCGCGAGATCGTGCCCGACATCCTGAAGGACGTGCAGGTCGTCGACGGCCGCGACTTCACCCTGACCCTGCGGGCGGGCCACCGCTGGTCCGACGGCGCCCCCTTCACCAGCGACGACATCCGCTACTGGTGGGAGGACATCGCCAACAACCCGATGCTGTCGCCGTCCGGCCCGCCGCGCTTCATGCTGGTGGACGGCAAGCCGCCTGAGGTCAGCTTCCCCGACGCCGTCACCGCCCGCTTCCATTGGGACGAGCCGAACCCCTATTTCCTGCCGACCCTGGCCGCCGCCCGGCCGCCCTTCATCTACCGGCCGGCCCATTACCTGAAACGCTACCACGCCCGCTACACCAGCGAGGCGGAGCTGGCGCCGCTGCTCGCCAGGTACAAGGTCCGCAACTGGGCGGCGCTGCACAACGCGCTGGACGACATGTTCCGGATGGAGAACCCGGACCAGCCGACGCTCCAGCCCTGGATGGCGATCTCGAAGGGCACCGGCAACCACCTGCTGTTCCAGCGCAACCCCTATTACCACCGCTTCGACCGGCGCGGCGTGCAGCTTCCCTATGCCGACGGGCTGGACGTGACGGTGATGGGCGGCGGGCTGATCCCGGCCCAGGTCGCCACCGGCAAGGCCGACCTCCAGGCCGAAGGGCTGACCTTCTCGCAGGTGCCGGTGCTGGTGTCGGGGGAGAGGCAGGCCGACTACCGCACCCTGCTGTGGCCGGAGGGCAAGGCGGCGGAAATCGCCCTCTACCCCAACCTGAACTACAACGACCCGGTCTGGCGCACCCTGCTGCGCGACGTGCGCTTCCGCCGCGCCCTGTCGATGGCGATCGACCGCCGCATCGTCAACCGCTCGCTCTTCTTCGGGCTGGCCGAGGAGAGCGGCGTCGACGTGCTGCCGGGCAGCCCGCTGTTCAAGCCGGAACGCAAGGGGGTGTGGACCGGCTACGACCCGAAACAGGCGTCGGCCCTGCTGGACGAGATCGGGCTGAAACGCAAACGCGGCGAGTTGTACCGCGAGCTGCCGGACGGCCGCCCGCTGGAGGTGATCGTCGAGACCTCGGGCGAGAAGCCGGAGATCTCCGACGCGATGCAGATCATCGCGGAGACCTGGCGCGACATCGGCGTGCGGCTGCTGATGCGCACGGTCGACCGCGACGTGCTGCGCAACCGGGTCTATGCCGGCCAGACGATGATGGCGGTGTGGGGCGGCTGGGACAACGGCATTCCCGACCCCGACAGCAGCCCGGAGGAGCTGGCCCCGATGACCCAGGAGAATTTCAGCTGGCCGAAATGGGGGCAGTATTACCAGACCTCCGGCAGCGCCGGCGAACCCATCGACATGCCGATCCCGCAGGAGCTGATGGACATCGCCCGGCGCTGGCGCCACACCACCGACGAGACCGAGCGGCGCGCCCTGTGGTCCGCCCTGCTCGACATCCATGCCGACCAGATCTACGCCATCGGCGTGGTGTCGAAGACGCCGCAGCCCATCGCGGTCTCCAACCGCCTGCGCAACATCCCCGACAAGGGGCTGTGGCTGTGGGATCCCGGCGCCTATCTCGGCGTCTACCGGCCCGACGAGTTCTATTTCACCGACGCCCGCCCGGCCGATCCCGAGCCGGTCGGCATCCACCGCGGGGAGGACTGACGGCCATGCTGCGCTTCATCCTGCACCGGCTGCTGGTGATGGTGCCGACGCTGTTCGTGGTGTCGATGCTGATCTTCACCGTCATCAACCTGCCGCCCGGCGATTACCTGTCCAACCAGATCGCCGAGCTGCGCGCCACCGGCCAGGAGGCCGGGCTGGCGAAGGCGGAGTTCCTGCGCCACGAATATGCGCTCGACCGCCCGCTGGCCGAGCAGTACCTGATCTGGATCGGCATCTGGCCGGGGCCGAATGGCTTCCACGGCCTGCTCCAGGGCGACCTCGGCTGGTCCTTCGAGTTCAACAAGCCGGTGGCCGCGGTGGTGGGGGAGACGCTGTGGTTCACCGTCATCCTCAACCTCGCCGCCGTGCTGTTCGTCTATCTGGTGTCCTTCCCGCTGGGGGCGCTGGCGGCGATCCGCGCCAACAGCTGGGTCGATTACCTCGCCGCCGCCGTCGGCTATATCGGGCTGGCGACGCCCAACTTCCTCCTGGCGCTGATCCTGCTCTATTACGGCCAGAAATGGCTGGGCCTGCCCATCGGCGGGCTGGTGGACGCGCAGTACGAGGACCAGCCGCTCAGTCTGGCCAAGGTCGGCTCGGTGCTGGAACACCTGATCGTCCCGACCATCGTCATCGGCCTGTCCGGCACCGCCGCCATGGTGCGCCGCCTGCGCGCCAACCTGCTGGACGAGCTGGGCAAGCCCTATGTCGTCACCGCCAAGGCCAAGGGCGTGCCGCCGCTGCGCCGGCTGACCCGCTATCCGCTGCGCATGGCGCTGAACCCCTTCGTCTCCGACATCGGCTCGCTGCTGCCGTCGCTGGTGTCGGGATCGGTGCTGATCTCCGTCGTGCTCAGCCTGCCGACCATCGGCCCGGCCCTGCTGGAGGCGCTGCGGGCGCAGGACATCTTCCTGTCCGGCTTCATCCTGATGTTCATCTCGCTCCTGGTGCTGGTCGGCATGCTGGTCTCCGACATAGCACTCGCCCTGCTCGACCCCCGCATCCGCCTCGGCAAGGCGAGGAAGGCCCAGTCATGAAGGAAGGGGGCATGAAGGATCCGGCCACGACCGGCGGCTGGGAGCATTACGTCGACGACCGGCCCTATCCCGATCCGGCCGCGGCGGACGCGCCGGCCACCCGCTTCGATGCCAACGCCTCGACCGGGCGGCTGATGCTGCGCCGTTTCCTGCGCCACCGGCTGGCGGTGCTGGGGGCGCTGTTCCTGGGCCTGTCCTATCTCAGCCTGCCCTTCGTCGATTTCCTGGTGCCCTACAGCGCCAACGAGCGCGACGTGGAGCATCTCTACGCCCCGCCCCAGGGCGTCCACCTGTTCCACGACGGGCAGTTCATCGGCCCCTTCGTCTATCCGACCACCGGGCGGCCCGACCTGAAGGACTATCGCTGGCGCTACGAGACCGACACCAGCCGGCCGATGCCGCTGCAATTCCTCTGCCCCGGCGCGCCCTACCGCTTCCTCGGTCTGGTCGAATCGCGGGTCCGGCTGGTCTGCCCGCCGCCGGGGGCGTCGCTGCATCTCTTGGGCACCGACCGGCTCGGCCGTGACATGCTCTCGCGCCTCGCCATCGGGGCGCAGCTGTCGCTGACCGTCGGGCTGCTCGGCATCGCGGTGTCCTTCGCCATCGGCATCACGCTGGGCGGCATGGCCGGCTATTTCGGCGGCTGGATCGACGCCGGGGTGCAGCGCCTGTCGGAAATCCTGAAATCCCTGCCGGAGCTGCCGCTGTGGCTGGCGCTGTCCGCCGCGGTGCCGGCGCAATGGAGCCCGGTGACGGTGTTCCTCTGCATCTCCGTCATCCTCGGCCTGCTCGACTGGCCGTCGCTGGCCCGCGCCGTGCGCTCCCGCTTCCTGGCATTGCGCGAGGAGGATTTCGTCATGGCGGCGGAGCTGATGGGGGCCAGCCCGGCGCGCATCATCCGCCGCCACCTGCTGCCCAACTTCGCCAGCCACCTGCTCGCCAGCGCCACCCTGTCGATCCCGGCGATGATCCTGGGCGAAACGGCGCTGTCCTTCCTGGGGCTGGGGCTGCGCCCGCCGGCGACCAGCTGGGGGGTGATGCTGAACGACGCCCAGAACCTCATGGCGGTGGAAACCTATCCTTGGGTGTCATTGCCGATGCTGCCGGTGATCCTGGTAGTCTTGTCCTTCAACTTCTTCGGCGACGGCCTGCGCGACGCCCTGGATCCCTATCATGGCGACTGACCCGTCATCGCCGCCGCAAGCCGGCTGGCGGCCTGTCCGGCGCTCATATATATCACAGCGCATAGATGCGTTGCTCTTACCCGGCCGGAAGTCATATTGATGCGCGGCAAAATCCATGTGAGGGGTTCTCTCCAGGCTGGAGCCTTGCCGCCGGTGCCTGGACGACCCCGCAACCACCGGCGCCGAACCGGTTCCAAAGACAAGCACAGCGATCTGTTCCGCGACGGATTGTCGGTTCCGAAGCATTGCTGAAGCGGAGTGTCCGAGCATGCACCAGCCACAGCCGCCCCTTCGGTCCCTTCATCCCGACCGGACGCCGCCGCGCATCCTGCTCTACAGCCATGACACCTTCGGGCTCGGCCATCTGCGGCGGTCGCGGACGATTGCCCAGGCCCTGGTGTCGGCCTTTCCCGACGCCTCCGCGCTGATCCTCACCGGCTCGCCGGTCGCCGGCCGCTTCGACTTTCCGGAGCGGGTCGACCATGTGCGCCTGCCCGGCGTGGTGAAGCAGCCCGACGGCGGCTACACCGCCCGCAACCTCGGCCTGCCGATCGAGGAGACCACCGCGATCCGGGCGGAGATCATCCGCGCCACCGCCCGTGCCTTCCGCCCGACGCTGGCCATCGTCGACAAGGAGCCGACCGGCCTGCACGGCGAATTCCTGCCGGCGCTGGACGAGATGCGGGCCAGCGGCAACACCCGCGTCGTGCTGGGCCTGCGCGACGTGCTCGACGCGCCGGAGGCCTTGCAGCCGGAGTGGGAGCGCAAGGAGGCGGTCGCCGCCATCGAACGCTATTACGACCAGCTCTGGATCTACGGCCTGCCGGAGGTCTACCGCCCGCTGGACGGGCTCGACCTGCCGGCGGAGATCGCGGCGCGGCTGCGCTACACCGGCTATCTGAAGCGCGAGCCGACCGAAGGCGGCGGTGCGGTCCAGGCCGCGGACTGCCCGATGACGGGCCCCTACGTGCTGGTGACGCCGGGCGGCGGCGGCGACGGGGCGGCCCTGGTCGACTGGACCATCGCCGCCTACGAGAGCGATCCGGACCTCGTCCCCCGCGCCCTGATCGTCTACGGCCCCTTCCTGGAGGATGCCCGCCGCCAGGAATTCGCCACCCGCATCCGCCAGCTGAAGGGCAGGGTGGAGACCATCAACTTCCATTCCCGCATGGAGGATCTCTATGCCGGCGCGGTCGGCGTGGTGGCGATGGGCGGCTACAACACCTTCTGCGAGATCCTGTCCTTCGACAAGCCGTCGGTGCTGGCCCCGCGCACCCGCCCCCGGCTGGAACAGCGCATCCGCGCCGAGGCGGCGGAGGCCTTGGGGCTGCTGCGCACGCTGGACAGCGACCGCGACGGCGCCGACCCGCGGGCGATGGCCGACGCCATCCGCGCGCTGCCCAACCAGCCGCCGCCCTCGGCCAGCCCGCTGCCCGGCCTGCTCGGCGGGCTGGAGCGCATCGTCGACCTGACGCGCGAGGTGCTGGCGGCCGACTCGGTGCTCCCCCGCACCACCCCCGTCACCCCGATCCGCCGGGCGGCGGAACGGCTGTCCCGCGCCATGGCAGGCAAGCGCGCATGACCGGAGAGGGAACGGACGGCCGGACGTCGTCCTCCATGGTTTCGAAAGCCGTGCCGCTGAAAATCGCCGTGGTGGTGAAGGGCTATCCCCGCCTGTCGGAGACCTTCATCGCGCAGGAGCTTCTGGCCCTCCAGCAGCGCGGCATCGATCTGTCGATCTGGTCGCTGCGCCACCCGACCGACAGCCGCCGCCACGCCCTGCACGACCGCATCACCGCCCCGGTCCATTATTTGCCGGAATATCTGCGCGACGAGCCGGCCCGCGTGCTGCAGGCACTCGGCCGCCTGATCCGGCACCACCCGGCCGGCCTGCTGCGCACCGCGGCGGGGTGGCTGCGCGACCTGTGGCGCGACCGCACCGCCAACCGTGGACGCCGCTTCGGGCAGGCGCTGGTGCTGGCGGCGGAGCTGCCGGCCGACGTGCCCTTCCTCTACACCCATTTCCTGCACACCCCGGCGTCGGTCGGGCGCTATGCCGCCGCGATCCGCGGCATCGGCTGGGGCTTTTCCGCCCATGCCAAGGACATCTGGACCACGCCGGACTGGGAGAAGCGCGAGAAGCTGGCCGATGCCCGCTTCGGCGCCACCTGCACCGCCGTGGGTGCCGCCCATCTGCGCGGGCTGGCCGCCGACCCGTCCCGCATCGACCTCGTCTATCACGGCCTCGACCTCTCCCGCTTCCCCGCCCCGCCGGACCGTGGCGACGCCCCACAGCGCGACGGCTCCACACCGGAGCGCGCGGTGGAGATCCTGTCGGTCGGCCGGCTGGTGGAGAAGAAGGGCTATGACCGGCTGCTCGACGCGCTGGCGACGCTGCCGGACGGGCTGCATTGGCGGCTGGTCCATATCGGCTCCGGCGACCTCAAGCAGGCCCTGCGCGCCCAGGCCGAACGGCTTGGCCTGACCGACCGCATCGAGTGGCGCGGCGCCCAGGACCAGGCGACGGTGATCCAGGCGCTCCGCCATGCCGACCTGTTCGTGCTGACCAGCGTGGTGGCCGGCGACGGCGACCGCGACGGCCTGCCCAACGTGCTGATGGAGGCGGCGAGCCAGCGCCTCGCCATCCTCTCCACCGCCGTCTCCGCCATCCCGGAATTCATCGCCGACGGCACCCACGGCCTGCTGACCGACGGCACCCCGCCCGCCATCGCCACAGCACTGGAACGGCTCGCCGCCGACCCGGCGCTGCGGCTGCGGCTGGCCGACGCCGCCTATGCCCGGCTCTGCGCCGAGTTCGGCATGACCGCCGGCATCGACCGCCTCGTCCGCCGGCTGGAGGAGGCCGCGGCGTGACCGCCCTCCAGATTGCCTTTTATGCCCCGCTGAAGCCGGTCGACCATCCCATCCCCTCCGGCGACCGCCAGATGGCGCGGCTGATCCTGCGGGCGCTGGGGGCAACCGGCCCGGTGGAGGTGGCAAGCGGGCTGCGCGTCTATGACGGTGCCGGCGACCCCACCGTTCAGGCCCGCCTGAGCGCCGCCGCCGCCGCCGAACGCGACCGGCTGCTGTCGCTCTACGCCGCCGAGCCGGAGCGGCGCCCGGCGCTGTGGCTCAGCTACCATGTCTATTACAAGGCGCCCGACCTGATCGGCCCGGCGATCGCCCGCGCCCTCGGCATCCCCTATGTCGTGGTGGAGGCGACCCGCGCCCGCAAGCGCCTGACCGGCCCCTGGGCCGCCTTCGCCGCCGCCGCCGAGGCCGCCATCGAGGCCGCCGCCCTCGTCCTCTGCGTCAGCGCCCGCGACCGTCAGGCGGTGGAGGCCTACGGCCCGCCCGGCCAGCGGGTGGCGATGCTGCCCCCCTTCCTTGACCTGCCGCCGGCCCCGGAAGCCCGAGAGCCGACCGTGACGCCCCGCCTGCTGCCCCGGCTTTTGACTGTCGCCATGATGCGGCCGGGCGACAAGCTGGCCTCCTACCGCCTTCTCGCCGACGCGCTCCACCTTGTGGCGGCCCAACCCTGGACGCTCGACATCGTCGGCGCCGGCCCGGCGGCGGCGGAGGTGGCGGCGCTGTTCGCCCCCTTCGGCCCGCGGGTGACGCTGCACGGCGCCTGCCCGCCGGACAGCCTCGCCGGCCATTACCGCACCGCCGACCTGCTGGTCTGGCCCGGCCTCAACGAGGCGTTCGGCATGGTCTATCTGGAGGCGCAGGCCCAAGGCGTGCCCGTGCTCGCCATCGACAATGCCGGCACCGGCACCGTCATCCGCGACGGCGTCGGCGGCCGGCTGACCGGCCCCGCCCCGCAGGAATTCGCCGCCGCGCTCGCCGCCCTGCTGGCCGATCCGCCGGCCCTGCGCGCCCTCGGCCGCAGCGCCCGCGCCCATGTCGAGGCCCACCATGCCCTGACCGCAGCCGCCGACCGCCTGCGCGGCCTGCTGACCGGACTTGTGTCATGATCCGCCTCGCATTCCTGCGCCACGGCATCACCGCCTGGAACCGCGAGGGCCGCATCCAGGGCCGCACCGACATCCCGCTGGCCCCGGACAGCCGCGAGCAGCTCGCCGCCCTGACCCTGCCGCCGGACTGGCGCGACGCCACCCTGCACGCCAGCCCGCTGGCGCGCGCGGTGGAGACCGCTGCCCTTCTCGGCAAGGGCCGCCCCGTCCACACCGACCCGCGCCTGATCGAGATGGACTGGGGCGCCTGGGAGGGCCTGCATGGCCGCGACCTGCGCGCCGACCCCGCCAGCGGCTACCGCGACCTCGAACACTGGGGCTGGGACTTCCGCCCCCCCAACGGCGAAAGCCCCGCCGACGTGCGGGAGCGGTTGACGGGATGGCTGGCGGACTTGCAACCCCCTTTCCCACCCCAGGACCAATCCCCTCTCCCCCCCGGGGAGAGGGTTAGGGTGAGGGGGACGCACGGCGAGGATCTCTTCGGCGTTGCCGAACCCCCTCATCCCAACCTTCTCCCCGGGGGGGAGAAGGGGCTTCACCTCGTCGTCACCCACATCGGCGTGATGCGCGTCGCGCTGGCGCTCGCCTGGGGCTGGGACTTCCGCGGCCCGCCGCCGGTGCCGGTCAAGCGCAACCGCCTCTACGTCCTGACGCTCGCCGCCGACGGCACGCTCCGCCCGACCGGTCCAAAAGAAGGCCTGCGCCTGTCATGAGGCTGCTGATCGCCGTCACCCATCTGCTCGGCACCGGCCATCTCAGCCGCGCGCTGGCCCTGGCCGAGGCCTTCACCGCCCGCGGCTGGCGCGTCGATGTCGCCAGCGGCGGCCGTCCCGCCCCCCACCTCGAAACCGGCACCGCCACCCTGCACCAGCTGCCGGCGCTGGCGAGCGACGGCGCCGACTTCGCCACCCTGCTGGGCGCCGACGGCACCCCCGCCGACGCCGGCCTGTTCGCCGCCCGGCGGGCGATGCTGACCGGCCTGCTCGACAGCGTCCACCCCAACGTGCTGATCACCGAACTCTTCCCCTTCGGCCGCCGCGCGCTGGCCGCCGAGTTCGACGCCCTGCTGGAGCGCGCCCGCGCCCTGCCATGCCCGCCGCTGACGCTGGCCTCGGTTCGCGACATCCTGGCCCCGCCTTCCAAACCCAAGCGGGTGGCCGAAACCGAAGACCGCCTGCTGCGTCTCTACGACGGCGTGCTGGTCCATTCCGATCCCGCTTTGATCCCGCTGGAGGACAGCTGGCCGCTGACGCGAGCGATGATGCCGCTGCTGCGCTACACCGGCTTCGTCGTGCCGCCGCCGCCCGTCCCCGACGACGGCACCGACGGCAATGCCGAGATCCTGGTCACTGCCGGCGGCGGCCCGGTCGGCCGCCCGCTCTTCGAGGCCGCAGCCCAATGCGCAGCCCTGTGCGCCGCCTCCGGCGCCCTGCCACAGCGCTGGCGCCTGCTGGTGGCGAAGGGCGACGCGGCGCTGGCCGACCGGCTGCGCGCCCTGGCCCCGCCCGACCGGCTGGTGGTGGAGCCGGTGCGCCCCGACTTCCGCGCCCTGCTGGGCCGGGCGTCGGCCAGCGTCGGCCGCTGCGGCTACAACACGGCACTCGACTGCCTGACCGCCGGCGTGCCCAGCGTCTTCTGCCCCTTCGAGGACGGCAAGGAGGTCGAGCAGACCATCCGCGCCGCCATCCTGGCCCGCCAGCCCGGCATCGCCACCCTGCGCGAGGCCGACCTCACCCCCGACAGCCTCGCCCGAGCCTTGCAGTCCGTGCTGGGCGCCCACATCCCGCCGCTCAGCCCCGCTTCGCTGGCCGGGGCGGCGCGCAGCGTCGAGATCGTCGAAGCCTTGCTGGCGGAGAAGACATCATGACGAGCTGGACCGCCGTAGACGAAGAACTCGCCCGCTGGACCGGCCTCGGCCGCCGCTGCCCGCTGTGGCTGCGCGACGACGACGCGGTCGCCGCCGGCCCGCAGCTCGACGGATTGCTGACCCGCAGCACCCAGGCCGGCATCCCCCTCGGCCTCGCCGTCATCCCCGCCGATGCCGAACCGTCGCTCGCCGAGGCACTGGCCGGTCATGGGCGCGTCACCCCGCTGGTCCATGGCTGGTCCCACACCGACCATGCCGCCCCCGGCCGGAAGAAATGCGAATTCGGCCCGGAGCGCCCGCCCGAGGTCCGGCAGGCCGAGGCCGAACGCGGCCTGTCCACCCTGCGCGGCCTGTTCGGCGACCGCCTGCTGCCGCTGTTCGTCCCGCCCTGGAACCGCATAGCCGCCGACATGCCGGCCCGCCTGTCGGCCTCCGGCTACCGCGCCGTCTCCGCCTTCGGCCCGTCGCCGGCACCGGGTGACGGCATCGCCTGGATCAACACCCACCTCGATCTGATCGACTGGCGCGGCAGCCGCTCCGCCGTTCCGCTCGACGCCCTGCTCGACCAGCTGTGCCGCGAACTGCGCGACCGCCGCGAGGGCCGGCGCATCCCGGCCGAGCCCATCGGCCTGCTGACCCACCACCGCGTCCACGACGCGGCGATCTGGGATCTGCTGGACCGCCTGCTCGACCGGCTGAGCGGCCATCCCGCGCTGGAATGGCCGGATGTCGGCAGCCTGGGGTGATGATATGGCAGAGGGCCGCAAAAGGGAGCAACCATGGCGCAGGACGAGATCTGGTTTCGCGAGACGCTGGAGTTTGCCAGGACCCTCCACCACGGTCAGGTCGACAAGGCCGGCGCCCCCTATTGGCGGCATCTGGAACGGGTGGCCCGCCGCTTGATCGAGCGGTTCCCCGACGCCACCAAGGCCCAGCTTCAGGCCGCCTTGCTCCATGACGCGATCGAGGATGCCGGCGCCACCGCGGACGATCTCCGCGACGCCGGCATCGAGGAGGAGGCCATCGCCGCCATCCGGCTCGTCAGCCGGAACCTCGATCCCGACGGAACCTATCTGGAGTGGATCGGACGGATCGCCGCCAGCGGCAATGTCACGGCGATCCGCGTCAAGCTGGCCGACAATCTTGACAACAGCGATCCCGCCCGCGTCGCCGCGATTGCCGCCGGCCCCCGGATGGTCGCGGAGAAATACGCGCCGGCACGGGCGATCCTCGAACGGGCGCTGTAGCCGGCCGGCCGGGCGCCGCAGCCGGCCTGGCCGATGGACTGCGCCACAGCCCCGCCTTACCCTGTACCGAATCCGCGCCGCCGCTTCAGAGAAAGACCCGCAATGACCGACCGCCAGCAGGCCCGCGCCGCCTTCGCCGACCTCCACACGGACGGCTGCTTCGTCATCCCCAACCCGTGGGACGCCGGCAGCGCCCTGATGCTGGAGCATCTCGGCTTCCGCGCGCTGGCGACCACCTCGGCGGGGTTCGCCTTCTCCTGCGGGCTTCCCGACACCGACTGGGCGGTGCCCTGCGCGGACATGCTGTCCCACATCGCCGGCATCGTGCGCGCGACCGGCCTGCCGGTGAATGCCGATTTCGAATCCGGCTATGCCCATGACCTCGACGGGCTGGCCCGCAACCTGCGGCTCTGCGCCGACACCGGCGTCGCCGGCCTGTCGGTGGAGGACGCCACCGGCGACCCGGCGAAGCCGCTCTACGAGTTCGATCTGGCCGTCGAGCGCATCGCCGCGGCGGCGGAGGCCCTGCGCGGAACCGGCGTGCTGCTGACCGCCCGCTGCGAGGCCGTGCTGGTCGACCATCCGGCCGCCATCGAGGAGGCGATGCGCCGGCTGCCGGCCTATGCGGCGGCGGGTGCCGACGTTCTCTATGCGCCGGGCCTGCGCACGCCGGAAACCATCCGGGCGGCGGTCGAGGCGGTGGGACCGAAGCCGCTCAACCTGCTGGTCTCGGCGCCGATCGGCCTGACGGTGGCGGAGATCGCCGATCTCGGCGTGCGGCGGATCAGCCTGGGCAGCGCGCTCAGCCGCGCCGCCTGGGGCGGCTTCCTGCGGGCGGCGCGGATGCTGGCCGACGAGGGCCGCTTCGACGCACTGGCGGAGGCGGAGCCGTTCGACGCCCTGAACGGCTTCTTCCGGACACGGAACCGGGACGGCCGGCAGAGCTGACAAACAGAAAAAGCCGGCCCGCGTCAGTGACGACGCGGGCCGGCCCAGTTCTGCGATGGAGGTGTGCGGTTAGAGAATCTGCGCCTTACGCCGCGTGGTCGGTGATGAAGCCGGTGGCGGTGCCCAGGTTGGCGTTGTCGTGGGTCAGTTGCAGCAGGAAGTTCTCCGTGCCGTCATTGGTGTTGGTGCCGTTGATGTGGACGGAGACCGTCTTGGTGGTCTCGCCCGGCTGGAAGGTCAGGCTGCCATGGGCGGCGGTGTAGTCGGTGCCGGCCTTGGCGGTGCCGTCCTCGGTCGCATACTCGATGGTGGTGGCGGTGGTGACCGCCTTGGCCAGTTGCACGGTGAACACCGCCTCGTCGCTGCCGGCGACGGTGCCGGAGCTGCCGGAGTTGGCGGCGAGACCGGCCTTGATGATGTTCATCTTGGTCGGATCGACGGTCTTGTAGTCGTCCTGCAGCAGGCCGCCGACGTCGCCCGATTCCGGCGTCCAGGCCCAGTAGGTCCAGTTCATGCCCTGCTGGCCGGCCGCCAGATCGCTCTTGCCGTCCAGGTTCCAGTCGCCGTTCATGTACTTGATCAGCGTGCTGGCCCAGGTCTGCTCGGCGGCGCTGTGCATCTGGCCGCCGAACTCGCCGACCAGGATCGGGGCGATGTTGTTCTTGTAGATGTAGCCCCACATGCTGTCGTACTGGGCCGGCAGGTTGTCCGGATAGCTCGGATCCGACAGCCAGCTGAACTGCCCGACGCTCTGGCCGTAGGCGTGCGGCGAATAGACCAGCTTGTTGGGGGTGTCGAACTCGATGGGATGGGTCTTCACGCCGGCCAGCGTGCTGCTCCACTCCGTGCCCTCGACCAGCAGCAGCCAGTCCTTGTTGACGGTCTGGATCGAGTTGCCGATGCGCTCGGCCGCCGCGGCCCAGTCGGTGGCCTGATTGCCGTCACCCCAGGTGGCCGACACGCTCGGCTCGTTGTGCAGGTCGGCGCCGATCACCGCCTTGTTGCCGGCATAATGCTCGGCCAGCATCTTCCAGTTCTCGATGACCTTCGATTCGGGGTTGTTGTCGGTGTACCACAGCCCGTGCTCGTTGGTGCCGGCGCCGCCGTCGTTGCGGTGGTGGTCGAGGATCACCTTGATGCCGTTCTTGCCGGCATAGTCGATGACCTTGTCATAGACCTCCAGCCGGGTCAGGCCCTTCAGGTCCGGGTTCTTCGAATAGTCGATGCCGTTGGTGACCGCGGTGCTGTCGAACATGTCGTCGGCCCAGGTCAGGCGGATGACGTTGAAGCCCAGGTCCTTCATGCTGTCGATGTGGTGCTGGTAGCTGTCGGCCCACAGGCCCGACGGCACGTAGTTGTAGCCCTCGCCGCCGAACCAGTTGACGCCGGTCAGCCGGACGTTGTTGCCGCTCTCGTCGACGATCTGGTTGCCGTTGGTGTGCAGGAAGCCGTTGATCGAGCTGCTGCTCTGCACCATGCCCGGATCGGACACCGTGACGTTGCCGACCTTCAGCGACAGCGAGGTGTCGCCGCCCGTCGAACCGCCCGTCGAACCGCCCGTCGAACCGCCCGTCGAACCGCCCGTCGAACCGCCGGTGGCCCCGCCGGTCGCGCCGCCCGTGGCGGTGCCGCCCTTGCCGGCATCGGTGGAGCCGCCCGCCGAGCTGGTGGAGGCGGCGAAATGGCTGGCATCCAGCTTGGCGGTCAGGGTGGCGTCCCAATAGAGGTCGGTGGTCGCCCCCAGATCGGCACCGTCGGCGGTGCGCTGGACCGACATGGCGGCGTCGGTGGCCGCCACGGTCTTGCCGTCGACGCTGACGCTGTGGACGAACAGGTTGCGGTCGGTGCCGTCGATGACGGCGTCGTTGTCGTACTTCACCTCGACCGAATGGGCGGTGCCCTGGGCCAGATCGGCGGTGAACTTGTAATCCTTGGCTTCCGAGCTGGTCGCCGTGCCTTCGCCGATGGCCTTGCCGTCGACCAGCACGGTGAAGTGTGCGCCCTCACCGGCGGCGGCGCTGCCGGCGGCGTTCACGGTGATGACGTTCTGCGCGGTGCCGGCGGCCGGAGCGGCAGGGGTGGCGGGAGCGGCCGGGGCGGCGGTCTGCGCGCCGCCATAGTAGTTGGCGGGGGTGCTGAAGGTCAGCGCGCCGTCCCACCACATGGCTTCCTGGCCGGCCTGCGTCGGCGCCGGGGCGGCATCGTCATAGCGTTCGTAGATGGCGTCGGTCGGCTTCAGCGTGTGGCCGTTGACCTCGATCGACTGGACGTAAAGGTCGCGATAGGCGCTGGTCGCGGTGTCGTTGTCGTAAACGACCTGAATCTTGTGCGCCGTGTTCGCGGCAAGGTCGGCGGTGAAGCTGTATGCCTTCGACGAGGCGTCGGCCGCATTGGCCGAACCGACCTCCTGACCATCCACCAGCAGCTTGAAATGCGGTGCGACGCCATCCAGGGATTGGCCGTAGGCGTTGACGACAATCTTGCTCGGCGAGGTGGTCGTGCTCATGACTTCGATCCTATGTCCGTTGTGTTGAAGCCATGCTGGGGCTTCAATGGTTAACGAAACCTTTCCAAATCCGGTTAACTTTTCTCGAACCTTGTGGCAAATTTGGCCCAGATCGTCACAAGCCCGGTCAAGGCCCCCGCAACGGGTCGGCGAACTATATCCCATCATGGTCACAGGATTTGCGATCCTGTACACAGTCTTCCTTTGAAAGAGCCAATATCCACTTTGAATCACGTCATATTGGAAAGTTGATCTCGAAAGACATAGACGGCTTCACTCGGGGACACGACCAGACTCACGCAGCATTCTTTCAAAAATCCCGCGGGATGATGCCAGATATAAGCCGTATATACTGATCCATCCGGGGACTGGATTGATAGAAACCTAGCACGCAGCATTACAGCCATGGGGGTAAGACAAATTCGCAAACGACCTTTTTCACCGGCAAAAAAGTTAATGCTCGTGAGGTCGCCGGGGCCTGCAGGCAAAGCGTTAAGAGATTTTTTATAAGCTTATATTCCTTTTGGACAGCGGCAGCCGGCGATAGGGGGCCGTGAGGGGGCGCACCCCCGGCCTGGGGCATGCCGTCCGGAAATGCAAAACGCCGGGCGGCCGGACCGCAGCAGCGGCCGGACCCCGGCGTCGGAAAAAAGGGGGGGAGAGGAGGGAAGGGGGCGGCGCGCCGGTCAGCGCGCCGTTCAGCGTGCTTCCACCATGCCGATGAACTGCGCCAGTTCCGGCGTGGAGGGCCGGTCGAACAGCTCGGCCGGCGGTCCCTGTTCGGCGATGCGGCCGCCATGCATGAAGACCAGCCGGTCGCAGACCTCGCGGGCGAAGCGCATCTCGTGCGTCACCAGGATCAGCGTCATGCCCTCCTCGGCCAGCTTGCGCACCACCCCCAGCACCTCGGCCACCAGCTCGGGGTCGAGCGCCGAGGTGATCTCGTCGCACAGCAGAACCTTGGGCGCCATCGCCAGCGACCGCGCGATGGCGACGCGCTGCTGCTGGCCGCCCGACAGCTGCGAGGGATAGGCGTCGAACTTGTGGCCCAGCCCGACCTTGGCCAGCGCCGATTCGGCGGCGGCGCGGGTGGCGGCCTTGTCCTGCTTCTTCACCACCTTCAGCGCCAGCATCACATTCTCACCGGCGGTCAGATGGGGAAACAGGTTGAACTGCTGGAACACCATGCCGACCTTCTGGCGCAGCGCCCGCAGGTCGATCTGGCCGGGATCGACGCATTCGCCGTCCACCTCGATCACGCCGCCGTCGATGCGCTCCAGCCCGTTGATGCTGCGCAGCAGGGTGCTCTTGCCCGATCCGCTGCGGCCGATCATGGCGACGACCTGTCCCTCCTCCACCGCCATGTCGACGCCCTTCAGCACCTCCACCGGGCCGAAGGATTTGCGGATGGCCGACAGCTTCACCAGGGGCCTGCCGGTGGGGGACGTCTTAACGGGCGACATTGAGCTTCCTTTCCAGCGCCTTGGCCGACAGCGACAGCGGGTAGCACAGGGCGAAATAGATCAGCCCGACCAGCCCATAGACCAGGAAGGGCTGGAAGGTGGCGTTGGTGATCATGGTCCCGGCCTTCGTCACCTCGACGAAGCCGATGATGGAGGTCACCGCCGTGCCCTTCACCACCTGCACCGAAAACCCGACGGTCGGCGGCACGGCGATGCGCAGGGCCTGCGGCAGGATGACGTGGCGCATCTGCTCGCCGAAATTGAGCGCGAGGCTGGCCGAGGCTTCCCACTGGCCCTTCGGCACCGCCTCGACGCAGCCGCGCCAGATCTCGGCGAGATAGGCGGCGGTGAACAGCGTCAGCGCGAGGGCGGCCGAGGTCCAGGCGGTCGTCTCGATGCCGATCAGCGGCAAGGCGAAGAAGACGATGAACAGCTGCATCAGCAGCGGCGTGCCCTGGAAAACCTCGATGAACAGCTTTGCCGCGATGCGCAGCGGCGGCACCGGCGACACGCGGGCGACCAGCAGCAAGAGCCCGGCGATCCCGCCGGAGACGAAGGCGATCAGCGACAGCAGCACCGTCCAGCGCGCCGCCAGCAGCAGGTTGGACAGGATGTCCCACAGGGTGAAATTAAGCACGAGACACCCCCTTGGCGAACATCCGCTGCCCCATCAGGCTGAAGATCCAGCGCAAGCCCACCGCCAGCGCCAGATACAGCGCGGTCGCCAGGAAATAGACCTCGAACGGCCGGAAATTGCGGGACTGGATGAAGTTGGCGGCGAAGCTCAGCTCCTCCGCCGCGATCTGCGAGCAGACCGACGAGCCCAGCATGACGATGACGATCTGGCTGGTCAGCGCCGGCCAGATCTTCGCCATCGCGGGCCCCAGCACGACATAGCGGAAGATCTGCGGCCCGGTCATGCCCAGGCTGGCCCCGGCCTCGATCTGGCCCTTCGGCGTCGCCTCGATGCCGGCGCGGATGATCTCGGTCGAATAGGCGCCGAGATTGATCACCATCGCCAGCACCGCCGCCTGCCATTCCGCCAGCCGGATGCCCAGCGACGGCAGGCCGAAGAAGATGAAGAACAGCTGGACCAGGAAGGGGGTGTTGCGGATCAGCTCGACATAGGCGCCGACGACGACCGCCAGCGGCTTGACGCTGGAGGTCCTTGCCGCCGCCCCGCCGATGCCGAGCGCCACCCCCAGCACCGTGCTGACCGCGGTCAGCGCCACGGTGGTCGCCACCCCGTCCACCAGCACGGGCGTATAGTCCAGCAGGGACGAGAAATCGAAACTGTAGGCCATGTGAAGATGTCCCGTGCCGGATTGATGATGCCGGAATCTCGCGAAGCGGGAAGGATCCCCTCTCCCCCCCGGGGAGAGGGTTAGGGTGAGGGGGACGCATAGCAAGGATCTTCAAGAAGCGCGCGCTGTCTGCTCCCCACTGACTCCCCCCTGTGCCTCCCCCTCACCCCGACCCTCTCCCCGGGGGGGAGAGGGGGGATCGGGCGTGTTCCGTCACATATCCTTCGGCAGCGGCGCGTGCAGCCATTTCTTGGCGATGTCGTTCAGCGAGCCGTCGTCCTTCGCCTTGGCGATGATGGCGTTGACCTTCTCCAAGAGCGGCCCCTCGTTCTTGTTCAGCCCGACGAAGCAGGGGGAGTTCTTGACCAGGAACTTCAGGATCGGCTGGCGCGGCGGGTTGCGCTCGAAGATGGCGGCGGCGACCACGTTGCCGGTGGCGACCAGCTGCACCTGACCCGACAGGAAGGCGGAGATGGTGCCGTTGTTGTCCTCGTAACGGCGGACGGTAACCTTGTCCGACACGATCTTCGACAGCTCGATGTCCTCGACCGAGCCGCGGGTGACGCCGACGGTCTTGCCGTCCAGATCCTCGACCTTCTCGGCCTTGATGTCGTCGGGGCCGAAGACGCCGTTGTAGAAGGGGGCGTAGGCGGTGGAGAAGTCGATGACCTTCTCGCGCTCCGCATTCTTGCCCAGGCTGGAGATCACCAGATCGACCTTGCCGGTGGTCAGGTAGGGGATGCGGTTGGTGCTGGTCACCGGCACCAGCTCCACCTTGGCGCCCATTTCCTTGGCGATCAGGGTGGCGGCGTCGATGTCGTAGCCGACCGGCTTCAGGTCGGTGCCGACCGAGCCGAAGGGCGGGAAGTCCTGCGGGACGGCGACGCGCAGCACCTTCTCCTTGGCGATGCGCTCAAGCGCGTCGGCTTTTGCATAGGTCGGGACGAGACCGCCGGCCAGAACCGCCGTGGCAAGGCCGAGAGCACCCAGAATCTTCGCGAACCGCATGGCACCTGATCTCCGAACCGAAAGACGATGGACCCTCCTTTTCAAACCATGTGCCACTTTCGTCCTACGAATTCAGGTGTGCTGCAAAGGCACGGGAATGTTACGCTTATCCCGCCAGCGCAAGGAGCCGTTACGAATGTAACACCCCTCTGGTTGCAGCCCGGAATTCCATTTTTTGTGCAAATGCCGAAGCCCAGAGGCGATCAGCCCATGAAACAGGCAATTCACGCCGCACAGGCCCCGGATGGACCGGAGGCGGGCGAACCGTCGCTGACCGCCCGCATCCGCGACCGCTATAACGACCTCAGCCCTATGGAGCGACAGCTCGCCGATGTGATCCTCGCCTGTCCGGGCGAGCTGTCGGGCTATTCGGCGACCGAGCTGGCCGGCCGGGCCGGCGTGTCGAAGATGACGGTGTCGCGTCTGGTCCGCCGGCTCGGCTATGCCGGCTTCGAGGCGGCGCGTCTGGCCGCCCGGCGCGGCGGCGACTGGGGCTCGCCGCTGTTCCTGCTGCCGCCCGGCGGGCCGGCCCCCGCATCCGCCTCCGCATCGGCAGCGGTTTCCGACGGCGACCCGGCGCCGCTGGATGCGCATTTCCGGCGCAGTGCGGAGGCGCTCGCCGCCACCGCCCGCCAGACCGACCCGGCGATGCTGGCGCGGGCGGCCCGCGCGCTCGCCGACGCCCGGCGCATCTGGGTCTGCGGCGCCCGCAACAGCGCCTTCCTGGCCGGCTATGCCCGCTGGCAGTTCATCCAGGTCCGCGGCGAGGTCCACCAGCTGGCGGCCTCCGGCGAGACGATGGCGGAAACGCTGGCCGACCTTGCTGCCGGCGATCTGAATCAGGGCGACCTGCTGTTCCTGGTCGGCATCCGCCGCCGCCCGCCGGCCATCGTCCGCCTGCTGCGCATCGCGGGGGAGCGCGGCATCCCCACCATCCTGATCGCCGACAGCCATTCCGCGCTGGAGGCGCCGCCGCCGCCGCTGACCTTCCGCTGCGAGACGCGTAGCCTCGCCGCCCTCGACACCCATGTCGCCGCCCTGGCGGTGATCCACGCGCTCGCCGCCGAACTGATCCCGCTAACCGGCGAGGCCGGCCGCGCCCGCATCCGCGCCATCGAGGATCTGCATGAGCGGTTGGGGGAATTGTGAGGTGGCGAATGTAACGTTCACATAAGAAGCAATTTTTTTGGTTCTTTACGTTCCGCACATGCAATCCACTGGAGTATTGTGCCCAAGACATTTCGCACATAAATTTTTGCATACAATAGTATGAAACCCAAATTCGATACAGATTCGACTTATCCACTCGAAAGTGGTATATAGTCTCTTATGTACCTAGCTGTTCCACCCTACGCCGATATCGTGGTTCCCATCCCTCCCATCCTCTGGCTTCAGGGTAGTGGATGAAGGACTTTATGCAACCGCTTGAAATATGCCGAGCAGACCACATCAACACCATCAGCCTTTGAGGCTGTCCGCCCTCCCATTTCTTGAGTTGATTACTCATGCTTATGCCTATTGAGAACTCAAATTCTAGCTTTTTGGCATTCATTGATGAGGCCGGTTGCGAGAAGGGCGCACACGGCAAAGGTGGCAGTGAATGGTTTGTTCTGTCAGCAGTAGTGATGCGCCGTGATGCAGCCGAACAGGCATTTTCTGTATTTGACGAACTGAGGGAAGAATTCAAAAAAGATAAAGGATGGAACATCAAGTTTGGAAACATGCAGCCAAAGCACAAGATCTACGGATCTCGCCTTATTGCCAGACGCCCTGTACGCATAGCTAGCGTTATCGTACATAAGAATAGCATTTCTAGTTCAGAACTCCAAAGAGATCATTATAAACTTTATTTCTATGTAGGGAAATATCTTGTTGAACGCATATCATGGATATGCCGTGACTATGCACATAAATGCACTACCGGAGACGGTACGGTTCACCTAATTTTTTCAAAAAGATCAAAATATCCGTATGAGGATTTTCAAGAATATCTGCAAAAACTTAAGGAAGGTGGAAACACCTATAACAGCAGCACTGACTGGGAAAGGATCATTCCCAATCAGATTGATGCTATCCCTCATTACTTATCTCATGGCTGCACTCTTGCTGATTTTGCAGCAAGTGCAACTGCGCTTGCACTAGAGTACACTGAGCGAAAAATCACTGACGAACGTCCTATCAGGGAGCTTCGCAATGTCACTTACAAGCCATCAAGCGGGTTGAAATTTTGGCCAAAATCTGCTGATGACCTGTTAGGCGATGCCTCTATTGGAATAGGACATCGTCTAGACTGGTACAAGCATTACTATAAATGAAAAACGGCGGGCCGCCAGCTCTGCGGTTTTCTCAGCTTTGCGCCATCGGCTTAGCTTCGGCGAAAATCGGTGCAGTGCACAGGTGCTTCGCAATGCGAGCCCCTCTTGACTGCTAACGAGCTGGGCGGCAACCGCCGAAACGATATGTAGCACTATCATCGCCGGCAGTCAAGCCGTTCCCATCTTGTTCTAATTGGAGCATCATCCTATTCGATAATCTATATGTATACAAATGATTATGCTCAAGTGGTTCACCACCATCGGCATGCTGGTGCGCGGCGGCTTCCTGTTAGGTTGCCTGCCCCACGGGATATACTCGAAAGATTTCCGGCCCACGTCTGGTGGGTATGCAAGCCGCTGAACCGCAAGACTGAATGGCGCCTATCCTCATTCCGCGCTCTGTTAGTTGAGCAGATCGAGCGGCTGGTGGTCTCAGGCGGCGATGCCTCTACCATCCACTAGCTGGCTGAACGGCTCAACTTTTTGGCAGGCTTGAATACCCCTGCGGCCCGGCACCCAGCTCCCAAGCTCGATACACTCACCGCCCCCACCACCTTCGATGATACTATTGCCTGTGGAGCGTCTACACTTGGCCGTCGACCGGGATGTCCTCTAACCCACTGCTTTTATGGAAGCGTGGCGGCACTGGCCCCTTCTCCCATGACCGTTAGAGACTCTGACGCTAAGCGCCCCGGTCTTTACGCGAGCCGCCTTGCTTTCCGGCGGCAATGACGACACCTTGGTATGGCACGCGAACGGTAAACGGGCTGCCCCGAACGGCCGCCCGTCCCCGCCGCTCGCGCCGCTGACCAGTCACCACGCCGTCCTCCCATGGTGGCCGCCCCGGCGGCGCACCGGACGGCCCAGCCAACAGAGGACGGCCCCCGCGGCCGGAACCATATGCGCCGTCATCGCCGCGCCAAGATCGTCGCCACCGTCGGACCGGCCAGCAACTCGCCCGAGATGCTGAAGACCCTGTTCCTGGCCGGTGTCGACACCTTCCGGCTGAACTTCAGCCATGGCACCCACGACGACCACGCCAAGGTCCACCGCGCCATCCGCGAGCTGGAGGCCGAGGTCGGCCGCCCCATCGGCATCCTTCAGGATCTCCAGGGTCCGAAGATCCGCGTCGGCACCATCCGCGACGGCAAGATCGCAGTCACCACCGGCGAGCAGATCCGCTTCGTGCTCCAGGGGACCGACGGCGACAAGCGCTCCATCCCGCTGCCGCACCCGGAAATCTTCGCCGCCATCATGCCGGGCCACCATCTGCTGATCGACGACGGCCGCGTCCGCGTCGAGGTGACCGAGCTGGGCGACGACTGGATCGAGGCGAAGGTCGTCGTCGGCGGCGTCATTTCCAACCGCAAGGGCGTCAACCTGCCGGGCACCGTGCTCGACCTGTCGCCGCTGACGGCCAAGGATCGCGCCGACCTCGCTTTCGGGCTGGAGCTGGGCGTCGACTGGGTCGCCATGTCCTTCGTGCAGAAGCCGGGCGACATCCTGGAAGGCCGCGGCCTGATCGGCGACCGCGCCGGCATCATGGCGAAGATCGAGAAGCCGCAGGCGCTGGAGAAGATCGACGACATCATCCGCCTGTCGGATGCGGTGATGGTGGCGCGCGGCGACCTCGGCGTCGAAATCCCGCACGAGGACGTCCCCGGCCGCCAGAAGGAGCTGGTGCGCGCCTGCCGCCTCGCGGTGAAGCCGGTGATCGTCGCCACCCAGATGCTCGATTCGATGGTCTCCGCCCCGACCCCGACGCGGGCCGAGGCGTCGGACGTCGCGACCGCCATCTATGACGGCGCCGACGCGGTGATGCTGTCGGCCGAATCGGCGTCGGGCCAGTATCCGGTCGAGGCGGTCACCATGATGGACCGCATCATCCGCTCCACCGAGCAGCACAAGCTCTACCGCTCGCTGATCCAGGCGACCCATCCGGGCGAGGAGCACACGCCGCCCCACGCGGTGGCCGCCGCCGCCGCCGATCTGGCCGACACCCTGCATTCCTCGGCCATCGTCGCCTTCACCTCCAGCGGCACCACCGCGGCCCGCATCGCCCGCAAGCGGCCGGAGGTGCCGATCCTGGCGATCACCCCCGACACGGCGGTGTCGCGCCGGCTCTGCCTGCTGTGGGGCGCCCACAGCGTGCTGTCCGACGACATCCGCACCTACGAGGAGATGGTCGACCGCGCCATCTCCATCGGACGGGCGGAGGAGCTGGCCGGCAAGACCGGCACCCTGGTGGTCGTCGCCGGCATTCCCTTCGCCCAGGCCGGCACCACCAACAACCTGCGCGTCATCCACATGGACGGCAAGGCCTGAGGCCGCAGCGGAGCGGCGGCACCCCCGCCGCTCCGCCGCATCCTACCGTTCCATCTTCGTCGACAGCACGATGGACGACATCGTCCGCTCCACCCCCGGCAGGCGGCCGATGGCGTCCAGTGCCGCGTCCATCGCGTCATGGGTTTCGGTGCCGACGGTGGCGCACAGATCGTACTGCCCGCTGATGCTGTGCAGCCGGAGCACTTCCGGCATCTTGCGCAGGGCATGGACGGCGCGGTCGGCCAGCCGGGCATTCACGCTGATCATCACCAGCGCCGACACCCGGCGCCGCGGCGCCGGGTCGCCCAGCTTCACGGTATAGCCGGCGATCACGCCCTGCCGCTCCAGCCGGGCGATGCGGTCCTGCACGGTCGAACGCGACAGCCCCAGCGCCCGGCCGAGCGCCGCCGTGCTGGTGCGGGCGTTCACCGTCAACAGATCGATCAGCCGCCGGTCGAAATCGTCCATGATGGTCCGTCACGGGGGAAGGCACGCACAATCCCCTCTCCCCCCCGGGGAGAGGGTTAGGGTGAGGGGGTCGCGTAGCAGAATTTTCCGGGAAAGGCACGCAGTGCATCCCCCTCACCCCGGCCCTCTCCCCGGGGGGGAGAGGGGGGTAAGTACGCAAGGCGTCAGCTCTCGCAGCCCGCCTGATAGCGCTTCATGGCCTCCCGGATGTCGTCCGGGATCGGCACGGCGGCGAAATCGTCGAGCGAGGTGGTGACCACGGTCAGGCTGCCCGACAGCCGGACCTGCCCCTCATGCTCGCCGTTGATGCGCAGCTGGAGGGAGCTGCGGCCCAGCCGTTCCAGCAGGACGCCCAGCGTCAGCGTGTCGCCCATCCGGCTGGGAATGACGAAGTCGCATTCGGCATGCACGATGGGCAGGCCCAGCCGGCGCTGCAGGATCATCGTTGCATAGTCGATGTCCAGCCCCTGGGTGAACCAGTCCTCCACCGCCCCGTTGAACATGTCGAAATAGACCGGGAAATAGACGATTCCGGCCGGGTCGCAGTGGGAAAAGCGAATGGGCCGCTGCATCCGGAAACAGCCCGGCGGCAGGGGCCGGTGGCTGGCGTGGTCTTCGGCACGGCGCGTCCGCTCGCTGTACTCAGGCATCTCTCGGTCAATCCTTGTTCCGCTCCGGTCGCCTGACATATGGGGATGCCCGGTGCCTCGCGGTCGCCGCGCCTCGTTCCGGCGGCAAACAGTTGTAGCTATTCCAAACAATCCGGGAAAAGCACCTTTTGTTCAACGGCTTCCTTCATCAATACGGGAAATCCGCAAGTTTCGTACCCTGCGCTGTTGCGGAAATGCTGCACTGCAATCACGACAACGGCCGCAACCGGCCCCCGGCCCGGATGTCCGCAATTTGTCGCGGATTCCGCTCTTTTTAGGGCAAACATCACACAAAGATCCCGCAGCTCCCCGCCATCCTGCGTCCCGCATCCGGGTTCAGGCCCAAAACGGACATCAGGCCCCGAAAGCCAGCCGCCCCAAGAGCGGTCAAGGCAGACGGGCACATCAGGCGAGGACACCGAACCGATGGCCACTTCCGCTACCAAGATCGTCGTGAACGCGCTCGGCAAGGCCGCAGGCGGCGTGAATGCCCATTTCACCCTGCTGGTCGACGGCCAGAAGGTGGGTGAGGGCACCGTCGGCACGACGGCGAAGGATTTCGTCTTCACGCCCGTGCTGACCAGCGGCGTCGCGCACAAGGTGCAGATCAAGTACGACAACGACGCCGTCATCAACGGCCAGGACCGCAGCCTGACCGTCAACAGCATCTCGATCGGCGGCAAGACGATCGCGCCGACCGCCGGCATCGTCAGCTACGACAAGGGCGCGCTGGACGGCAAGGACGTCGTTGCCGGCCAGTCGAACCTGTGGTGGAACGGCACGCTGGTCGTCAATGCCGACAAGAGCTATTTCCCCACCGCCGTCACCGCGACGCCGGCGTCGGCCAAGGACACCATCGTGGTGAACGCCTCCGGCACCCCGGCGGGCGGCGTCAACGCCCACTTCAAGGTGCTGGTCGACGGCAAGCAGATCGGCGAGGGCACCGCCGGCACCGCCGCCAAGGATTTCAGCTTCACCACCGACGTCGCCGACCGCGTCGCGCACAAGGTGCAGATCCAGTACGACAACGATGCGGTGATCAACGGCCAGGACCGCAGCCTGACCGTCAACAGCATCTCGATCAACGGCCACAAATACGCCGCGACCGACAGCGCCGTCAGCTATGACAAGGGCGCGCTCGACGGCAAGGACGTGATCGCCGGCCAGAAGGGCATGTGGTGGAACGGCACGCTGGTGGTGAACGCCCCGGCCTCCGATTTCCCGGCCGGCACCACGACGACCCCGACCACGCCGACCACGCCGACAACGCCGACAACGCCGACAACGCCCACCACCCCGACCAACCCCGCCCCGACCGGCCCGGCCTTCTACGTCGCCACCAACGGCAAGGACAGCTGGTCGGGCAAGCTGGCGGCGCCCAACGCCGACGGCACCGACGGTCCCTTCGCCAGCCTCGCCAAGGCGCAGGCCGCCATGCGCGCCGATCCGAACATCGACACCACCTACATCCGCGGCGGCGACTATCACCAGAGCGGGATGTGGCTGGACAGCCGCGACAGCGGCGTGACCTTCGCCGGCTACGGCAGCGAGAAGGCGGTGATCCACGGCGGCTCCAACGCCAGCGTGTCCTTCGGCCTCGGCGGCGCCAAGAACGTCACCATCGAGGGGCTCAACTTCGCCGACGGCGTCGTCGGCGGCCATTACGTCTACGCCGACAACGCGTCCGGCCTGACCTTCGCCAACAATGCGGTCAAGGGCGGCGGCTACGGCATCACGGTGCAGAACAGCGCCAACAGCAAGGTCACCGGCAACCAGTTCGACAACACCGGCGCCGAGTCGATCTTCGTCAAGGCCGGCTCCAACGCCACGCTGGTCTCCGACAACCTGATCCGGCATCCGAACGCCGCCGACCGCGGCGACGCCGGCATCTGGATCAACGGCAGCTCCGACGTCAAGGTCACCCACAACCAGATCGAGAACTCGCCGGAGAAGGCCATCGCCGTCGGCTCGGTCCAGACGGACGGCAGCGACGCCGCTTACCGCGTGACCGTCTCCTACAACAAGGTGATCAACGCCAACCTCGAATCCAACGACGGCGGCGGCATCTACCTGATCAACCGCCAGCAGGATCTGGCCAACCACACCGTCATCAACAACGACGTGTCGGGCACCACCGCGACCAACCCGTCGAGCAGCGTGGCGAGCTGGGGCATCTATCTCGACGACTGGACCAGCGGCACCACGGTGAAGGGCAACGTCGTCCACGACAACATCGGCGGCGTCTTCCTGCATGGCGGCTGGAACAACACGGTCACCGAGAACGTGATCGCCGGCAACAGCGGCGCCCAGATCGGCCTCCAGCAGGATGTCGCCTGGAGCGGCTGGAAGGGCCACACGATGTCCGGCAACGACATCTCGGGCAACGTCATCGACGTGCGCGAGGGCACGGCGGTCCACATCTACGGCCCGGCAAATGTCGGCAACCTGCACGACAACTTCTACAGCAGCCTGAACACCGCCGAGAAGGAGTTCGACGCCTGGCCGCAGGTGATGTCGAGCGGCGCCTGGGGCACGCTGTCGAACTGGCAGGCCGCCGGCTACGACAAGGGCTCGGTGATCCTGAACCCGGCCTTCGTCAATCCGGGTGCCGACGATTTCAGCCTGGCGTCGAATTCGCCGGTCTTTGGCATGGGCTTCGACCACATCGCCTACAGCGACATCGGCCTGCTGCACGCCTGATCCTGCGGTTCCCACCACGGGATCCCCTCTCCCACGACGGGGACATATCCCCTCTCCCCCCCGGGGAGAGGGTTAGGGTGAGGGGGTCGCGCGGCGAGGATCCTCAAGAACCGCGCGGTCCCCATTCTCCACCAAATCCTCCCTCTGCATCCCCCTCACCCCGACCCTCTCCCCGGGGGGAGAGGGGGATCCCCCCCAGACCTATCACCTGCGGCCGATAAGCCTCCGGCTGGAACCTTGGCTCTGACAGGGCGTTATGGCTTTCGAAAAGTCGCCCGATCAGACACCGGGCGTATCTTGAAGTGAAGACTCAGCGCCCCAACCTGTCAGTCGTCATGCCGCTCCCGCCTTCCAAAAGGAACGCGGGCGTCATCCCGATAAAAACGCCGGATGACCCGCCCGCGATGCAGATCTCTGCAAGGGCGGCACGCCGCAGGTCTGTCCGGCATTCGGCCGGCGGCCAGCCAATATAAGAGGAAACCATGGATCGCCGCGAAATCTGGATGAACGACCCGGAGCTGAAGGCCGCCTACGAGGCGCTCGGCCCCAATTTCCGCCGCGAGGTCGAGCAGGCGCAGAAGCGCCGCAGCCAGCAGACCCTGCAAGGCGCCGCTATCGCCTCGCGCAGCAGCCGTTCCGCGTCTAAGCCCCACACGGTGAGCGTCGTCCGCCGCTGATGCCCGATCCTCACGCGTGACAGGGCCGCATCCGCGCGCCCCCGGACCCGCGTGACCCCAGATCTGCATGACTGCCGCTGGTTCTGCGGAGAAAGACGGACCTAAACTCGGCCTCCCGCCGTTTCACCCGTCTGTTTCTCCCGCTTCCGGCCCGTCCAATGCCTTCCAACCGCCTGCACCACCCGCTGCCTCCTCGGCTAACCCAGGGGTTGCGCCGTCCCCGCCATGTCTGGATGTCGCCCAGGAACTGGCGTCGGCGCCTGCTGTTCTGGTCCGGTGCCGGCGTGGTCGGTCTGGTCGCCGTGCTGTTCGCCCGCGCCGCCGATTACGCCCAGCAGCTGTTCCGGCTGGCGGAGGCGGCATCGCCCTGGCTGCCCTTCCTGCTGACGCCGCTGGGTCTGGCCGTCTCGGCCTGGGTGGCGCTGCGGGTGGTGCCGGGATCGCAGGGCAGCGGCATTCCCCAGGCCATCGCCGCCCGCCATGTCCAGGATCCGGCGGCCAAGCGCCGGCTGCTGTCGCCGCGCATCGCGGTGGGCAAGATCCTGCTGACCCTGGTCGGGCTGGCCTGCGGCGCCTCCATCGGGCGCGAGGGGCCGACGGTGCAGGTCGGCGCCTCGATCATGCTGATGGCCGGCTCCCTCGCCGGGCTGGGGCGGGAGCCCGGACTGATCCTGGCCGGCGGGGCGGCCGGCGTCGCCGCTGCCTTCAACACGCCGCTGGCCGGCATCGTCTTCGCCATCGAGGAGATGGCCCGCAGCTTCGAGAAGCGGACCAGCGGCCTCGTTCTGGTGGCGGTGGTGGCCGCCGGTCTGGTCGCCGTGGCATTGCTCGGCAACTACGCCTATTTCGGCCACACCGCCGCCTCGGCCAGCTGGCAGGACTGGAAGGCGGTGCTGGCGACCGGCCTCGTCGGCGGACTGGCGGGCGGCGGCTTCAGCAGCCTGCTGCTGTGGCTGTCGCGCTGGATCCGCTGCGGCCTGGGCGGGCGGGTCGGCCGCCATCCGGTGTTCGTCGCACTCGGCTGCGGCCTCGCCCTGGCCGTCATCGGCACCGTCACCGGCGGCCTGACCTTCGGCACCGGCTACGAGCAGGCCCGCGCCGTGCTGGACGGGGTGGAGAGTCTGCCCTGGTACTACGCCCCGGCCAAGCTGCTGGCGACCGCCCTGTCGGGCATCTGCGGCATTCCCGGCGGCATCTTCTCGCCCTCGCTGTCGGTGGGGGCGGGCATCGGCTCGATCATCGGCGGGCTCTTGCCGGGCACCTCGCTGGAGGCGGTGGTGCTGCTGTCGATGGTCTCCTATTTCGCCGGGGTGGTGCAGGCGCCGCTGACCGCCGTCGTCATCGTGACGGAGATGAGCGCGTCCCCCGACATGCTGCTGCCGCTGATGCTGAGCGCGGCGCTCGCCACCACGCTGTCGCGGCTGGTCTGCCCGCACTCGGTCTACCACGCCATGGCCGACGCCTTCCTGGCGGTGCTGCGGACCGACGAGGCCGGCAAGCCGGCCCCGCCCAAGGCGGCGGCGATCCCCTCGCCCTGAGCGCAGGACCATAAACGCCCTCTCCCGCCCCGGGAGAGGGAGGGGACCCACGAAGTGGGGAGGGTGAGGGGTAGGGCAAGGATCAAGGAGCACATGGTTCCTTGGATCACCCCTCACCCTTCCCACCGCGTCGCGGCGGGCCCCTTCCCTCTCCCGGGGCGGGAGAGGGAGCTATATTGCGACGACTCTGCGCCCTCAATAAGCGCTCGCCCGGTCCAGCTGCGCGATGTCGTCGGCCTCCAGCCGCAGCCGGGCGGCGGCGATCAGGTCGCCCATCTGCTCCGGCTTCGACGCGCTGGCGATGGGGGCGGTCAGGCCCGGCCGCGCGATCAGCCAGGCGATGGCCACTTGGCCCGGCGTCGCCCCATGCCGGCCGGAAACCTCGTCCAGCGCCGCCAGGATCGCCCGGCCGCGCTCGTTCAGGTATTTCGACACCACCCCGTTGCCGCGCGCACTCTTGCCGACATCGTCCGCCGAGCGGTACTTGCCGGTCAGGAAGCCGGCGGCCAGCGAATAGTAGTTGATGACGCCCAGCCCATTCTCCCGGCAGATCCCCTCCAGCTCCGCCTCGTAGCCTTCCCGGCTGTAGAGGTTGTATTCCGGCTGCAGGGTCTCGTAGCGGGGCAGGCCGGTGCGGGCGCTGACCTCCAGCGCCTCGCGCAGGCGGGGCGCGGTCAGGTTGGAGGCGCCGATGGCCCGAACCTTGCCCTGGTCGATCAGCTCCTTGTAGGTGCCGAGCGTGTCCTCGAACGGTGTTTCGGGATCGTCCCAATGCGACTGGTAGAGGTCGATGCGGTCGGTCTGCAGCCGGCGCAGCGAATCCTCCACCGCCGTCCGGATCCAGGCGGGCGACAGCCCCTTCTTCCCCGGCCCCATCTCCGACCCGACCTTGGTCGCCAGCACGATGCGGTCGCGGTTGCCGCGGCTCTTCATCCAGTTGCCGATGATGGTCTCGGACTCGCCGCCCTGGTTGCCGGGGGCCCAGGCCGAATAGACGTCGGCGGTGTCGACGAAATTGAAGCCGGCATCGACGAAGGCGTCGAGCAGCCGGAAGGAGGTGGCCTCGTCGGCGGTCCAGCCGAACACGTTGCCGCCGAAGCAGAGCGGGGACACCGTCAGGCCGCTGCGGCCCAGTTGACGTTGCTCCATGATGTCGTCTCCTTTGAAGATCACCGGTCAGGCGGCGCGCCGCCCGCGGAATTCGGTCAGGTAGAACAGCAGGCCGATGGCGGGAAAGGCGAAGCCGATCCAGGTCACCGGCTCCCAGCCGCCGACGGCGAAGGCATAGCCGGCCAGCGCCGAGCCGGCGGCCCCGCCCAGGAAGAAGATCGCCATATAGATGGCGTTCATCCGGCTGCGAGTCTCCGCCCCCAGCGAATAGATGGCGCGCTGTCCCAGCACCATGTTCATCTGCACGCCCATGTCGAGCAGCAGCCCGGCCAGCACCAAGAGCGCGATGGAGCCCTCTCCCGCCCGCGCGACGAAGAAGGACAGCGCCGCCATCGCCAGCGCGAAGCCGGTGGCCGGCCGGGTCCAGCCGCGGTCGGCGATCCGCCCGGCAATGGGTGCCACCAAGGCACCCGCCGCCCCCGACAGGGCGAACAGCGCGATGCCGCGCTGGCTGAGATGGAAGGGCGCCCCCGCCAGCAGCAGCGGGACGGAAGTCCAATAGAGGCTGAAGGCGGCGAACATCATGGTCTGGTAGACGGTCCGCCGTTGCAGCACCGGCGTCCGCACCAGGAGCCGCCCCAGCGAGCCGAGCAGGGCGCCATAGCTCGACCGGCTCGTCGGCCGCCGCTGCGGCAGCACCCGCCGCATCAGGACGGCGAAGCCGACCATCACCACCGCCGACAGGCCGAAGACCGCCCGCCAGCCCAGGCTGTCGGCGATCAGGCTCGACACCGGGCGGGCCAGCAGGATGCCGAGCAGCAGCCCGCTCATCACATTGCCGACCACCTGCCCGCGCGAGGCTTCCGGCGCCATGTGGGCGGCCAGCGGCACCAGCATCTGCACGGCGACCGAGGTGACGCCGATCAGGAAGGACGCCGCCAGGAACAGGGACGCGGTGGGGGCGACCGCCGCCACCAGCAGGGCCGCCACCGTGCTGCACAGGGTCACCACCACCAGCCGGCGGTTCTCCAGCAGGTCGCCCAGCGGCACCAGCAGGATCAGCCCGGCGCCGTAGCCGACCTGGGTCAGGGTGACGACGAGGCTGGCGGTCTCCGGCGACAGCCCGACCGCCGGGCCGATCAGCCCGACCAGCGGCTGGGCGTAATAGATGTTGGCGACCACCACGCCGCAGGCCAGCGCCATCAGCAGGACGAGCGAGCGGGAGAGGACAGGGTGTGCGGCGTCTTCGGTAGAAAGGGGGGCGGCAGTGGGCGGCATCGCGCGGTCCTGTGCGGTCATGGCTGGTCGAAACTGGGCTGGTCGAAACTGGGCGGGTCGAAACTGTGACAGAACAGCGCACAGCCTATGTCGTGCCCCTCCCCTGTTGCACCGCCGATTTGCGCACCGGAGGAATGCATGGCCGCCGGCCGGGAAATCGGACAGACTCGCCGCATGCCCTGACGCCCCCGGATACCCGCCATGCCGTTTCCCGCCCCCCTCCCCGGACTGCCGCTGGCCTTCCTGCTGGCGGCGGCCCCCCAACCGGCGCTCCAGCCGGCGCTCCAGTCCTGCCCGGTTCCGGTCGTGCAGGCGGTGGAGACGGCCTCGACCGGCGCCTGCCGCATGACCCACTGCGCCGCCCCGCTGCCGAGCTTGAGCGTCTGCCGCTGCATCGGCGGCCCGGCAAATTCCTCCTCGGGCTGGACGGCGACCTACACCGTCAGACGCGGGCAGGACACCCGGCAGTGGTCCAGGCCGCTCGACGACCTGATCCCGGAGCAGATGGGTCCGATGGACGTGGCGCTGGCGGATCTGTCGGGCACCGGCAGCCCGGCCCCGGTCCCCTCCCTGGTCATCGCCGAACTGGACGCGGTCAGCAACGGCGTCGGGCTTCACAGCTGGACCCTGACCCTGCTGGAGCCGCAGCCGCCCTTCCGCCAGCTCGCCCACGCGGAGACCGCCGAATACGGCCCCGGCACGCTGGCCCGGCGCCTGGACAGCAAGCCCGGCTGCGACCTGCTGATCGCCACCGCGGAGGAGGACTGCCGCGGCGACACCTCGTCCGGCATCCTCCTGTCCGGCCAATGGATGCGCCTTCAGCCCGACGGGCTCCGCCCGCTCGCCAGCCGTCCGCCGCCGCCCCGCCGCTATGTCGCCGCCGACGATCTGGCCGGGGCTCCTGGCGACGACCGCGGCAGGCCCGCCGCCTGGTTCTCCACCCCCGGCCCGGACCAGCTCTGCCCGGCAGGCTCGCGATGAGCCGTGCGCCTCACGCGATCTCCGCCCGCAGCCGGTAGAGCCAGTCGCGGAAGGCGCCGAAGCCGCCATCCTCCCGGCGCGAGGCGCGATAGACCAGATACCAGGAATGGACCATCGGCACCGCCAGCGCGAAGGGTGCCGCGAGGCGCCCGGCGGCGATGTCGTCCGCACTGTAGAGCCGCGGCGCCAGCGCCACCCCGACGCCGTCGATGGCCGCCTGCAGGGTCATGGCATAGCTGCCGAAGGACAGCCCCCGCGTTCCCGACGCCAGCATCGGATCCGCCACCCCGGCGGCCTCCAGCCAGCGCGGCCAGTCCTCCCCCCAATGGGAGACGTGCAGCAGCGTGGCGCCGGCCAGATCCGCCGGGTCCCGCAACCCCGCCGCCAGCCGCGGCGCGCAGACCGGCTCCAGGCTGGAGGAGAACAGCCGCTCCGCCTCATAGCCGGGCCATTGGCCGTCGCCGAGCAGGACGGCGCAGGTCCAGTCGTCGTTCATCGGCGCTCCCGCCCCGCCGGTGGCGATCCGCACCTCGATCTCCGGATGGTCGAGGTGGAAGCCCGACAGGCGCGGGATCAGCCAGCGCACCGCCACCGTCGCCCCCATGCCGACCGTCAGCACCGGCCCGGCCCGCATCGCCGACACCTGCTCGACCCGGCGGGCAATGCCGTCGAACGCGTCGGTCAGCGCCGGCTGGAGCGCCCGGCCGCGCTCGGTCAGCTCCAGCGCGTTGGCCCGCCGGTCGAACAGGGCGAAGCCCAGCCGGTCCTCCAGCAGCTTCACCATCCGGCTGACCGCCGCCTGCGAGACGTGCAGCTCCGCCGCCGCCGCGGTGAAGCTGCGATGGCGGGCCGCCGCCTCGAAGGCGCGCAGCCCGTTCAGCGAAGGCAGGCGGCGCATGCGTCCATCCCTAAGGTCATTCCGATCCACCCCAACTTTTCCTGGGGCTGAGCATCGAACAATGCCGTTTGCGGCGCAACCGCGCGCGTGAGAGTTTCCCCTCATCCTCTCTGGCATTCGGGCGATAAATGCTGACGCTTCCGCTGATGGTGGGGCTTGGCCTCACCGTTCTAGTGACCTCGTTTCTGTCGGGCCTGTTCGGCATGGCCGGCGGCATGGTGCTGATGGGCCTGCTGCTGATCCTGCTGCCGGTGCCGTCGGCGATGCTTCTGCATGGCGTGACGCAGTTCGCCTCCAACGGCTGGCGAGCCTGGCTGTGGCGGCGCCATGTCGTCTGGCCGGTCATCCTGCGCTTCGCGCTGGGCGGTTCGGTCGCCGGCCTGCTGTTCGCCCTGGCCGGCGCCGTGCCGGACCGGGCGGTGTCGCTGCTGATCCTGGGACTGACGCCCTTCCTGGCGCTGGCCATCCCCGCCCGCTGGGCGCTGAACGCGCAGAAGCCGCTGCATGGCGTGCTGGGCGGCTTCCTCTGCATGGGCATCCAGCTGCTCGCCGGCATCTCCGGCCCCTTGCTCGACACCTTCTTCATCCGCAGCGCCATGACCCGGCAGAGCGTGGTCGCCACCAAGGCCGCCATCCAGTCGGTCGGCCATCTGGTGAAGATCGCTTACTTCGCCCCGCTGGTGGCCGGCAGCGGCGACGAGACGGTGGAATCGACGGTGATCCTGATGTCGATCGCCATGGCGCTGATCGGCACGAATCTCTCCCGCCGCGTCCTCGACCGCATGAGCGACGCCCAGTTCCGCCTGTGGAGCCGCTATCTGGTGATGGGAACCGCCAGCGTCTATCTCGGCCAGGGGCTACTCCTGCTGGCGGCCCATTAAGAAAAAACATTATATAACAAAGCTTTACCCTGTTCCTTCTTCCCTATCCTTACTCCCTGGGGGCCACACTCCGCCCCGATGCGAACCACAGGCCCGCTCCCCGATCCTTACGGCTTGGGGGCGGGCTTCCTTACATCCTGGGGGCGTTTAAGCCCGTGTGACTCCTGGCACCGCCCAGAATCGGACGACACACTCGCTTGAATGCCCCGATCCTTACCTCCTGGGGGCCTGGATCCGGCTCCAAGCGCCCCCAAGCCGTAAGGATTGAGCTTGCCCACAGAGCCCCGGACAGCAAAAATGGCGTCGCTCCCCCACGGAGTAAGGATGGAGCCCATCCCCCTGGAGAGGCTTTTGGCGAATCGAGTCGGTCCGATTCGGGGTCTGTCAGCATGCGAAGGGGCAGCTTCGGGCGAGATTCGCACTTTAGAAGCCGTTGCGGATCCGGCACTTGGCAAGCCTTTGCGACTCCCTTTCCCTTTTAAGAGGATTCGTCGGCGCGAATCTCCAGGGGAGTCCGCGAGTCGCTGCGAATCTTCCTTACAGCATGGGGGAAGCAGCCTTACGGGGTGGGGGCGATTCGCACACCCCCCGGGGCGTAAGGGTTGCGCCCCCAGGGCGTAAGGATGAAAAGGATTCTGCGGCGCGACCCTTTCCTTACTTGTTTTTCTGGTAAGGATTGATTTAGCCTCCCCCGATTCTGGCGGAGGACGGCTATGGCGGGGACGGGGCGCAGGAAGGCGCGCAGCACGGTGGCGGAGGAGTCCGTCCCGTCGGACGCGGCTGCGCCCATGGCGGCCCCGATGACTGCCGGCAGGATTGCGGAATCGGCGAAGGGCGGACCGGGACTGGTGGTGCTGGGCCCGCAGGATCTGGCCGGCGGCGCGGTGATCGACGGCGACGGCAGTGCGGCGACGCTGCCGGCCGTCAGTGCCGACCCCGCGGCCCCGGTCGCCGGCCTGACCGCCCGCGTCGCCAGCGCCACCTTCGAGCGCGACGGCTACAAGCATCTGATCAAGGCGGCGGAGGCGGTCTACAGCTATCCCGCCAACGGCACGCGCCTGTCGCTGCCGGCGCAGAAGATGCTGAATTTCATGATCCATCTCGCCGGCAGCCAGAATTTCGCCAACAAGCTCTACCGGATGCCCAAGCGCGTGGTGCGCGGCAACCACAAGGGCAACGAGCGCATCTTCGACGCGCTGAAGGAAATCTTCGATTCCAGTTTGGTGGTCATCGGTCCCTTCCGCGGCCGGCGGTCGCGCGCCGAACTGCGCATCCTCTCCAGCTATGTCCGGCCGGAGGAGGAGGAGGACAGCGACGCCGCCGACATCCATTTCCAGTTCACCGACGCCTTCCTGGAAATCCAGCGCTCGTCGCAGCTGTGGGCCAAGCTGTCCGGTCCGGCGATGGTCAAGGTCACCAGCACCTACGCGCTGAAGCTGTACGAGATCGGCATGCAGCGCTACCAGATGGACTATCCGTCGCTGGAACTTGACATCGACACGCTGCGCAAGCTGATGAACGTGCCGGAGGGCGCCTACAAGGATTTCGGCATCCTGCGCACCCGCACCATCGACCGCGCGATTGCCGAGGTGAACCAGCTCGCCCCCTTCCGCGTCAGCATGCCGGAAGACAAGATGAAGCGGAAAGGCCGCAAGATCGAGGCGGTGACCCTCGAATTCCTCGCCAAGGACGAGGAGGAGGCCGCCGAAACCTATCTGGAGCGCGAACGCCACAGCGCCGGCCGCCGGGCGCGCCGCATCGGCAAGGTCGACACCGTGGCTCCCGCCGATCCGGTGGAGGCCGGCCTCGCCGACCTGGGCCCGCTGCCCGACGCCGACGACGTGACCGCTTTGTGGGCCGCCGTGCTGCATGCCTTGAAGGGCAAGGTTCCCGCCCCGCTGCTGGCCGAACTGGAGCCGGACCGGGTGGAGGAAGCCCCCCAGGGCGGCCGCCGCCTCGTCCTGATGGCCCGGAACGCCGCCGTCGCCGACACCGCCCGCATGAATCACTGGCCGAGCCTGAAGTCGGCCCTGTCCTCGCTGACCGGCGGGCTGATCGAGGACGTCGCGTTCGAGGTGGCCGCGCGCAAGGCGAAGACGGTGAAGGCGGCCTCCCCCGAGGCGTAAGGATCGGGGGGCCGCGCGCTTCGCGTCACCGCATCACGTCAAATTACCGGACCAGGACGTGCGCCGCCTCCTTGGTCCGTTCGACCGCGCCGGACACCTGACCGACCGCGCTGGAGATGGCGGCGACGTTGGAGGTGACGGTCGCCACGGCGGCCGACGCGCTCTGCATGTTGGACGACATGTTCTGCGTGACGGCGCTCTGCTCCTCCACCGCCGACGCCGTGCCGGTCACATGCTCGCGCACCGCCGCGACGGCTTCGCGGATGGCGCTCAATGCCGTGGCGACTTCGGTCGAGGTGGATTGGATGCCTTCGATCTCGGCGGAGATCTGCTCGGTCGCCTTGCCGGCCTGGTTGGCGAGGTTCTTCACCTCCGAGGCGACGACGGCGAAGCCCTTCCCCGCCTCTCCGGCGCGGGCGGCCTCGATGGTGGCGTTTAGCGCCAGCAGGTTGATCTGGCCGGCGATGCTGTTGATCATCCCGACGATGCCGTTCATCGCCTGGGCCGCCGCCGCCAGCCGGTCGGTGCTTTCCGCCACCGTCACCGTGCGGTCGAAGGCGCCGTCGGTCGCCGCGCGGGCGCGGGTCATGCTCTGGGAAATCTCGGCGATGGAGGCGACCAGCTCTTCCGCGCTCGCGGCCACCGCCTGGACGCTGGCCGAGGTCGAGCCGGCGGCGGTGTTGGCGGAGTCCGCCTCCCCCATCGACAGGCGGAGCGCCTGATCGACCTCGCCGAAATTCTTGTCGATCATGATCTTGAGGTTGTTCAGCAGCATGACCTGCGCGGTCACGTCGACCGCGAACTTGACCACTTTGACCACCCGTCCCTTCTCGTCGAGGATCGGGTTGTAGGCGCCTTCGATCCACACCGGGTTGCCGGACTTGGCGATCCGCTTGTACTGCGACGCCTGGAACTCGCCGCGCCGCAGCGTTTCCCAGAAACGGTCGTATTCGGCGGTGCTGCGATAGGCGGGCTCGACGAAGATGTTGTGGTGTTTGCCGACGACCTCATCGAGGCGATAGCCCATCATCTTCAGGAAATTGTCGTTGGCCCTGGTGATGACGCCCTCGGTGGTGAACTCGATCACCGCCTGCGAGCGGCTGATCGCCGCCATCTGCGCGGCATAGTCGAGGTTTTCCAGCCGCTCCTTGGCGTCGGCCCATTCGACGACGAAGCCGATGCGCTGGCCGTCTTCGGTCAGCGGCGTGACCAGCAGGTCGAACTGATGCCCGCCGACCTTGATGGTGGCGCTGTGCGGCTTGGTCAGCGC
>NZ_PDKW01000043.1:2348844-2752140 GCF_002573965.1 Azospirillum palustre | reverse complement strand
GCGATCTCCTGAAACGTCGATACTGATACAGTTTCTCTGCTCAAAAGATGCACAGACGATCCTCGATTGTGCCGATCCCCTTAGGAACCCAACACCCCAAGGCCGCAACGGCTACCAACTGCCGCCGCCTGCGCATCCCTTCTCACAACACGGTATTAACTTGTCAATGAACCCGCAACGCTGAGACGCGTCGCACCGGTCGCTCTTCCGCATCCTCTTCTTGAGAGGATCGGATCGGAGTGACCGGAGAATTTCGGTCGAAGCCGGAAGATTAAACAGCTAAGCTGCTGTTTTCTTTATCCGTTTCTGCCGCCGCCGCCGCGCCTCAATCAGCGCCCCGCCGTCGGTGGAGCGGTTTATAGGCGCCCTCCCTCAAACCACGCAAGCGCTTTTTTGCTTTTCGATGAAAATTTCCTGACGGTTCGTTTTTCACCGGAGCCTGCACTGGATTCAGTGTAAGGGAACGACCCACCAACCGCGGCGTGGCCGGCTCAGTCCGTGCACGCCAATCGATAGTATAACCCATTGGGACCATGGTGTTCCCGTTGGGCTCACCCCCTGCGGTCTTGTGTCGGTTGACAGGGTCGGATCGGTCCAGCATCGTCCGATCTATAGGCTTAACACCTTCGGTGATGGCCATCGCCGACGGCCTGCTGGGCGGCCCCAGGGGTTACAGGAGGAGGACGACGGTGCGTTCGAGGCTCTCCCGCCTTCCCACGCTCGCCTTGCTTGCCATCATCACGGCCGGTGCGCTGACGCCTGCGACTGTCGTCGCGCGCAACGCCGATGCGCCGAATGGCCGGGCTCCCCATGCCTATAAGCCGGCGGTGAAGCCAAACACCGGTGCGGAGAGCGCCACGGAGTCCAAGGACGATGCAGCGGATGACGGTCCGGCCACCGGACCGGTCGACCGGCGCACCCTGTCCATCGGCCGCGGCGACACGCTGATGGACCTGCTGGCAACCGCCAACGTCCCGACCAACGATGCGCACGATGCCATCGCCGCTTTGCGCGAGGTCTATAATCCGCGCCGCCTGCAGGTCGGCCAACACGTGACAGTCCTGTTCGAACCGCGCCGCGGCGGTGCCCGCAAGTTCGTCGGGTTCGAGTTCGCCCCCGATCCGCTGCGCTCGGTATCGATTGCGCGCAAGGGCGATGCCGGCTTCACCTCCAGCCAGACCGAAAAGCCGGTGACCCGCAAACCAGTGGCGGCGCAGGGTGTCATCCGCTCCAGCCTGTTCGAGGCGGGCGCGCAGGCCGGGGTTCCGATCTCGGTCATGATGGCCTTCATCCAGAACTTCTCCTACGACGTGGATTTCCAGCGCGACCTGCAGCCGGGCGACCGTTTCGAGATCCTGTATGAGAAGCTGGTCACCGCCGAGGGCACCCAGGCCGGCGAGGGTGAACTGCTGTACGCTTCGCTGACGCTGAGCGGCGACGACATGCCGATCTACCGCTTCAAGACCCGCGACGGACGTGTCGACTATTACAATGGCGACGGCGAGAGCATCCGCCGCGCCCTGCTGCGCACGCCCATCGACGGCGCCCGCATCACGTCGGGCTTCGGCATGCGGCACCACCCGATCCTGGGCTTCAGCAAGATGCACAAGGGGGTGGATTTCGGAGCGCCGAACGGGACGCCGATCTATGCCGCCGGCCGCGGCACCATCGAGATCGCGGAACGCAGCAGTTCCTACGGCAACTATGTCCGTATCCGCCACAACACCGAGATCTCCACCGCTTACGCCCATATGAGCCGCTTCGCCAAATCGATCAGCCGCGGCGCGCGGGTCGATCAGGGCGACATCATCGGCTATGTCGGCACCACCGGCCGCTCCACCGGACCGCACCTGCATTACGAGGTGCTGAAGGCCGGGCATCAGGTGAACCCGCGCTCCGTCGATCTGCCGACCGGTGAGAAGCTGGACGGGCGGGAACTTCAGGCCTTCCAGCAGGCCCGGCGGTCGATCGAGAAAATGTTCGAAGACAGCCGCAGCGGCATGCAGCTTGCCCGGACCCCGGCCCCGGCATCGGCCGAGGAGAAGGGCTGCAACAAGGCCAGCAGCTGCTGACCTGCCGATGAACCGCGCACCGGCGGCGAGGATCGCCGGTGCGCCTATTCCTTGTTCATCATGTTGCGGATGGCGCCGACGAACTGGCGGGCGGTGTCCTCGTTCTCCAGCATCTTTTGCAACCTGTCGCGAATGATCATCGCCTTCGGCCGCTGCTGCATGGCGCGTTCGATGGCGACATCGGCTTCGCCGGGCTTCAGGGGTTCAAGGTCTGACATGGCGGATATCCCATGCGGAAGAAATGGCCCGTGCAGAAGAGCTGTCGTGTCGGCACGCAGGTAAGGATAGCTGGAACCTCTGCGGTCATCATCAGGCAAAGCGCATCAGCGATAAACCATATCAGCGATACTGGCCGACGGTCTCCACGGCCTCGCCGCCGGTGCCGAGCTTGAACTCGGTGACGCCGGGGGCGATGTCCGGGTTGATACCGCCGAGGTCGAGAGCGCGGACGCCGCGCCGCTTCAACTCCTGCATCGCCCTCCACAGCACCAGCCGCGTTGCGCCGTTCTTGCGCCCCGCCTCGCTGGCCCAGCTGATCTGACTGGTGGCGCAGACGCCATGGCGGAAGAACAGCCAGCAGGCGGCCGGCGTGCTGCCGTCCAGCGCCGTGATCATCAACGCCCCGTCGTTGCGGCCGCCGCCTTTGACCATGGCGTTGCGCAGACGGACCGCCAGCGGCCCGGTCATGGCGCGGAATCCCTTCTCGCGCGCCTGGTCATGCTCCCGCTTCATCAGCCAGGGCAGATTGTCGGCCTTCCAGTCGACGTCGAGGACGAGGCCGGCCTTTTCGGCCCCGCGCAGACGCTTGCGCCAGTCGCGGGCAAGACCGGCGTGCATCGCCTCCTCGTTCCGGGTCAGATCGAGCCAGACGGTCCGATAGCCGGGGCCGATTTTGCGGAAGCCACAGCGGGCGAGCAGCGCCTCGTTCTCCGGTCCGGCCGGGAGTTCGGGCAGCAGGTTGGCTCGGCTGAGAGGATGGCCAGGACAGGCGCGGCGCAACAGGCGGAACACCGTCTCCAGCGTGCCGGCATCGGGGATCGTGCCGTCCAGCCACAGCGGTCCGCGGTAGCATTGCCGGTCGTGGAACAGCTTCAGCATGCGGCGGTCGAGCGTCTGGACGAGGCCGATCGGCTCGCCATCGCGACGGATCACGCCCAGGCGCGGCACATGACCATAGCTGCGGCCCATGGCGCGGCCATAGGCGAAGCTCTGCAGCAGGGTGGAGCGGGGAACGCGGGCGAACAGCGCATCCCAATCGCCGACGGTGCCCTCGTTCCAGGCGATGTCGATGTCCGGCATCGGCGTCTTCCGAAGGATCAGGCCGGCGGCAGGGCGGAGGTCGCCTCTTCCACCTGGGCGAAGGTCGGGCGGTATTCCGGTTCCAGTACGTTGCGGGCGTATTCCACCGAAATGGCGGGCGCATAGCCGGACAAATGCGCGATCAGGCCGGTCTTCATCGCCTGATAGTACTTGCCCTCGGCGTGATAGACGTTCTTGAGGCCGCTGGCGATGGGCGCGAGGAAGCCGTAGGCGACCAGAATGCCGGTGAAGGTGCCGACCAGCGCGCCGCCGATCAGCTTGCCCAGCACTTCCGGCGGCTCGGTGATCGAGCCCATGGTGTGAATCACGCCCAGCACCGCCGCCACGATGCCAAGCGCCGGCACGGCGTCGGCCACCGCCTGGATGGCATCGGCGATGCGCTGGTGTTCGTGGTGCATCGTCTCGATGTCCTCGTCCATCAGGTCGACCAGCTCATGCGGATTGTCCGCGCCGAGCGACATCAGGCGGAGATAGGTACAGAGGAAGGCGATGGCATGATGGTCGCCGTAGAATTTCGGGAACTGCTGGAAGAGCGGCGAGTCCTCCGGCTTTTCGATGTGCTGTTCAAGCGCCAGCAGGCCCTTGGTCTTCGCGATCTTGAAGACCTGGTACATCATGGTGAGGACCTCCAGGAAGTCCTCCTTCTTGTATTTCGGGCCTTTGAACAGGTGGCCCAGTTCTTTGCCCGTGTGGGTGACCACCGATTTTGGATTGGCGATGAAGAAGGCGCCGGCGCCGGAACCCAGGATGATCATGAACTCGAACGGCATCCACAGCACACCCATGTGGCCACCGCCCAGGATGTAGCCACCGAACACACTGAAGATCACGATGCCGAAGCCGATCATCACGAACATTCGGTCTTTCCCCTCCCCATACCGACCACGGGCCGCAAGATGCTCCCGGCGGACAGATGGCCGGACATCGGTTGAGTTTCCGTGAATCACCCGAACGGCCTACCGCCTTCGCGACAGGCCGCGCGATCCTAACCGGTGCAGGAGTGCCCTGTCACGAAAGGACTGAGGAGTAAGGGTTTTCAACGGGTACAGGGAGGAGGGACGGTGAACGGGTCGCTGAGCCCCTTACCCAGGAGGGCAAATGCACAGTCGGGGGGCGACGGAAAAGCACAGGATGGTCACAGCCCCAGTCGGGCGGACCGACAGCGCAACGCCCCAGCGACCGGATGGACCGGTCAGCCGGGGCGCTCGAAAAGCACAGTACGTTATCGAAGCGGAATGTTCATCTGAACGCTGACGCCCGGCTGCGGAGGCGGCGGGGCATAAATGACCGGGGGCGGCGCGTAGGACGGCGCATAGATGACGCGCGGCGGCGGGGCAGGCACCATGACCACCGGCGGCGGCGCGCCATAGATGACGACCGGACGGTCATCATGGTGATGCTTCTTGTGGTGGCCCCAGCCATGGCCGCGGCCATGCTCGCCCGGGTCGGCAAGCGACGGCGCGGACAGCGCGGCACCGAGCAGCAACATCGTTCCGGCGACACCGGCGGCCTTCGCCGCGGCACGGGCAGCCCGGCGCATCGCCGTTCGCGGCATCTGGAGATCCTGCATGGCGGCTCCGGCGTTCATCGACCTGTTCTCCTGGAATGGGCTTGCATCGGCAACGGGAAGCGCGGACACCGGGCGGACGGCCACATACCCATTTCGATGGGATAAACGCTTATGCTCAGGCTGAAGCTCGACCGGGTGGGACATTTTTGAGCGCTGTGCGATGGACGGGATTGGGTGAAGAGACGGCGGCGGGAGGTTGCCGTGCATCCTTCCTCATGAAGCTGTTGATCGACGGCCGCCGCCGCTACCCGTCCGAAGGGGTTAGACCGGATGATGCGCGCAGTCGGATGGCGCCGTCATGATCCGATGGGCACCGGGGCTCGTATCAGGCATCGTATGAGTAAGGATGACCTCATCCCAACCGCCACCCCACCCACCGAGCCGCGCCGATGACCGTCCGAACCAGACTTCGCACCGTCGCCATGGCGGCAGTCCTTTCCATGATGGGAGGCGCCAGCGCCATGGCCGCAAGCAGCGCTTACGATTTCACCTTCCAGAGCATCGACGGCAAGCCGCTGCCGCTGTCGCAGTTCGAGGGCAAGGCGATCCTGGTGGTCAACACCGCCTCGCAATGCGGCTTCACCCCGCAATACAAGGGGCTGGAGGCGCTGTGGCAGCGTTACCGCGACCGCGGTCTGGTGGTGGTCGGCGTGCCGTCCGATGACTTCGGCGGACAGGAACCGGGGAACGCCAACCAGATCAAGGATTTCTGCGAGGTCAACTACAGCATCGACTTTCCGATGGCGGACAAGACGGTGGTGTCGGGCGACAGCGCCCACCCCTTCTACCGCTGGGCGGCGGACGAGCTGGGCTTCCTCGCCAAGCCGCGCTGGAATTTCCACAAATATCTGGTAGGGCCGGACGGCAAGCTGGTGTCCTGGTTCTCCACCATGACCGACCCCGAGTCGGACAAGGTGCGCGCGGCAATCGAGACGCTGCTGCCGGAGAAGGCGCCGAAGTCGTAGCGGCGCCTTAGATCGGATCGCGTAAAATCGGAATCGATTTGAAGCGTGAATCCGATCGTCAGATATAAAGCTATTGCCCCTGCCCTACTCCACCGCCTGCCGCAGCGCCGCGGCGCCCGCCCAAGGGGCGAGCGGCAGGGCGGCGGCAAGGATGCCGGCAAGCAGCAGCAAGTGCGGACGCGGGGTCAGCCCGTTGATCGCCGCGTCGATGGCGCCGGCACCGAAGATCAGCACGGGAATGTAGAGCGGCAGGATCAGCAGCGACAGCAGAACGCCGCCACGCCGCGCGCCCAAAGTCAGCGCCGCCCCGATGGCACCGATCAGGCTGAGGATCGGCGTGCCCAGCGTCAGGGTCAGCACCAGCACGCCGAACCCCTGCGCATCCATGTTCAGCAGGACGGCCAGCAGCGGGGCGGCGACGATCAGCGGCACGCCGGTGACCAGCCAATGGGCCAGCGTCTTCGCCAGCACCGCGGCCTCCAGCGGCAGGGGAGACAGCGACAGAAGCTCCAGCGAGCCGTCCTCGTAATCGGTCTGGAACAGACGCTCCAGCGACAGCAGCGAGGCGAGCAGCGCCGCCACCCAGATCACGCCGGCGGCGATGCGGGCCAGGATGTTCGGCTCCGGACCGACACCGAAGGGGAACAGCACCACGCACAGCACGAAGAACATGACGGCGATGGTGGCGTCCGAGCCCTGGCGCAACGCCAGCCGCAGGTCACGCGCGACAAGGCGCAGGAAACGGCTCATGGCCCGGCCCCTTCTTCCTCATACCCGTCGCCCACATCCTCATCGCCGGCCTCTTCGTCGGCGTAGGGGGCGAACTCGTCCAGATGCAGGTCCTCGCCGCCGGGGGTGGCGATGTCGGTGTGGGTGGACAGCACCACCATGCCGCCCTGAGCCCGATGTTCGGCGATCAGCCCCTCGAACAGGGCGATGGCGGCGCGGTCGAGCGCCACGGTCGGTTCGTCCAGCAGCCACAAGGTCGCCGGTGCGGCCAGAAGCCGCGCCAGGTTCAGCCGGCGCTTCTGACCGGCCGACAGGTAACGGCCCGGCACCCCGGCGATATGCGACACCCCAAGCCGGTCGAGTGCGGCCCTCGCATTGGCAGCGGGATCGGCGGCCCCGGCCAGCGCCGCCCAGAAGGCAAGGTTCTCCGCCGCCGTCAGCACCGGCTTCACCGCGTCGAGATGGCCGACATACTGCACCTTCGCCCGGTGGGCATCCGGGTCGTCGGCGACCGACACCCCGTCCCAGCCCAGCGTGCCGCGCAGCGGCTTCAGCAGCCCGGCCATCACCCGCAGCAGGCTGGACTTGCCGCTGCCGTTGGGACCGAGCAGAACCAGCGCGCCGCCGGGGGCGATGCTGAACTCCAACCCGGTGAAAACCAGACGGTCGCCACGCAGGCAGGTCAGCTCTGATCCGGCGAAGACGGGCATGGTGACGGGTCGCGCTTCCGGTTGAGGGAGGCGCTGCTATAGCACAAGGCGGCGGGAAAGCCGGAGCGAGAATGCGGGTCGCCATGGCAGATCAACGGATGCAGCGGTTCAACGGATGCGGGACAAAAGAAAAGGCCACCGCGAGGGGGTTCTCGCGATGGCCTTGCGTCCGGCCGGGTCCGGCCGGTCGATACCTTGTGGAACGGCTTCGTTCGTCGCAGCGATGGCGCTAGGGGGAACGCCGATGCGCGCGACCTCTGGGGCCGGTTGCTTGGATTATCGTGTAAGGGAAGAAAGTGGCAAAATTTGGATGGAGTTCGAGGAATTGGATGCTACCCGATGACGCACCACGGTCTCCGCAGCGCTGCGCTCCCATGCGTGCGCCGCAGCGCCGGGTGCCGGTATTGTCACGGCTAAAGGCCGGACGCTTGTTCTGAATCAACGCCTTGACCGCTGTCCTGACGCATCGTGGCGCTGTCATGCCCCCGCTCGAACGGGGATCGCCGCACCCCTTCGGGTATCTCCGCGATTGCGGCGGCGTCTGCCCAAATGTGTTCAGGAAGCGAGTTGTCCCATGTCCGCCTTCGCAGACATCCTCCAGGCCATGCCGCCGATCGCGCGGGTGGTGTTCATGCTCGGTCTCGTCTCGGCGGCGGGCGTGGCGCTCGGCCATATCAAGATACGCGGTGTCGGGCTCGGCATCGGCGGCGTGCTGTTCTCCGGCATCGCCGGCGGCCACATCGCCAAGGAGGCGGGCATTGCCTTCAATCCGGAGATGATGGACTTCATCCGCGACTTCGGCCTGATCCTGTTCGTCTACACCATCGGCATCCAGGTCGGTCCCGGCTTCTTCGCCGCACTCCGGCGGACCGGGCTGGCGCTGAACGGGCTGGCCCTGCTGATGGTGGGATCGAGCATCCTGCTGACCGCGGTGCTGGTGTCGTCGGGGGCGCTGTCGCTGGGCTCCTCTCTGGGCGTGTTCGCCGGTGCGGTGACCAACGCCCCGGCGCTCGCCGCCACCCAGCAGGTGCTGACGGAGGTGGGCGCCGACGCGGCAGTGATGGCACTGCCCGGCCTTGCGTTCGCCGTCACCTACCCGTTCGGCATCGCCGGCAACCTGCTGTCGATGGCCGCCGTCCGCATCCTGTTCCGCATCGACCCGGAGGCGGAGGCCACCCGCTTCGAGGACTGCCGCCGGGCCGAGGTATCGACGCTGGAAACCATGGATCTGGCGGTCCGCAATCCGGAGCTCGCCGGCCGGCCGCTCGGCTCCATCGACCTGCTGTGCGGTCAAGGGGTGGTCGCGTCGCGCCTGCTGTGCGACGGCAAGCTCTGCGTCCCGCATGACGAGACCTGCCTGAAGCTGGGCGACGTGCTGCATGTGGTCGGGCCACGGCCGAAGCTCGAGCAGGTGCGCGCCCTGCTGGGGCAGGAGTTCGACCGGCCGCTGACCACCAAGGGCACCGACCTGAAATGGGAGCGCATCGTCGTCACCAACAACGCGGTTCTGGGCAAGTCGATCGCCACGCTGAACCTCCAGGATGCCCATGACGTGGTGGTCAGCCGGGTCAACCGGTCGGGTGTGGAGCTGGTGCCGACCCCGGCGCTGAAGCTTCAGTTCGGCGACATCCTGACGGTGATCGGCCGGCCGGACAGTCTCGCCGCCGTCGGGCAGATCTTCGGCAACTCCACCCGCAAGCTGCAGCAGGTGGAGATGATCCCGATGTTCCTGGGCATCGCGCTGGGCGCAGCGCTGGGCGCCATCCCGATCTTCCTGCCGGGGATGCCGGCACCTCTGCGTCTTGGCCTTGCAGGCGGGCCGCTGATCGTCGCCTTGATCCTGGGCCGCATCGGCCATGTCGGGCCGCTGGTCTGGTTCATGCCGCCGGCCGCCAACTTGGCACTGCGCGAGATCGGGATCATCCTGTTCCTGGCCGTGCTGGGCATCGCGTCCGGCGACCGCTTCGTCGCCACGCTGGCCAGCGGCGCCGGATGGCCCTGGATGATGTGGGGCGTGCTGGTGACGCTGGTGCCGCTGCTGCTGACCGGGCTGGTCGCGCGCGGGCTGATGAAGCTGAACTTCCTGACCATCTGCGGCGTCCTGGCCGGCGCCCAGACCAACCCGCCGGGGCTGGCCTATGCCAACGCACTGGTCGCATCGGAGGCTCCGGCGCTGGCCTATGCCACCGTCTACCCGCTGGCGATGTGCCTGCGTATCTTGGGGCCGCAAATTCTGGTACTATTGTTGTGGTAACGCACCATTTTCCGACACAAGCGGCACAACGCGCGCGGCGTGTGAAATCCGCGTTGCGGAACCCCTGCGCCCCGGTCTAGCCTGTGCCGTAATGGTCAGACCATGGCCAGCCTCCACAACCCAGCCGGTTCTCCCGCATGCATCGCCATCCGCCCGTCAGCGATTCCGCTCCCGCCGCCGTCGCCGTGGAGGATTTGCACAAGCGGTTCGGCGAGCTGGAGGTGCTGAAGGGTGTGTCGCTGACCGCGCGCGAAGGCGACGTGATCACGCTGATCGGCTCGTCCGGCTCGGGCAAGAGCACGCTGCTGCGCTGCATCAACATGCTGGAGATCCCGGACGACGGCCGCGTGGTGATCGGCGGCGAGTCCATCGCGCTGAAGAAGACGCGCGGCGGCGCCAGCGTCCCCGCCGACTCCCGGCAGGTGGAGCGCATCCGCACCCGGCTCGGCATGGTGTTCCAGAGCTTCAATCTCTGGACCCACATGACCATCCTGCAGAACGTGATCGAGGCGCCGGTCCATGTGCTGGGCGTGCCGAAGGCGGAGGCCGTCGACCGCGCCCGCATGCTGCTGGACAAGGTCGGCATCCTGTCGAAGGCCGACAGCTATCCGGTCCAGCTTTCGGGCGGGCAGCAGCAGCGCGCGGCCATCGCGCGCGCGCTCGCCATGCAGCCGAAGGTGATGCTGTTCGACGAGCCGACCTCGGCGCTCGACCCCGAACTGGTCGGCGAGGTCCTGCGCGTCATCCGCCAGTTGGCGGACGAAGGCAACACGATGATCCTGGTGACGCACGAGATGGGCTTCGCCCGCGAAGTGGCGTCCAAGGTGGTCTTCCTGCACCAGGGGCGGATCGAGGAGGAGGGGTCACCCGACAAGGTGCTGACCAACCCCGACTCGGACCGGGTGCGGCAGTTCCTCTCGCGCCATCTGTCCGGCGCGGCGTGAGGGGACGAGGCAGAGGGCAGGACCGGACCGTCAGAAACAGCCCGGCTCCCAACAGGGGCCAAAGAACGGGCGAACCGAACAGAGGAGTGTGTTCCTTGAAGAAGATCGTTTCGGCCCTGGCGCTCGGCGCCATGATGGCCGTCGCCGCTGCCGGCGCCGCCGGTGCGAAGGAATGGAAGACGGTCCGCATCGCCAGCGAGGGCGCCTATCCTCCGTGGAACGCCACCGACACCTCGGGCAAGCTGACCGGCTTCGAGGTCGACCTCGGCAACGACCTGTGCAAGCGCATGAAGGTCACCTGCGAGTTCGTCGCCCAGGATTGGGACGGCATCATCCCGGCCCTGCAGCAGGGCAAGTACGATGCCATCATGTCGGCGATGACCATCACCGACGAGCGGAAGAAGGTCATCGACTTCTCGGTCCCCTACGGCACCGAGCCGTCGGTCTTCGCCGTCGTGATCGGTTCGCCGCTGGCCAAGGCGCTGAACCTCGGCGCCGACCGCGTCGACCTGAACGACCAGGGCAAGGCCAAGCCGGTCCTCGACAAGCTGGCCGAGGCGCTGAAGGGCAAGTCGGTCGGCGTCCAGGTGTCGACCATCCAGGCCGACTTCATGGACAAGCATCTGCCGAAGGTGACCATGCGCACCTACGACAAGATCGACAATGCCGGCATCGACCTGGGCTCCGGCCGCGTCGACGCCATGCTGGGCGACCGCTCGGTCGTCGAGGCGGTGGTGAAGGCCACGCCGGACAAGATGGTCATCGTCGGCCCGAACTTCATCGGCGGCGTGATCGGCGAAGGCATGGGCGTCGGCCTGCGCAAGGACACCGCCGACCTGAAGGCGATGTTCGACAAGGCCATCGGCGAAGCGCTGAAGGACGGCACCGTCAAGAAGCTGAGCACCCAGCATTTCGGCTACGACATCTCGCCCACCAAGTAAGGGGGCGAAGCAAGGCGGACCCCAGGTCCGCCTGTCTGATCGGTACGGCGCCCGGCGGCCTTCACGGCGACCGGGCGCCAGTCGTTCAGTAACCTCCGTTCGCTGACCCCCGTCCGGCCGGCGCTCCGCGCCGCGCCCGGCGGGCCTTACCGGGCGTGCCAATGCTGGAACTCCTTTCCTTCGGTCCCAACGGCTGGGGCGGACAGCTGCTGATGGGCACCGCGATGACGGTCGCGGTCGCCGTGTCGGCCTTCGCCTTCGGCATCCTCGTCGGGTCGCTCGGCGCCTCGGCCAAGCTCAGCCACTCCCTGGCGCTGAACGTCGTGGCCGATGTCTACACCACCATCGTCCGCGGCATCCCCGAGCTGCTGGTGATCTACCTGCTGTTCTTCGGCGGCAGCGGGGTCGCCACCTCCATCGCCGCCGCCTTCGGCTATGACGGTCGGGTCGACCTGAACGCCTTCACCATCGGCGTGCTGGCGGTCGGGCTGATCTCCGGCGCCTATTCGACCGAGGTGATCCGCGGTGCGGTGCAGTCGGTCCCCTTCGGCCAGATCGAGGCGGCGCGCGCCTGCGGGATGAGCCGCTGGCTGATCCTGCGCCGGGTGCTGGTGCCGCAGACGCTGCGCTTCGCCCTGCCCGGCCTCGGCAATGTCTGGCAGCTGACGCTGAAGGACACGGCGCTGGTGTCGGTGACGGCGCTGGCCGAGCTGATGCGCATCACCCATCTGGCGGCTGGCGCCACGCGCCAGCCCTTCCTGTTCTACAGCACCGCCGCCGTGCTGTACCTGATGCTGACCACCATTTCGACGGCGCTGTTCAACCGTGCCGAAATCTCCGCCAATCGCGGCGTCCGGAGGGCCTGAGGCCATGAACTGGCAATTGATGTGGGACAGCCTGCCCCGCATGCTCGGCGGGCTGACGCTGACTCTGCAGCTGATCGTCGGATCGCTGGCGCTGGGGGCGCTGGTCGCCTTCGGCGTGGCATTGCTGCGTCTGTCGGGCAACCGCGTGGTGGAGACGCTGGCGGCGGCCTATGTCTTCGTCTTCCGCGGCACGCCGCTGCTGGTGCAGATCTTCCTGGTCTATTACGGGCTCGGCCAGTTCGAGTTCATCCGCGACAGCATTCTCTGGCCCTTCCTGCGCGAACCCTACTGGTGCGCCATCCTGGCGCTGACACTGAACACCGGCGCCTACACCAGCGAGGTCCTGCGCGGCGCCATCCTGTCGGTGCCGCAGGGACAGGTGGAGGCGGCGCGGGCCTGCGGCATGTCGCGGGCGCTCGCCTTCCGCCGCATCGTGCTGCCGGTGGCGATCCGCCAGATGCTGCCGGCCTACGGCAACGAAGTGATCCTGATGGTGAAGGCGACCTCGCTCGCCAGCACCATCACGCTGATGGAGGTCACCGGCATCGCCCGCCGGATGATCGCCCAGACCTTCGCGGTCTTCGAGCTGTTCATCGTCGCCGGCGTGATCTATCTGGTGCTGAACTTCATCGCCACCCGCCTGATCAAGTTCGCCGAATGGCGCCTGACTCCCTACCTGCGGGCACGGGCGTAAGTAAGGATAGCGTCGAACAGGCTCTCTCCCACTCGGAGGTTTTCCCCTCTCTCCCTTGGAAAGCAAGGTCAGGGTGAGAGAGACGCACAGCGACGATCCCCGAGTATCCTTACCTGAGAAACGAAAACGCCGCGGTCCGTCCCGATGACGGCCGCGGCGTTTTCATTTCCAACCTCTCTTCCCGGAGGAGAGAGCGTGTGTCCTTACTGCCCGAGCATCTCGAAGGACGGCGGGGCCGGGTCGACCACGCGCGATCCGGTCGGGGTGATCTCCATCACCGCCAGCCCGCGTTCGACCAAGCCGTCGGCGCGCAGGCGGAACAGGCCGTCCAGCCCCTCGAAGCCGTTCGGGTTTGTCATCGCCATGCGGTCGAAGGGCACCGGACCGCCGGTGCGGGTCAGCACCGCGGCGATGGAGGTGGCGTCATAGGCCAGCGTGGCGATGCGGGGCGGCTTGCGGCCATAAACCTGCTCGAACTGCGACTCGAAGCGGGCGCGGGTCTGCGGCGCCGGTGCGGCATAGAGCGCGCCGACCAGCGCCGTCTCCTGCCCCAGCGCGCCTTGCGAGGTGTCATCCCACAGGCCGGTTCCCAGCAGCTTGACCTGCTGCGGCTGCACGCCGTTGGCGGCCAGCGCCTGGGCGATGCCCTGGGCGCGCTGCCCGCCTTCGGCCAGCATCACCGCCTGCGGCTGCGGGGTTTCCTGGGCCACCTGCTTGGCCGGGATCGACAGGTCGGTGACCGCCGGATCGTAGCGCTCGACCTGCGTGGTCATGGTGCCGAGCTTCGGTGCGATCTGCTGCATGGCGTTCACCACAGCATCGCCATAGGGCGAGCGCGGCGCCAGCACGGTGAAGCGCGTCGCCCCGCGCGAGCGGGCATAGCCTGCCACGCGGTTGACCTGATCGGCCGGAACGAAGCCAAGCACATAGGTGCCGTTGCCGGCCTGGGTGGCGTCGTTGGTGAAGGCCAGCACGTCGACGCCCGCATTCTGGGCAATCGGCCGCACCGCAGCGACGTCGGCGGCGAACAGCGGGCCGATGATCAGGCGGGCGCCCTCGGCCAGCGCCTGGCGCGCGGCGTCGGCCGCCCCGCCCGGCGTGCCCTTGGTGTCGCGCGGCAGAAGCTGCAGCTGGTCGCCGGCCATGTCGAACAGCGCCATCTGGGCGGAGTCCAGCATGGCCTGGCCGATGGCGGCGCTCTGCCCGCTGAGCGGCACCAGGACGGCCACCTTGATCGGGCCCTGCGCTTCCGGCAGGGGAGCCACCGGAGCCGGGACCGGTTGCGGCGCTTGTGCCACCCGCGGCGGCGCGCTTACAGTCGAACAGGCCGACAACAGGCCGGCGACCAGCAAGGCTGCCACGCCGTGACGTTTCAGACCCTGTGAGAAAGCTGTTGCCAAGCGTGCCACCAATCGTCTCCACATCTGCTGAAACGGCCGCCGATACCGAAGGCGAAACCCAAGGCATGGACCCCAACGGCCCGGACCCCAACGGCCCAGACCAAAGTGGCGCTCAAGGTAGCCCCCTCGCCGCGCCAAGTAAACTCGCGGGCGGACTGTATGTCGTCGCTACCCCCATCGGAAACGCCGCGGACATCACGCTGCGCGCGCTCGACACGCTGAAGCGGGCCGACGCCATCGCCTGCGAGGACACGCGCGTCACCGCCAAGCTGATGGGCATCCACGGCATCCACACACCCTTCGTCTCCTACCATGAGCACAACGCCGCAAAGATGCGTCCGATCCTGATCGGGCGCATGAAAAAGGGCGAGGCCATCGCGCTGGTCACCGACGCCGGCACGCCGTTGGTCTCCGACCCCGGCTACAAGCTGGTGCGGGAGTGCGTGGCGGAGGGGGTGGCGGTGACCACCCTGCCCGGCGCCTCGGCCCCGCTGGTGGCGCTGGTGCTGTCCGGCCTGCCGACCGACCGCTTCCTGTTCGCCGGCTTCCTGCCCAACAAGAGCAGCGCGCGGCGCGCCACCGCCGGCGAGCTGAAGGGCGTGCCTGCCACCCTGGTCTTCTTCGAATCGCCGCAGCGCCTGCCGGAGTCGCTGGCCGATCTCGCCGACATCCTGGGTCCGCGCGAGGCTGCCGTCGCTCGCGAGCTGACCAAGCTGTACGAGGAGGTGCGGCGCGGCACACTGCCCGAGCTGGCCGCCCATTATGCCGAGGCCGGCCCGCCGCGCGGCGAGGTCGTGCTGGTGATCGGCCCGCCGGGAGAGGAGGCGACGCCGGGCGAAGCCGATGTCGACGCCCTGCTGCGCGAGGCGCTGACCCGCCTGTCGGTGCGCGATGCCGCCGCCGATGTCGCCGCCCGCACCGGCCAGCACAAGCGCACCGTCTATGCCCGCGCGCTGGAACTGCAGCGGGAGGAAAGGGCGAAATGACCGACCTGGATGCACGTCGCCTGCGGGCCGAAAGCCTGGGCCGCCGGGCGGAGGCGCTGTGCCGCCTGTCGCTGCGGCTGCGCGGCTACCGCATCCTGGCCAGCCGCCTGCGCACGCCGATGGGCGAAATCGACATCGTCGCCAGACGCGGCCAAACCATCGCCATCGTCGAGGTGAAGGCGCGCGGCGACTGGGACACCGCCAACGAGGCGCTGAACGCCCGCCAGCGCGGCCGGCTCGCCCGCGCCGCCCATGCCTTCCTCGGCGCCAACCCGCGCTATGCCGGCTATGTCTTGCGCTTCGACGTGATGCTGGTTACCCCTTGGGCTTGGCCCCGTCATCTGGTCGATGCCTGGAGACTGTGAGGGGATGAATTTGAGAGGGCGACAGTCTTGAGCAACCGCGCGGAAGCCCGCGAAATCCTGCGCCGCATCGGCGACCAGCCGGACGACGAGATCGATCTGGCCGAAGCCGCCCTGGCTCTGGGCGCGCTGGAGCTGCCGAGCGCCGACCTCGCCCCCTACCGCGCCCATATCCGTGCCATCGTCGAGGATCTGGCCGCCCGCGTCGCGGCGCAGGATCAGGCCGCGGGCGACAGCCTGGAAGCACGCATCGCACACCTGCACGCCGTGATCGGCGAGCGCCATGGCTATTCCGGCGACCACGACACCTACGACGACCTGCAGAACGCCAACCTGCTGCGGGTGGTCGATCGCCGCCGCGGCCTGCCGGTGTCGCTCGGCATCCTCTATATGCATGCCGCCCGCTCGCAGGGCTGGCCGATGGTGGGCCTCAATTTCCCTGGCCATTTCCTGGTCCGCATCGAAAAGGCCGGCGCCCGCGCCATTATCGACCCCTTCAACGAGGGGCAGACCCGCAGCGTCGTCGATCTGCGCGATCTGCTGAAAGCCACGGCCGGCAGCGCCGCCGAGCTGGAACCCGGCCATTACCAGCCGGTGTCGAACCGCGACGTGCTGCTGCGCCTGCAGAACAACATCAAGCTGCGCCACCTGTCGGCGCACGATGTCCCGAAGGCGCTGGAGGTGCTGGAGGCGATGCGCCTGTTCGCCCCGCACGAGCCGGCGCTGTGGCGAGAGACCGGCCTTCTGGAAGCCCATGCCGGCAATCTGAAGGACGCCATCACCGCGTTGGAGACCTTCATGGCGCTGACCGGCGACGACCATCACCGGCACCAGACCGCCTCGTTGATCCAGCAATTGAAGAACCGCCTGAACTGACCCCGTTCCAGAGGGACCCGTCATGAGCCTCGCCGTCGCCTTCCAGATGGACCCCATCGAGTCGATCAACATCGACACCGACTCCAGCTTCATGATGGCGCTGGAGGCGCAGAAGCGCGGCCATCGCCTGTACCACTACCACCCGCGCGACCTGATCCTGACCGGCAACCGCCTGACCGCCCGTGTGCGCGAGATGACGGTGGTGCGCCAGCGCGGCGCCCACTACACGCTGGGCGAGCCGGTTATGACCGACCTGTCGACGATGGACGTCATCCTGCTGCGGCAGGACCCGCCCTTCGACATGGCCTACATCACCTCCACCCACCTGCTGGAGCATGTGCAGCCCAAGGTTCTAGTGGTCAACGACCCGGCCGAGGTGCGCAACGCGCCGGAAAAGCTGTTCATCACCAAGTTCCCCGACCTGATGCCGCCGACGCTGATCACCAGCGACAAGCAGGCCATCCTGGACTTCCGGGCCGAGCACAAGGACATCATCGTCAAGCCACTGTTCGGCAACGGCGGCGCCGGCGTCTTCCACTTGAAGCCCGACGACGAGAATCTCGGTTCCTTGCTGGAGATGTTCACCCAGCTCTACCGCGAGCCCGTGATCGTGCAAAAATACCTGCCGGAAATCCGCCAGGGCGACAAGCGCATCATCCTGGTCGACGGCGAGCCGGTGGGCGCGGTCAGCCGCATGCCGCTGGAAGGCGAGGCCCGTGCCAACTTCCACGCCGGCGGCAGCGCCAGGAAAACCGAGCTGACCGCGCGCGAGCGCGAGATGTGCGCCGCCATCGGCCCGGTGCTGCGGGAGAAGGGTCTTGTCTTCGTCGGCATCGACGTGATCGGCGACTACATGACCGAGATCAACGTCACCTCCCCCACCGGCATCCAGGAGATCAACCACCTGAACGGCGTTCAGCTGGAAGCCCTGCTATGGGATGCCATCGAGCGCCGCCGCGCGGCGAAATAAGAACTGCGGCGCGTGCGGAAGTAAGGATAGGGCGCCACCGGGTCAAACGGGCGGGCTGGACCGCGGGACCGGTCAGCCCGTGCGCTTGAACCGGGCGAAGGCGTCGCGGATTTGCCGGGCCAGTTCCGCCGCCGCCAGCGAGGGCGTGCGGACCGGCCGATGCAGCGTGACCGCGAAGGACGGCAGGTCGGGAAGACCGCTGTCCGCCGGCAGGATTTCCAGATCGGGCGGCACGGTGAAGGCCAGCCAGGCCGAGACCGCGAGATCCATCCGCACGGTGGCGAAGGTGGCGTCGAGGCCGCCATTCTCGAACATGCTGCGCCAGTCCCGCCCCTGCCGGCGCAGCGCCGCCATCACCGCCGGCCGGAAGGCGCAGGTTTCCACCACCAGCGACAATGGCAGCGGGGTCGCGGCATAAGCACTGCCGCCGCGCGCACCGACCCAGACCAGACGGTCGATCAGCAGATGCTCACCCTGCGCCGCCTCCACCGGCTCCTCGACCAGCGCAAGGTCGAGATCGCCATCGCCGATGCGGCCCGCCAGTTCGGGAGACGATCCGCAGATCAGCGTCAGTTCGACCTTCGGGAAGGCAGCGGTGAAACTCCGCAGCATCGGGGCGATGCAGGGAGCGACAAGGTCGTAGGGAACGCCGATCCGCACCGGCCCGTCGATGGCGCCGCCGGTGATGTCGGCCCAAATCTCGTCGTTCAGCGCCAGCAACCGCCGGGATTTCCCCAGCAAACGCTCCCCCAACGCGGTCGGGCGCAATCCGCTGCGGTCACGGATGAACAGGGGACCGCCGGCCAGCGCTTCCAGCCGGGCAATCTGCTGGCTGACGGCTCCCTGCGTCAGGTTCAGGTTCTGGGCCGCCGCCGTCATGCTGGCGTGGTCGGCGACCAGGGCGAAGCTGCGCAGCAGGGTCGTGTCGAGATTTCTGGGCATGGCAGCATTATGGATACTAATGACACTCATCTCCACTATTAGTTATCCAAGAGATCGACTGAGCGCTATTCCGGTTCCATCCGCACCCCGACCGGAGAAGCCGTTCCGATGATCCCTGCCCTCAACATCGACGCCGCACTCGACGCCCTGACCGATCACTGGTCGCCCAAGGTGATCGCACGGGTGAACGACCAGTATGTGAAGGTTGCCAAGCTGACGGGCGAATTCGTCTGGCACCGCCACGATGATGAGGACGAACTCTTCCAGGTCATCCGCGGCCGGCTGCGCATCCAGTTCGAGGATGGCGGCGAGACGCTGCTGTCACCGGGCGAACTGTGCGTGATCCCACGTGGAGTGATGCACAATCCGGTCGCCGACGAGGAATGCTGTATTCTGCTGATCGAAACGGTGACGACGAAGCACACCGGCGATGTCGAGACGCCGAGAACGCGCTCCATCACCCAACAGCTGGCCTAGGAAAGCGGGCCCGGCTGCGGCGTGCCGTGCCTTGACCGGCGGACTTCGGGGGGCGATAACTGCCGCCTCCCAGAGTTTTCGAGCGAGACCACCCGTGAACCGCATTTTCTCCGGCATGCAGCCGACCCGGCAGCTTCACCTCGGCAACTATCTGGGGGCGCTGCGCAACTGGGTGGATCTGCAGAACAGCTACGAGTGCATCTTCTGCGTCGTCGACCTGCACGCGCTGACCATCGACCAGGACCCGGAGGTTCTGCGCAACAACATCCGCGAGGTCACAGCGGCCTACATCGCCGCCGGCATCGACCCGGACAAGAACATCCTGTTCAACCAGTCGGTGGTTTCCGGCCATGCCGAACTGGGCTGGATCCTGTCCTGCCACACGCCGCTGGGCTGGCTGAACCGCATGACGCAGTTCAAGGAAAAGGCCGGCAAGCAGAAGGACATGGCCAACCTCGGCCTCTATGCCTACCCGACGCTGATGGCCGCCGACATCCTGCTGTACAAGGCCACCCATGTGCCGGTGGGCGAGGACCAGAAGCAGCATCTGGAACTGGCGCGCGACATCGCCGGCGCCTTCAACCGCCGCTATGAGACCGAATACTTCCCGCTGCCCGAGCCGCAGATCCTGGGCGAGGCGACGCGGGTGATGAGCCTGCGCGACGGCAAGAAGAAAATGTCGAAGTCGGACGAGTCCGAATATTCGCGCATCAACATGACCGACGATGCCGACACCATCGCCCAGAAGATCCGCAAGGCGAAGACCGATCCGGAGCCGCTGCCGGAAACCGTGACCGAACTGGAGGCCCGTCCGGAGGCCGACAACCTCGTCACCATCTATGGTGCGCTGGCCGGCCAGTCGCGCGAGCAGGTTCTGGCGCAGTTCGCCGGTTCCCAGTTCTCCGACTTCAAGAAGTCGCTGGTCGACCTGTCGGTGGACAAGCTGGCGCCGATCACCACCCGCATGAAGGAACTGCTGGCCGACAAGGCGGAGATCGACCGGCTGCTGAAGAAGGGCGGCGAGCGCGCCGCCGCCATCGCGGAAAAGAACCTGAACGACGTGAAGGACATCATCGGCCTGCTGCGGCCTTAAGGACGGCTTGCCCGTGACGGCCCCCATTCTGATCACCGGCTTCGCGCCGTTCGGGACACTCCCGGACGGCGAAGCGGTTCACTCCCCCACCGATCATCCCTGGATGGCCGATCCGACCGCCCTGCTGATGGAGCGGCTGGCGGGAGAGCCGGGGGTCGTCACCGCCACCCTTCCCCCTCTGTATGACGCCTGCGGCGAGGCCTTCGCGGACCTGCTGGCGGAACACCGGCCGCTGGCGGCGCTCGGCTTCGCCTACCTCGAGTCGAGCGACTACATCCGTCTGGAACGGCTGGCCTGGAACCGCGACGAAAGCCCGCTGCCGGACGCGGCCGGCACGGTGCGTGACCATGCCGATATCGTGCCCGACGGGCCGACCGCCTATGGCAGCACCCTGCCGGTGCCGCGGGTGATGCGGGAATTGTCGATGGCCGGGCTGCCGGTGACCTTCGGCGATTTCTCGGGCGGCTTCCTCGGCAACCATCTGTTCTACCGGGCGCGCCATATCATCGAAAGCGCCGGGCTGGACGTGCCCTACGGCTTCTTCCACCTGCCGCCGCTGCCGGAACGGGCGGCGACATTGCGCCGCTTCGGCGGTCTGGGTCTGGAGCGGCAGGAGCTGGCGGTACGCACGCTGGTGGGCATGCTGCGCCGGGCGCTGGACGGGATCGCTTAGGTAAGGATCAGGCCGTCCTGGCGGGGCGGCGCTGGTCGGGCGGATTCACGATGGCGCGCAACGCGTCCAGGAACTCACGGCCCTTGTCGGTCAGGGTGACGATCTTGCGGCGGCGTTCGCGCGGATCTTCCTGCGCCTGCACCAGATCGAGGCCGGCCTTGCCGAAGCTGTGCCAGCGGCTGAGCGCCGCGACGTTGCGCGACGCGGAGGATTGGGCGATGCCCAGGCGTTCCGCCAGTTCGCCGATGGAGATGCCTTCGCTCTGCGCGATGGTCATGAAACTCAGCGCATACTGGATGGGCAGATCGGGGTCGAGCTTGCGGAACGCCTCAAGCACCTGGACGACGGTAAGGACCTCGTCATGACGAACGCGGGCCGGCATTCAGCAGGTCTCCGCGGCGCCGCGCGCTATGCAGCGCGGGAGGGTGGTCCCCAGCGGGCCGGTGTGTAGATGATGTTCAGGCGTCCAAGCCATAGGATGACTTCCCCGTTTTCACGCCTCAGGTCGAAGGACCCGGCCGGCGATGCCCAGCGGGCGTGTTCAACGAAGAGACGGTGACCGCAAAAACCCAGAAAGACACACATGGGATCCTCTCGATATCCGGAATTCACGTTCGAAGGCTGCGGTAAGAAGTCGGGCCGGCTGGGCTTGATTGGCGGCCATATGGGCGGCCCAATTGGCGGCGGTGATGGCCGGGTCGCCCGATCGGCGGGTCCAGGCAGTGGCTACGATGGCTTTCATCGAAACTCTCCAGGGGTTGAGTGAAGGCCGGCGTGAGAAGCCGGCGGATCCGGTATCGCCGGTCAGCGATACGGTTGCAAGGTCAAAAATGTCCGCGCGTCCGATAGGTTCCGATCGCGGATGTGAAAAGGCGGAAGACGGCCGGCGAGTGGAGGCTCTTCGCCATCCCCGACGTCTCCGTCCGTCAATCCGATGTCGCGCCGCAAATGGTCGCACAATCGGCCCGGTCCCGAGGATAGCCCGGAATCGAGCCAACGGCTCCGCAACGCCGTCCACAAGGTCGGCATGATCTGCTCCTGTAACCGAAAGGCCCGACGACCGGGCCTCTGTGACGAAATAATTCCGCGTGCGGATGTGTTCCGTCAACCGGTTCCTCCCGAGATGACCGTTCGTTTGCAAATGGCGTGACCTTCGCCGCACGCATGTTGCAAATCGGCACCGCTTTTCCGCCGTTTCGCCAGCCGCCGGGATGAGGCCGGGCATCTCTGGACAAGCGGAGGTCGGTCGGTCAAACACAAAGCCGGCGGCAAAAGCCGTCTGCGGTACTCCTCTCATCGGTCTCCCATCCATCAGTTCCGGGTCGTCCGTCCGTGTCCATCCTCCCCTCTTCCGCATGGCCGAGAGCGGTGCGTTCCACCCGCAAGCTGCTGGCGGTTGCAGCCGTGGCGGCGGGCACGCTGTGGAGCCTGCCGGCGGCGGCAGAGGCGCGCTTCACCCCCGGCCCCTGCTGGTTCACCGTGCCGGACGGCGAAGCGGCCCTGTGCGGAACGGTCGCGGTGCCAGAGCGGCGGGACCGTCCCAACAGCCGAATCCTGCGCCTGCCGGTCGCCGTCCTGCTCAGCACCGCCCGCCAGCCGGCCCCCGATCCGGTGCTGTTCCTGGAGGGCGGCCCCGGCGCCTCCCCCTTCGGCAGCGGCGAGGCGACGGAGGAACGGATGGAGGTGTGGTGGGAGCTGTCGGCTCCGTTCCGCCGCACCCGCAACCTGATCCTGTTCGATCCGCGCGGCGTCGGCCGGGCGGAACCCGACACCGATTGCCCGGAACTGGACGCCGTCGGCACCACCCGTGGCACCCGGCCGCTGACGCGCGAGCAGCGGGCGGCGGCGGAACGCTCGGCGGTCAGCGCCTGTTCGGCGCGGTTGCAGGCGGCCGGGCTGGACGCCACCCAATTCTCCACCCCCGTCGCGGCGGAGGATGCGCTGGACATCGTCACCGCGCTGGGGGCCCAGCGCGTGAACCTGTTTGCGGTGTCCTACGGCACGCGGGTCGGGCTGGAGATCCTGCGGCGGCAGGGCGCCCGTGTCCGCACCGCCGTCTTCGACAGCGTCTATCCGCCCGACGTCAATGCACAAGAAGAGATGGCCTGGCTGGCGCAACGCGCCTATCGCCGGCTGTTCGACGACTGCGCCGCCAACCGCGCCTGCCGCTCCGCCTTTCCCGATCTGGAAAAGCGCTTCCTCGGCCTGATCGACCGGCTTGACCGCAACCCGGTCGAGATCGTGGTCGGCGACCATGAGACACGTCGTGTCCTGCGGCTGACCGGCGGGGCGGCCATCGCCGCCGGGCTGGAGGCGATGGCGGTCAGCGAGGCGGTGCCGGCCCTGCCGATCATGCTCGACCGCGCCATCCGCGGCCAGTACGCCACGCTGGCCGAATGGGCGCCGACCAACTGGCTGGGCGACCCGGAGGTCGCCGACGGGCTGGCCTTCTCGGTCGAATGCCGTGAGTCGGTAACCATCGCCGATCCGTTGAAGCGCGCCGACAACGCCCGCCGCTATGCCCCCTACGGGCTGGTCGCCGCCGACGATCCCGGCCAGCGCGTCTGCCGCCTGTGGCCGGCCGGCCATCAGGAGTTGACCGAGCGCCTGCCGGTCGCCAGTCCGGTGCCGGTGCTGCTGCTGTCCGGGGCCTACGACCCCGTCACACCGCCGGACTGGGGCGACCGCGCCGCCGCCACCTTGCCGAAGAGCCGCCATCTGGTTTTCCGCGCCGCCAGCCACATCGTCACCTCCAGCGAGGACTGCGCCATGGCCGCCGCCGTGACCTTCGTCGAGCAGGAGTCGGTTCCGGCGACCGCCTGTCCGGGCGCGGCCAAGCCGCCGGTGTTCGAAGGGCCATAACCCGCAGGAGAAGAGGTTCCCGATGCCCTTTCTATCCCATGAACGCGCCGTGCTGCTGGCGGTCAAAGGCGTCGGCCCGACTGTGATCGGCCGGCTCGAACAGGTCGGCATCCATGATCTGGCGGCGCTGGCCGGTGCGGACGCCGCGGCCCTGTGCACGGCAATCGCCGGAGAGCTTGGCGCGAGCTGCTGGAAGAACAGCCCTCAGGCACGCGGCGCCATCGCGGCGGCGATCCGTGCCGCGCAGCAGCATGGGGCGGCAACCGCCGCAGACTGATGCCGGCGGTCGTCCTGCGCGCCCCGCTCACCGCCCCGGCGCGATCCGCCGGTAGCTCAGCGCCTCCGCGATGTGACGACGCCTAACCCCCTCGACCCCGTCCAGGTCGGCCAGCGTCCGCCCGACCCGCATCACCCGGTGGTAGCCGCGGGCGGAGAGCTTCAGCCGCTCCGCCGCCTCGGTCAGCAGGGCGCGGCCGGGAGCGTCGGGGGAGGCCACCTTCTCCAGCAGTTCGCCATCCGCCTCGGCATTCGTCCGCACCGCCCGGCCGGCCGGGTAAGGACCGAAACCGCCGTAGCGCTCCGCCTGGATGGCGCGGGCGACGGCGACACGGGCGGCGATGGCGGCGCTGCCCTCCGCCGGGGGCGGCAGGCTGAGGTCGGCAGGGCTGACCGCCGGGACATCGATGTGAAGGTCGATGCGGTCGAACAGCGGTCCACTGATCTTCGACTGATAGTCGGCGGCACATTTCGGCGCGCGGGCACAGGCGAGCGAGGCGTCGTCGAGATGGCCGCAGCGGCAGGGGTTCATCGCCGCCACCAGCTGTACGCGCGCCGGGTAGGTCACATGGTGGTTGGCACGGCTGACCACCGCCTTGCCGGTCTCCAGCGGTTGACGCAACGCCTCCAGCAGCGCGCGGGGGAACTCGGGCAACTCATCAAGGAACAGAACACCCTGGTGCGCCAGGGAGATCTCGCCCGGCTTCGCCCGCGTGCCGCCGCCGACCAGCGCCGGCAGGCTGGCCGACTGGTGGGGGGCGCGGTAGGGGCGCTGGCGCAGCAGACGACCGTCCTCCAGCAAACCGCCGACGCTGTGGATCATCGACACCTCCAGCGCCTCCGCCGGATCGAGCGGCGGCAGCAGGCCGGGCAGCCGGGCGGCCAGCATCGACTTGCCGGAACCGGGCGGGCCGATCATCAGCAGGTTGTGCGAGCCGGCGGCGGCGACCTCCAGCGCGCGCTTGGCCGTTTCGTTGCCCTTCACGTCGCGCAGGTCGGGCGGCGGCGCGTCCTGCTCCTGCATCCGCGGCTTGGGCGGGGTCAGCACCTGGGTGCCCTTGAAATGGTTGATGAGCGCCAGCAGATTGGCCGGCGCCAGCACGTCGAGGTCGGGACCGGCCCAGGCCGCCTCCCCGCCGCAAGCCGCCGGACAGATCAGGCCGCGGTCGTTGGCCAGCGCGTCGATGGCAGCCGGCAGCACACCCGCCACCGGGGTCAGGGCGCCGTCCAGCGCCAGCTCGCCCAGCGCCACGTAGCGGGCGATCTCCGCATCCGGCAGCACCCCCATCACAGTCAGCAGGCCGAGCGCGATGGGCAGGTCGAAATGGCTTCCCTCCTTCAGCACGTCGGCGGGGGCGAGGTTGACGGTGATGCGCTTGGCCGGCAGCGCCAGTCCCAGCGCGTGCAGCGCGGCGCGCACCCGCTCCCGGCTTTCGCCCACCGCCTTGTCGGGAAGGCCGACGACGGTGAAGGCGACGATTCCACCGGACATCTGGACCTGGACGTCGATCCCCAGCACCTCGATGCCCTGGAACGCCACCGTGTTGACGCGCGCAACCACCACCGCACCCCGAAACAGACGCCCGTCAGGGCATGATACACGCGATTGTAGTCACCATGAGACTGATACGCCAGCACGGGATGAACAAAGCCCAACTGCCGGCCCCGTCATGCCCGCCCGGCGCAGGGAGCGGTTGTCCCGGCCCGCCGGCCGCCTAACATGAGGGCAAACGCATTCCCGGCCGCATTGCCGGCACGCATCGTCGAAAAGGATCAGCCACCGTGCAGCTTCACCTGAGCACCTGGGCCGAGGTCGAAACCTATCTGAAGACCTCCAAGGGCATCATCATGCCGATCGGCTCGACCGAGCAGCACGGGCCGAACGGGCTGGTCGGCACCGACGCCATCTGTGCCGAGGTCGTCGCGAAGGGCGTCGGCGACGCCACCGGCGCGCTGGTCGGCCCGACCATTCCGGTCGGCATGGCCGTCCACCACATGGAATTCCCCGGTTCGATGACGCTGAAGCCGTCCACCCTGATCGCGCTGCTGCGCGACTATGTCGGCTCGCTGGCCGAACACGGGTTCGAGCGCTTCTTCTTCGTCAACGGCCATGGCGGCAACATCGCCACGCTGCGTGCCGCCTTCTACGAGATCTATGCGGAGAACCGGGCGCTGCGCGGCCGCGACGCGCCGGACCTGCGCTGCACCCTGGTGAACTGGTGGGAGAATGGCGAGGTCGGCCGGCTGTCGCGCGAGCTGTACCAGGGCAAGGAAGGCTCGCACGCCACCCCCAGCGAGGTGTCGCTGACCCAGTACGCCTATCCCGACTCGATCAAGAGCGCGGCGATGGACCCGGAACAGGCGCCGGCCGGCGGCTTCCACGATGCCCGCGACTTCCGCCGCCGCTATCCCGATGGCCGCATCGGCTCCGCCCCCGGCCTCGCCCGTCCCGAACATGGCCAGCGCCTGTACGAGGCGGCGGTCGGCGCCATCGCCACCCAGTACCGCGCCTTCCTGGCGGAACAGTAAGGGCGGCCACATGCCTGTATGCCGCCCGCATCCCAATGGGGGCATGCCGGTGGGGCATCTTCGCCCCGCACGTTGATTCGGCGGTCGGACCTGCCTAAATTCGGACCGGTTGACGGAACCCGCGTTCCGCAACCGACCGGCCCGAACAGAGCACGACCGCCCCAGTCCATGATCAACGAGCTGAACCAGCGATCGCGCGAGATTTTCCGGCTGATCGTCGACGCCTATGTGGCGTCGGGGGAGCCGGTCGGCTCGCGCACGATCTCGCGGCGGCTTGGCATGGCCTTGTCGCCCGCGACCATCCGCAACGTGATGGCCGACCTGGAGGAGCAGGGGCTGCTCTATGCCCCGCACACCTCCGCCGGCCGCATCCCGACCGATGCCGGCCTTCGCATGTTCGTCGACGGCCTGCTGGAGATCGGGTCGCTGACCGAGGACGAGCGCGCCTCGATCGAAGCGAAATGCTCCGCCTCCGGCCGCGCCTTCGCCGACGTGATGGGCGAGGCGTCGACCATGCTGTCCGGCCTGTCGCACTGCGCCGGGCTGGTGGTGGCGCCCAAGACCGACCGGCCGCTGAAGCACATCGAGTTCGTGTCGCTCGGCCCCGGCCGCGCCCTCGTCGTCCTGGTGAACGAGGACGGGCTGGTCGAGAACCGGGTGATCGAGGTGCCGATGGGGGTTCCCACCTCCACCCTGCAGACGGTGTCGAACTTCCTCAGCGCCAAGCTCGCCGGCCGCACGCTGGACGAGGCCCGGCAGGAGGTCCTGCAGGAGATCGAGCAGCAGAAGACCCAGCTGGACGAGCTGTCGCGCAAGGTGGTCGCCGCCGGTCTGGCCACCTGGGCCGGCAGCGGCGGGTCGAACGCCGGACAGCTGATCGTCCGCGGCCAGTCCCGCCTGCTGGAGGACGTCACCGCGCTGTCGGATCTGGAGCGCGTGCGCGGCCTGTTCGAGGCGCTGGAGACCAAGGAGACGATGCTGCGCATGCTGGACGCCACCGGTCGCGGCGATGGCGTGCAGATCTTCATCGGCGCCGAGAATGTGCTGTTCAGCCATTCCGGCTGCTCGATGATCATCTCCCCCTTCCAGAACAGCCGGGAACAGGTGATCGGCGCCATCGGCGTCATCGGCCCGACCCGCATCAATTACGCCCGTATCATTCCGCTGGTCGATTACACCGCCAAGGTGGTCAGCCGGCTGATCGGCTGAGCACCGCCCTCACCAACTCCGCCTTTTGACGAAGCAAGAATTGAGAAAACCATGAGCGAAGAGCAGAACAAGCCCGCCGACGCCACGGTGGAGCCGACCGAGGCCACCGCCGACACCGCCGCCAACCAGACGGATGCCGGTTCGCCCGAGGACCGCGTCGCCAAGCTGGAAGCCGAGGTCGCCAGCCTGAAGGACCAGCTTCTGCGCGCCATGGCGGAGACGGAGAACACCCGCCGCCGTGCCCAGCGCGACCGCGAGGACGCCAGCAAGTTCGCCGTGTCGAGCTTCGCCAAGGAGCTGGTGTCGGTCGCCGACAATCTGCGCCGCGCGCTCGACGCCGTGCCGGCCGAGGGCCGCGAGCAGGACGATGTGCTGAAGGGCCTCGCCGTCGGCGTCGAGGCGACCGAGCGCCAGCTGTTCGCCGCCTTCGACCGCGCCGGCATCAAGAAGCTGGACCCGGCGGGCGAGCCGTTCGACCCGAACTTCCATCAGGTGATGTTCGAGATCGAGAACACCGGCAAGGCCGCCGGCACCGTCGTGCAGGTTCTCCAGCCCGGCTACACCATCCACGGCCGCCTGCTGCGCGAGGCGATGGTCGGCGTCGCCAAGGGCGGTGACGCCGGCGGCCAACACGTCGATACGAAGGCGTAACCATACGACTTCTGCAAAGCCCCCGGTTCAGCGGCGCCGCCGACTGGCCGGGGGCTTCCTTGTTGTGCGGAATAGGGTACGCCAGCGGTTGACGGTCGACGGGAAATTGCCTAGGCCTTTCCCATAACTCTTTCGGCCGAGCAACCGGAGCCGCGTTCCATGCCCAAATGCGTCCTGACCGTCGACGATTCCAAGACCATCCGCGACATGGTCGGGTTCACGCTGAAAGGCGCCGGCTATGAGGTGGCGGAGGCGTCGGACGGCACTGCCGGCCTTGCCCTGGTCAACCAGCGCAAGTTCGACTGCATCATCACCGACCTGAACATGCCGGGCCTGGACGGGCTGGCGCTGACCCGCGCCATCCGCGCCTCGGCCACCAACCGCGCCACCCCGGTCCTGCTGCTGACCACCGAGGCCGATCCGGCCAAGAAGTCCGCCGGCCGCGAAGCCGGCGCCACCGGCTGGCTGGTGAAGCCGTTCAACCCGGAAAAGCTGGTGGAGACGGTGCGGAAGGTCTGCCCGTAAGGACCGGTCTTCCCCATCAACGGGCAATCAGGAACTCCCCTTCCGGATCGTGCGCGGCGAAGCGCTGTTGAGCCTTGCCGCGGTCGGCGACGGCATAGCAGTAGACGCAGCCGTGCGGGCAGCTGTCATAGTCGCCGATGTCGCGGCTTTCGGCGCACAGGCAGCCGGGCCGGTTGCCCTTCTCCCGCGCAGGCACGGCATGGCCCGCGACATCGGACAGCCGCAGCGCATCGACACAGCGCGCCGGCGCCGTGCCGGGCGTACCGGCCAGGTCCGGCTGGGTGCAGAGCGTCAGCGCCATCCCCTCCCCCGCCGCGATGCCGGCCAGATCCGCCAGCAGCGCGCGCTTCTCCTCCGGCTCCGGATCGCGCCAGCCGATGCCGGCGGCGGCGAGGTTGCGGGCGGTCTTGCGGTAAGGCTGGAGGAAGGACACCACCACCTCGTCGGTCACCCCGCGCAGCGGGCGGGCGATGGCGGCGAAGGTCTCGCGGTGCCAAGCGGGCGGCGTGGCGTCGGTCAGGGCGATGGGGTCGTAGCGCCAGACCGCGGCACGCGGGCCCCAGCTCTCGCGCACCCGCAGCATATGGCCGACCGCGGTCTTCCAGGCGGGGACCGAGCGCTCCAGCGCGGTGGGCAGGCCGGTGATGCTGTATTGCACGACGAAGGGAAAGCCCCGCTCCGCCACGCTGTCGAGCGCCGGCAGGAACGGTCCCAGATTCTTGGTCCAGAAGATGAGACCGTCGACCGCCGGCCGGGTCAGATCGATGCGGTAGGTCTGGCCGCCATAGGGGTTGACCATCCGGCAGTAACCGGCGTCGAGGCGGTTCAGGAACCAGCGCCCGTAGAAGGCGGGAATGTCGGTCTTGTAGCTGGCGGAGATGATCATGCAGCCAGCATGGGAATGCCGGCCCGCCGCATCAAGGGCGGACCGGCATAACCATAAAGGGCGGGCCTTACTGGACCGCGCGGACTTCGACCACTTCGGGGATGTAGTGGCGCAGCATGTTCTCGATGCCGTGCTTCAGCGTGGCGGTGGAGCTGGGGCAGCCGGAGCAGGCCCCCTTCATCGCCAGATAGACGACGCCGCGCTCGAAGCCCTGGAAGGTGATGTCGCCGCCGTCCTGGGCGACCGACGGGCGGACGCGGGTGTCCAGCAGCTCCTTGATCTGCTCGACGATCTCCTCGTCGTCGGCGTTCGCCGCCGCGGCATGGCCGTCGCCGCCGTCTTCCAGCAGGACCGGGCGGTCGGCGGTGAAATGCTCCATGATGACGCCGAGGATCGACGGCTTCAGCAGGAACCAGTCGCGGGCGTCGGTCTTGGTGATGGTGATGAAGTCGGCACCCAGGAAGACGCCGACGACGCCCTCGATCTCGAACAGGCGCTGGGCGAGCGGCGAACGGGCGGCATCCTCGCGGCCGGTGAAGTCGGCGGTGCCGCGTCCGAGCACGTCACGCCCCGGCAGGAACTTGAGAGTCGCCGGGTTGGGCGTCTGCTCGGTCTGAATGAACATGGTCTGGTCCTCCATCGGCGGCGGAATGGAACCGCCGGCGCGCCCAGGATTGGGCTGCGGCACGATTGGGGGAAATTTGGGCCGAAACGCCGGGCGGATCAAGGACCCCGGTTGTGTGGGTATTCGGCATCCGGCATGCGCGGACCGTCCCCGCAGCACCTATCCTTACCTACGTGCCCCCGTTTACGTGATCGCGTCCAGTTCCTCGTTGCTGAGCCCGCCGGGGACGATGGTCAGCGGGATGTGCAGCCGCCCCAGCCCGCGGCCGGTGTAGTAGGAGATCAGCGGGCCGGGCCCCTCCGGGTCGGTGCCGGCGGCCAGCACCAGGATGGAGATGCTCGGCTCCTCGCCGATCAGGGCCAGCACCTCCTCGGTGCGGTTGCCTTCGCGGACATAGAGCGCCGGCAGGGTGCCGGTCAGCTGGTTGACCTCGCGCGCCAGCTTCTGGAGCATCTGCTCCGCCTCGGCGCGCTGTTCCTCGCGGATCAGGTTCTCCACCGCCAGCCAGTGCTGCATCTCGCCCTTTTCCAGGACGGTCAGCAGCGCCACCTTGCCGCCCGACTTGCGCGCGCGCAGGCAGGCATAACGGAGCGCCACCTTCAGCTCCGGGCTGTCGTCCACCACCACCAGGAAGATGCGCACCGGCTTCGGGGCTTGCTGTTCCGGCGTGGCGGACTGCGTCGTGTCGGTCATCTCTGTCACCCTCTCGGCTTAGACCCGGCGGAATGCGGCGCCGGCCGCCCAGCCGGCCGCGATGGCGCCGAGGACGGCGGCCACCCCGTAGATGACCGGGCGGTTGCGCGCGAAGTCCGACACTTCGGCGCTGAACCCGATCTTGGACACCACCAGCGGCGTGGTCTGGGCGCTGACCACCTCGCCGTCGCGTATCAGCAGGGCTTCGACATTGTACAGCCCGGTCGGGACATTGGCCGGGAAATAGATGTTGGTGCGGAACAGCCGCTCGCCCAGGAAGGCGACCTGCCCCATCGAGATGGCGTAGAGCCCCTGGCGCTGCTTGTTGCGGATCAGCGCGCTGCGGTAGGCGGCAAGCTCCTCCGGCGGCAGGGTGGAGTCGGCCGGCAGCTGGAGCTGCGGCAGGCCCAGCTGGTGGCGCTCCAGAACCGGCCGGCCGACCAGCTGGTCGAGCGGCCGGCTGACCGCCACCGTGTAGAAGCTGGGTACCTGGTCGAAGCGCAGGCTGTCGGTGTTCATCCACATGCCGGCCACCCGCTGCTTGCGGCGGACGGTGGCGGGGGAGCGCGGGCCGGTGACGACGATGGCGACGTCGCCCGCCCCGTCGGTGGTGCCGAACAGCACGACCTCCGTGCCGGTGAAGCCGGTGGTGATGGCGATCAGGTGGCTCGACAGGTCGGCGACCAGCTGCTGCGCCCACACCGTCGCCGCCACCGTGCCGCCCAGCAGCAGCCCGGCCAGCGCCGCGGCGGCCTGGACCAGCCGGCGCTTGATGGGCCTGCGTTTTATGGACCTGCGTTCGGTCATGCCCGCCGCCATCAGCGCAGCCCCATGGTCAGGGTGTAGAGGTCGTCGGGACGGGAGAACAGGTCCCAGGCCAGCTTCAGCGCCACCGCCACCACAATCATCGACAGCGCCATCCGGGCGGTCTCGCCGCGCAGCCGGGTGCCGGCCCTGGTGCCGAACTGCGCGCCGATCACGCCGCCGATCAGCAGCAGGAGCGCCAGCATGGCGTCCACCGTCTGGTTGGTGGCAGCCTGGAGCAGGGTGGCCGCCGCGGTGGTGAAGATGATCTGGAACAGCGAGGTGCCGGCGACCAGACCGGCCGGCATGTTCAGCAGATAGATCATCGCCGGCACCAGCAGGAAGCCGCCGCCGATACCCATGATCGCCACCAGCATGCCGCCGACCGCCCCGATCCCCGCCGGCAGCAGGGCGGAGATGTAGAGCTTGGAGCGCTGGAAGCGCATCTTGAAGGGCAGGCCGTGCAGCCAGATGTGGCGGTGCAGCTTGCCGCGCCTGGCCGTCGGCGCCCGGCGGCGCAGGATGGCGCGGCTGCTTTCCACCAGCATCATGCCGCCGATGGTGCCGAGGAAGAAGACGTAGGACAGGGTGATGGCGATGTCGATCTGGCCCAGCCGCTGGAGGATGCCGAAGACCCACACCCCCACCGCGGTGCCGACCACGCCGCCGCCCAGCATCACCACGCCCAGCTTCACGTCTACATTGCCGCGCCGCCAGTGGGCGAGCACGCCCGACACGCTGGCGGCGACCAGCTGGTTGGCCTGGGTGCCGACGGCGATTGCCGGGGGAACGCCGATGAAGATCAGCAGCGGCGTCATCAGGAAGCCGCCGCCGACGCCGAACATGCCCGACAGGAAGCCGACCAGCCAGCCCATGCCGAGCACCAGCAGCGCGTTGACCGACATCTCGGCAATCGGCAGGTAGACTTGCATGGGGGGCAATCTGTCAGGATGGGCGGCGGGATCGGCAGCTTACCCGAGCCGGTGCCGCGGCGGAAGACCGCAGCGCCGGCCTTTCGGGGGGATCGCTTCCGGTGACGGGGCCGGCGGGAGGGGTGGAACGGCGTGGAACGGTTTCCGGCCGATGTTCCATCCGCCGCCTACCGGTGGCGCGGCACAGCGGTTGGGCAAGGCGACAGCTTATACGCCCTCTCCCCCCTGGGGAGAGGGTTGGGTGAGGGGGGCAGCGCGGACGGAACGACCGCGCCAGGGGATTGCCAAGGGGCAGCATGCCCCTTGGCGGCGCGCGGATCGCGCGCCGGCCCCCTCACCCTCCCCACGCCTTCGGCGCGGGTCCCCTCCCTCTCCCCGGGGGAGAGAGGGCAATCGGCAGCGCCCTCGCGCAAATCGCCAGGGATATCGTCGTCAAATTCGGGGACAGGCTGACGAACCGGTTGCGTGGTTTGCCGCTTGGAGGCTGGAGCATTGAGCCCGTCGAGGATGCCGAGCCGGTCGGCCAGCCAGCGCACGGTCGACGGATCGCCGGAGGAGACCAGCCGTTCGATCTGCTCGACCACCAGGCTGCGCAGCGACGAGAGGCGCAGGTCGGCCTCGCGGCGCAATGCCTGCCGCTCCCACCACACCCTGTGACGGAAATCCTTGGAGCCGTAATAGGCGCGCCACAACGTCGTCCGGCTGCATCCCATGGCACGGGCGACATAAAGGAAGCTGCTGCCGCGCGCCAGCATGCCGGCGGCCATGATCCACTGCTCCTCATGGAACTGCGAACCGGGGACCAGCGAGCCGTCCGACGGCACCGGCGGCTCCTCCGCCCACACCGGGAACTGGTCGTTTGCAAGGGTACGGCTGTCGAGGGGCATGGCGCGGCTCCGCGAATGGGTGGGCATTGCGGAGAGGTTATAGGAATTATTTCTCCAGACGGTGGGCTTTCGCAAAAAGCGTCAGTGCACCGCCGCGTGGAAGAAGACCTGATAGCCGCCCTTCTGCGGGAAGACATGGTCCGCCTCGCGCCGGGCGGATGCCATGTCCAGCGCATGCACCACGATCCGGTTGCCGTAGCGCCAGGCCGGGTTCACCGGCTTGCCGGCGGCGCGGGCGGCGGCGGCGACAACGGTGTCGAACTTCGCCTCCGCCTTGAAGCCGCGCCGGTTGCCGCCGGGGGTGCCGAGGACATGCAGGAAGACCGGCGGTTCCTTGTCCAGCGTGTCGATCTGGCGCTGGAGATGGCTGATCCGCAGTTCGGCGGCGGTCAGACGGCCCCTCGCCTCTTCCAGCCGGCAGGCGATGTCGGCCAGCGCCTCCGTCTCGGCGCGCTGGCGTTCCTTCAGCGGCCGCACCGACTGGCGCAGCCGGTCGAGCCCGGCCACCCGTTCCCAGCTGCGCCGGATGCCGACCCAGCACAGATGGCACAGCATCGCCAGCGCCGCCACCAGCGGCACCGCCGAGTCGAGGATCGTCCGCACCACCTCCATCACCACCCCATCCCAATCGAACCCTGCCCAATCGAACTCTGCCGCAAATGCCGGCGCCTGCCCTGGCACGCCGGTTGCTCCAGCCCCGGCGGCCATGCACGCAGCAAGGAGCGTGCCGAAGGAGCGGAGGAGGATGGGCATGCAGACGCCGCTGCTGCTGGTGCTGGAAATGGTCATCATGATGGCCTGCCTCAGCTGGGGCACCGTGTCGATCCTGCGGATCGGCTACCGGATCGCGTCGGTGCAGCGCCGCCGGTCGCAGCTGCATCATGGACGGACGGAGCTGGCCCAGACCACCGACTCCCTGCGGCGCGACCTGCACCGGCAGGAAACCGAACTGCGCCAGCTGGAGGACGCGATATCCGTGCGCAACGCCCAGGCGGCGGAATTGCAGAGCCAATTGAACGATCTGCGCCGCCAGGGGCCGCGGGAATACACGCTGATGAATGAGCGTTTCGGCGAAAAGGACCGGCTGTGGCTGCTGACCGTCCCGCGGCCCGACCGGCCGGAGCGCTGGGCGGTGGCCGCCCCCGACAGCGGGACGGCGCTGGCGCTGCTGTGCGCCCGGGTCACCGTGCCGGAGCGGCCGGTGGTGGACGACCAGCTGAACTGAGCCGGCTGAACCGAAGAAAACCCGACCGGAATGAGAACCGGCCGCAGTTGCAAAATGCAGTGCGGCCGGCAACGTTGTCGCGATCTGACAGGCAAATCGCAGGTTACAGAATGCCCTTGGCGGCGACCAGCTCGCGCAGGTTCACCTCCGGCCGGGCGCCGACATGGCCGATGATCTCCGCCGCGGCGACGGCGCCCAGACGGCCGCAGACCGCCGGGGACAGGCCGCGGGTGTGGCCGAACAGGAAGCCGGCGGCATAAAGGTCGCCGGCGCCGGTGGTGTCGACCACCCGCTCCACCGGCTCGGCCGTCACCTCGACCACCTCGCCGGCCGACACGATGACCGCGCCCTTCTCGCTGCGGGTCAGCGCTGCGGTCTTGCCCAGCCGCTTCACCGCCGCCAGCGCGTCCTCGAAGCTGTCGGTGCCGTAGAGGGCGCCGATCTCATGCTCGTTGGCGAACAGGATGTCGACGTGGCGTTCCACCAGATCGACGAACTCGGCATGGTGGCGGTGGACGCAGAAGCTGTCGGACAGCGACAGCGACACCTTGCGGCCGGCGGCGTGCGCGATCTCCGCCGCCTTGCGGAAGGCTTCCTTGGCGCGGGGCGGATCCCAGAGGTAGCCTTCCAGATAGGTCACCTGCGAGGCGGCGATCAGCGTCTCGTCGATGTCCTCCGGCCCCAGCTCGACGCAGGCGCCGAGATAGGTGTTCATCGAGCGCTGGGCGTCCGGCGTGACCAGGATCAGGCAGCGGGCGGTCGGTGCTCCGCCCAGCAGCGGCGCGCTGTCGAAGGCGACGCCGGCCGCGCGGATGTCGTGGCGGAACACGTCGCCCAACTGGTCCTTGGCGACCTTGCCGATATAGGCGCCGCGCCCGCCCAGCATGGCGATGCCCGCCATGGTGTTGCCGGCCGAGCCGCCGGAGACCTCCACGCCCGGCCCCATGCGGCCATACAGCTCCTCGGCGCGGGCGGCGTCGATCAGCGTCATCGCCCCCTTCTCGATGGTGTTGGCGGCGAGGAAGGCGTCGTCGGCGTGGGCGATCACGTCCACGATGGCGTTGCCGATGCCGGTGACGTCGTAGGCCGCATCAGGCACGGACGTGGTCATGGGCTCTCCTGGGGAATCTTGCGGTCGGGGCGAAGTTGCGGCGCGAGTATAGCCGCCGCCGCCCGCATCACAAGTGCGGCCCGGGCACGCACTCCCGATGCTCCGCGGCCAAGCCGCCATCCCCATCACTTGCATGATGAAAGTGACCGTGCGACAGTCGCCGCCATGCGACGCACCCGCCTGAGCGACGTTCCCTGCCCCATCGCCCGGAGCCTTGACGAGGTCGGGGAATGGTGGTCCCTGCTGATCCTGCGCGACGCGATGCTCGGCCTGACCCGCTTCGACGAGTTCCAGCGCAGCATCGGGCTCGCCACCAACATGCTGACCCGCCGCCTCCAGGCCCTGGTGGAAGCCGGGCTGCTGGAGAAACGGCCCTACCGGGACCGCCCGCTGCGCCACGGCTATCACCTGACCGGCAAGGGGCGGGATTTCCTGCCGGTGCTGATCGCCATGGCCGACTGGGGCAGCCGCTGGCTGCCGCCCGGCGGGGCGTTCCGGATCGTCGACAGGGACACCGGACGGCCGGTCGAGCCGGTGCTGATCGACAGGACGACAGGCGAAACGCTCCGGCCGGAGCGGCTGCGCCCGGAATTCACCATCCCCGCAAAGACGACATGGGCAAAGGACGAAACCGAATGAGACGAGTCGTGGTCACCGGATTGGGCGCGGTCACTCCGCTTGGGGCCGGGGTAAATCCTAGCTGGCGCGCCATGCTGGACGGCCGCAGCGGCATCCGCGCGATACGTGGGGTCGATACCGGCGGGATCGATGTCTCCGACCTGCCCTGCCGCATCGCCGGACATGTGCCGGACAGCGGGGAGGCCGCCTTCGACGCCGATGCGGTGGTGCCGCCCAAGGACCAGCGCAAGATGGACCGCTTCATCCTGCTGGCGCTCGCCGCCGCGGAAGAGGCGGTGGCCGATGCCGGCTGGCGCCCGGCGGATGCGGAGGCGCAGGAGCGCACCGGCGTGATGATCGGCTCCGGCATCGGCGGCCTGCCGGCCCTGGCCGACGCGGCGCTGACCCTGCATGCGAAGGGGCCGCGCCGCATCTCGCCCTTCTTCGTGCCGTCGACCCTCATCAACCTCGCGTCGGGCCATGTCTCGATCCGCTACGGCTTCCGCGGACCGAACCATGCCGCGGTGACCGCCTGCGCGACCGGGGCCCATGCCATCGGCGACGCCGCCCGGCTGATCGCCATGGACGATGCCGACGTCATGCTGGCCGGCGGCAGCGAGGCGACGATCTGCCGTCTCGCCATCGCCGGCTTCTGCGCCGCCCGCGCCATGTCCAGCGGCTTCAACGACGACCCGGCCCGCGCCTCGCGCCCCTGGGACCGCGAGCGCGACGGCTTCGTCATGGGCGAAGGCGCCGGCGTGCTGGTGCTGGAAGAGCTGGAGCACGCCAAGCGGCGCGGGGCGACGATCTATGCCGAGGTCACCGGCTATGGCCTGTCGGGCGACGCCTACCACATCACCTCCCCGGCGGAGGACGGCAACGGCGCCTTCCGCGCCATGCGCGCCGCGCTGAAGCGGGCCGGGCTGGCCCCGGACGCCATCGACTACGTCAACGCCCACGCCACCTCGACCCCGGCCGGCGACCCGGTGGAGATCGCGGCGGTCAAGCGCCTGTTCGGCCCGGCGGCGGCGGAGCTCTCGATGTCCTCGACCAAATCGGCGACCGGCCATCTGCTGGGCGCGGCGGGTGCGGTGGAGGCGATCTTCGCCATCCTGGCCCTGCGCGATCAGGTCGCCCCGCCCACCCTGAACCTGGAGGCGCCGTCGGAGGGCTGCGACCTCGACCTCGTGCCGCTGCGGCCGAAGGAGCGGCGCATCCGCCATGTCCTGTCGAACAGCTTCGGCTTCGGCGGGACCAACGCCGCGCTGGTGTTCAGCCCCGCACCGTAACGGGAGAGCGGCAGGGCGGCACGGGGGGGGACTGGAACCCGGCGGCCGGCCACCGTAGATATGCGGGCGGCGGCGGCAGCCATGCCCCGCCGCCCCGTTTCGCCGCCTTACGGACCGCCGATGATCCGCGCCCTCGTGCTTGCCTTCGCCCAGCTGTCCGACCCGCGCGTGCGCCGGGTGGTGTGGATCGGGGTGTTCGTCTCGCTGCTCGCCTATGCGCTGCTGGCGGTCGGCGCCTCGTGGGCGCTGTCGGCGACGCCGCTGACCGGCTATGGCTGGATCGACGCCACCATCGACGTCATGGGCGGGCTGGGGGTGCTGGTGCTGGCGTGGCTGCTGTTCCCGGCCACCGTCGGCACGGTGTCGAGCTTCTTCCTCGACGAGGTGGTGGAGCGGGTCGAGGCGCGGCACTACCCCGGCCTGCCCGCCCCGCGCCGGGCCGGCTGGCTGGAGGAGCTGGCGACGGCGCTGCGCTTCCTGGTGCTGGTGCTGGCGGTCAACTTGGCAGCGCTGCCGATCTACATCTTCGCGCCCGGCCTGAACCTGATCGTCTTCTACACCATCAACGGCTATCTGCTGGGCCGGGAGTATTTCGAGATGGTCGCATACCGGCGGATGGACCGCGCCGCCGCGCGGGCGATGCGCCGTGCCAGACCGCTGAAACCTTTTTTGGCCGGGGTCGTCATTGCCTTTCTTTCGACAATCCCCTTCGCCAATTTGCTGGTCCCGGTCGTCGCGAGCGCCTTCATGGTTCATGTCCTACAGTCCATGTCGGCGCCCCTTGCGGCAGGCCGGACGACCGTGATACGCCGCTAGGCGGCACGGCCGCACACCGTCGCCTGCCCGGAAACCGGCCACCCGGACACCGAGTGCGGCGACCGCCACACGATTTCCAGGCCATCCCGCCACCCGAATGTCCAGACTGGGGGAACCGCTCATGCTGTTCGGACGAAAGACACCGCCCGCCGCTCCCAAGGCCGACAGCCCCGTCCCGCCGCAGCCGGGTGTCCGTCCGTACACCGCGGGCGAGCCCGGCGCCGTCTCGTCGCCGCTCGCCTCGCTGAACAATCCGGCACATGTCCCGGCGTCCGCTGTCGCGGCCGGGGCAGCCGCCCCCAGCATGGCTCACGCCCTGGCCGACACGCAGCACGCCGCCCCGGCCTATCCCGACATGCCTTCCGCCTCGAAGGGACCCGACATGAACAGCATTCCCAAGCCCCCGTCCGCGCCGTCCGTGCCGGGTGCCGGCTTCAAGACCGACGTGCCGCGCCGGGTCGTCGACATGCCCGGCTCCGCCCCGCGCCAGCCGTCGATCCCCATCGCCAACCCGGCCGCCGCTCCCGCCGCCCAGGCTCCGGCCGCGCCGGCCCCCGTCGCCCCGGCCATGCCCGAGCAGCGCCGCCTGACCGTCGGCCGCGACATCTCGCTGGCCGGCGAGATCGGCTCCTGCGACGTGCTGGTGGTCGAAGGCACGGTCGAGGCCAAGCTGCGCGAAGGCCGGCTGGTCGAGATCGCCGAGACCGGCCTGTTCAAGGGCTCGGTCGACATCGAGGAAGCCGACATCGCCGGCCGCTTCGAAGGCGACATCGCCGTCCGCGGCCGCCTGACCGTGCGCTCCACCGGCAAGATCACCGGGTCGATCCGCTTCGGCGAACTGGCGGTCGATGCCGGCGGCCAGCTGGTCGGCGACATCCAGATCTACAGCACCGGGTCCAAGCCCGCCGCCGCCGCGGTTCAGCCGGTGGCCCAGCCCGCGATCGAGCAGATCCCGGCGGCCGAGACGGTCTGACCGGCCCCTGCGACCGGCAGAAAACGCAAAACGCCCGGCTGGCTCCCGCCATGCCGGGCGTTTTGCGTTCTCGGTCAGGCCCAATTCACGCGATGATCTTGTCCTTGAAGCCGCAGAGGTCGGCGACCGGGCAGACCGGGCAATCGGGCTTGCGCGCCTTGCAGACGTAGCGGCCGTGCAGGATCAGCCAGTGGTGGGCATGGCGGCGGTACAGCTTCGGCACCGCCTTCAGCAGCTTCGCCTCCACCGCGTCCGGCGTCTTGCCGGGGGCGAGCCCGGTGCGGTTGCCGACCCGGAAGATGTGGGTATCGACCGCGATGGTCTCCTCGCCGAAGGCGACGTTCAGGACGACGTTGGCGGTCTTGCGGCCGACGCCGGGAAGCTGTTCCAGCGCGTCGCGGTCGCGCGGCACCTCGCCGCCATGGCGCTCGATCAGCAGCTCCGACAGGCGGATGACGTTCTTGGCCTTGGTGTTGAACAGGCCGATGGTCTTGATGTAGGCGCGCAGCCCCTCCTCGCCCAGCGCGACCATCTGCTGCGGCGTGGTGACGAGTTGGAACAGCGGTCCGGTCGCCCGGTTCACCCCGACGTCGGTGGCCTGGGCCGACAGCACCACGGCGACCAGCAGCGTGTAAGGATTGACGTATTCCAGCTCGCTCCGGGGTTCCGGATTGGCGGCGGACAGGCGGCGGAAGAATTCCTGGACGGCGGCGGGCTTCATGGCCGCCACCATAGCCGCAACGGCCCCGCCTGCGCCAGAGGCGGAGCGGGCCGTGCGGAGGGACTGCGGAACGGGTCGATGACAACAGCGAAACGATCCAGCGCAGAACGCAGACCAAACTGCGGCCTTGCGTCGCAATTTGCGACAAATATTCGAACAAGCGACGGTGATTCAACAGAATTGGACGCAGAATAGCGGCTTTCCGGTCCCGCTCACGGTGGCGTATGATTTGCTGACTGCCGGGACACCGCTTGAATGCCTGCAAAAAACCATGGATCACCCTGGTTGTGGCGTTCCGGTCGGATAAGGGTATCTTGATATGACCGCGTCTTTTCTTGTGGAACTGAAGGATTGGGGACTGCATGTCCGGTTGCAGGGCACCCTGTCGCTGGAGCAGCGCGACACCATCGCCCGGCAGGTGGAGATGCAGTGCGCCACCCTGGGCGCCCGCGGCACGTGCTGGAGCGGCCTTGTCGAGTTCGACCGCTTCGAGGCCGAGGGGTTCCGGCCGGAGATCGTCGTCGCCCTGATGAAGCTGGCCCGGGCTTGCGGACAGGTGCGCTGCGGCGTGGTGATGACCGACTGGCACTGGGCCTCGGTGATGGCGGAGGTGATGATCGCCGCCGGCATCGACGACCAGGCGCGGATCTTCGTCCTGGCCAAGGGTCCGACCGTCGAGGGCAGCATGGCCGGAGAGATCGAGGGCCGCCCGGCCGCCGACTATCCCGGCATGGACAGCGCCATGGCCTGGGTGCTGAACGGCGGCGTGGTGCCGATGGTGTCGCAAGCGGCATGACGGGGGCGGCATAACCCCGCTTTCCTCGCGGTTTTCCGGCGGGCGGCGCTGGGGTAGGATGGCCGCCATGCCAATCGACATCAGCGGCCCGCAACCCGGTGGCCGGCAGCCCGGCGACGGTCCCTCCCCCGCGGAAAGCGGCGGCGGCTCCGTGCGCGTGCTGTTCGACGCCATCCTCCACCCGCACCGCAGCCTGGGCCGCAGCGGCTTCCGGGTCCTGATGGCGGTGGTGGTGGCGATGAACCTGATCGTCGCCGGCATCTTCGTCGCCCATGGCGCCTGGCCGGTCGTGCCCTTCTGCGGGCTGGACGTGCTGGCGCTGTGGCTGGCCTTCCGCGTCAGCTACCGCTCCGCCCGCCAGTATGAGCGGGTGCGGCTGACCGAGACCGCGCTGACGGTGCAGCGGGTGCATTGGAAGGCGCCGGAGCGGCGCTGGTCCTTCCATCCCTACTGGCTGCGGATCACCCACACCGAGCCGGCCGACCATGAGCGCCGCGGCGCCGCCGGGCAGGTCACGCTGAGTTCGCACGGCCAGTCCGTGGGCGTCGGGTCCTTCCTGTCGCCGGACGAGCGGTCCAGCTTCGCCCGCGCGCTGGACGATGCGCTGCGCCTCTGGCGCCGTCCCCCCTGCCCGCCGGCGCCCGCCGGATAGGGCAAGCCTCAACGCTTGTCGGCCGGGTCGGGCAGGCCGCGTTCCTCCAGTTCCTCCTCGACCTCGCGCTCCACTTCGCGTTCGACCGCGCGCTCCACCTTCTCGTCGATGCGGTGGTCCAGGCACTCGGCGGTCTGGGCGAGCTTTTCGAAGCTGCGCTTCACCTTCGCCAGCTCGGCTTCCGGCATCTCCTCCACGTCGATCATGCCGTTGCGGGCGGAGTGGGTGGCGCGGATCAGCTCGTCCAGCTTCAGGTGGATGGCCTGGGTGTCGCGGTTCTGGGCGTTCTGGATGATGAACACCATCAGGAAGGTGACGATGGTGGTGCCGGTGTTGATCACCAGCTGCCACGTGTCGGAGAAGTGGAACAGTGGTCCGGTCAGCCCCCAGACCAGGACGACGGCGAAGGCGGTGACGAAGGCGCCCGGACGGCCGGACTGGCGCTCCATCCAGCGGGCAAACCGGGAAAAGGCATCGCTGACCATTTTGCGACTGGCTCCCGCTGATCGGACGTACAGGACGTACATAAGGAAAACGCCCGGCAAAGCCGGGCGTTCCCTGTGCGTAAGGTCCGAACCGTCGCCTGCGGGCGGTACCCCCGGCGGTCAGGAGCCCTGGCTGAGCGCTTCCGCCAGCGCGCGGTCCTGCGGGTTCTGGCCGACGACCAGCTGCATCGACTGGGTCGGCATGGAGATGCCCTGCTCGTCGAACTTCTTCTTCAGCAGGCGGTTGAACTCGCGGGTGACGCCCCACTGGCGGGTCGGGCGGGTCTTGAACTGGGCCAGGATGTTGATGCCGGTGTCGGACAGCTTGTCGACGCCCAGCACCTCCAGCGGGGTCAGGATGTCGGCGGCGAACTGCGGCTGGGCCTGCACCTCGGCGCCGGTCTCCTTCAGCGCGGCGATGATGCGGTCGGGATCCTCGCGGTTGGACACCGTGATGTTGAACAGGGTGACCGAGAAGTCCTTGCTCATGTTCTTCACGGTGGTGACGGCGCTGAACGGCACGGAATGGACCGCGCCCGCCCCGTCGCGCAGGCGGATCGAGCGGATGGAGATCGCCTCCACCGTGCCGGAATGGCCGCCGCCGACATCCACCACGTCGCCGACCGACACCGTGTCCTCGAACAGGATGAACAGGCCGGTGATGATGTCCTTGACCAGCGTCTGCGATCCGAAACCGATGGCCAGACCGACGACGCCGGCACCGGCCAGCAGCGGTGCTATGTTGACGCCAAGCTCCGACAGGGTGATCAGCGACACCATCGTCACCAGCAGGATCAGGAAGGCGTTGCGCAGCAGCGGCAGCAGCGTGCGCATGCGGGCGCTGCGTTCGATGCGGGTGCCGTTGCGGTCGGTGGTGCGCAGGAAATGCTCGATCAGCGCGCTCACCACCTCCCAGGCGACGATGGCGCCGGCCAGCAGCAGGCCGATCGAGATGGTGCTGCCGACGATGCGGCGGCCGGCGGTGGATTCCACCAGCCCCAGCGTGTCGATGCCCCAGCCGTTCAGCGCCGCCCCCAGCGCCACCAGCCAGATGATGGCCTTGCCGATGCGCTGGACGATGGGGAGATAGTGGAAGGCGCGGGTATGGAGCTGCGGCAGGTTGCCGGCCAGCTCGCGGTTCATGGTCAGGCCGCGGCGCAGCGTCCGGTTCAGCCCGGTCACCAGAAGCCGGGCCACAACCACCGCCACCACGGTCACCGCGGTGCCGCGGGCCAGGAATTCGAAGCCGCCATAGACGTTCAGCACCCAGACGCCCAGCGTCACCACGACATAGAGGATGGCCAGCACATGCCAGATCTCGGCGAAGCGGCGGCGCGCGGTGCGCAGGACCGCCCCCTGCCCTTCCGCCTCGCGCCGGGCGGTCGCCAGCGGGTCGCCGTCGCCCGACAGCGGGTTGCCGCGCATCCAGTCGGCGACGCCGACCCGGTTCTGCAGGATCAGCGCGATCAGCATGGCGGCGATCACCACGCCCAGCAGCTTCAGCAGCGCGCCGTAGGCGCCCAGCGGCAGGCCCAGCACATAGGCCCCCTCCGCCAGGAAATAGCCGTAGACCGCGACCGCGATCAGCCGGCGCGACCAGATGTAGCAGCGCTTCGCCCCGGCGTCGCTGGTGTGGACCATGCGCAGGTTGGGCGCGTCGGGCGCGAACAGCATCCGCACCAGGATCAGCAGCGCCTGGGTGATGACGGTGGCGTTCACCACCGCCAGCGCCACCAGCCGCACGCGCGGCGCCGGTTCGGTCACCGACAGGATGGTGTAGGCGACGACGATGAATCCCAGGATCGGCGCCAGTTCCAGCACCGCCCGGCCGAGCAGCATCGGGATGCGCAGCAGGGAGGAGCCGACGGGACGGGCGGCCATGGCATGGCGCGGCCGGCCGAGCAGCCAGCCGATGCCGCGCGCGGCCACCGCGCCGATGCCGAGGATCATCGCCAGCTGGATGGCGATCTGCACCCAGCGTTCGCGGGCGGTGTCGTCCTGCACCTGCCGCTGCACCCAGGACAGCGCCCCCGGCAGGTCGGAGAAGACGTTGGCGACCTGCACCAGCTGGCGGCTGACCACGTCCATCCGCGCCGCCAGGAAGGCCAGCGCGCGGGCGCCGAGGGTCTGCGGCAGCGCCGACTCGCCTTCCGCCTCCTTGGCCTGGGCGAGGCCGCGCTGGGCGGTGATCAGGTTGCGCAGCTGGGTGACCAGCTGGGTGCGCGCATCCTGGTTCTCCAGCGTGCCGACCAGCGCCTCCAGCTGCTGCACGGTCGCCTCGTCCACCACCACCGGAGCAGTGGCGGCGGGAGCGGCGGCCCCGGCAGCCGGAGCCGGAACGGCGCCGGCGGGCGCTGCCGAGGCGGCGAGCACAGGCGCTCCCGCCCCGGCGAGCAGGCCTGCGAGAAGCAGGACGGCCAGGCCGCCGGACAGGAGCCGACGCCAAGCGCTTGGCAGAGGGTTTGCGGCGGGCGTTGCGGACCGGATCATCGGCAATTCACTCGGGTGGTCTTTGACGGGGCGGCGACAAGGGTGGGCGGCGAAAACACGGCCGGCCGGCACCCTGGCGTGGAACTGTGGCTCCAATATGCCGGGCTCCGGGAAGTTAGTTCTCCCGCTTCCGCTTGCCAACCCGACTGTCTGTTCCTTTTTTTAGCGGGACCCCTGCCGGAAGCGGCGGAAACGGAGGACGAGCGATGAACGACACACCCAGCGGAGCGGACGCGACCGACCAGCCGGATCCCGGCCGGGAGGTGGGCCGGGAGGTGGGCCGGGAGGTTGAGCAGGAAGGCGCCGTCCGCGACAAGCTTGTCGCCACCAAGGAGCAATGGGCGCGCGATGGCCGTGCGCTCACCGGCCATGCTGCCGACCCGGCGCGCGACCGGCTGCCGCCCGGCCAGCGCCTGGTGACCGACTGGCCGGTGCTGGATCTCGGCATCACGCCGAAGGTGACGACGGCCAACTGGACGCTCGCGGTGGACGGGCTGGTGGAGAACCGGCTGTCGTGGAGCTGGGACGATTTCCAGGCCCAGCCGCAGGAGAGCTTCGTTTCCGACATCCACTGCGTCACCACCTGGTCGCGCTACGACAACCGGTGGGAGGGCGTCAGCGCCCGCCGCCTGCTGGAACTGGCCCGGCCGAAGCCGGAGGCGCGCTTCGTCGTCTTCCATTCCTTCGACGGCTACACCACCAACGTCGCCCTGTCGGACTTCGACGACGACGGCGTGCTGCTCGCCACCAATTGGGAAGGCCAGCCGATCAGCCGCGAGCATGGCGGCCCGGTGCGGATCATCCTGCCCAAGCTGTATCTGTGGAAGAGCGCCAAGTGGGTGAAGCGGATCGAACTGCTGGCCGGCGACCGCAAGGGCTATTGGGAGGTCCGCGGCTACAACAACCACGCCGACCCGTGGCTGGAGGAGCGCTATTCGGACTGAGGGGGGGCGGGGGCAAAGCCGCCAAGTCACTCGCCTGAACGCGAGGTGCTGGAGACGCAGGCAACAATCGACACGGATTTCACGGATTTTGACACGGATTTCACGGAACCGCCCGATTCAGCACGGTCCATCCCGGTCGCCATTCCTATGGATCGACGTCGCGGATACAGCCTGATCCGTGTAATCCATGTGGAAATCCGTGAAATTCGTGTTCTATGTTGCTTCCAACGGCGTGACGCCCGCCTTTCAGGCGAGCGCTCCAGCGACGCCGCACTTTCACCAAAAGCCACTTTCCCCTTGCGGGCGAAACCGTTAAGGTGCGGCGCAAGTGGCCCCGTAGCTCATCAGGATAGAGCGCGAGTTTCCTAAACTTGAGGCAGCAGGTTCGAGTCCTGCCGGGGTCACCACCACAAAAAATCGCGGTTCAGTGCGCGACGATGGCGCAGACCGCCGCCTTCGTCGCCTTGGCCAGATCGGCGGGCGCCAGCACGATCTGCAAGCCGCGCCGGCCGCCATTCACCACCATTTCCGGCAGCGCTTCGGCGCTCGCGTCGATGAAGGTCGGCAGCGCCTTCTTCTGGCCGAGCGGGCTGATGCCGCCGACCAGGAAGCCGGTGGTCTTTTCCGCCAGCGCCGGATCGGCCAGATCGGCCTTCTTCGCCTTCGCCGCCGCGGCGATGGCCTTCAAATCCAGCTTGGCCGCGACCGGAATGACGGCGCAGGCCAGCGCCTTGGGCTCCAGCTGGACGATCAGGGTCTTGTAGACGATGGCCGGGTCGAGACCGAGCGATTCGGCCGCGTGCAGGCCGATGGCGTCGGCCGACGGGTCGTACTCGTACTCCATCAGCCGGAAGGCGACGCCCGCCGCCTTCGCCGCATTGACCGCCGGGGTCACCTTCGCCGCCATGCTCCACACCGCCCGCTGAACAAAGTGCGGCGGGAGCTTGGCAGGCGGTGCAAGGGGTGTAAAGCCCTCTCCCCGACCGGAAAGAGGGAGACGCTCACTCCATCCCGCGCGACGACGGGTTGCCGATCATCGTCAGGAATTCGCGGCGGGTCGACGGGTCGGTGCGGAAGGCGCCCAGCATGCGGCTGGTCACCATGGTCACGCCGGTCTTGTGGATGCCGCGGGTCGTCATGCACTGGTGCTGCGCCTCGACCACCACGGCGACACCCTCGGGCTGGAGGACCTCGTCGATGGTGTTGGCGATCTGCGCCGTCATCTTCTCCTGGATTTGCAGGCGCTTGCCATAGGCCTCGACGAGGCGCGCCAGCTTGGAGATGCCGACGACGCGGCGGCGCGGCAGGTAGGCGACATGGGCCTTGCCGATGATCGGCACCATGTGGTGCTCGCAATAGGACTCGACCCGGATGTCGCGCAGCACGACCATCTCGTCGTAGCCGTCGGTCTCCTCGAAGGTGCGCGACAGGATCTCGACCGGGTCGATGCCGTAGCCGGCGAAGAACTCCTCATAGGAGCGGACGACGCGGTCCGGCGTGCCGACCAGCCCTTCGCGCGCCGGGTCGTCGCCGGCCCAGCGGATCAGGGTGCGCACGGCCTCCTCCGCCTCGGCGCGGGACGGGCGGGCAAGGGCGTCCGGCCGGGACAGGCCGGGACCGCGGAGCACGTTGTCGGCCGCCGGAGGTTTGGCGTGCGGGGTCTTTGTAACCGTCACGGGAACATCCTTTCCATAACTGATAACACGCCTTGCGTGGACCATCGGCCGTGAGCCGACGGCTGTCGCGCAACACGCCCATCCTGTCTGGCGTCACTCGGGTTTGCCGTCAGTACGGAGCCGATGGCTCGGCGGATCAACCGAACGGCCCGTAAGACGAAAAGGAATTGTCTAGAGCGGAGCGGCGGCGCCTGCCTTCCCGTTTCCGCCCGGTTTCTGTCGCCGGACGCCATTCGGAAGACCCTAATTAGGGTCCCGCCTATGACCTTCAAGCGATGGACAAAGTACGGGCAGCCATGCGGCTTGTCAAAGCCGCGTGTTGAATTCTTCCAATAACCACACACATTCTATTGTATTATTCGCCCGCGTCTGCTTTTTGCAGCCGGTTCACGGATCAGTTCAGCTGCATCGGCTGGTGCGGGCTGTCCAGCGAGAAGGCCGGGATCGTCACGTCGAAGGCGCGTCCGTCCTCACCCTCCATGCCGTAGGTTCCGGCCATGATGCCGGACGGCGTGCCGAGCGGGGTGCCGCTGGTGTATTCGAAATGGTCGCCCGGCTCCAGCACCGGCTGTTCGCCGACGACGCCGGGCCCCCGCACCTCCTGCACGCGGCCCATGGCGTCGGTGATGCGCCAGTGGCGGGTGCGCAGCTGCACCGTCTCCTCGCCCTCATTCTCGATGCGGACGTGATACGCCCAGACGAAGCGTCCCTCCGCCGGGGACGACTGGTCCTCCAGGAACACGGGCTGGACGGTGACGCGGATGTCGTGGGTGACGGCGGTATACATGGCAGACGATCCGATGGGCGGCGCCGGCCGGGAAACGGGCCGGCGGCTGGGGGGTCCGGGTAGCCGGGCGGTGCTGGACGGCAGAATAAGGTTCCCCCTCCGCACTGTCCAGAACCGGTCCGGACAATCCTGCGACACGACCGTATGGGGCCCGCATCCAGGTGGATACAGTCATGCATCGCTTCAGGGTCTCCACGGTCTTGCGACGGGGGGGCGACGATGATATATGCGCAAGTCCCAGCAACGGCCGAAGAGCCTTGTCCATGTCTCGTTCGCACGCCCTTCGCATCCGACGACGGAGCCTCGCACCGCGCATTGCGGTTGCGGCCGTCCTTGGGTCGCGTGCGAACGCCAAAGGCACATCGGGGACCTGACACCCCCGGCCTTCCGGCGGCGGCGCGATCCGCCCTTCAGAAGCCTTCTGAGAAGACCTTCTTCCCGCCGGGAGCCCCACCTGATGATCATCACCGTCGAAGAGCCGAAGCACGCCGCCGCCATCGAAGCCCTGCTGGACGCCTCCTTCGGTCCGGACCGCTTCAACAAGACCGCCTACCGGCTGCGCGACGGCGTCGACTCCATCCCCGCCCTGAACCTCGTCGCCATCGAGCATGACGAGCATGGCCGCGAGGTGGTGGTGGGCACCATCCGCTACTGGCCGATCCTGGTCGGCGGCGCCACCCCGTCCATCCTGCTCGGCCCCATCGCGGTCGCCGCCCATCTCCAGGGCAGCGGGCTGGGCAGCAAGATGATCCGGATGAGCCTGAACAAGGCGGTGGCGCTGGGCCACAAGTCGGTGATCCTGGTCGGCGACGCCCCCTATTACGAGCGGTTCGGCTTCTCCCGCGCCCTGACGCTGGGCATGGAGATGCCGGGTCCGGTCGACATGAGCCGGCTGTTGGGGCTGGAGCTGGTCGAAGGCGCGCTGACCGGTGCCGCCGGCATGATCGGCAAGCCCGGGCAGGCCGACGCGCAGGAGAGCGAGGCCGGCGCCACGCCGGTGCTCGGCCCGGTCCTGGCCACGTCTATCGACCTGCCGGCGGGAGACACCCCCGTCCCTTTCAGCGCCCTGTTCGGCCGGACGGCGGCGGAGCGACTTTGGACTGACCGGGTGCGCCGGACCGACTGGTTCTGGCGCGACGGCCTCCAGGCCGGGGCGGCGTGACGGTTCCGGATCGCGGAAACGGCTTGTTGTGCGAAATGGAGCGGGGCGAAGCGGGATTGACTCGATTCGCCCCGCACGCGATACCATCTTTTCAGGAGCGACGCCGGACCGACGGCGTGCCGCGCGCCACGCAGAACCGTGAGCGCGCTATTCGTTTTTGTTCCAAGCGGAAGGGTGCGGGTTGACCAAGAAGCTGTTCATCAAGACCTGGGGCTGCCAGATGAACGTGTACGACTCCGCCCGCATGGTGGACGTCCTGGCACCGCTGGGCTACCGACCGGTCGATGAGCCGGACGGCGCCGACATGGTGATCCTGAACACCTGCCACATCCGCGAGAAGGCCGCCGAAAAGGTCTTCTCCGAGCTGGGCCGGCTGCGCCAGCTGAAGGACCGCAAGGCGGAGGCCGAGGACGGCCGGATGATCCTGGCGGTCGCCGGCTGCGTCGCCCAGGCCGAGGGCGAGGAGATCGTCGCCCGCGCCCCCTTCGTCGACATGGTCTTCGGCCCGCAGACCTACCACACCCTGCCGGAGATGGTGGCGAAGGCCAGCCGTGCCGCCGGCAGCGTGCTGAACACCGATTTCCCGGCCGAATCCAAGTTCGACCTCCTGCCGGAGGAAGCAGGATCCCAAGGCGTCGCCGCCTTCCTGGCGGTGCAGGAGGGCTGCGACAAGTTCTGCACCTTCTGCGTCGTGCCCTACACCCGCGGCGCCGAGTTCTCCCGCCCCGCCGGCCAGATCCTGGCCGAGGCGAAGCGGCTGGTCGCCGGCGGCACGCGCGAGATCACCCTGCTGGGCCAGAACGTCAACGCCTGGCACGGCGACGGGCCGGATGGTGCGACCTGGGGTCTCGGCCGGCTGATCCGCGCACTGGCGGAGATCGACGGGCTGGCGCGCATCCGCTACACCACCTCGCACCCGCGCGACATGGCCGACGACCTGATCCGCGCCCATGCCGAGGTGCCGCAGCTGATGCCCTACCTGCATCTGCCGGTGCAGGCCGGCTCCGACCGCATCCTGGCGGCGATGAACCGCAAGCACAGCGCCGACGACTACCGCCGGCTGGTCGACCGGCTGCGCGACGCCAAGCCCGATCTGGCGATGTCCGGCGACTTCATCGTCGGCTTCCCCGGCGAGACCGACGCCGATTTCGCCCAGACGCTGAAGCTGGTCACCGAGATCGGCTATGCCCAGGCCTATTCCTTCAAATACAGCTCGCGTCCCGGCACTCCGGCCGCGGTCGAGGGCGCCCAGCTGCCGGACGCGGTGAAGGAGGCGCGGCTGGAGGCGCTGCGCCAGCTGCTGGACGCCCAGCAGATCGCCTTCAACCACGGCTTCGTCGGCCGCAGCGTGCCCGTCCTGTTCGACCGCGTCGGCCGCCGCGACGGCCAGCTGCTCGGCCGCAGCCCGTGGATGCAGTCGGTCCATGCCGAGGCGGACGAACGGCTGCTCGGCCGCATCGTCGAGGTGCGGGTCGACGCCGCGCGGGCCAACAGCCTCGCCGGCACCGTGGTGACCGGCGAGTACGTCACCGCCTCTTCCTTCCAGCCTGCCGTAACCTTGGAGGCCAGCGCTTGAACGGTCTGCCCGAACGGCGCATCGACGTTCAATTCGATGACAACCGTCTTCTGCCGATGCTGTACGGGGAGCATGACCGCCACCTCGCCCGCATCGAATCGCTTCTCGGCGTGTCGCTGATCTCCCGCGGCAACACCCTGACCATCTCCGGCCCGTCGGACGCCGCAGAAACGGCGCGGACGGCGCTGAACGGCCTGTATGGCCGGCTGACCCGCGGCCAGACCATCGACGGCGGCGAGGTCGACGGCGCCGTCCGCATGGCGACCGCCGAGGCCGGTTTCGCTGGCGTCGCTGGCGGCGAGGAGCCGCGTGCGCCCGGCCCGCAGGCGACCATCACCCGCGCCGAGATCGCGCTGCGCACCCGCCGCCGCGGCCCGATCACGCCGCGCACCCCGACCCAGGCCGCCTATCTCCAGGCCCTGGCGGAGAGCGAGCTGGTCTTCGGGCTCGGCCCTGCCGGCACCGGCAAGACCTATCTGGCGGTGGCGCAGGCGGTGGCGCTGCTGACCACCGGCCAGGTCGACCGCATCGTGCTGTCGCGCCCGGCGGTCGAGGCCGGCGAGCGGCTGGGCTTCCTGCCCGGCGACCTGAAGGAAAAGGTCGATCCTTACCTGCGCCCGCTCTACGACGCGCTGCACGACATGCTGCCGGCCGAGCAGGTCAAGAAGCGGCTGGAGTCCGGCGAGATCGAGATCGCGCCGCTGGCCTTCATGCGCGGCCGGACGCTGGGCAACGCCTTCGTCATCCTCGACGAGGCGCAGAACACCACGCCGATGCAGATGAAGATGTTCCTCACGCGGCTGGGCGAAGGCGGGCGGATGGTCATCACCGGCGACATCTCGCAGATCGACCTGCCGACCGGCACCCGGTCCGGCCTGCGCGACGCGCTGGACATCCTGGGCGGGGTGGAGGGCGTGCGCTTCGTCCGCTTCACCGACGCCGACGTGGTCCGCCACCCGATGGTGGCCCGCATCATCCGCGCCTATGACCAGGCCGATGCCCGCGAGGCGGAGCGCAGGCAGGCCCGCCGCACCAACGCCGCGCCGGCCGGTTACGCATCCGAAACGACCGGCAGAGATGCTGGGATCGTTGGAGAACCGGAATGACCACTTCGGTCGATATCGCTGTTTCACGTGAAGCCGGCGCCTGGGCCGAGGATGCCGAGTGGCTGGCCGAGCGCGCGGCACTCGCCGCACTGGCTGCCGCCTATGACGACGAGGAGGGCCCGGCCGAGCTGTCGGTCGTGCTTGCCGACGACGAACTGGTCCACCGCCTGAACCGCGAGTATCGCGGCAAGGACAAGCCGACCAACGTCCTGTCCTTCGCCCTGACCGAGGCGGAGGAACCGGAAGCGCAGGAGGGCGTGCCGGTGATGCTGGGCGACGTCATCCTCGCCTATGAAACGGTTGCACGCGAAGCCGCCGAACAGCGGAAAAGCTTCAACGACCACATGACTCACCTTGTGATGCATGGCGTTCTGCATCTGCTGGGGTATGATCACGAGACGGACGACGAGGCCGAGGAGATGGAGGCGCTGGAAACCCGGTTGCTCGCCACGCTCGGAATCGCCGATCCTTACGCTGCCAACCACCAACCGCCGGACCGATGAGCGAAATATCCGACAGTCGCACGCCCCGTGATGACAACGGGGCCGAAGACCATTCCCTGGGCCACCTGTTCAAGGGGTGGCTCCGCACCGTCTGGGGCGGCCGCGAGGACACATCCCTGCGCGGCACCATCGAAGAGCTGATCTCCGGCCTGGACGATGCGGCCAGCGAGGACGGCGAGGATTCGCTGGGAACCGGCGAGCGGGCGCTGCTGACCAACATCCTGAAGCTGCGCGACCGCACCGTCGCCGACGTCATGGTGCCGCGCGCCGACATCATCGCCGTCGACATCGACACCCCCTTCCCGGCATTGGTCCAGCGCGTCGCCGAGGAAGGCCATTCCCGCCTGCCGGTGTTCCGCGAGACCCTGGACGACGTGGTCGGCATCATCCACATCAAGGATGTGATGACCCTGATGGCCAAGCAGGCCATCTCCGCCGAGGGGCTTCTTCAGAAGCCGGACCTGAGCGGCATCATCCGCGAGGCGAAGATCGTCGCCCCCTCCATGCATGTGCTCGACCTGCTGGTGCAGATGCGCCAGACCCGCCAGCACATGGCGCTGGTGGTGGACGAGTTCGGCGGCATCGACGGCCTCGTCACCATCGAGGATCTGGTCGAGGAGATCGTCGGCGAGATCGAGGACGAGCATGACGAGGCCGCGGCGCCGCGGCTGGTCGAACGTCCCGACGGCAGCCTGATCGCCGACGCCCGCCTGCCCATCGAGGATTTCGAGGTCCGGGTCGGCCCGGTGCTGACCGAGGAGGAGCGCGAGGACATCGACACGCTCGGCGGTCTGGTCGTCTCCATCGCCGGCCGCGTGCCGGGGCTGGGCGAACGGCTGGTCCACCCCTCGGGCCTGGAGTTCGAGATCGTCGACGCCGATTCCCGCCGGCTGAAGCGCCTGCGCGTCCACAACGTGCCGGCCAACAGCGTGGAGCTTGCGGAGACGGCCTGAAGACTGGGTGGGGGCGGCCTCCCCACCCCCACAACACAGCCCCGCCCACAAGGACCTTGGCACCCCTGCCCGGCAGCATTACCTATGGCGCCGCCCGCCTTGCCGCTGCCGGAGTTTCCGCCTTGACCGCCACCGACACCCTGCCCGTCCCGGCCAAGCTGGGCCGCGTTTCCGCGCGGCTGGCCGCGCTGACCGGCTGGCGCCGGCTGGCCGCCGCGATGCTGCTGGGCGGGTTCGCCACGCTGGCGCTGCCGCCGGCCGACCTGATGCCGGTCGTGCTGGTGGCCTTTCCCGGCCTGATCTGGCTGCTGGACGGGGCGGAGACCAAAAAGAGCGCCTTCGCCGTCGGCTGGTTCTTCGGTTTCGGCCACCACCTGCTGGGGCTCTACTGGATCAGCGCCGCGCTGTTCACCGACATCGACCGCTTCTGGTGGGCGCTGCCGCTGTCGGCGGTCGGCCTGCCGGTCGTGCTGGCGATGTTCAGCGGCGGCGCCACCCTGACCTTCCAACTGCTGCGCCGGCGCGGCTTCGGCGCCGGGCTCGGTCGCCCGCTGCTGTTCGCCGCCTGCTGGTGCCTGTGGGAATGGCTGCGCGGCCATGTCTTCACCGGCTTCCCCTGGAACCTGATCGGCTATGGCTGGGTCGGGGTGCTGCCGGTTTTGCAGACCGCCTCGCTGGTCGGCATCTATGGCCTGACGCTGGTGACGGTGCTGGTGGCGTCGCTGCCGGCCGCCCTGCCCGACCGCGACACCACGCCCGGCCGGGCCGGCGCCGCCGTCGCCGCCGGCCTGGCGCTGCTGGCGGTCCTCGGCGGCTGGGGAGCGTGGCGGCTGGCCGGTGCGGTCGACGAACCGGTGCCGGGGGTGCGGCTGCGGCTGGTCCAGGCGGCGATCGACCAGCGGCTGAAATGGGCGCCCGGCGAACGGGTGCAGAATTTCCAGAGCCATCTCGCTTTGTCCGCCGCCGCCCCGGCCGATCCCTCCACCCCGCCGCCCAACGTCATCATCTGGCCGGAAACCGCCGTGCCCTTCTTCATCGAGGACGATGCGCGGGTGCGGCAGGCCCTGGCCTCGGTCACGCCGTCCGGCGGGCTGCTGATCACCGGAGCCCCGCGGACGACGGTGGATGCCGACGGCGAGCGCCGCTATTTCAACGGCATGGTGGCGGTGGACGGCAGCGGCGCCGCGGTCGCCGACTACGACAAGTTCCACCTCGTCCCCTTCGGCGAATATATGCCGCTGCGGCGATGGCTGCCGGTCGACCCCATCGCCGGCAACGGGGCGGAGTTCTCCGCCGGTCCCGGCCCGCGCACCCTGCATCTGGGCGACCGCGTGGCGGGCCTGCCGCCTTTCAGCCCGCTGATCTGCTACGAGAGCATCTTCCCCGGCGCGGTGGTCGATGCCGCCGACCGGCCGCAATGGCTGCTGAACCTGACCAACGACGCCTGGTACGGCCGCACCGCCGGTCCGCACCAGCATTTCGCCATCAATCAGGTGCGCGCCGTCGAGGAAGGGCTGCCGCTCGTCCGGGTGGCGAATACGGGAATATCCGGGGTGGTGGATTCCTACGGTCGTGTGCGACAATTGCTCGGTCTGGGTGAGCGTGGCTTCATCGACACCACGTTGCCGAAAGCTTCATCTGGCGTTACAGCCTATGCCCGTATGGGCGACTGGATTTTCGGCATAGTGCTTCTAGGCTGTTTCATGGCGGCCTTGGCTTCGCGATATCACCGATGACGCTGCAATACGGGCATTCTGCCCGCCACAGGCAGAACAAATTCGTGTAACCGGCATGACCGGAGCGGGCTTGACTGCATACGTGGATATGTCGTAACTAGGTTGCACAACCGTTACAGGGATAAACGAGATGCAGACTGAAACTGGAGCGCCGCGCGGGCGCCGTGCGGGTGCGGGCCGTCCGAAGACCGGAAAGCCGAATCCCATCGATGTCCATGTCGGATCCCGCGTCCGTCTCCGCCGCACCCTTCTCGGCATGAGCCAGGAAAAGTTGGGCGAGGCCATCGGTCTGACCTTCCAGCAGGTGCAGAAGTACGAGCGCGGCGCCAACCGCATCGGCGCATCGCGCCTGTTCGATCTCAGCCGCGTGCTGGACGTGCCGGTGTCCTTCTTCTTCGACGACATGCCGGCCGATGCCGCCAATGCCCGCGTCGAGGACGACGACGAGGCGGGTGGCTCGGAAGAGCGGTCGGCCAGCACCTACGAGCCCGATCCGATGGCCAAGCGCGAGACGCTGGAACTGGTCCGCGCCTATTACAAGATCAGCGATCCGTCGGTGCGCAAGCGCCTGTTCGAGCTGACCAAGGCAGTGGCCAGCGCCGCCGTGGCGGAAGCCGCCGCGGAGTAAGTTGCGGCGGTACGTTGCGGCAGTGACCCACGCCAGCAATTCACCGCGGCAATCGGCGGCGGCAACGGGGAGCGGCAAACTGGGGGCGTTGGGCTCCCGGCAGCACCTCCTGCCGGTTGTCCGCGGCCTGCGACACCCACCGAACGGGGAAGATGCGGCGCGACCGTATCCACCCCCTTCGTGTGGTGCCTGCGATGATAGGCCCAAGGCCTTACCGCCGGTAGGCTTCTTGACCCCGGCCCGAAACCTTGTCAAAACCGGATTTGGATCGGTGTCTGCGGCCGCTGTACCGGTCTGCCGTTTCGGCTCATGAAATAGCGTGCCGCCGAATGCCGAGGTTTCCCGTGGCAAAGTTGAACTACGTCTTCACCAGCGAGTCCGTGTCGGAGGGTCATCCCGACAAGGTCTGCGACCGCATTTCCGACGCCATCGTCGATCTCTACCTCTCGCACGACCCGCAGGCCCGCGTGGCCGTGGAGACCCTGGCGACCACCAACCAGGTGGTGCTGGCCGGCGAGGTTCGCGGCCCCGACAGCATCAAGGCCGACCAGCTGGTCGCAGCCGCCCGTGCCGCGGTGAAGGACATCGGCTACGAGCAGGACGGCTTCCACTGGGAGAAGATGGACGTCAAGTGCTTCGTCCATTCCCAGTCCGCCGACATCGCGGTCGGCGTCGACGCCGCGGGCAACAAGGACGAGGGTGCCGGCGACCAGGGCATCATGTTCGGCTATGCCTGCCGCGAGACCCCGGCCCTGATGCCGGCGCCGATCTACTACAGCCACGCCATCCTGAAGTCGCTGGCCGAGGCGCGCCATTCCGGCGCCGCCCCGCAGTTGGGCCCGGACGCCAAGAGCCAGGTCACCCTGCAGTACATCGACGGCCGCCCGACCCGCGCCACCGCCATCGTGCTGTCGACCCAGCATGCCGAGGGGCTGGACCAGGACGCGGTGCGCGAGATCGTCCTGCCGCACATCGTCAACTGCCTGCCGGAAGGCTGGATGTGCGACGACAGGAACCTGTACGTCAACCCGACCGGCCGCTTCGTCATCGGCGGCCCGGACGGTGACGCCGGCCTGACCGGCCGCAAGATCATCGTCGACACCTACGGCGGTGCGGCCCCGCACGGCGGCGGCGCCTTCTCCGGCAAGGATCCGACCAAGGTCGACCGCTCGGCCGCCTACGCCGCCCGCTACCTCGCCAAGAACGTCGTCGCGGCGGAACTGGCGGACAAGTGCACGATCCAGGTCTCCTACGCCATCGGCGTGTCGAAGCCGCTGTCGGTCTATGTCGACACCCACGGCACCGGCAACGTCGACGAGGACCGTCTGTCCGACATCCTCCAGCAGCTGGTCGACCTCAGCCCGCGCGGCATCCGCACGCATCTCGGCCTGAACAAGCCGATCTACGCCCGCACCGCCGCCTACGGCCATTTCGGCCGCGAGCCCGAGGTGGACGGCGGCTTCTCGTGGGAGAAGACCGATCTGGTCGAGGCCCTGCGCGGCGCCTTCTGACCGCCCAGACCGGCGGATCGCCAGACATGAAATGAGGCGGCGGAGGCTGGAAACGGCCTCCGCCGCCTTTTTGTGTAAGCCCTTTTCCTGCCGGTGCCGCTCTTCGAACCGCATCGGCCGCCATGATCGACAGCCCATAATCGACAGCCCATAACCGACAGCCGATGACCGACAGCAAAACCGACCGACCGACTGACGACGCTCCGCAGAGCGAAACCGGAAACCGGCTGTTCGGCCGGCGCAAGGGCCGCCCCCTGCGCAAGCGCCGGACGAGCCTGATCGAGGATCTGCTGCCGCAGCTCCAGATCACGGTGCCGAAATCCGGCGACGGCCCGACACCGGGATCTTGGGACCCCGCCAGCCTGTTCGACACGCCGAAACGCGAGATCTGGCTGGAGGTCGGCTTCGGCATGGGCCATCACCTCGCCTGGCAGGCCAAGCACAACCCGGATGTCGGCATCGTCGGCGCCGAACCCTTCCTCAACGGCATCGCCGGCCTCCTGGGGATGATCGACGACGACGATCTCGGCAACGTGCGCATCCATCCCGACGATGCCCGGCCGCTGCTGGACGCCCTGCCCGACGCCTCGGTCGGCCGCGCCTTCGTGCTGTTCGCCGACCCCTGGCCGAAGAAGCGCCATGCCGACCGCCGCTTCATCGGGCCGGAGAACCTGCCGCGGCTGGCCCGCGTGCTGAAGGACGGCGCCGAGCTGCGCCTGGCCAGCGACGACATGGGCCTGGTGCGCTGGATGCTCGACCATACGGTGAAGCATCCCGATTTCGAATGGACGGCGCGCCGCCCGTCCGACTGGCGGATCCGCCCCGACGACTGGCCGGCGACGCGCTATGAGGAAAAGGCCATTGCCGCCGGTCGCAAGCCGGTCTTCCTGCGCTTCGTCCGCCGCCCGCGGGGGTGACGCATACCCGTTCCGCTTGAGAATCCGGGCCGCGACGACGATCGGTCCCGAAAAGGCTTGCGGCATCGGCCGGAATGACTATATTCAGCCTCTGAGAACCCATACGGATCGGCGGCCCGGGCAACCGGGCCGGCGAGACGCTTTGCGGGTGGGCTTTTGCCCACTTATTTTTTTATGAGCGTGTGGAAGCACGCGCTTGTTGAACCTTCTGTTGTGGAAACCTCGTCCGGTTCGATCCCGGCCGCAGGCTTTGGGTCAGGTGGAATGGACGCTACAGGTCGCATCGAACAGATCATCACGCCGTCGGTCGAAGCCATGGGCTATGAGGTCGTGCGCGTTCAGATCTCCGGCGGCCAGCGGTCGATACTCCAGATCATGGCGGAGCGCGCCGACGGCGCGCCCATGACTGTCGAGGATTGCGCCGACATCAGCCGCTCCGTTTCGGCCCTGCTGGACGTGGAAGACCCGATCCGCGAGGCCTACACGCTGGAAGTCAGCTCGCCCGGCATCGACCGGCCGCTGACCCGGCTCAAGGATTTCGAGCGCTTCGCCGGCTTCGAAGCCCGGCTGGAAAGCCGCATGGCCATCGACGGCCGCAAGCGTTTCAAGGGCATGCTGAAGGGCGTCGAGGACGGCCTCGTGTGCGTCGACACCGAACAGGGACCCGCCCGGCTGGAGTTCGACAACATCCTGCGCGCCAAGCTGGTGCTGACGGACGAGCTGATCCGCGCCAGCCAGGAACAGCAGGAGGGCCTGGAGCACTGACGGCCCGGTCCGCCAGGACGATAGCCGCCAGGACCCCCGCCCCGAACCCGCCGACCCGACCGGACATCACACAAGACCGGCACCACACAAGACCGATTCAGGAAGTGTAACGGATGGAACTGCTGCAAGTCGCTGACGCGGTCGCCCGCGAAAAGAACATCGACCGGGACGAAGTCCTGGAGGCGATGGAGCAGGCGATTCAGAAGGCCGGCCGCTCCAAGTACGGCCATGAGCACGACATCCGCGCCCGCATCGACCGCAAGACCGGCGACATCCATCTGACCCGCCACCTCGAAGTGGTCGAGACGGTGGAGAACGAGGCGACCCAGGTCACCCTGCCCTACGCCCAGAAGCGCAAGGCCGGCGCCAAGCTCGGCGATTTCCTGGTCGACCCGCTGCCGCCGATCGATTTCGGCCGCATCGCCGCCCAGACCGCCAAGCAGGTGATCGTGCAGAAGGTGCGCGACGCCGAGCGCAAGCGCCAGTTCAACGAGTACAAGGACCGCAACGGCGAGATCGTCAACGGTCTGGTCAAGCGCGTCGAATACGGCAACGTCACCGTCGACCTGGGCCGCGCCGAAGCGATCCTGCGCCGCGACGAGCTGCTGCCGCGCGAGCATTTCAAGAACGGCGACCGCGTGCGCGCCTACATCTTCGACGTCCGCGAGGAACCGCGCGGGCCGCAGATCTTCCTGTCGCGCACGCATCCGATGTTCATGGCGAAGCTGTTCGCCCAGGAAGTGCCGGAAATCTACGACGGCATCATCGAGATCAAGGCGGTCGCCCGTGACCCGGGTTCGCGCGCCAAGATCGCGGTGCTGAGCCACGACAGCTCCATCGACCCGGTCGGCGCCTGCGTCGGCATGCGCGGCAGCCGCGTCCAGGCGGTCGTCGGCGAGCTGCAGGGCGAGAAGATCGACATCATCCCGTGGAACGGCGAGGCGCCGACCTTCGTCGTCAACGCGCTCGCCCCGGCCGAGGTCGCCAAGGTCGTGCTCGACGACGACAACCACCGCATCGAGGTGGTGGTGCCCGACGACCAGCTGTCGCTGGCCATCGGCCGCCGCGGCCAGAATGTGCGCCTCGCCTCGATGCTGACCGGCTGGGACATCGACATCCTGACCGAACAGGAAGAGTCGGAGCGCCGGTCGGAGGAAATCCACAACCGCTCCGCCCTGTTCATGCAGGCGCTGGACGTCGACGACGTGATCGCCCACCTGCTGGTCGCCGAAGGCTTCACCTCGGTCGAGGAGATCGCCTATGTCGAGACCGAGGAGCTGGCCGAGATCGAAGGGTTCGACGAGTCGGTCGCCGACGAGCTGAAGCAGCGCGCCCTGGCCTTCCTGGAAGTCCGGGACGAGCAGGCCAACGAGCGCCGGCTGGAGCTGGGCGTCGAGGACATCATCGCCGAGCTGACCGGCTTCAGCGCCACGCAGCTGGTGAAACTGGGCGAGAACGGCGTCAAGACGCTGGACGATCTGGCCGATCTGGCCGGCGACGAGCTGGTCGAGATCCTGGGCAAGGACGGCGCCAAGGACGCTCCCTCGGAAGAGGAGGCGAACGCGATCATCATGGCCGCGCGCGCCCACTGGTTCGAGGGCGAGGGCGAGGGCGCCGCCGCGGCTCCCGCCGCCGGGGGCTCGGCCGACGGCCAGGGCGCGCAGGCCTGACCGGCAGCAATGCCGGTTGGAACTGCGCCCAAGAGGAACGATTATTCGGGACCGCGCGAGCGGATGACGATCGGATGACCGAACGGAACGACGAACGGACACCGACCGCCACCGCGGATGCGGTGCCGGACCAGGATTTGGCACAGGACGAAGGTGCCGGTACGGACCGCCTGCCGGCCGACGACGAGAAGGGGCCTCTGCGCCGCTGCATCGCGTCGGGCACGGTGGGGCCGAAGGAGAGCATGATCCGCTTCGTGATCGGCCCCGACGGCGAGGTGGTTCCGGACCTGGAGGAACGTCTGCCCGGCCGCGGCCTTTGGGTCACGGCCGACCGGGATGCCCTGGCGAAAGCCACGGGTAAATCCGTTTTCGCCAAAGCGGCCCGCCGGGCGGTGAAAGTACCGCCCGATCTGGCCGAAAGGCTGGAACGGCTGCTGGAGCGGCGCTGTCTGCACGCGTTGGGCCTTGCCCGCCGTGCCGGCCACGTTCTGGCGGGATACGAGAAGGTGCGCGAGGCGTTGAGGGCCAACCAGGTCGGCCGTGCGGGTCCCCCGCCGGCCCTGCTGGTCGAAGCCGCGGACGGCTCGCTGGACCAGCGCGGCAAGGTGACGGCGCTCGCGCCGTCGCTGCCGGTGATCGACCTCTTCCAGTCCCCGGCCTTGGCCGCGGCGCTGGGACGCGATCACGCGGTGCACGCCGTGGTGGCGCGGGGCAGGCTGGCCGCAGGGCTGGCCCGCGATGCGGCACGCCTGAGGGGGCTGAAAGGTCCCCAGGGGCAGCTGGGCTCGACAGGTCCCGAAGGGGACCGGGACGCGCACCGGGACTCTGATAAGGGCTTGGGAGTCGGCGATTCGGCCGGCCGGCCTGCGATGTAACGTCTGACCATTCGGGAACCGATGACCGACAGCAACGACCAGGACCAGAAAAAAGTCTTGCACCTAACCGGCGCCAGCAAAGGAAAGCTGGAGTCGAAGAAGCCGGTCGAGACCCAGGTCCGGCAAAGCTTCTCCCATGGCCGGTCAAAAGCGGTGACCGTAGAGGTCAAGCGCAAGCGTCATGTTGAAAAGGGCGCCGTGCCCGGCGTTGCCGACGGCGGCGCCGCTGCGCGTCAAGCCGCCCAGGGCCTGCCCATGCGCGGCGCACAGGGCCAGCGCCCCCGTGGCGGCGGTGCCCCTGCCGGGCGCCAGCTGACCCGCGAGGAGCTGGAATCCCGCCTGCGTGCGCTTCGTGGCGCCGCCGCGTTCGAAGAGCAGCGCCGGATCGACGCCGAAGAGGAAGTGGCCCGGGCCGAAGCCCGCGCCGCCGAGGCCGAGGCCCGCGCCGCCCAGATCGCCGAAGACGAGGCCGCCGCTCCGGCCGCCCCCTCCGAAGCCGCTGCTCCCGCCGCCGCCGCCCCGTCCGACGCTCCGGCGCCGGCCACGCCGGAAATGCCGCCGATCATCCTGGATGCCGACACCTTGCGCCAGCGTGAGCTGGACGAGATGCGCGCCATCCAGGAGGAAGATCGCAAGATCGCCGCCGAGGCCGAACGCCGCCGCAAGGAGGAAGAGGCCAAGCGCAAGGAAGCTGAGGACGCCAAGCGTCGCGACGCCGAGCCGGCCCCGCGCCGCGACGGTGCCCGCGATGGCGCCCGCGACGGTGCGGGCCGTGACGGCGCGCGTCCGGTCGGTGCCCGCCCGGCCGGCGACCAGCGCCCCGGCGGTCCCGCCGCCCGTCCCGCCGCCGACGCCGCTCCCGGCCGCCCCCAGCCGGGCGTCGGCGCCCCGCCGGCCCGTGCCGAGGAAGAGGACGACAACCGCCGCAAGGGTGGTCGCGGCGGCGCCCCGGCCAAGGCCGCGCCGGCCCGTCCGGCCGCCAAGGCTCCCGCCGGCGCCGACCGCCGCAAGGGCACCAAGCTGACCGTCTCGCAGGCGCTCAGCGACGACGGCAGCGACCGCACCCGGTCGCTGGCCGCGGTGCGCCGTGCCCGCGAGCGTGAACGCCTGCGCCAGATGAGCCGTCAGGAGACCGCCAAGGTCACCCGTGACGTCGTCCTGCCGGAGGTCATCACCGTCCAGGAGCTGGCCAACCGCATGGCCGAGCGTGGCGCTGACGTCATCAAGGCGCTGATGCGCATGGGCGTGATGGCGACCATCAACCAGACCATCGACGCCGACACCGCCGAGCTGCTGATCACCGAGTTCGGCCACCGCGTCCGCCGCGTGTCGGAGTCCGACGTCGAGATCGGCCTGCGTGCCACCGAGGAAGAGGGCGCCGTCCTGGTGCCGCGTCCGCCGGTCGTCACCATCATGGGCCACGTCGACCACGGCAAGACCTCGCTGCTCGACGCGCTGCGCCAGACCGACGTGGTGTCGGGCGAGGCCGGCGGCATCACCCAGCACATCGGCGCCTATCAGGTGCAGCTGGAGTCGGGTGCGAAGATCACCTTCATCGACACGCCGGGTCACGCCGCCTTCACCGAGATGCGTGCCCGCGGCGCCAACGTCACCGACGTGGTCGTTCTGGTGGTCGCCGCCAACGACGGCGTCATGCCGCAGACGATCGAGGCCATCCGCCACGCCAAGGCGGCCAAGGTTCCGATCATCGTCGCCATCAACAAGTGCGACCTGCCCGATGCCAAGCCGGAGCGCGTCCGCCAGGAACTGCTCCAGCACGAGCTGGTGGTCGAAGAGATGGGCGGCGACGTGCTCGACGTCGAAGTGTCGGCCAAGGCCAAGCGCAACCTGAGCAAGCTGGAAGAGGCCATCCTCCTCCAGGCCGAAATCCTGGAGCTGCGGGCCAACCCCGAGCGCGCCGCCGAAGGCGTCGTCATCGAGGCGAAGCTGGAGCGTGGCCGCGGTTCGGTCGCCACCGTGCTGGTCCAGCGCGGCACGCTGAAGGTCGGCGACGTGTTCGTCACCGGTGCCGAATGGGGCCGCGTCCGCGCCCTGATCAACGACCGCGGCCAGAACGTCAACGAGGCGGCCCCGGCCGTCCCGGTCGAGGTTCTGGGCCTGAACGGCACGCCGATGGCCGGCGACGATTTCTCCGTCGTCGAGTCCGAAGCCCGTGCCCGCGAGATCGCCGAGTTCCGCCAGCGCAAGAAGCGCGAAGCGGCGGTGGCGGCCTCGGCCCGCGGTTCGCTGCAGGACATGTTCAGCCGCATCCAGGCCGGCGAGGCCAAGGAACTGCCGGTCGTCATCAAGGGCGACGTGCAGGGCTCGATCGAAGCCATCGCCAGCTCGCTGGAGAAGCTCACGGCCGAGAACACCGAGGTCAAGGTCCGCGTCCTGCACAACTCGGTCGGTGCGATCAACGAGTCCGACATCACGCTGGCCAATGCGTCCAACGCGATGATCATCGGCTTCAACGTCCGCGCCAACCCGCAGGCCCGCGACCTCGCCAAGCGCGACGGCGTCGAAATCCGCTACTACTCGATCATCTACAACGTGATCGACGACGTGAAGGCGGCGCTGACCGGTCTGTTGTCTCCGACGCTGCGGGAACGCTTCATCGGCTACGCGACCATCCGCGAGGTGTTCAACATCACGAAGGTCGGCAAGGTCGCCGGTTGTATGGTCACGCAGGGCACCGTCAAGCGCGGCGCCGGCGTCCGCCTGCTGCGCGACAACGTCGTCATTCACGAAGGCACGCTCAAGACGCTCAAGCGCTTCAAGGACGAGGTCAAGGACGTCCGCGAGGGTTATGAGTGCGGCATGGCCTTCGAGAATTACGACAACATCCAGGCCGGCGATCAGATCGAAGCCTTCGAGATCGACGAAATCGCTCGCGAGCTTTGAGACCGACGGTCCGCCCGTCCCCGTCCGGTGTTCTACCGGACGGGGACGGGCGGACCGTTTTCCGGACGAGAGGTGATGCCATGGATCGCATTCCGCTATCCGAAGCCGACGGGCACATGGCCGAACTGATCGACCGCGTCGAGAATGGCGAGGAAATCGTCATCCTTCGCGACGGAAAACCTGCGGTGAAACTGGTTCCCGTGATGGAAGCCAAGCCGTCCGAACGGGCTCCGCCCGGCGAGCCGCCGGTGCGGTTCGGCTTCGCCAAGGGCCAAATCCGGATTTCCGAAGATTTCGACGCTCCGCTGCCCGACGACCTGCTGAAGAGTTTCTACGGTCTCGCTCCGGACGAGGAGTGGCCGGACCAGTGGAAAGGGATGCCGGGGTGAGGCTGCTGCTCGACAGCCATGTGCTGCTGTGGCTGGCCACCGACGACCCGAAGCTCGGCTCCGCCATCCGGACGGTGATCGCCGACGGCTCCAACACCGTGCTGGCGAGCGTCGCATCGCTCTGGGAACTCACCATCAAGGCCGGGCTCGGAAAGCTGGTTTTGCCCACCGGGTTTCACCGCCTGCTGGTCGAAAACGGTCTGACGATCCTGTCCATCGACGTCCGTCATATCGACCGGCTGGACCATCTGCCCCGGCACCACGGCGATCCCTTCGACCGGATGCCGATCGCACAAGCGCAAGCCGATGGCCTGACACTGGTGAGCGCCAACCGAACCATCAGACTTTACGACGTGCCCGTTCTCTGGTCCTGACACCGGTCAGGCCGCCGCGGGCGCCAGACATCGACGAAAGACACGTACCATGGCCAGCAAGAAGCGCGGCGCGTTCATCGCCGGCAAGCCCCCGTCCCAACGGCAACTGCGCGTCGGCGAGGAGGTGCGCCACGCCCTTGCCGACCTGTTCCGCCGCGGGGACTTCCACGATCCGGAACTGGCCTCGCTGAACGTCACGGTCACCGAGGTGCGGATCAGCCCCGACCTGTCCAACGCCACCGTCTTCTATGCGACGCTGGGCGGCGAGCGGATGGAGGAGGCCCAGGTCGCGCTGAAGCGGGCCGCCGCCTTCCTGCGCGGGCAGGTCGCGCGCATGGTCAACCTGCGCCACGCCCCGACGCTGAGCTTCGAGGGCGACACCTCCTTCGACTACGCCCACCGCATCGACAGCATCCTGCACAGCCCGGAGGTCGCCCGCGACCTGAGCGGCCATCCGCTGGGCCGCGTCAATGGCGACGACGACCATGACGATGACCATGATGGGGATGAGGACGATTCCTGGGACGAGGATGAGGACGGCGAGGACGAGGACGGCGAGGACGGGGATCCCGACGCGGCGGACGACGAACTGGACGCGGACGACGACCTCGACGAGGACCGCGCCATGCTCGACGACGAGGACAAGAGCGGGGAAAAGGGCGGCCGTCGTGGCTCGTAAGCGCAAGGGCACGCCGATCCATGGCTGGGTGGTGCTGGACAAGCCGGAAGGCATGACCTCCACCCAGGCGCTGTCGAAGGTGCGCCGCCTGCTGAACGCCGAGAAGGCCGGGCATGGCGGCACGCTCGACCCGCTGGCGACCGGCATCCTGCCGATCGCGCTGGGCGAGGCGACCAAGACAGTCTCCTACGCCATGGACGGTGCCAAGACCTACCGCTTTTCCATCCGCTGGGGCGAGCGCACCAGCACCGACGACCGCGAGGGCGAGGTGATCGCCCGCTCGGACCACCGTCCGTCGACCGAGGCGATCCGCGCCGCCCTGCCCGCCTTCCTGGGCGAGATCCAGCAGGTCCCGCCGCAGTTCTGCGCCATCAAGATCGACGGCGAGCGCGCCTACGACATCGCGCGCGAAGGCGAAGCGGTCGATCTGGCCGCCCGCACCGTGCGCATCGACCGCTTCGAGCTGGTCGAGGAACATGATGCCGACCACGCGCTGTTCGAGGTCGATTGCGGCAAGGGCACCTATGTCCGCTCGCTGGCGCGCGACCTGTCGGAGGCGCTCGGCACGGTCGGCCATGTCGGGCTTCTGCGCCGCCTGCGCGTCGGCTCCTTCACGCTGGACCGGGCGATTTCCCTGGACGAACTGGCCGCCATGGAGCAAGGTGCGGCCGTCGAACGACTTCTGTTGCCGATCGAGACCGCGCTGGACGACATCCCGGCGCTGGCCCTGACGGAAGCGGAAGCGCACCGACTGAGGCACGGCCAGACGGTCGCTCTCCTCACCCGGCAGGATCGTGAACGCCTGATGGCGATTCAGGGTGCTGACGGTGGGGATGGCACCGTCATTGCGCTTTTCGGCGGAACGCCGGTGGCGTTGGCCCGTGTCGAGGGGGCGGAGGTCCGTCCGGTGCGCGTGCTCAACCTCACGTGATTTAGGAGACCCCGATGTCGATTACGCCCGAGCGCAAGCAAGAGCTGATCAAGGAATTTTCCCGCGGCACCAACGACACCGGTTCGCCCGAGGTCCAGGTGTCGATCCTGACGGAGCGCATCAGCAACCTGACGGATCACCTGAAGGGCCACAAGAAGGACTTCCACTCCCGCCGTGGTCTGCTGGTGATGGTCGGTCAGCGCCGCCGTCTGCTCGACTACCTGAAGAAGAAGGATCAGTCGCGCTACGCCGCTCTGATCGAGCGTCTGGGCCTGCGCCGCTAAGCTGCGCCGTCCCGCTGACGGGTTCGGGTTCCCCTGGCCGGCCACCGGCCGGGGGCTTCCCACCGGAACAGCGGACCAGGGCAAGTCTTCGTTCACCTGTACCGTTTCGGAACACCTCATTGGTTATTGGCAATAGAAACTCGATCTTGAGCGTTTCGTGATGGACAGGCCGGCCCGTTTATTCGGGGACCGGCCTTTTTTGCATCCGCAGCGCCTCTACCTCGATTGATTTGGTCCTGTTGTCGAACACCGTATCTCCAGTTTTTCTCGCGGGGTCCTACGACCGATGGCCCCGGCCTTGGGCGGCAATCCGGCCGTTCCAGGGTGTCGGATGGAAGGAAAGAATCCATGTTTACTGTTCATCGCAAGGAAATCGAGTGGGGCGGCCGCAAGCTGGTCCTGGAAACGGGCAAGATCGCCCGCCAGGCCAACGGCGCGGTTCTGGTCACCTATGGTGACACCACCGTCCTGTGCACCGCCGTCGCCGCCAAGGCGCCGAAGCCGGGCATCGATTTCTTCCCGCTGACCGTCAATTACCAGGAAAAGGCGTTCGCGGCCGGCAAGATCCCCGGCGGCTTCTTCAAGCGCGAAGGCCGTCCGACCGAGAAGGAGACGCTGGTCAGCCGCCTGATCGACCGTCCGATCCGTCCGCTGTTCGCCGATGGCTTCCGCAACGAGACGCAGGTCGTCTGCACCGTGCTGAGCCACGATCTGGAGAATGATCCGGACATCGTCGCGATGGTCGGCGCCTCGGCCGCGCTGACGATTTCCGGCATCCCGTTCCTGGGTCCGATCGCCGCCGCCCGCGTCGGCTACAAGAACGGCCAGTACATCCTGAACCCGACCCGCGACGAGGTCGGCGACAGCGACCTGGATCTGGTCGTCGCCGGCACCGTCGAAGGCGTGCTGATGGTCGAATCGGAAGCCAAGGAGCTGACCGAAGAGGTCATGCTGGGCGCCGTCATGTTCGGCCACACCAACTTCCAGCCGGTGATCAACCTGATCATCGACCTGGCCGAGGAAGCCGCCAAGGAGCCGTGGGACCTGCCGGAGCCGGCCTATGACCGCAAGGCCCTGAAGGCCCGCCTGCGCGAGACCGTCGGCGCCGCCGTCGAGGCCGCCTATACCGAGACGGTCAAGCAGTCGCGTTACGAGAAGGTCGGCGCCGCCAAGGCGAAGGCGCTCGAGACGCTGGCCGAGGAATTCGACGCCCAGTCGATCGGGTTCGAGTTCAAGGAGCTGGAAGCCGACATCCTGCGCGGCGCCGTCCTGAAGACCGGCCGCCGCATCGACGGCCGCGACACCAAGACCGTGCGCCCGATCGTGTCGGAAGTCGGCATCCTGCCGCGCGCCCACGGCTCGGCCCTGTTCACCCGCGGCGAGACCCAGGCGCTGGTGGTGACCACGCTGGGCACCAGCCAGGACGAGCAGATCATCGACGCGCTCGAAGGCGAGTACCGCGAGCACTTCATGCTGCACTACAACTTCCCCCCGTACTCGGTGGGTGAAGCCGGCCGCATGGGCAGCCCGGGCCGCCGCGAGATCGGTCACGGCAAGCTGGCGTGGCGCGCCATCCACCCGCTGCTGCCGAAGAAGGAAGACTTCCCCTACACGCTGCGCGTCGTGTCGGAAGTCACGGAGTCCAACGGCTCCTCCTCGATGGCCACCGTCTGCGGCACCTCGCTGTCGCTGATGGACGCCGGCGCGCCGCTGATCCGTCCGGTCGCCGGCATCGCCATGGGCCTGATCAAGGAAGACCACGGCTTCGCCGTCCTGTCGGACATCCTGGGTGACGAAGACCACCTCGGCGACATGGACTTCAAGGTCGCCGGCACCGAGGTCGGCGTCACCGCGCTGCAGATGGACATCAAGATCACCTCGATCACCGAGGAGATCATGAAGATCGCGCTGGGCCAGGCCAAGGACGGCCGCCTGCACATCCTGGGCGAGATGTCGAAGGCGCTGACCGGCGCCCGCGAAGGCGTCAACGAGAACGCCCCGCGCATCACCGTGATCAACATCCCGAAGGAGAAGATCCGCGACGTGATCGGCTCCGGCGGCAAGGTGATCCGCGAGATCGTCGAGCAGACCGGCGCCAAGATCGACATCGACGACGACGGTACCGTCAAGGTCTCGGCGGTCGACCAGAAGAAGTCGGACGCCGCCATCGAGTGGATCAAGGGCATCGTCGCTGAGCCGGAGATGAACGTCGTCTACACCGGCAAGGTGGTGAAGGTCGTCGATTTCGGCGCCTTCGTGAACTTCCTGGGCTCGCGCGACGGCCTCGTCCACATCTCCGAACTGGCGCAGCAGCGCGTCGGCAAGGTGTCGGACGTCGTGTCGCAGGGTGACTCGGTGAAGGTCAAGGTCATCGGCTTCGACGACCGCGGCAAGGTCAAGCTGTCGATGAAGCAGGTCGACCAGGCCACCGGCGAGGACCTGACCAAGAAGGCGGAGTGATCCGTCGATAAGGTTCGGGACCGCCGGGCAGCCGCCCGGTGACTCCTGCCATGAAGAGGGGCGCTTCCCATCGGGGAGCGCCCCTTGTCATTATGGGTGTCCCTTCCCTTTCCGCAGTTCCCGATGTCCCGCGCCGAACGTCTTCTCGATCTGATGCAGGTTCTGCGGCGGCATCGCCAGCCGGTCAGCGGCAGGTCGCTTGCCGGCGAGCTGGGGGTCAGCCTGCGCACGCTCTACCGCGACATCGCCACGCTCCAGGCGCAGGGCGCGATGATCGAGGGCGAGCCGGGGGTCGGATATCTGCTGCGCGCCGGCTTCCTGCTGCCGCCGCTGATGTTCACCGAGGAGGAGGTCGAGGCGCTGGTGCTGGGCTCGCGCTGGGTGGTGGAGCGCGGCGACAGCCGGCTGGGCGGGGCGGCGCGCAACGCGCTCGCCAAGATCGCGGCGGTGCTGCCGCCGGACAAGCGCGAGGGGCTGGACGGCTCCGCCCTGCTGGTCGGGCCGGGCGAGCCCATCCCGGCCGGCGATGCCGAACTGGCGACGATCCGCACGGCCATCAGGAGCGAGCGCAAGCTGGAGATCGCCTATCGCGACCGCGACGGCTCGGAAAGCCGGCGGGTCGTCTGGCCCTTCGCGCTGGGCTTCTTCGACCGGGTGCGGGTGATGGTGGCGTGGTGCGAGCTGCGCCAGTCCTTCCGCCATTTCCGCACCGACCGCATCCTGGCGCTGACCGCCAGCGACATCCGCTATCCCCGCCGCCGGCAGGCGATGCTGAAGGAATGGCGCGCGGCGGAGGGCATCCCGCAAAAGGGGTGATCGGGGCTGACGGCATGCTGACGGAAACTGTCAGCATGCCCGCCTAGTCTTGGCTTTGCCGGTGAGGGTGCCGAACGCACCGCCCCACCCCAATCCTGCAAGACCGGAGCCGATCATGACCGCCAGCAAAGCCGCCGCTGCCAACCCTGCCGCCGCCCTCGCCCTCGATTTCGTTTTGCTTTATGTCGACAGCCCCGCCGCCAGCGCCGCCTTTTATGCCGACCTGCTGGGCCGGGAACCGGTGGAGGCCTCGCCCACCTTCGCGATGTTCAAGGCGGGAAACGGGCTGATGCTGGGCCTGTGGTCGCGCCACACGGTGGAGCCGGCGGCGACCGCGCCCGGCGGCGGCGAGATCGCCTTCACCGTCGCCGACGAGGCCGCCGTGCGCGACCTGCACGCCGACTGGAGCGGCCGCGGCCTGACCATCCTGCAACCGCCGACCGCGATGGATTTCGGTCATACCTTCGTTGCACAGGACCCGGACGGCCATCGCCTGCGCGTGTTCGCGCCCAACCGGGGTGAGGAAGCCCACTCTGAACAGGTGCGGTCGTGAGCGGCAACACATACACCGGTGCCTGGATCGCGGTCGCCAGCGCCGAGCATGTCCGGCGCGGACGGGCCGGCGGCTTCATGCAGGTCTGCCACGGCAAGGCGGCCCCGCTGCGGCGGATGCGGGCGGGCGACCGGGTGGCGTACTACTCCCCCACCGACCGGTTCGGGGCGGCGGACGGGCTGAAGTCCTTCACCGCCATCGGCACGATCCTGCCGGGCGAGCCCTACCGGTTCGACATGGGCGGCGGCTTCATCCCCTTCCGCCGCGACGTGTCCTGGTGGCCGGCGGAGGAGGCGCCGATCCAGCCGCTGCTCGACCGGCTGGAGCTGACCGCCGGGGTGCGGAACTGGGGCTATCCCTTCCGCTTCGGCCTGCTGCCGGTCAGCCTGCGCGACTTCGACCTGATCGCCGGGGAGATGCGGGCGGCGGCGCGGAACGCGATGGCGGCCTGATCGGGAAAAATCACCGGGGCGCGGGGGATGAAACGCCCCGCCTCCGGCGTCCCACACACGGGAAGACAGGTGCCGCCGGAGGCCCAAGCCGCCTCATACCTTGGTGTCAGAGTACGAACGAATGGCGGATCGGCCTGACCGAGATCAAGGCGAAACCCCTCGCAGTCCGCCATACATGCGCTTATATCGTCCGCAAGCCTGACCAAGGTCATCCCGTACCGGGGCCATCGTTCCATGCATCGCTTCGCCAACCCCGCCCGCTTCCTGCGCCTGTCGGCCCTGCTGTTGCCGTGGTGCGCCGGGGCGACCGTGATCCTGACGATCCTCGGTCTGTGGTTCAGCCTGTTCAGCTCGCCGCCCGACTACCAGCAGGGCGAGACGGTGCGGATCATGTACATCCATGTTCCCGCCGCCTGGATGAGCCTGTTCGTCTACACCAACATGGCCATCGCCGCAGCGTGCGGCCTGGTGTGGAAGCATCCGCTGGCCGACCTGTTCGCCAAGGCCGCCGCCCCCATCGGCGCCGGCTTCACCTTCGTCTGCCTGGTGACCGGGTCGCTGTGGGGCGCGCCGATGTGGGGAACCTGGTGGGTGTGGGACGCGCGGCTGACCAGCGTGCTGATCCTGTTCTTCCTCTATCTCGGCTACATGGCCCTGGTGAACGCCTTCGACGATCCGCAGCGCGGCATGAAGGCGGGCAACGTCCTGCTGCTGGTCGGCATCGTCAATGTGCCGATCATCAAATTCTCGGTCGACTGGTGGAACACGCTGCACCAGCCGGCCAGCGTCGTGCGGATGGGTGGCCCCAGCATCGATCCGAGCATGCTGACGCCGCTGCTGGTGATGGCCGGCGCCTTCACCGCCTATTTCCTGTCGGTCGTCCTGCTGCGTGTGCGCACCGAGATCGCCCAGCGCAAGATCCAGACGCTGCGCCTCTCGGTGGCCAGTGGGGTTGCCGGTGACGGTACCGTGACGGACGGGATGCGGGGGTAAGGACGATGACCGAATTTCTCCATATGGGCGGGTATGCCACCTATGTCTGGCCGGCCTACGGCATCGCCACCATCGTGCTGCTGGGGCTGCTGGTCGCCACCTGGAAGGGGCTGCGCAACGCCGAGGCGACGCTGAAGGCGCTGGAAAGCGCACGGCCCACCCGCCGCCGCACCCGCAATAGCTCCAACAGCACTGGCCGGAAAGCGGCCGATCAGACCGCTGGAACGCCGGCGGAAGCGAGCGAAGGATGACCCGCAAGAAACGCCGCCTCTACATGCTGGGCCTCGCCCTTCTCGGGCTGGGGTCGGCGACCGCCCTGGCGCTGACCGCCTTCCAGGACAACATCGTCTTCTTCTACAGCCCGAGCCAGCTGCAGACGCAGCAGGTCGGCGACCGCAATTTCCGCCTGGGCGGACTGGTCGAGGAAGGCAGCGTCCAGAAGCAGCCGGACGGCGTCACCACCGCCTTCCGCGTCACCGACACCGCCCACACGGTGGATGTCCGCTACCGCGGCCAGCTGCCCGACCTGTTCCGCGAGGGCCAGGGCGTGGTGGCGGAAGGCCGGATGACCGGCGGCGTCTTCGTCGCGCGCGAGGTGCTCGCCAAGCATGACGAGAACTACATGCCGCCCGAGGTGTCGGAAGCCTTGAAGCAGGCCGGCGTCTACAAGAACCCGGCGGAGTCCGCGACGAAGACGGCGAAGAAGGAGTAGCGGACCCGTGATCCCCGAACTCGGCCATTACGCGCTGGTGCTGGCGCTGTTCGTGGCGCTGGTGCAGTCGGTGCCGCCGCTGGTCGGCGCCGCCACCCGCAACGGCGCCTGGATGAACGTCGCGGTGCCCGCGGCCATCGCCCAGATGCTGCTGGTGCTGCTGTCCTACGCGGCGCTGACCTGGGCGCATGTGGTGTCCGATTTCAGCGTGCTGAACGTGGTGCAGAACAGCCACTCGGCCAAGCCGATGCTCTACAAGGTGTCGGGCGTCTGGGGCAACCACGAGGGCTCGATGATGCTGTGGATCGTCATGCTGACGATCTTCGGCGCCGCCGTCGCCGTGTTCGGGCGCAACCTGCCGCCGACGCTGAAGGCCCGCGTGCTGGCGGTCCAGGGGCTGATCGGGGTCGGCTTCCTGCTGTTCATCCTGATCACCTCCAACCCCTTCATCCGCGTGATTCCGGCGCCCATCGACGGCAACGACCTGAATCCGCTGTTGCAGGACCCCGGACTCGCCTTCCACCCGCCCTTCCTCTATGCCGGCTATGTCGGCTTCTCGATGGCCTTCTCCTTCGCCGTCGCCGCGCTGATCGAGGGGCGGGTCGATCCCGCCTGGGCGCGCTGGGTGCGGCCCTGGACGCTGGCGGCGTGGTCGACCCTGACCATGGGCATCGCCATGGGCTCCTGGTGGGCCTATTACGAGCTGGGCTGGGGCGGCTGGTGGTACTGGGACCCGGTGGAGAACGCCTCCTTCATGCCCTGGCTGGCCGGCACCGCCCTGCTGCATTCGGCAATCGTGGTGGAGAAGCGCGACGCGCTGAAAAGCTGGACCATCCTGCTCGCCATCGTCACCTTCTCGCTGTCGCTGATGGGCACCTTCCTGGTGCGCTCCGGCATCCTGACCTCGGTCCATGCCTTCGCCGTCGATCCCAAGCGCGGCATCTTCATCCTGGTGCTGCTGGCGATCGCCACCGGCGGCTCGCTGCTGCTCTACAGCCTGCGGGCGCCGACGCTGAAGGCGGGCGGGCTGTTCGCGCCGATCAGCCGCGAAGGCGCGCTGGTGCTGAACAATCTGCTGCTGTCGACCGCGACGGCGACGGTGTTCATCGGCACGCTCTATCCGCTGTTCCTCGACATCATGAAGCTGGGCAAGGTGTCGGTCGGCGCCCCCTTCTTCAACGCCACCTTCGTTCCGGTCGCCATCCCAATGGTGATCGCCATGGTCGTCGGCCCCTACCTGTCGTGGAAGCGGGCGGATCTGGGAGCGGCGCTGACCCGGCTGTGGGTTGCCGGCGTCGCCGTGGTGGCCGCCGTCGCCGTCACCGCCTATGTCAAGGCGGGCAGCGGTCCGCTGCTGGCGCTGGTCGGCATCGGCCTTGCCGCCTGGGCCTTCGTCGGCTCGCTGGTCGAGTTCGCCGACCGCATCGCCCTGTTCCGCACCTCGTTCCGCAACAGCTGGAACCGCGCCGTGCACCTGCCGCGCAGCGCCTGGGGCATGACCATCGCCCATGCCTGCGTCGGCCTGTCGATCCTCGGCATGACCGGCACCTCGGCGTGGCAGACGGAATCGATCACGGCGATGAAGCCGGGCGACCGGGCCAGCGTTGCCGGCTACGAGTTCCAGTTCGACAGCGTCGGGCTGGTCGACGGCCCGAACTTCAAGGCGGAGCGCGGCACCTTCACCGTCACCAAGGACGGCCAGCGCGTCGCCACGCTGGAGCCGGAGCGCCGCAGCTACAGCACCACCCGCATGACCACCACGGAATCGGCCATCCACACCACGGTCTTCTCCGACCTGTATGTGGCGCTGGGCGACCCGACGCAGAACGGCACCGCCTGGATCGTCCGCATCTACCACCACCCGCTGGTGCCATGGATCTGGATCGGCGGCGTCGGAATGATGCTGGGCGGGCTGGTGAGCCTGACCGACCGCCGTTTCCGCATCGGCGCGCCGGAACGCCGCCGCACGGCCGGGAAAACCGGGGGCAAGTCGGCCCCGCTGCCGGCCGAATGAGGACACGAGACACCATGCGCCGCCTTCTGTATCTGCTGCCCTTCCTGCTGTTCATCGGGGTGGGCGTCGCCTTCTTCCTGGGGTTCGAGCGCGATCCGCGCGACATCCCGTCGGCCCTGATCGACAAGCCGGCCCCGACCTTCGACCTGCCCGCCATTCCAGGCCAGATGGTGCAGGGCCAGCCGGCCCAAGGACAGCCAGGGGCCGGCCTGTCCTCGGCAAAGCTGGCCGGCGACGTGACGCTGGTGAACGTCTTCGCCTCCTGGTGCATCCCCTGCAAGGCGGAGCATCCCGTCATCACCCGCCTGTCGCGCGAGCAGGGGGTGACGGTCTACGGCATCAACTACAAGGACAAGCCGGAGGACGCGCTGACCTGGCTGTCGCGCAACGGCAACCCCTATGCCGCCATCGGCGCCGACCAGGATGGCCGGGTGTCGATCGACTGGGGCGTCTATGGCGTGCCGGAGAGCTACCTGATCGACCGCAAGGGCCGCATCCGCTTCAAGCATGTCGGCCCGCTGACCCCGCAGGTGGTGGAGGAGCAGATCCTCCCGATGGTCAAGCATCTGAGGCAGGGCTGATGACGCGCCTCCTCCTCGCCGCCCTGCTGGCGCTGTCCGCGCTTTCCTCCCCTGCCCTGGCGGTCCAGCCGGACGAGGTGCTGCCGGATCCGGCGCTGGAGACCCGCGCCCGCACCATCAGCCAGGAGCTGCGCTGCCTGGTCTGCCAGAACCAGTCCATCGACGACAGCAACGCGCCGCTGGCCCGCGACCTGCGCATTCTGGTGCGCGACCGGCTGAAGGCCGGCGACAGCGACGACAAGGTGATGGAGTACGTTACCGACCGCTACGGCGACTATGTGCTGCTGCGGCCGCCCTTCAAGGCGACCACGCTGGTGCTGTGGATCGGTCCCTTCGCCGTGCTGCTGCTGGGTGCGGCCGGCACCTTCCTGTTCCTGCGCGGGCGGCGCGGCGTTGCCGCCGGCGCCGACACCGCGCCCCTGAGCGCGGATGAGCGGCGGCGGCTGGACGCCCTGCTGCGGAAAGACGACTGATGCTGTTCTGGATTTTCGCCGCCGTCCTGACCGCGGCCGTGTTGCTGCTGATCGTGCCGCCGCTCCTGCGCACGGCCGGATCCGGACCTGATCGCGAGGAGTTCGACCGCGAGGTCTACCGCGACCAGTTGGACGAGCTGGAGCGCGACCGCGCGCGCGGCCTGATCAACGATGCCCAGGCCGAGGCGGCCAGGGCGGAGATCGCCCGGCGCATGCTGGCGACCGCCGAGACGGGTGCTGCGACCGGCGGCGGCGCCGTCACCCCGCGCAGCGCCCGTGTCCTGGCCGTGCTGCTGGCGCTGGTGCTGCCGGTCGGTGCGCTTGCGGTCTATGGATCGGTCGGCCGCCCGGATCTGCCGGCCCAGCCGCTGGCCTCGCGCAACATCGAGCAGGAGCGCGGCGGCCCGCCGAAGAGCGTTCTGGCCGCGATGGACAAGCTGAAGGCCCAGCTGGCCGAGAATCCCAGCGACATCCAGGGCTGGCTGATCCTGGGGCAGGCCTATGCCAAGATGGGCCGCAACGGCGATGCGGCCGACGCGCTGCGCCATGCCGTCGCCCTGAACCGGGACGATGTCGAGGTGCAGGGGCTGTTCGCCGAGACGCTGGTGTCCGCCAACGACGGCATGGTGCCGGAGGAGGCGGTGGCCGCCTTCGACGCCGTGCTGGCCAAGGAACCGAAGGACCCGCGCGCCCGCTTCTTCGCAGCCCTCGCCCGCTTCCAGGCCGGCGACCAGCAGGGGGCGCTGGACCGCTGGAGCGCGCTGATGGCGGAGTCCCCCGCCGATGCGCCGTGGGTGCCGGTGGTGCGCGACCAGATCCGCGAGGCCGCGGTGGCGCTGAACCTCGACCCCGCCAAGGTCACGCCGCAGCCGCTGCCGCCGGAGCAGAAGGAGCAGGCGGCGGCCCCGAACGCGCAGGCCCAGGCCAACCCCCAGGGCAACAACGCGGCGGGGCAGGACGAGATGATCCGCGGCATGGTCGCCAACCTCGCCGCCCGGCTGGAGGCCGATCCGTCGGACGTCGATGGCTGGCTGAAGCTCGCCCGCTCCTACGGCGTGCTGGGCGACACCGCCAAGGCGCTGGACGCCGCCCGCAAGGCGCGCGAGCGGGCGCCGGACCGCGCCGACGTGCAGATCGCCTACGCCAACGCCGTGTTGCAGACCCAGCCGCGCAACGAGACGCCGAAGCCCCTGCCGGAAGAGGCGACCTCCGCCCTGCGGCTGGCGTTGAAGGCGGAGCCGGACAACAAGGACGCGCTGTGGCTGCTCGGCCTCGACGCCATGATGTCCGGCCGCAAGGACGAGGCCGCCGCCCATTGGGGTAAGCTGATCGCCCAGTTCAAGCCGAGCGATCCGGAATACACTCTGCTGAAAGGACGTTTGGACGCGTTGAAGGCGGGCGGCTGACCCGCCGGACAACGTCCAGGACCAGACTGCGGCAAGGAGAGGCTTGGTTGCCCCACAAAATCGACAGAGACACGCGCCTGTGCATTTCGCTTTCGGGCCGCCCGAGCAACATCGGCACGCGCTTCCACAATCACCTCTATGAAGCCCTCTCGCTGAATTACGTCTACAAGGCGTTCACCACCACGGATCTGCCGGGCGCCATCACCGGCATCCGGGCGCTGAACATCCGCGGCTGCGGCGTGTCGATGCCCTTCAAGGAAGCCTGCATCCCCTTCCTCGACGAGCTGGACCCGTCGGCCGCCGGGTTGCAGTCGGTCAACACCATCGTCAACGACACCGCCGAAAATGGCGGGAGCCGGCTGCGCGGCTACAACACCGACTATCTCGCGGTCCGCACGCTGCTCGACCGCCATGACGTCTCGCCCGGCCTGCCCTTCGCGCTGCGCGGCAGCGGCGGCATGGCCCGCGCGGTCGTGTGCGCGTTGCGCGATTCCGGCTTCACCAACGGCACGCTGATCGCCCGCAACGAGGCGGCCGGCCGCCGGCTCGCCGACGAGTACAGCCTGCCCTGGCAGCCGGACAGCACGGGCATCGCCGAGGGGGCGCTGCTGGTCAACGTGACGCCGCTCGGCATGGCCGGCGGGCCGGAGGCCGACACCCTCGCCTTCGAGCCTGCACTGATCGCATCGGCGGCGCAGGTGTTCGATGTCGTCGCCATGCCGGCCGAAACCCCGCTGATCCGCGCCGCGCGGGAGGCCGGCAAGCCGGTGATCACCGGCGCCGAGGTGATCGCCCTCCAGGCGCTCGAACAGTTCGTGCTCTACACCGGCGTGCGTCCGACCGACGAACAGATCGCGGCGGCCGCCGCCTGGTCGCAGGGCTGAGCGCAGGCTTCGGCAAAGTGCCGCCTCATGGGCGGCCTTTTCGCCTGCGCCCTTTTTCTTTGCGGCGCGGCAACACACATTGACAGGGGCGGGCCGACGGGCTTTATCCGTTGGCACCGCCCTTTTCTTTGCCGCAGAAGGTTCCGCGCCGATGACCCGCAGACGACTGCCCACGCCCGACGAGCGGCGCCTGTGGCGGATCGCCATGCGCGACGCCGAACCGATGCCGGGCCGCGCCGTAGAGGTGGAGGCAGAGCCGGTGGCGACCATGGCGGAACTGGTCGAGGAGCCGGTGGCGACCAGCCTCGCCCCGCCGCCGACCGCCAAGCAATTCCCCAGCCAAGCCCGGCCGTCGCAGGCGGCCCATCCGCCGCTGACGCCCGGTTCGACCGCCAACATCGACCGCCGCACCGGCGACCGGTTCCGCCGCGGCGAGCTGGAGATCGACGGCCGCATCGACCTGCACGGCATGACCCAGGCGCAGGCCCACCACGCGCTCGCCGGCTTCGTCCACCGCGCCTGGAACGAGGGGCGGCGCTGCGTGCTGGTGATCACCGGCAAGGGCAGTTTCGGCAGCCTGGGCGTGCTGCGGCAGGCGACCCCCCGCTGGCTGGCGGATCCGGGCCTGCGGCCGATGGTGCTGGCGATCCAGCCGGCCCAGCCCAAGCATGGCGGCGACGGTGCGCTGTATGTCTTGATCAAACGGCGGCGCGACCGTAAGGACTAGGTCCCAAACAGTCAGGGACTCCACATGACCCCGTTCGGCGAACGGGTCCGGTCGCTGCGCGACGCCAGGGGCGTGACGCTGAAGCAGATGGCGACCGACCTGTCCATCTCGTCCGCCTATCTGTCGGCGCTGGAGCATGGCAAGCGCGGCCAGCCCTCCCCCCAGCTGGTCCGGCAGATCTGCGCCTATTTCGGCATCATCTGGGACGAGGCGGAGGAGCTGGAACGGCTGGCGGATCTGTCCCACCCGCGCGTGACGGTGGACACCTCCGGCCTGAGCGCGCGGGCGACGGAACTCGCCAACCTTCTGTCGGAACGGATCGGCGATCTGGATGAGGACGGGATCGCGGCGATCCTGGCGATCCTCGACGCCGTGCCGCCGAAGAAGGGGACACGGCGCCGGGTGGGGATGCGGCGGCGGTAGAGGCTACCGGCGCCGGGGCGTTTTCGCCCTCAATCGGCGGGCGCGGCCCTTACCGTCGAGCGTAAGTCTCGACTTACGCTCGACGGTATCAGGCCGTGCCGATCATCCGCCCCAGGTCGCGGCCGGCGAACAGGTGGATGTGCAGGTGGGGCACTTCCTGATGCGCGGCCTCGCCGCAGTTGGACAGGATGCGGTAGCCGGGGCCGTCGGCGCCGACCATGCGGGCGACCTCGCCCACCGCGCGGAACAGGCCGGCGATCTCCGCCTCCGACGCCCTGGCGGTGAAGTCGTCCATGTCGATGTAGGCGCCCTTCGGGATCACCAGCACATGGGTCGGGGTCTGCGGCTCGATGTCGTGGAATGCCAGCGCATGTTCGGTCTCATGGACCTTCTTGCACGGGATTTCGCCGCGCAGGATGCGGGCGAACACGTTGTTGGCGTCATAGCTCTTGGCCATCGCATGCGTCCTCTTGCTGGGGAGTCCCGGATCAGGCTCTTCAGGCCTTGCGGGACTTCTTCTCGTCGATGCCGCTGGTGCCCTCGCGCTGGGCGAGCTTGCTCCAGACCTCCGCCGGGTCCAGCCCGAGATCGGCCCACAGCACCAGCAGGTGATAGAGCAGGTCGGCGGATTCCGCGGCCAGCGCCGCCTTGTCGCCGCGCACGGCCTCCAGGATGGCCTCCACCGCCTCCTCGCCCACCTTCTGGGCGATCTTGGCGGTGCCGCGGCTGTAGAGCTTGGCGGTATAGGAGGTCTCCGGGTCCGCGCCCTTGCGGGCCTGCACGGTGACGAACAGGCGGTCGAGCACCTCGGCTCCGAATGGGGCACCCAGCGGGGCCGGCACCTTCTCGGCGGCCTTTTCGGCGGCTTTCTCCGTTGCCTTCTTGTCACCCATTCGTCGTCTCCAGCGCCTTGGCCGGGCGCACCGGGATGCCGGCGGCGGCGAGCGCGGCCTTGGCCTGCCCGATGGTGTAGGTGCCGAAATGGAAGATCGAGGCGGCGAGCACCGCGGTGGCGTGCCCCTCGCGGATGCCCTCCACCAGATGGTCGAGGGTGCCGACGCCGCCCGACGCGATCACCGGGACGCGGATCGAGTCCGCCACCGTGCGCGTCAGCTCCAGGTCGAAGCCGCTCTTGGTGCCGTCACGGTCCATCGAGGTCAGCAGGATTTCGCCGGCCCCCAGCGATTCCATCCGCCTGGCCCATTCCACCGCGTCGATGCCGGTGGCGTTGCGGCCGCCATGGGTGAAGACCTCCCATTTTCCGGGAGCCACCTTCTTGGCGTCGATGGCGACGACGATGCACTGGGCGCCGAACTTCTCCGCGCCTTCGCGCACGAACTCCGGACGGTGGATCGCCGCGGTGTTGATCGACACCTTGTCGGCGCCGGCCAGCAGCAGCTTGCGGATGTCGTCCACCGTGCGCACGCCGCCGCCGACGGTCAGCGGCATGAAGACCTGCTCCGCCGTCCGCCGCACCACGTCGAAGATCGTATCGCGGTTCTCGTGGCTGGCGGTGATGTCGAGGAAGGTCAACTCGTCGGCCCCCTCGCGGTCATAGACGCGGGCCTGCTCCACCGGATCGCCGGCATCGACCAGATCGACGAAATTGACCCCCTTCACCACCCGGCCGTCCTTGACGTCCAGGCAGGGGATGACACGCATCTTCAGCATCAGTCGGCGTCCTCGACGGCGGGGGCGGACAGCAGGGCGAGCGCCTCCTTGGGATCGATCCGGCCATCGTACAGCGCCCGGCCGCAGATCACGCCCTCGATCCCGGTGTCCTCCTCGACCTTCAGCGCCTTCAAGTCCTCGATGGACGAGACGCCGCCGGACGCGATGACCGGCGTGGTCAGGTGGAAGGCGAGATCGGAGGTGGATTCGACGTTGACCCCGCCCATGGCGCCGTCGCGGTTGATATCGGTGTAGATGATTGCGGCGACGCCGCAATCCTCGAACTTCAGCGCCAAGTCGAGCGCCTTGATGTCGGAGGTCTCGGCCCAGCCGGCCACGGCGACATAGCCTTCGCGCGCGTCGATGCCGACGGCGATCTTGCCGGGGAACTCGCGGCAGGCCGCCTTCACCAGCTCCGGATCGCGCAGCGCCACCGTGCCCAGGATGACGCGGCTGATGCCCTTCTCCAGCCACATGCCGATGGTGGTCAGGTCGCGGATGCCGCCGCCGAGCTGCACCGGGATGGTGACCGATTTCAGGATGCTCTCGACCGCCGCACCGTTCACCGGCTTGCCTTCGAAGGCGCCGTTGAGGTCGACAAGATGCAGCCATTCGAAGCCCTGGCTCTGGAACAGGCGGGCCTGTTCGCCGGGATCGGTGTTGAAGACCGTGGCCTGGCTCATCTCGCCGCGCAGCAGGCGGACGCAGGCACCGTCCTTGAGGTCGATGGCGGGGTAGATGATCATCGCGGGCGTCTTCCTATGGCGTGGCTGGCGGTTGTCGGGCGGGCGGTGTCAGGCGGGCGGTCAGCAGGCCGGCGGCTGTTGCACAGGCTCGAGATCCTTGCAGTAGTAATGTCCGGCGAGCGGCTTTCCCTGCACCAGCGCGTAGAAGGGATGGGTGCCCCAGCGCTTGAAGCCGAGCGATTCATAAAGCGCGATGGCCGCATCCTGGGTCGAGCGGACGTCGAGGTTCAGTACCTTGAAGCCGACGGCGCGCGCCTCTTCCAGCACCGCCACGGTCAGGCGGCGGGCAAGGCCGTGGCCGCGCGCCCACGGGGCGACGAAGCTGGTGGTCAGTTGTGCGGCGTGGGCCTGGGCCTCGTTGTTGCGCGGCGGCTTGACCAGCTGGGCGGATCCGGCCACCACCCCGTCCAGGCGGGCGACGAACATCACCCGTTCCGGCACCACGAGAACGCCCTTCCAATAGCGCTCCATCACGTCGCGCGGCGGCGGCTCGACCCAGCCGAAACCGCCGCCGGCGCGGATGGCGTCGTCGGCGGCATCGCACAGGTCGTGAAGGTCGGCGGTCTTCAGCGCATCGACCTTGTCGATGGCGATCTCGGCCATCTCGTCAGACCTTCCAGCGCAGGAAATTGGCGATCAGCGCCAGGCCGGTCGCCTGGCTCTTCTCCGGATGGAACTGGGTACCGACCAGATTGTCGCGCCCGACCACCGCGGCGAAAGGCCCGCCATAGTCGGCGGACGCGATCAGCGTGTCGGGATCGGCGAGCTTGAACTGGTAGGAATGGACGAAGTAGGCGTGGCTGCCCTCGGGCAGGCCGGCCAGCACCGGGTGCGGGTGGCGGATGTTCAGCTCGTTCCAGCCCATGTGCGGGATCTTCAGGGCCGGATCGGACGGCTCCAGCTTCGCCACCTCGCCCGGGATCCAGCCCAGCCCCTCGGTCACGCCATATTCGCGGCCGCGCTCGGCCATCAGCTGCATGCCGACGCAGATGCCGAGGAACGGCCGGCCGCGGCGGTGCACCACCTCCTCCAGCGCCTCCAGCATGCCGGGAACCTCCGACAGGCCGCGCTTGCAGTCGGCGAAGGCGCCGACGCCGGGCAGGACCACGCGGTCGGCCCGGCGGACGGCATCGGCGTCGGAGGTGACGAGGACCGTATAGGACGCATCGGCTTCGCCGGCCGCGCGCTCGATCGCCTTGGCGGCGGAGCGCAGGTTGCCGGAGCCGTAATCGATCAGCGCGACCGTTTCCATGAACGTGACAAACCTTCCGATAGGACAGCGGAGGGGGAGGACTGGACCGCAGTCCCCGCCGTCAGAGCGATCCGCCGAGCGTGCCCTTGGTGGAGGGCACCGCATCGCGCTTGCGCGGGTCGATCTCCACCCCGGCGCGCAGCGCGCGGGCAAGCGCCTTGTAGCAGCTTTCCACGATGTGGTGGTTGTTCTCGCCATACAGGTTCTCGACGTGCAGCGTCACGCCGGCGGCCATGGCGAAGGCCTGGAACCACTCGCGGAACAGCTCGGTGTCGAAATCGCCGATCTTGTCGCGGGTGAAGTTCACCTTCCAGATCAGGTAGGGCCGGTTGGAGAAGTCCAGCGCCACCCGCGTCAGCGTCTCGTCCATCGGGACATAGGAATGGCCGTAACGCTGGATGCCCTTGCGGTCGCCCAGCGCCTTCGCCACCGCCATGCCGATGGCGATGCCGGTGTCCTCGGTGGTGTGGTGGTAGTCGATGTGCAGGTCGCCGTCGGCCAGGACCGTCAGGTCCATCAGGCTGTGGCGCGACAGCTGTTCCAGCATATGGTCGAGGAAGCCGACCCCCGTCTTGACGTCGTAGACGCCGGTGCCGTCAAGGTTCAGCGCGACCCGGATCCGGGTCTCCGTGGTGTTCCGCTCGATCGAGGCGCGGCGGCCGCCATTGATGGGGGTCTGGTCCATGGCGGTTTTGTAGCAGGAAGCATCCCTGCACGCCAGCATCCGGCACGATTGATGCGCGGCCTGTCCATTCCGACGATTGTCCTACGGACGTGTGCAGGATAGAGTTGTTTACACTTCTTGCGTGCATATCCGCTTATGACCGACCATCCGCGCTTTTTCGCCGCAGTCCTGATCCTCCTTCTCGGCCTGCCGCCGGCCGGTTGCGCCGGCCCGTCCCCGCCCCCGCCGGCCGCCAGGACGGCGCCGCCGGTGGCCGCCGGGACCACGGCGCCCTTCCGCTTCGGCGAACTCACCATCGGGTCGATGCGGCGCGGGATGCAGATCGGCCGCTATGTCTGGGGCATCGACTGCGCCCCGCCCTATGACGACGTCTATTGGACCAGCGGCGTCAACATGCGGCGCGGCTCCACCTTCGACGAGCGCTTCGCCGAGGCGATGACCGCCGCCGGCTTCGACGTGGTCGGCCGGCCCGGCGGTCCCGACAACCCCGACGGCAACCGCAGCCGCGCCCGTTTCACCGTGCAGGGCGACCTGCGCGACGTGCAGCTGGAGCTGTGCCACCGCACCAACTGGCTGACCGGCAGCAGCAAGGGCAGTTCCGGCACCGGCAGCGTCAAGGTGGAATGGACGGTCTACGACGCGCGCGGCGGCGGGCTGGTTCACCGCCTGGTCACCACCGGCGCGGTCGCCCAGGAGAGCGGCGTGCCGCAAGGCGACACCCTGCTGGTCGAGGAGGCCTTCGCCGCCGCGGTCGAGGCGCTCGCCGCCGACGGCGGCTTCCGCGGCCTGCTGTCGGGCGGCGCCCTGACCCGGTCTCAGTCTCAGCCACCCTCGGCGGCACTGCCGGCCCTGTTTCCCGTGGCGGCGCCGGCCGGATCCGGCCCCACTCCGCTGACGCCGGACGCCGCACTCCCTGCCCTGGCTGCGGGGTCCGCGGCGTACCGTCCAGGCCGCCTGCTGCTGCGGACCGGGGCCGGATCCGGCCGGCCCGCGGCGGCGAGACTGCCGGTCGGCGGGTCGCATGGGCTGGTGATCGGCGAGACTGATGCGGCCGGCGAGGTGCAGGCGGTGCTGCTGGCACCGCTGCCCGGATCCGACCCCACCGTCACCGTCCGGCCCGCCCGCGGGGTGGAGCTGACCGGCTGGGTGGTCGGGCGCGACCCGGCCAGCGGCTTCGCCCTGGTGCGGGTGCCGGCCCGGCTGCCCACCCTGCCCGTCCGCACCGCGGCCCTGCGCGTCAGCGAGCCGGTGCGGGCGATCCCCGGCGGACGGGGACGCGAGGTCGCCGGCATCGTCGGCGGGCTGCCGGCCGAGGACGGGGATGCCGCCGCAGTGATCCAGGCGGATCTGGGCTCGGCCGCCCTGCTCACCGCGGTGACCGAGGCGGGCGATCCGCTGCTCGACGGCAGCGGCGCACTGGTCGGGATCGCGCCCTCCGCCGGCCGTTCCATCTCCACCCCGGCCGGTCTGGTCGAGTTCCTGGCGCTCGGTCCGCTGCTCGACCGGCTGGGGGCGGATCCGGCCGGTCCCATGCCGTCCGCCGCTCCGGCCAAACCGAGCAAAACGCGCCGGAACGGCCCGGTCGAGTCTCTATGGGATGAAGACGAGCCAAAGGCCGATATGCTTGACGGGGACAGCGCCCCTCCCACATAGACCGGATGTCCTGCCGCCACGACTTGCGCCGCCACGACTTGCAAGGTCCATGCGCCTGCGACGGCGCCCCGGATCCGGGGCGGCGGGACAATTTCCCATTCTCCAGCGTGGTTCCCGCATGACCTATCCAGCGTCCAATCCTCACGATCCCATCCAGTGGCACGGCACCACGATCCTGTCGGTGCGCAAGAACGGTCAGGTGGTGATCGCCGGCGACGGGCAGGTCTCGGTCGGCCCGACGGTGATGAAGGCCAACGCGCGCAAGGTCCGCTGGCTGGCCGGCGGCACGGTGATGGCGGGTTTCGCCGGCGCAACCGCCGACGCGATGACCCTGTTCGAACGGCTGGAAGGCAAGCTGGAGCAGTATCCCGGCCAGCTGACCCGCGCCTGCGTCGAGATGGCCAAGGACTGGCGCACCGACCGCTATCTGCGCCGCCTGGAGGCGATGATGGCGGTGGCCGACAAGAGCGTCAGCCTCGTGCTGACCGGCAACGGCGACGTGCTGGAACCGGAGGACGGGCTGATCGGCATCGGCTCCGGCGGTTCCTACGCCCTGTCGGCGGCGCGTGCGCTGATCGACATCGACGGGATGGATGCGGAGGCCGTGGCGCGCAAGGCGATGAAGATCGCCGCCGGCATCTGCGTCTACACCAACGAAAACGTCACCCTGGAAAAGCTGTGAGCGCCATGACGACTCAATCCGCTTCCGTTTCCGCCGACACCGCCGCCTTCAGCCCGCGCGAGATCGTCTCCGAACTCGACCGCTACATCGTCGGCCAGAACGAGGCCAAGCGCGCGGTCGCCATCGCGTTGCGCAACCGCTGGCGCCGGCAGCAGCTGCCCGAGGGGCTGCGGGAAGAGGTGTTGCCGAAGAACATCCTGATGATCGGCCCGACCGGCGTCGGCAAGACCGAGATCGCCCGCCGCCTCGCCCGGCTGGCCCAGGCTCCCTTCCTCAAGGTCGAAGCCACCAAGTTCACCGAGGTCGGCTATGTCGGCCGCGATGTCGAGCAGATCGTCCGCGATCTGGTCGAGGCCGCCATCGGCCTGACCCGCGAGCGGCTGCGCAAGGAGGTCGCCGCCAAGGCCGAACTGCGGGCGGAGGAGCGGGTGCTCGACGCGCTGTGCGGCGACAGCGCCAGTGCCGAGACGCGCGCCAAGTTCCGCAAGATGCTGCGCGAGGGCACGCTGAACGACAAGGAGATCGAAATCCAGGTCGCCGACACCGGGGCGCCGGCCGGCATGCCGACCTTCGACATTCCCGGCGTGCCGGGCGGCCAGATGGGCATGCTGAACCTGAACGACATGTTCGGCAAGATGATGGGCGGCCGCACCAAGACCCGCCGCATGTCGGTGGCCGAGAGCCACACCGTGCTGATGGCCGAGGAGTCGGACAAGCTGGTGGACCAGGAAAAGGTGGTGGCCGAGGCGATCCGCGCGGTCGAGCAGAACGGCATCGTCTTCCTCGACGAGATCGACAAGATCTCCGCCCGCTCCGACGCCCGCGGCGCCGACGTCAGCCGCGAAGGCGTCCAGCGCGACCTGCTGCCGCTGATCGAGGGCACCACGGTGTCGACCAAGCATGGCCCGGTGAAGACCGACCATGTCCTGTTCATCGCGTCGGGCGCCTTCCACGTCGCCAAGCCGTCGGACCTGCTGCCGGAGCTGCAAGGCCGCCTGCCGATCCGCGTCGAACTGAAGGCGCTGAGCCAGGACGACTTCAAGCGCATCCTGACCGAGCCGGAAGCCAGCCTGATCCGCCAGTACAAGGCACTGATGAAGACGGAGGAGGTCGATCTGGTCTTCACCGACGACAGCATCGACGAGCTGGCCCGGCTGGCGGCGGAGATCAACGGCTCGGTGGAGAATATCGGCGCGCGCCGCCTGCACACGGTGCTGGAGCGGCTGCTGGAGGAGATCAGCTTCGCCGCCAGCGACCGTGCCGGCGAGACGGTCACCATCGACGCCGCCCTGGTGCGGGAACGGGTCGGCGGGCTGGCGAAGAACGCGGACCTGTCGAAGTTCATCCTGTGACGGCATGGGGGGCGCTCGTGCGGGCGCCCCTTTGCTTCACGTGAAACATTGCCAGGCGCCTGCCCTGCCCGCTTATCCTGCGGCCGCCACCTTCACGCTTTTCGGCAGCAGCAGCACATAGCTCCCGCGGCTCTTCATCAGTCCGGCCCGGTGCTCCGCCTCCGCGCCATGGCCCCAGAAGACGTCGCCGCGCACCGGTCCGCGGATCGCCCCGCCGGTGTCCTGGGCGACCAGCAGCCGTTGCAGCCGCTGTCCGCCATCGACCGGGTCCTCGGCATCCAGCCACACCGGAACGCCATAGGGCATGAACTTGGAGTCGACCGCCAGACTGCGGCCGGGCGTCAGCGCCACGCCCTGGGCGCCGTTCGGGCCGTCGCCGGTCAGCGCCTGGAAGAAGACGTAGGACGGGTTGACGTTCATCACCGCCGCCGCCTGATCGGGATGCGCCAGCAGCCAGGCGCGGATGGTCTGCAACGAGACCTCCTCGCGCTTCAAGGCACCGCGGTCGATCAGCTCCTTGCCGATGGCGACGTATTTGTGGCCGTTCTGGGCGGCATAGCCGATCCGCGTCTCGCTTCCATCGGCCATCCGGATCCGGCCCGAGCCCTGGATTTGCAGGAAGAAGGCTCCGATCGGGTCCTTCACCCACACCAGCTCCAGCCCCCTGCCCTTCAACGATCCGGCGACGATGGCGGCGCGGTCCTCGTAGGGCTTCAGCTTGCCGTCGATGACGCGGCCGGCGGTGCGCTCCCCCTTCCAGCGGTCGGAGAAGTCGCCGAGATCGACCATCACCAGATCGGGCGGCCGGCGATAGAGCGGCACCGGGTAGGCCGGATCCGGGCGCAGGCTGCCCTCCAGCTCGGCTTCGTAATAGCCGGTGAACAGGCCCTCGCGGCTGCCGTTGTTGCCGGCGGCGTAGGGGGTGAAACTCGCCTCGAAGAAGGCGCGGGCGGCGGCATCGTCGCCGGGCGGCAGATCCGCCAGACGGGCGCAGGGGCCCTGCCAGTCGGCGACGGTCCCGGCCACCCCGTTCGGCCCGACCGTCCGGTCGGCCGGCAGGCTTTTGAAGCGGGCGCAGGAGCGGGCGAGCGCCGGCACCGCCTGTGCCACCGGGTCGCTGCGCCAGCCGGTCAGGTCGGCGAAGGACAGCGGCGCCAGGGTCAGGGCGTCGGGCGGCGGCTTGGCCTCTTCCCTGGGAGCGCAGGCCGAAAACAGCAACGCCACCGCCCCGAAGAGGGCGATGGCGCTGAAACCGGTACGGTGACGATGTGTCATTGCAGGCGGTCGTTCCTCACTGGACCGGACGAACCTCGACCAGCGCCCAGTTCGGATCGCGGGAGCGGAGGTTGCGGGCGAAGGTCCAGACGTCGGTGTTCTCCACCAGCGCCTTGGGATCGCCATCGACGACGGCGCCGTTGCGGTCGCGCACCACATTCACCTGATCGGAGACCAGACGCACGGTGACGCGGGCGGTGCGGCCGGCATCCAGCTTCGCCTCCACCACCTCGGCCTCGCGGACCTGCTCGATGCGGGCCTCGTGCTGCTCGCCGGCGGCCTGACGGTCGCGGATGACCTGGGCGAAGCTGTCATAGACATCGTCGGCCAGCAGCGGGCGCAGCGTCGCGGTGTCGCCACGGGCGAAGGCATCGACGATCATGGCGAAGGCTGCCTTGGAGCCTTCCAGGAAATGCTTCTCGTCGAAGGTGGGATCGGCGGCGCGGATCTGGTCGATGGACGCGGCCAGCGACAGCGGCTCGTCCGACAGCACGACGTCGCCACCCGGTGCGACATCGGGTCGCGTCCGGTTGCGCTCCGGCAGGGGCACCACATTGTCCGGCTTCGCAGCCCCCGGAGCGGAGGTAAAGGGGTTGGAACGCTGCCGCTCCTCCCCCGTCCGGCGGCCGAGGACGCTACGCAGCCGATAGACGAGGAAGGCCGCGATCATCGCGAAGATCACGATCTCGATGAACACGAACCCGTCTCCCATCATCTGTTCCTTCCAATACGATTTGTCGTGAGCATTGTGCTGCGGCGAAATCGCCGGCGGATCCGGCCCGCCTCTGGACCTTGCGGCCGGTCGGCATTACGTGTTGCTTGCCCGCCAGTAATTGCCGATTGAACCGCCAATTGGATGAGGCCGGTGGTCTTTCGACCGGTCGACCTATCCAAACCTAGATAGGGGCAGCGAGCCCGAAGAGCAAGGACACCATGAATCCCCTGTTGTTGATCCTTCTTCTGCCGATCCTGGAGATCGTCGGATTCATCCAGGTCGGCGATTGGATCGGCGCCGGGCCGACCATCGGGCTGCTGGCCCTGTCGGCGGTGGTGGGTATGCTGATCGTCCGTCACCAGGGGCTGGCCTCGCTGAGCAAGGCCCAGGCGGCGGCGGCGCGCGGCGAGGCGCCCATCGGCACCGTGCTCGACGGCTTCTGCGCCGTGCTGGCCGGCGTCCTGCTGATCATCCCCGGCTTTCTGACCGACATCCTGGGCATCCTGCTGCTGATCCGGCCGCTGCGCCGTGGCATCGGCCGCTGGCTGTTCAGCCGGATCGGCGCCGGCATGCCGGTCTTCACCACCACGAACCGGGGCGGTCTTGGCGGCGGTCTTGGGGGCGGCTTCGGAACCGGCTTCGGCGGCGCGCCCGGCGGCGACCAGGGATTTGGCAACAGGGATTTCGGCAGTGCCGAATTCGGCACCGGCGGTCCGCGCCGCGGCGACGATCCCTTCCGCCCCACTCCCGGCGTGCCCGGCGTGATCGACGGCGATTTCCGCGACGTCACCCCTGAGGACAGGAGCGGCGAGGATCGCGACGCGCCGCGCCTGACCGATTCCCAATGGGGCAAGCAGCGTCCGGACGAGCGGCGCTGAGCCGCCGGCGAGGGGCCGGTTTCCGGTCGGCGGTTTCCGTTGGCAGGACGGCCGATCCATGATAGCCAGCCCGTTGGGCGAAGGCACAACCGTCGCGAACCAAACCCTGTCACCTCACATCCGGGTCGGCCTGCGACCCCTGCCCCCCCGTCCATACCGGGATCGGGGATGGAAAGCGGGCCGGCGATTAGGAGTCCGTTATGTCCGATCAGATGAGCAACGGCGCCGAGCAGCAGCAGACGTCTTCGCTGCCGATGCATGTCCTCGCGCAGTATGTGAAGGACCTCTCGTTCGAGAACCCCAACGCCCCGCAGAGCCTGCTGCCGAACCAGCCGCAGCCGCAGGTCAACATCGGCGTCGACGTCCAGGGCCAGAAGGTCGGCGACGACATTTACGAGCTGACGCTGAACCTGCGGTGCGAAGCCCGCCAGGGCGAGTCCGTCGCCTTCCTGGTCGAGCTGGCCTATGGCGCGCTGTTCCAGTTCCCCGGCCTGCCGGAAGAGCATCACCGCCCGGTCCTGATGATCGAAGGCGCCCGGATGATCTTCCCGTTCGCCCGCGCCATCGTCTCCAGCGCGACCCGCGAAGGCGGCTTCCCGCCGCTGATGATCAACCCGATCGACTTCGCCGAGCTGTACCATCGCCAGTCGGCCCAGCAGGCCGAACAGCCGCAGCAGCCGCCCTTCTGATCCCGGTCGGGGATCGGCCGAAGAGATCGAGTTGAGCTGAAAAGGAAAAGGGCGGGTGACCGGAAGGTCCCCGCCCTTTTTCCTGTGCCGCGACGGCAGGCCACCCCCTCCGCAGAGGAGAGGGCGGATCCGGCCCGACCTTACTGGTTCATGCTTTCGAAGAACTCGTTGTTCGACTTGGTGTGCTTCAGCTTGTCGACCAGGAAGTCCACCGCGTCGGTCACGCCCATCGGCATCAGGATGCGGCGCAGGATCCACATCTTCGACATGGTGCCCTTGTCGACCAGCAGCTCCTCCTTGCGGGTGCCCGACTTGGAGATGTCGATGGCCGGGAAGGTGCGCTTGTCGGAGAGCTTGCGGTCCAGCACGATTTCCGAGTTGCCGGTGCCCTTGAACTCTTCGAAGATCACCTCGTCCATGCGGCTGCCGGTGTCGATCAGCGCGGTGGCGATGATGGTCAGCGACCCGCCCTCTTCGATATTGCGGGCGGCGCCGAAGAAGCGCTTGGGCCGTTGCAGGGCGTTGGCGTCGACGCCGCCGGTCAGCACCTTGCCCGATGACGGCACGACGGTGTTGTAGGCGCGGGCCAGGCGGGTGATGCTGTCCAGCAGGATGACCACGTCGCGCTTGTGCTCGACCAGGCGCTTGGCCTTCTCGATCACCATTTCCGCGACCTGGACGTGGCGGGTCGCCGGTTCGTCGAAGGTGGAGCTGATGACCTCGCCGCGGACCGAACGGGCCATGTCCGTCACTTCTTCCGGACGCTCGTCGATCAAGAGGACGATCAGATAGGCTTCGGGGTGGTTGGTGGCGATCGAGTGGGCGATGTTCTGCAGCATCACCGTCTTGCCGGTGCGCGGCGGCGCCACGATCAGCCCGCGCTGCCCCTTGCCGAGCGGCGCCACCAGGTCGACGATGCGGCCGGTGAGGTTCTTCTTGGTGGGGTCCTCGACCTCCATCCGGATGCGTTCTTCCGGATAGAGCGGCGTCAGGTTGTCGAAGTTGATGCGGTGACGGACCTTGTCGGGCGCGTCGAAATTGATGGTGTTGACCTTCAGCAGGGCGAAATAGCGCTCACCGTCCTTGGGCGAGCGGATCTGCCCTTCCACCGTGTCGCCGGTGCGCAGGCCGAAGCGGCGCACCTGGCTGGGACTGACGTAAATATCGTCGGGACCCGGCAGATAATTGGCTTCGGGCGAACGCAGGAAACCGAATCCGTCCTGCAGCACCTCCAACACGCCGTCGCCGAAGATCGGAATGTCGTTTTCGGCCAGCTGCTTCAGGATCGCGAACATCATGTCCTGCTTGCGCAGCGTGCTCGCGTTCTCGATCTGCAGCTCCTCCGCGAACGCCAGCAGTTCGGCGGGGCTTTTGCACTTCAGCTCTTGGAGATGCATCGGATTGCCTGTGAAATCGTCATGCGGGGGAATGGCCTTGGAGGTGGGGAGTGCCGGAGGGTCCGGCCGACGGCGGCTGGGGGCGGCGGACGCCGCAACGCGGTCGCGTCGGGTGGGCAGCGGGTGGCGCTTCGGCGAAGGCGCGCCAGGGCGTCCGGAAAATGGCCGCACGGGAGCGATTCGCCGGCCACCAGGCCCGGCTCAAGATCAGAGCGTCGGATCGGCAGATGTGGGCGTGGGAGGCCGCGGGGCGAAAACCCCGTGGTCCTGACATGGTTATCGGATCGGCGGACGCAAGTCAAACGAAAGCGAAACCGGCAAAGGTCGCGGATTCCGCTTTTTCCGGGAGATGGAAGACCGGCGATTCACCTGCCCCCTGGTTCGTAAGGGGCCGGTCAGAAGGGCTTCACGATGACGAAGATGACGATGCCGATCATCAGCAGCGTCGGCACCTCGTTGGCGATGCGGAAGAAGCGCTGCGGCCGCGTGTTGCGGTCCTCTGCGAAGTCCCGGCGCCAGCGGGCCATCATCATGTGGCTGGCGGTCAGCAGCAGGACGAACAGCAGCTTGGCATGCAGCCAGCCCTGCTTCATCCATTCCGGCGTCAGCACGATCATGGCGATGCCGAACACGTAGGCCGCGATCATCGCCGGATTCATGATGGCGCGCAGCAGGCGGCGTTCCATCACCTTGAAGGTCTCCGACGCCTCGGATCCGGCCTGCACCTGGCAGTGGTAGACGAACAGGCGCGGCAGATAGAGCAGCCCCGCCATCCAGGCGATGATGCTGATGACGTGCAGCGCCTTGATCCATTCGTACAGCACCGGGCGTGTCCCCTTTTTCGTTGCGGCTCAGCCCCGCGCCTGCGGGCAGCCGGAGAAGTTGGACGGGCAGATCCGGCCGCCCTTCTGCGAGCAGATCGCCGCCTTGCCCGCGACCGTCTGCCGCACCAGCCGGGCCAGCCCGTCGATGAAGCCGGGATGCACCCCGACCGTCGGCACGCGGGTGAAGTGCGGCACCCCAGCCTCCTTGGCGAGGTGGCGGTATTCGATCTCGATCTCCACCAGCGTCTCGGAATGCTCCGACACGAAGGCCATCGGCACCACCAGGATCGGCACGCCGTCCTGGCCGGCGCGGCGGATCTCGGCGTCGGTGCTGGGACCGATCCACTCCATCGGGCCGACGCGGCTCTGGTAGCAGTTGATCCAGTCGAGATCGTCGATGCCCAGCGCCGCGGCGATGGATTCGGCCGTCCGCTCGCACTGCCACTGATAGGGGTCGCCCCCAGCCACCACCTTCTTCGGCAGCCCATGGGCGGAGAACAGGACGCGCGGCTTGCCATGGGCCTTGGCGGCCTCGTAGAGCGGGCGGATCAGGTCCGCAGCACCGTCGATGAAACCGGCCTGGGTCGGGTAGCAGCACAGCAGCTTCGTCGGTGCCGTCAGCCCGACGGTGCGCGCCGCCTCGGCCCAAGCCTTGGCGCTCGACGCCGTGGTGGTGGTGGAGAATTGCGGGTAGAGCGGCAGCAGCACGACCAGATCCGGGTCGTAGGCCTTCACCCGGGCTGCCGTCTCGGCGCTCATCGGGTGCCAGTAGCGCATGGCGATGAAGACCTTGGTCTCGGCACCGGCAACAGCCGGATCCGCCCCCAGCACCCCTTCCAGCGCCGCCGCCTGGGCTTCCGTGTTCTCCAGCAGCGGCGACTTGCCGCCGATCTGGGCGTAGATCGCCGTCGCCGGCTTCGCCCGCCGCCCGCTGATCAGGCTGGCGATCAGGAAGCGGAAGGGATTCGGCAGCCGGATGATGGCCGGATCGGCGAACAGGTTGAACAGGAAGGGCCGCACCGCCTCCGGCGCATCCGGACCGCCGAGGTTGAACAGCACGACGGCAACGCGGCGCGGCTGGGCCCCGGAAGTCGGGCTGCCGGCTGCGTCGGTCGGGGCGGAGGGCTGGGAGAATGGCTGGCTCATGGTGCCCGCTAAACTGGAGCGTCGCCGCCACTCTGTCCAGACCCCCGCCGTCGCTTTTTCAGCCCCTTGGGGCCGGTCCGTCCGATCAGGCGTTCAGCCCTGCCCCGGCCAGTCCCGCAGGATGCGCGTCAGCGCCTCCACATGGGCCGGCGGGGTCGACTGGATGACGCCATGCCCCAGGTTGAAAACGAAGGGCCCACCGGCCAACGCCGCCAGGATGTCGTGGGTCGCCGTCTCCAGCGCCTTGCCGCCGGCCGCCAGCATGATCGGATCGAGGTTTCCCTGCACCGGCAGCCGGGTCTGGAGGGTCTGCGCCGCCCACACCGGCGGAACGGTGGTGTCGAGCCCGACGGCGTCCACGCCGGACCCGGCGACATACTCCTCATAGGCGTGGCCGGCGCCGCGCGGGAAGCCGATAACCGGCGTGTTCGGGTGCTTCGCCTTGACCAATGCGACGATCTGCCGCGTCGGCTCGATCACCCAGCGGCGGAACTCGGCGACCGGCAGCACGCCGGCCCAGCTGTCGAACAGCTGCACCGTCTCGGCCCCGGCCTCGATCTGGCGGCAGAGATAATCGGCGGTCACCTCGACGATCAGGTCGATCAGCTGGCCGAAGCCGACCGGATCGCCGTAGGCCCAGCGCTTGACGTGGGCGTACTCCTTGGAGCCCGCCCCTTCGACCATGTAGCAGGCGATGGTCCAGGGAGCCCCGGCAAAGCCGATCAGCGTCGTCTCGGCGGGGATCGCAGTGGAGAGCCGGCGCACCGTCTCGTAGACCGGCGCCAGCGTCTCGTGGAAGCGGTCGCGCGACAGGCGCTTCAAATCCTCGACGGTGCGGACCGGATCCAGCTTCGGCCCCTCCCCCTCAAGATAGGCCAGCGGCTGCCCCAGGGCATGCGGCACCACCAGGATGTCGGAGAACAGGATGGCCGCGTCCATGCCGTAGCGGCGCAGCGGCTGCAAGGTGACCTCGACCGCGAAGTCGGGATTGTAGCAGAGGTCGAGGAAGCTGCCGGCCTTGGCCCGCAGTTCGCGATACTCCGGCAGATAGCGTCCGGCCTGACGCATCAGCCAGAAGGGCGGGCGCGGCCGCACCTCTCCCGCCAGGGCGGCGAGCATCGGCTTCAGGGTAGGCTTGGAAGCCCGATTCTGGACGTCGGAGCTGGTGGCGGACAAGACGGTGCGTTCCCCTGACATGCGAATCCGAAAAGCCCCGTGCGATTCCGGCGCCGATTCCGCGCCAGAATCCGGGACGGGTTTATCCCCTCTTCTTCACTATATTTTTTAAAGGGAGAAAGGAAGAGGATGAGGTGGATGGCTGTGGATAACGGTGATCCCCGATTCCGGAGAATCTGTCCACAGATCCGGGGGCTTGTCCGGGCATGTGTGCGGATCTGTGGACGATTCGGAGCACTACCGCCGGAAACGGCGGAAATGCTATAGCTGGACGAGCGGGAGTCCCGTGGATAACCGGGCGGACGGGACCGGATCTTCCCAGCTTCCGAAGCGGTCGGCGGAGTTGTTCCGCGCTTGGCCGTATCGGGGAGGAAGAGTCCCCCAGCCGGGACGAAACGACGGTGAATCCGGTTGTCCACAATCTGGGCCGGATTCTCCACAGAATGTTGGGGACGGATGAAAGAGTTCCACCTACATCTCGTATCCGATGCGACGGGCGAGACGATCAACAGCGTGGCGCGCGCCTGCGTCATCCAGTTCGACGACGTGCGGCCGATCGAACATTTCTGGAATCTGGTGCGGACCGACCGCCAGCTCGACCTCGTGCTGGAGGGAATCCGGGACAATCACGGGCTGGTGATGTTCACGCTGGTCGACGAGACGCTGCGCCGCCGGCTCCAGGATTTCTGCCGTGAGATGCAGGTGCCCTGCATCCCCGTGCTCGACCCGCTGATCAACGCGCTCGCCGCCTTCCTGGGCGTGGAATCGCAGCGCCAGCCCGGCCGCCAGCACGTCCTCGACGCCGAATATTTCAGCCGCATCGACGCCGTCGATTTTGCCCTGTCCCATGACGACGGCCAGTCGAACTGGGACCTGCACGAGGCCGACGTGGTGCTGATCGGCGTGTCGCGCAGTTCCAAGACGCCGACCTGCATCTATCTGGCCAACCGCGGAATCAAGGCGGCCAACATCCCGCTGGTGCCGGGCAGCCCGCTGCCGGCGGAGGTCGACCTGCTGACCCGGCCGCTGATCGTCGGGCTGACCAAGGATCCCGACCGGCTGGTGCAGATCCGCCGCAACCGGCTGAAGCTGCTGAACCAGGGGGAGGGGTCGAGTTATGCCGATCCCGAGCTTGTGCGGTCCGAGGTTCAGGAGGCGCGGCGCCTGTTCAGCCGGCGCGGCTGGCCGGTGATCGACGTGTCGCGCCGCTCCATCGAAGAGACCGCGGCCGAGATCATGATGCTGCTCGCCCGCCGCCAGAGCGCCAATTTCAGCCCGGAAGGGAAGAAGACGTGAGCGTGGCTCCGAAGCTCGTCCTGGCATCCGGCTCGCGTACGCGGGCGGCGATGCTGGAACAGGCCGGCGTGCCCGCCATCCTCGACAGGCCGCTGGTCGACGAGGACGAGGTGAAGGCCGCCGGCCGGGCCGAGGGCGTTCCCGCCGACGCCGTCGCCGAGGCCCTGGCCGAATTGAAGGCCCAGCGCATCACCCGCCGCCATCCGGGCGCGCTGGTGGTCGGCGCTGACCAGATGCTGGACTGCGAGGGGCGCTGGTTCGACAAGCCGGCCGACCGCGCTGCGGCACGCGCCCAGCTGCTCGACCTGCGCGGCCAGACCCACCAACTGGTCAGCTGCGCCGTGGTGGTGCGCGACGGCGAGCGGATGTGGCACAAGACCGACAGCGCCCGCCTGACCATGCGCAACTTCAGCGAAGCCTTCCTCGACGATTACCTCGATCGCGTCGGCGACGACGTGCTGCACTCGGTCGGCGCCTATCAGCTGGAAGGGCTGGGGGCGCAGCTGTTCCACCGGGTCGAGGGCGACTTCTTCACCATCCTCGGGCTGCCGCTTCTGCCGCTGCTCGGCTTTCTGCGCGTGCATGGAGTGGGCAGGGAATGACGGCGGGTTCTTCGGGCAACGGCCAATCAATCAGTGGAAAAGCCAGGATCGCCGGGGTGATGGGCTGGCCCATCGGCCATTCGCGCTCGCCCCGGCTGCATGGATTCTGGCTGAGGCAGTACGGAATCGACGGCGCCTATGTGCCGCTGGCGGTGGCGCCGGAGCGTGCCGAACAGGCGATCCGCGCCCTGCCCGCTTTGGGATTCCGCGGCTGCAACGTCACCGTCCCGTTGAAGGAGATCGCCTTCCGCACCGTCGACCGGCTGGACGGGACGGCGCGGCGGATGGGAGCGGTCAACACCATCGTGGTAGCGGAGGATGGCGCGCTGGAAGGCGGTAACACCGACGGCTTCGGCTTCATCGAGAATCTGCGTGCCGAGCAGCCGGACTGGACGGCGGAGCGCGGCCCGGCGGTGGTGATCGGTGCCGGCGGGGCCGCTCGCGCCGTGGTGGTCGCCCTGCTCGACGCCGGTGCGCCGGAGGTCCGTCTGGTCAACCGCACCCGCGCCCGTGCCGAGGAGCTGGCGGCGGATCTGGGTGCGGCCGGTCTCAACCGCGGCGTGACGGTGGTCGATTGGGTTTCACGTGAAACCGCGCTCGACGGCGCGTCCCTGCTGGTCAACACCACGACCCAGGGCATGGCCGGGCAGCCGGCGCTGGACCTGTGCCTGCGCGCCCTGCCCGCCTCGGCGGTGGTCAACGACATCGTCTATGTGCCGCTGGAGACCCCGCTGCTGGCCGAGGCCAGGGCGCGCGGCAACCCGGTGGCCGGCGGCATCGGCATGCTGCTGCATCAGGCGCGTCCCGGCTTCAAGGCCTGGTTCGGCGTCGAGCCGCAGGTGACGCCCGAGTTGACCCGCTTCGTCCTCGAAGGTTGAGGCACGGGCGATGATCGTGCTGGGCCTGACCGGTTCCATCGGCATGGGCAAGAGCACCGCCGCGCGCATGTTGCAGGCGATGGGCGCTCCTGTCTGCGATTCCGACGCGGTGGTGCATGGGCTGCTCGGCCGCGGCGGCCGGGCGGTGCCCGCGATCGACGCTGCCTTCCCCGGCGTGGTGGTCGATGGGGCGGTCAGCCGGCCGGCGCTGGGGGCCGCGGTGTTCCGCGATCCTGACGCGCTGAAGCGGCTGGAGGCGATCCTGCATCCGATGGTCCAGGCGGCACAGCGCGACTTCCTCGCCCGTGCCGCCCGTCGCGGTGCCGGGATCGCCGTGCTGGACATCCCGCTGCTGTTCGAGACCAAGGGCGAGCGGCGGGTCGATGCCACCATCGTCGTCTCGGCCCCCTTCGCCGTCCAGCGCGCCCGCGTGCTGGCCCGGCCGGGCATGACGGCGGAGAAGTTCGCCGGCATCCTCGCCCGCCAGATGCCGGATATGGAAAAGCGGCAGCGTGCCGACTATGTCGTGCCGACGGGGGCCGGTCGGCTGGTGACGCGGCGCGCACTTCAGGGCATTGTGCGCCAGATCAGGCAGCATCGGACGGTGCGGCGGACCGGAAGGCACTGGCCGCCGCGCGGCTATCAACCAGGGCAAATCCATCATGCGTGAAATCGTTCTCGACACCGAAACCACGGGCTTCAAGCCGGAGGAGGGTCACCGGCTGGTCGAGATCGGCTGCATCGAGCTGGTCAACCACCTCGCCACCGGCGAGCGCTTCCACGTCTATCTGAACCCCGAGCGCGACATGCCGCCGGAGGCCTTCGCCGTCCATGGGCTGAGCACGGAGTTCCTGGCCGACAAGCCGCTGTTCAACGACGTCGCCGCCGACTTCGTCGCTTTCATCGGCGACGCGCCGCTGGTGATCCACAACGCCGCCTTCGACATGCACTTCCTGAACTGGGAGCTGAAGATCGCCGGCTATCCGGTGATGCCGAAGAATCGCGCCGTCGACACCCTGCTGATGGCCCGGCAGAAGTTCCCCGGCTCGCCCGCCACCCTGGATGCGCTGTGCAAGCGCTTCGGTGTCGACAACTCCAACCGCACCCTGCACGGCGCGCTGCTCGACGCCCAGCTGCTGGCCGAAGTTTATCTGGAGCTGCTGGGCGGCCGGCAGACCGGCCTGTCCTTCGCCGGCGGTCCGGCATCGAAGGGCGGCGTCGCCAGTCCGGTCCGCATCGACCGTCCCTTCCGCGAAGCCCGCGTCTTCGCCGTCAGCGAAGACGAGGCCGCGGCGCATGCGGAGATGCTGAAAAAGATGAAGAACCCGCTGTGGGCGGTGGAGTGAGGGAGGGCCGCAGCCGGGTCTCCGGCTCTCTGCCCCCCGGTCCCAGCCCTTAGAGTCTGTCTGATGCTTATTGAAGCACCAGACAGACTCTAACCTTTTGGTTTTCCGTGTGATTCACGCTTCAAGCGATTCCGCTTGAACCGATCACACTCTAAGGCACCAGCACCGTCGACCCCGTGGTCGCCCGTGATTCCAGCGCCCGGTGCGCGTCGGCGGTGTCCTTCAGCGCGAAGCGCTGGTTCACCGTGAACGTCACCCCGCCATTCTTCACCGCGTCGAACAGATCGGCGGCCGAGGCCATCAGATCCTCCCGCTTGGCGGTGTAGGTCGCCAGCGTCGGCCGCGTCACGTAGAGCGACCCCTTCGCCGCCAGCAGCCCGAGATCCAGTGGCTCCGGCGCGCCCGACGCGGCGCCGAACAGAACCATCAGACCGCGCGGCCGCAGGCAGTCCAGCCCCTTGAGGAAGGTCGTCCTGCCAACGCCGTCATAGACGACCGGCACGCCCTGCCCGTTCGTCAGCTCCTTCACCCGGACGACGAAATCCTCGCGGGTGTAGTCGATGGTGTGGTGGCAGCCATGAGCCTTCGCCAGTTCGGCCTTCTCCTCCGACCCGACGGTGCCGATCACCGTGGCGCCGAGATGCCGCGCCCAGGAGCACAGCAGCAGCCCCACCCCGCCGGCGGCGGCCTGCACCAGGATGGTGTCGCCGGGCTGGACCGCATAGGTGCTGCGCAGCAGATACTGCGCGGTCAGCCCCTGCAGCAGCGTGGCGGCGGTCGCCTGCTCGTCGAGCCAGCCCGGCAGCGGCACCAGCCGGTCGGCGGCGATCAGCCGGCTCTCGGCATAGGCGCCGATGGACATGGCGTAGCCGACGCGGTCGCCGATTTTCAGCGTGGTGACGTCCGGACCCAGCGCCTCCACCACGCCGGTCCCTGCCATGCCGATCACCGCCGGCAGATCCGGCAGCTTGTAGGCGCCGGAGCGGTGATAGGTGTCGATGTAGTTCAGCCCGACCGCGGTCTGGCGGATGCGCACCTGTCCCGGACCGGGCTCTCCCACCTCGATCTCGTCCCAGCGCAGAACCTCCGGCCCGCCGTGCTCGTGGATGCGGATCGCGTGAACCATGGTGGTTTGGTCTCCCTTCTTTTGAGTTCTCAGGCGTTTCAGAGCAGCGCGAACTGCTCCGCCGCCGCGCCGTTGCCCTGGCCGACACCGGCATGCCGGCGCTCCAGCGCCAGCAGCCACGCCTTGGTGTCGAGCCCGCCATGGCCCGAATAGCCGCCGGGCGCGCCGCCGCTGGCCAGCACCCGGTGGCAGGGGATGACGATGGGGATCGGGTTGGCGCCGCAGGCACCGCCGACCGCGCGCGGCCCGCTGCCGAGCATCGTCGCCATCCCGCCATAGGTGGCGGTGCCGCCATAGGGGATCGCCAGCATCGCCTCCCAGACGCTTCGCCGGAAGGCGGTGCCCGCCGGCTTCAACGGCAGGTCGAAGCGCTGGAGCCGTCCGGTGAAATAGGCGTCCAGCTGGCGCGCCGTCTCGGCCAGAACGGCGTCCGGCTCGTCCCGGTCGAAGCGGCCCCAGCCGACCGCGGTCAGGGCGGATCCGTCCCCGGTCAGCATCAGGGGCCCCAGCGGGCTGTCGATGGAAAGGCGCGCCATGGGGTCCTCCCGCGTTGGGTCAGTTTTTGGTTGCCAGCAGGGTGGCCAGATCCGTCGGCGCCGTCACCGGGGCCGAACAGGTCATGCCGCGGCAGACATAGGCGGTGGCGATCCCGTCGCGCATCCCCTTGCCCTGTGCCGGGTGACCGGCGGGTAGATGCGCCTCCGGGGCCAGCACGGTCAGGATGCGGTTGGGCAGCGAGCGGTCCAGCACCGTCCGCCGCAGCGCCTCCGTCTCCGCAGTTTTGGGCGGACCGACGATGACGATCTGCACCGGCGCCGTCATCAGCTCCACCGCGTTGAGGAAGGTCGGCAGCGGGAAGAAGTTGCGCGTCAGCTCGCCGGAGAAGGCGGCGGCGAGCGCCTCCGCCCGCTCGCGATAGGCATCCTCGCCGGTGCGCTGGTAGAGCGTGGTCAGCACCGCCAGCATGGTGCCGTTGCCGCTGGGGGTGGCGTTGTCGTGAGGGCTCTTGGTGCGGACGATCAGCCCCTCGGCATCGTCGGCGGTGAAGAAATAGCCGCCGTTGGCGCCGTCCCAGAAATGGGCGTCGAGCGTCGCCACCCAGAGCCTGGCCCGGTCGAGGGCGGCCGGATCCCCGGTCGCCTCATGCAGCGCCAGGGCGGCGCGCGCCATGTGGGCATAGTCGTCCAGCATGCCGGTGTGCTTGCCCTGCCCGTGCCGCCAGCTGTGGCAGAGCCGCCCGTCCGTGTCCATGCGGTCGCGGACGAAGGCGAAGGCACGGCCGGCGGCGTCCAGCCATTCCGGCTCGTCGAGCGCCAGGGCGGCATGGGTCAAGGCGGCGATCATCAGGCCGTTCCAGTCGGCCAGCACCTTGTCGTCCCAGCCCGGCCGCACCCGCTTGGCCCGTGCCCGCAGCAGGATGTCGCGGCCCTTGGCGAGCATCGCCTCGGTGGCGTCATCGGCCAGCGTCAGGCCGCCCAGCCGGTTCAGGATGGTGACGCCTTCCCAATTGCCCTGGGGCAGCACCTCGTAAACGCGTTTAAACGTCGCCAACCCGTTGTCGCCGAGGGCGGGACCGAGCAGCCGGTCGACCTCATGCTCCTGCCATATATAGAAGAGTCCCTCCTCGCCCTCGCTGTCGGCGTCCAGCGTCGCGGCGAAGCCGCCGCCGTCGGCGATCATCTCGCGCAGCAGCCAGCCCACCGTCTCGCGGATGCGGGTCTCCAGCAGCGGGTCGCGCGTCTCCTGCCAGACCAGCGTCATCAAATCGAGCAGTTCGGCATTGTCGTAGAGCATCTTCTCGAAATGCGGCACCAGCCAGCGTTCATCGACCGAATAGCGGGCGAAGCCGCCGCCGAGATGGTCGTAGATGCCGCCCTGCGCCATGTTGGCCAGCGTGTGGGTCACCGCCTCGCGGAAGGGTTCGCGCCCGGTGCGCTGCCAGGCCCGCCACAGCAGTTCGAACAGCGGCACCTGCGGGAATTTCGGCGCGCTGCCGATGCCGCCATGGATCGGATCGACCTCCCGCAGCAGCCGTTGCGCCACCTGATCCAGCACCGCGGCATCGACCGCCCCGGCCGACCGGTTCTCCCCCATCCCGGCGAGCGCCGATGTCAGCGCGTCGACATTCTTGACGACCTTGTCCTGCTCGTTGGCATAGGTGTCGGCGATGCCGCGCAGCACGTCGGGGAAGCCGGCGCGGCCATAGCGCGCAGCCGGCGGGAAATAGGTGCCGCCCCAGAAGGGCTGGGCATCCGGCGTCAGGAACATGGTCAGCGGCCAGCCGCCCTGCTGCCCCAGCAGCGCCAGGGCCGACTGGTAGATGGTGTCGAGGTCCGGCCGCTCTTCCCGGTCGACCTTGATGTTGATGAACAGCTCGTTCATCAGCCCGGCGATCTCGGGATTCTCGAAGCTTTCATGCGCCATCACGTGGCACCAGTGGCAGGCGGCATAGCCGACCGACAGCAGCACCGGCTTGTTCTCCGCCTTGGCACGGGCGAAGGCCTCCGGACCCCAGGGCATCCAGTGCACCGGGTTGTCCTTGTGCTGCAGCAGATAGGGGCTGGTCTCCCGGCCTAGCAGGTTCGCGCCCAACGGAGTGGCGGGCATGGCGGTGTCCGATCTGTTGGTGTGTCGTTGGACAATAAGTGGCGCCGGGGTGGCGTTGCGCCAGGGCATCCTATCTGTATAGTGGGGCATGAGCCGCCGCGGCGCTCAACCCCAAAATCAACAAGGGCCAATGGCTGGACAGCTCCCTCCACGGGTGCCGGCTCCGGCTCTGGAGGGGGTCCCCATGAAAATCACCGTCGACATCGACTGCACCCCGGACGAGGCCCGGCACTTCCTCGGCCTGCCCGACGTGAAGCCGATGCAGGATGCCATGATGCACGAGATCCAGGAACGGATGCGTGCCAACCTCCAGGCCATGGACCCGGAGACCATGCTCAAGACCTGGCTGCCCGCTGGCATCCAGGGCATGGAGCAGATGCAGAAGATGTTTTGGTCCCAGATGGCGTCCGCCCTGGGTCAGGAAGGAAGAAAGTGACCGACCGTCCGATTGAGTCCCAGAAGCCTTACTTCGAAGCCCATGTCTTCTGCTGCACCAACCGCCGTCCCGACGGGCACCGGCGCGGATCCTGCGCCGCCCATGGGTCGGAGAAGCTGCGCGACTATATGAAGGCCCGCGCCCGCGAACTCGGGTTCGACGGCAAGGTGCGGATCAACTCCGCCGGCTGCCTCGACCGCTGCGAGCTGGGGCCGACGCTGGTGATCTATCCTGACGGCGTCTGGTACACCTACCGCAGCACCGGCGACGTCGATGAAATCCTGCAGACCCATCTGGTCGAAGGCCGCCGGGTCGAGCGGCTGATGCTGACGACGGAGCAGCGGGAGCTGCGGCCCGAGCAGCAGGGCTGATCCTCCGCCGATGGCCACCTCCAGCTTGAACACCACCATCTACGCGCTCGCCACCGCCCCCGGACGATCCGGTGTGGCGGTGGTTCGCATTTCGGGACCCGGGGCCGGATCCGCCCTCGCGGCACTGACCGGCCGGCCCCTGCCGGCCCCGCGCCGCGCCGTGCTGACCAAGCTGCGCGATCCGAAGAGCGGCGATGCGCTCGACGACGCGCTGGTCCTGCGCTTCACCGCTCCCGCCAGCTTCACCGGCGAGGATGTGGTGGAACTGCACCTGCATGGTGGCCGCGCCGTCGTCACCGGCGTGATCGAGGCGCTGGCCACCCTGCCCGGCCTGCGGCTGGCCGAGCCCGGCGAGTTCACCCGCCGCGCCTTCGAGAACGGCAAGCTCGACCTGACCGAGGCCGAGGCGGTCGCCGACCTGATCGACGCCGAGACCACCGCGCAGCGCCGGCAGGCCTTGCGGCAGATGGAGGGGGCGCTCGGCAAGCTCTATGACGGCTGGCGTGAACGGCTGACCCGCGCGCTCGCCCACATCGAGGCCGACATCGACTTCGCCGAGGATGACCTGCCGGGCGGCGTCGCCGATGCCGTCCGTCCGGTGATCGCCGGGCTGGCCAGGGAGATCGCCAGCCATCTCGATGACGGCGGACGCGGCGAGCGGCTGCGCGAGGGGCTGCACATCGCCATCGTCGGCGCGCCGAATGCCGGAAAATCGAGTCTGCTGAACGCGCTGGCCCGCCGGGACGCCGCCATCGTCTCCGCCCGCGCCGGCACCACCCGCGACATCATCGAGGTGCATCTCGACCTCGGCGGCTATCCGGTCGTGCTGGCCGACACCGCCGGGCTGCGGGAGGCCGCCGCCGATGAGGTCGAGGAGGAAGGCATTCGCCGCGCCCGGGACCGGGCCGCCCGCGCCGACGTGAAGGTCGCAGTGTTCGATGCCGCCACCCTGCCCGATCTCGACCCGGCGACGCTGGACCTGATCGACCGCGACACGGTGGTCGTCTTCAACAAGACCGACCTTGCTGCCGCCACCGATCTGCGCCCGGATCTGTCGCCGATCCTGGTTTCCGCCCAGACCGGTGACGGGCTGAAACTGCTGGAAGAAAAGTTGACGGAGTTCAGCGCCGACCGGCTTGCCATCGGCAGCGCGCCGTCGCTGACGCGCGCCCGTCACCGCGCCGCGCTGACCGAGTGCCGGGAGTCCTTGCTGCGGGCTTTGGAGGCGCCGTTGCCGGAACTGGCGGCGGAGGATGTGCGTCTCGCCAGCCGGGCGCTGGGGCGGATCACCGGGCGCGTCGATGTCGAAGATCTGCTGGACGTGATCTTCCGCGACTTCTGCATCGGCAAGTGAAGGGCGGCAAATGAAGGGGCAAGTGACCGCGTGTTTCACGTGAAACAGGGCTGACCTGCGGCACTTGTCTCCGCCCGCCTCTCCGCCTGCCTCTTGGATCCGCGCCGCCGTTCCGCTATGGTCCCGCACATGCGAAGCTATGATGTCATCGTTGTCGGCGGCGGTCACGCCGGCTGTGAGGCTGCCGCGGCGGCAGCGCGCATGGGTGCGCGCACGCTCCTGCTGACCCACAAGGTCGAAACCATCGGCGAGATGTCCTGCAACCCCGCCATCGGCGGCTTGGCCAAGGGCCATCTGGTGCGGGAGATCGATGCGCTGGACGGGGTGATGGCAAAGGCCATCGACCGCGGCGGCATTCAGTTCCGCATCCTGAACCGCAGCAAGGGTCCCGCCGTCCGCGGACCGCGCGCCCAGGCCGACCGCAAGCTCTACCGGCAGGCGATGCAGGCACTGCTGGCCGAGCAGGAAAACCTGTTCATCGAGGCCGGCGGCGCCGAGGATCTGATCGTCGATGGCGAGCAGCGGATCACCGGCGTCGTTACCGGGGCGGGCGAGTCCATCCGCGCCGGCGCCGTGGTGCTGACCACCGGCACCTTCCTGCGCGGCGTGATCCACATCGGCGAGGAGCGCACCCCCGCCGGCCGCGTCGGCGAGGCGCCGTCCATCGGCCTGTCCGACACGCTGGCCCGTCTCGGCTTCCCGCTCGGCCGTCTGAAGACCGGCACGCCGCCGCGCCTCGACGGGCGCACCATCGATTGGGACGCGCTGGAGAAGCAGCCCGGCGACCTGCCGCCGCCGCCCTTCTCCTACATGACCGAGCGGATCGACACGCCGCAGATCGACTGCGCGATCACCTGGACGACGCCGGAAGCGCACGCGCTGATCCGGTCCAACCTGCATCGCGCCCCGATGTATTCCGGCCAGATCACCGGCACCGGCCCGCGTTACTGCCCGTCCATCGAGGACAAGGTCGTCCGCTTCGCCGAGAAGGAGAAGCACCAGATCTTCCTCGAACCGGAAGGGCTGGACGATCCCACCGTCTACCCGAACGGCATCTCGACCTCCCTGCCCCGCGACGTGCAGCTCGGCATCCTCGCCAGCATGCCGGGGCTGGAGAAGGTGGTGATGATCCGTCCCGGCTACGCCATCGAATACGACTATGTCGATCCGCGCGAGCTGAAGCCGACGCTGGAGACCCGCCGGGCGCCCCGCCTGTTCCTGGCCGGCCAGATCAACGGCACCACCGGCTATGAAGAGGCGGCGGCCCAGGGGCTGATGGCCGGCATCAACGCCGCGCTGGCGGCGAGTGGCAATGCGGACGGCTTCGTGCTCGACCGTGCCGACGCCTATATCGGTGTGCTGATCGACGACCTGATCGGCCGGGGCACCAACGAGCCCTACCGCATGTTCACCTCGCGCGCCGAATACCGGCTGCTGCTGCGCGCCGACAATGCCGACCAGCGGCTGACCGCCAAGGGCGTTGCCATCGGCTGCGTCGGCTCCGAGCGTCGCGATGTCTTCGCCGCCAAGAGCGCGGCCCTGTCCGCCGGGCGTGCCCTGGTCGCGTCGTTGCAGGCGACCCCCGTCGAACTGTCCCGCCAGGGAGTCGCGGTCAACCAGGACGGCGTGCGCCGCAGTGCCGCCGACCTGCTGCGCTATCCCGACATCGATCTCGCCGCCCTCGCCCGCCTGTGGCCGGAGCTTGGCGGAATCGCGCCCGAGATTGCCGAGCAGCTGGAGATCGACGGCAAATATGCCGGCTATCTCGGCCGGCAGGAGGCCGACATCCGCGCTTTCCGCAAGGACGAGTCGCTCGCCCTGCCCGACGATCTCGATGTCGACGGCATCGGCAGCCTGTCCGCCGAAATCCGGCAGAAGCTGCGCCAGTCGCGTCCGGCGACGCTGGGCGCTGCCGCGCGCATTCCCGGCATGACCCCGGCGGCGCTGGTCGCCCTGCTCCGCCATGTAAAGCGCCGCGATGTGGAATCGGCCGGGGTGGCTGCGGAATGAGCGGGTTCGATGCGGTTGCATTTCAGGAGGCCACGGGTGTTTCACGTGAAACGCTCGACCGCCTGATCGCCTATGAGGCTCTGCTGCGCAAGTGGCAACCGAAGATCAATCTGGTCGGCCCCTCCACCCTGCCGGATGCCTGGAAGCGTCATATCCTCGACTCCGCCCAGCTCTATCCCCTGCTGCCGGACGGCACGCGGGTGCTGGTCGATCTCGGCAGCGGTGCCGGCTTCCCCGGTCTGGTGCTCGCCATCCTCGGCGTGCCGCAGGTGCATCTGATCGAGAGCGATGTGCGCAAATGCGCCTTCCTGCGCGAGGTCGCCCGCGTCTGCGAGGCCCCCGTCACCGTCCACACCAAGCGGATCGAGACGGTTACCGGCATCGACGCCGATGTCGTCACCGCCCGCGCCCTGGCGCCGCTGGCCGACCTGTTCGGCTGGGCGCATCCCTTCATCGGATCGCGCGGCAAGTGCCTGTTCCTGAAGGGTGCGGCACTGGACGACGAATTGACCGCTGCAACGCAATATTGGACACTGGTTCCTGAGCGATTCGACAGCCGCACCGATCCGAGCGGGACCATCCTGCGTGTGAGCCATCTTGAGCGTGCGTGAAGACCGTGCCTGACACCGTTCCCCCGCCCTCTTCCCGCCAACCGGACTCCCGAGAGGCTGCCATGTCTGCCGTCACCCGTCCCCTTGCCCGCGTGGTTGCGATTGCCAACCAGAAGGGCGGCGTGGGCAAGACCACGACGACGATCAACCTCGCCACCGCGCTCGCCGTCATCGGCAAGCGGGTTCTGGTGATCGACCTCGATCCGCAGGGCAACGCGTCCACCGGTCTCGGCATCCCCCGCTCCGACCGCCGCGTCGGCATCTACGACGTGCTGTTCGACGACGTGTCGCTGGAGGAGGCCGCCACCCCCTCCTCGGTGCCGAACCTGTCGATCATCACCTCGTCGGTCGATCTGTCGGGTGCGGAGATCGAGCTGGTCGGTGCCGAGCGCCGCGAGTTCCGCCTGCGCGAGGCGGTCGCCAACAGCGCGCTGGAATATGATTACGTCCTGATCGACTGCCCGCCGGCGCTGGGACTGCTGACGCTGAACGCGCTGGTCGCGTCGCATGCGGTGATGGTCCCCCTCCAGTGCGAGTTCTACGCGCTGGAAGGTCTCAGCCATCTGGTCCGCACCATCGAGCGGGTGAAGCGCGCCTTCAACCCCAACCTCGACATCCACGGCGTCGTGCTGACCATGTTCGACAAGCGCAACAATCTGTCGGACATGGTTGCGGCGGACGTCCGCGGCTTCTTCGGGGAGAAGGTGTACGACACCGTGATCCCGCGCAACGTCAAGGTGTCGGAGGCGCCGTCCCACGGCAAGCCGGTGCTGATCTACGACATGCGCTGCCCCGGATCGCAGGCCTACATCCATCTGGCGGGCGAGGTGCTTCGCCGTGAGAAGAGACTGACCGCATGATCGACGACACCAAACAAGGAGGCGCCCGCCGCGCCAGCCTGGGCCGTGGCCTGTCCGCCCTGTTCGGCGAGGCGACCGAGGATTACTCGGCGCTCGACAAGGTGCGGCAGTCCAAGCAGGTGCCGATCGAGTTCGTCCATCCCGGCAAGTACCAGCCGCGGCGGAAGTTCGACGACGAGGCCATCCAGGGCCTCGTCGAGTCCATTCGGGACAAGGGCATCCTCCAGCCGCTGCTGGTCCGCCGCGACGCCGAGGACGCCAATTCCTACGAGCTGATCGCCGGCGAACGCCGCTGGCGCGCGGCGCAGATCGCCGGCCTGCACGAGGTTCCGGTCATCATCCGCGATCTCAGCGACCGCGAGGCGCTGGAAATCGCGCTGATCGAGAACATCCAGCGCCAGGATCTGACTCCTCTTGAAGAGGCGGAAGGCTATCGCCGCCTGATGGAGGAGTTCGAGCATACGCAGGAGGATCTCGCCCGCGCCGTCGGCAAGAGCCGCAGCCATGTCGCCAACATGATGCGCCTGCTGGCTTTGCCGGAGCCGGTCAAGTCGATGGTGCAGGACGGCGCTCTAACCGCCGGCCATGCCCGCGCCCTGCTGACCGCCCCGGATCCGGCGGCCGTCGCCCGCGAGGTCGTCACCCGCGGCCTGAACGTGCGCCAGACCGAAGACCTGATGCGTGGCGACCAGCCCAAGGCGAAGAAGGGCAAGGCCGCGGCCGGCGGAGCCGGATCCGCGCCCGCGATGAAGGACGTCGACCTGATCAATCTGGAGGAGGAAATCTCCGCCCGCATCGGGTTGAAGGTCGCGATCAACCCGCAGGGGCAGCGCGGGACGATCACCATCCATTACCAGACGCTCGACCAGCTGGACGATGTGCTGCACCGGCTGGGCGGGGAAGAGTAACGGGGCTTCGTCGGGGGCGTTCGCGCCCCCTACCCGCGCACCTTCGCGAAGTCGATGTAGCGATAGATCAGCCCGTTCTCCTCCATGGGCGCGCTCGACCACACCTCCGCCCACTCCGCCCCGATCGGCGGCATCAGCGTGTCGCCCTCGACCGCGCTTTCGATGCGGGTCAGGTGCAGGGTGTCGGCAATCGGCATCGTCTCGCGGAACAGGGCGGCGCCGCCGATGACGCAGAGTTCGGGGGCGCCGGACGCTTGCGCCCACGACACCGCCGCACCCAGCCCGCTGAACCAGCGGGCGCCGTCCTTTTCGCCGATGGAAGCCTGGCGGCTGATCACCAGATTGTCGCGGCCGGGAAGCGGACGGCGCGGCAGGGACTCCCAGGTCTTCCGGCCCATCAGGATCGGCTTGCCCATCGTCAGGTCCTTGAACCGGCGCAGGTCGCTGGGAAGGGTCCAGGGAAGCCGGCCATCGCGGCCGATCACGTCGTTCGTTGCGGCGGCGACGATCAGAGTGATGAGCATCCCATGCCCTTTCCCTGCTGGAGCTGACCGATTTTACGCCAGAATTGCGCCGAGCACCGCGTTCAGACGCTGTAGCCCCTCCGGAGTGGCAACCAGACGGTTGGCATCGCGTGTCAGGAAACCGCCGTCGATCAGGCGGGACAGGGCCGCCGGATCGACCAGATCGTCCAAACCGCGGCCGGTTTCCTCCGTCAGGCGGGCAAGCCGCACGCCTTCGGTCAGGCGCAGCCCCATCATCAGCAGTTCCGTCCCGCGGGCGTCGCGGTCGATGGGATCGGGAGCGGCAGCGCCATGGCCGTCGCGCTCCACCCGCTCCAGCCAAATCTCCGGGGCGCGATGGGCACGGGTGGCGAACTTCTCGCGGTCCAGCGTCAGCCTGCCATGGGCGCCGGGACCGATGCCGACATAGTCGCCATAGCGCCAATATGTCAAATTGTGGCGGCTTTCCTCGCCGGGCCGGGCGTGGTTGGAAATCTCGTAGGCCGGCAACCCGGCCGCCGTCAGCTGGCTCTGCGTCGCTTCATAGAGATCGCCGGCCAGATCCTCGTTGGGCAGCACCAGATCGCCGCGGGCATGGAGCGGATAGAAGGCCGTGCCCTGCTCGATGGTCAGCTGATAGACCGACAAATGGCCGACCGCGTAGTCCAGCGCCCGCGCCAGCTCCGCCTGCCACGCCGCCACCGTCTGGCCCGGACGGGCATAGATCAGGTCGAAGGAGAAGCGGTCGAAAATCCGCGCCGCCAGTTCGATGGCGCCGGTCGCCTCCGCCGCATTGTGCTCGCGGCCGAGGAACTTCAGGCTGGCGTCGTCCAGCGCCTGGATGCCCAGCGAGACGCGGTCGATCCCGGCGCTGCGGAAGGCGCGGAACTTGTCGGCTTCGACGGAGGTCGGGTTGGCCTCCAGCGTCACCTCCAGCCCATCGGCGACCGGCCAGCGCTGGGCGACGCGGTCGACGATGGCGCCGACGGTGGACGGCTCCATCAGCGACGGGGTGCCGCCGCCGAAGAAGATCGAGGTGACGGTGCGCCCGGCGGTCAGGTCGGCGTAATGGTCCAGTTCGCGCAGCAGCCCGGCCCGCCAGCGGTCATGGTCGACCCGCTCGCGGACATGGCTGTTGAAATCGCAGTAGGGGCACTTCGACTTGCAGAAGGGCCAATGGACGTAGATGGCAAAACCGGGGCCGGAGAAGCCGGGATCGGACATGGTCACCGGAAGCACCGCTCCACCAGCTGCTGGAAGGCGTCGGCGCGGTGGCTCATCTCGTGCTTCCTGGCCGGGTCCATCTCGCCGAAGGTCAGCCCGTGGCCGTCGGGCAGGAACATCGGGTCGTAGCCGAAGCCCTGCGGCCCCCGCGGCGGCCACACCAGCGTGCCGTAGCAGCGGCCCTCCACCGTCTCGACATGGCCGTCCGGCCAGGCGAGCGACAGGGCGCAGACGAAATAGGCGCTGCGGTCGGCTTTACCGACAAGCCCGTCCTCGACCTTCCGCATCGCCATGGCGAAGTCCTTGGCCGGGCCGGCCCAGCGGGCGGAGTAGATGCCGGGATCGCCGTTCAGCGCCGGCACCACCAGCCCGCTGTCGTCGGCAAGCGCCACATGGCCGGCGGCGGCCGCGGCCTTGGCCTTCAGCTCCGCGTTGGCGATGAAGGTGGTGCCGGTTTCCTCAGGTTCGGGCAGGCCCAGCTCCCCGGCCGCGGTGAAATTGGCGACATAGGGGCCGAGCAGGTCGGCGATCTCGCGCACCTTGCCCTTGTTGTGGCTGGCGATGACGAGAGTGTCGCCGGTGAAGCGGCGGGGAGCGGACATGATGATGAAACTCCGGCTGAAACGGCCTTACTTGATGCCGAGAACCTGCTTCTGCAACGCCGCCAGCTCGGTCACGCCCTTGCGGGCGAGCGCCAGCAGCTCCATGAACTGCGGCTCGGAGAAGGGGGTTTCCTCGGCGGTGCCCTGGATTTCGACGATGCCGGCCTTGCCGGTCAGGACGAAGTTGGCATCGGCCTGCGCCTTGGAGTCCTCGTCGTAATCGAGGTCGAGCACGGCGTTGCCCTGATAGAGGCCGCAGGAAACGGCGGCGACCTGATCGGTCAGCGGCATGGTCTTCAGGGCGCCGATCTGCATCAGGTGCTGGAAAGCCAGATGCAGGGCGACATAGCTGCCGGTGATGGCGGCGGTGCGGGTGCCGCCGTCGGCCTGGATCACGTCGCAGTCGATCTTGATCTGCTTCTCGCCCATCGCCGAGCGGTCGGTGACGGCGCGCAGCGCGCGGCCGATCAGACGCTGGATTTCCTGGGTGCGGCCGGACTGCTTGCCCTTCGCCGCCTCACGGTCGCTGCGGCTGTGGGTGGAGCGCGGCAGCATGCCGTATTCGGCAGTGACCCAGCCCAGACCGGTGTTCTTCAGGAAGCGCGGCACCGTTTCGTCGACGCTGGCGGTGCACAGCACATGCGTGTTGCCGAAACGCACCATGCAGGACCCCTCGGCATAGCGGCTGAAGCCGGGTTCGAGGGAGACGGTGCGCAGTTGGTCGAAGGCGCGGCCGGAGGGGCGCATGGGCATCATTCCGAAGGTCGTTTGCAGATCGGCGGCAAGCTAACGGCTCTGCCCCGCGCCGTCCAGTACGGCGTCCGCCGCCACCGGTACAGGGGCCGGCATGACGGCGGCCGTCGGCGCCGGGGGGCGCGTCGCCCGCTCCAGCCACAGGGTCAGCAACGGAATGGCAAGCCCGATGGCGATGGAGACCGTGGCCATGGTCGAGACATGCTCCAGCCGGCCGTCGGGCGCGTTGGTCAGGATCTCCGCCGACAGGAAGGCGCCGAAGGCGGAGCTGAGATGCTGGACCGCCGACACCAGCGCCATGAAGCCGGCGCGCTCCTGCGGGTCCGGCACGCGGGAGAAGGCGGCGCCGTTGGCGACCATGCGGACGCCGACGAAGGTCATGAAGAAGGGAAACAGCCCCAGCACCGGCATCCAGGGACGGTAGCCGATGAAGGCGGTGAAGATCACGACGCTCAACCCGACGGTCGCTGCGAAGGTGATGGCGCTGGAGCCGTGACGGTCGACCAGCCGGCCGGCCCAGCGCGAGGCGAAGAAGCTCAGCGTGCCGCCGGTCATATAGACCAGGCTCAGATGGTCGCGCGGGAAGCCCAGATTGCCCTGCACATAGGCGGCGATGTTGGGAACGATCATGAATTGCTGGACCTGCACCAGCGCCACCGTGGCATAGGCCAGCCAGACCTTGCGGCGCGACAGCAGCGCCGTCATCCGCACCCAGGCGCCGGTCTTCACCCCTGCCCCGGCAGCCAGATGGCCGCGCTGCGGCGGCAGGATGGCGATGGCGGCGACGGCGACGACCAGCCCGGCGGCGGCCACCGCGAAGAAAGGCAGGCGCCAGCCGCCATAGAGCGCCAGTTCAAGCCCGACCGGCACCCCGGCGATGGCCGACAGCGAGAAGGCCGACATCACCGCGCCCATCGCCCGCCCGCGGCGCTGCGGCGCCACCCGGTCAGTCAGCGTGGCGATGGCGACCGCGACGGCAGGGCCGCCGAACAGTCCGGCCAGCACGCGCGCCGCCAGCAGCGACGGGAAGTCCCAGGCCAGACCGCCGAGCGCCGTGGAGACGATCAGCCCGGCCATCGCCACGGCAAGCGCCCGGCGCCGGTCGAAGCGGTCGAGCAGCATCGAGCCGATCAGCCCGGCCACCGCGGCGGCGGCGGTGTAGCTGCCGCCGATGTAACCGATGTGTGACGCCGGAATGCCAAGCGCCCGCGCGAAGTCGGGGCCGAGCGGCATCACCATCATGAAGTCCAGGATGTTGATGAACTGCACCGCCGCGATGACCATCGTGATCCGGCGTTCGTCAGGCGTCAAAGCGGTGGGCGCCGCAGGGCGTGTGGCCTGGGACAAGATGGAGGCTCCGGCGGAGGCGGGATGCGCGTGATTGCGGGAGATGCACCGCATGGTAACAGCCGCCGCCCAGCCTGCCCAAACGCCACGGTCATGCAAGGCAAGCGCAGCAGATAGGACGCGATCCCAACTGAATGTGTCCTCAATCGTCAAAAAACTGCATGATTCGTACAAAAAGCGGGCTTTGGAGGCTTGGCGAGTTGCGCGTGCCGCGTGTACCATCGCGACCCCACCGTCGGCAGCGCACCGCACAAAAAGCATCAACGACGACCGACGGGCTGTACACTCCGTTGAGGAACACGACATCCATGTCCGACACCAAGCGCGTCACCGATGAAGAGGCCCTGCTGCTGCATTCCAGCGGCCGGCCCGGCAAGCTGGAAATCACCCCGACCAAGCCGCTGACCACCCAGCGCGATCTGGCGCTGGCCTATTCGCCCGGCGTCGCCGTGCCCTGCCTGCGCATCGCCGAAGATCCGTCGCTCGCCTACGACTACACGGCCAAGGGCAACATCGTCGCCATCATTTCCAACGGCACGGCCGTGCTGGGGCTAGGCGACCTGGGTGCCTTGGCCAGCAAGCCGGTGATGGAAGGCAAGGCGGTGCTGTTCAAGCGCTTCGCCGACGTCGACGGCATCGACCTGGAGGTCGACACCCGCGACGTGGACGAATTCGTCAACTGCGTGCGCTTCCTCGGCGCCAGCTTCGGCGGCATCAACCTGGAAGACATCAAGGCGCCCGACTGCTTCATCATCGAGGAGCGGCTGCGCGAACTGCTGGACATCCCGGTCTTCCACGACGACCAGCACGGCACCGCGATCATCGCCGCCGCCGGCCTGATCAACGCCTGCGACATCACCGGCCGGAAGATCGAGGATGTGAAGATGGTGGTGAACGGCGCCGGTGCGGCGGGCATCGCCTGCGCCGAGCTGTTCTGCACGATGGGTGTTTCACGTGAAAACATCATCCTGTGCGACACCAAGGGCGTGGTCTATCGCGGCCGCACCAACGGCATGAACCAGTGGAAGTCGTCCTTCGCCGTCGACACCGACAAGCGCACGCTGGAAGAGGCGGTGGCCGGCTCCGACGTGTTCGTCGGCCTGTCGGCCAAGGGAGCGATGACGCCGGAGATGGTCAAGTCGATGGCGGCCAAGCCGATCATCTTCGCGCTGGCCAACCCCGATCCGGAGATCACCCCGGAGGAGGTCAAGGCGGTGCGCGGCGACGCCATCGTGGCGACCGGCCGCTCCGACTACCCGAACCAGGTCAACAACGTCCTGGGCTTCCCCTACCTGTTCCGCGGCGCGCTGGACGTCCGCGCCACCACCATCAACGAGGCGATGAAGGTCGCCGCCGCCAGGGCGCTGGCGGCGCTGGCGCGCGAGGATGTGCCGGACGAGGTCGATGCCGCCTATTCCGGGCGCCGGCTGCGCTACGGCCCGGACTATATCATCCCGGTGCCGTTCGACCCGCGCCTGATCGTCACCGTTCCGGCCGCCGTCGCCCAGGCGGCGATGGAAAGCGGGGTGGCGCGCAAGCCGATCCTCGACCTGACCAGCTACAAGCATTCCCTGCGCACCCGCCTGGATCCGACGGCCGACAGCCTGGAACTGATCCTGGAAAAAGTGCGGACCAACCCGCGCCGCGTCGTCTTCGCCGAGGGCGAGGAGGAACGGACGATCCGCGCCGCCATGGCCTTCCGCGCCCACGGTTACGGCACGCCGGTGCTGATCGGCCGGGAGGAGGTCATCCGGGAACAGCTGACGGCGATGGGCCAGCCCAACGTCCAGTTCGAAATCCACAACGCCCGCCTGTCGGACGCCAACCGCCGCTATGCCGACCACCTCTACCGCCGCCTGCAGCGCAAGGGCGCGTTGCTGCGCGACTGCCAGCGGATGGTCAACCAGGACCGCAACGTCTTCGCCGCCTGCATGGTGGCGCAGGGCGACGCCCACGCCATGGTGACCGGCCTGACCCGCAGCTTCGGCGTCGCCTACGAGGAAATCCGCCGCGTCATCGACCCGAAGGCGAGCGAGCCGGTGTTCGGCCTGCACCTGTCGATCACCCGCAATCGCACCGTCTTCATCGCCGACACCACCGTCCATGTCCGTCCGGACGGCAAGACGCTGGCCGACATCGCCATCGGGGCCGCGGCCAAGGCGCGGCAGATGGGGCACGAGCCGCGGATCGCGATGCTGTCCTTCTCCAACTTCGGCCAGACGCCGCACCCGAACACCGATCCGCTGCGGGAAGCCCTGTCGATCCTCGACAGCCGCCGGGTCGATTTCGAGTATGACGGCGAGATGTCGGCCGACGTGGCGCTGGATTACCAGCTGATGAAGCGGGTCTACCCGTTCTGCCGGCTGTCCGGCCCGGCCAATGTGCTGATCATGCCCGGCCTGCATTCGGCCAACATCTCGGCCAAGCTGCTGAACAAGATGGCCGGCGGTCAGATGATCGGCCCGCTGCTGATCGGCTTGGACAAGCCGGCACAGATCGTCACCATGGGCGCCTCGGTCAACGACATCGTCACCGCCGCCGCCCTGGCGGCGCATGACTCGCTGCCGTGGTGAGGTGACGGCTCCTTCCTCTTTAAAGTCCCCTCTCCCCCCTGGGGAGAGGGTTAGGGTGAGGGGGATGCGTTTCGAGGATCTCTTCGGCTGCGCCGAACCCCCTCATCCCAACCTTCTCCCCAGGGGGGAGAAGGAGATCCCCGACCCTCACCCCAACGCCTTGTAGAAGAAAGTCGTGTCGCAGAGCCCGCCCTGCGGCCATAGGGCGAAGTTCGGGATGACGCCGACCTTCACCCAGCCGGCGCGCGTGTAGAGCCGCTCGGCCTCGGGCGAGGCGGTGTCCAGCACCAGAAGGGTCTTGCCGGCGGCGCGTCCCGCATCCTCGGCGGCCTGCATCAGGGCGGCGCCGACGCCCCGGCAGCGGGCGCGGCGGTGGACCAGCATCTTGGACAGGTCGGCGCGGTGCGGCTGGTTCGGCGGCTGGGCGACCACCAGCTGGACGGTGCCGAGCACGCCGTCGCCATCCTCCGCCACCAGCAGGATGCGTTCCCCCCGCTCCACCCCGGCCGCCACGCTCCGCCAGAAGCCTTCGGCGGTGGCGCGGTCGAGGGGGGCCATGAAGCTGACCGACGCACCGCCCTCCACGCAATCCAGCAGCACGTCGGTCAGGCCCGGCACGGCGGCGCCGGCCTCGCCCGACGTCAGCACGTGGACCGTCACCGCACCGTCTCCACTCCGCCGGTTCGGGTCCAGGCAGGCAGCATCCATGGCTCGCTCCTTCAACGTTTGACGGCGTTTGAACCGCCGCGCCCCTCGGTGGTCAGCGCCACGATGTAGCGGGCGGTGCGGTCGGTCGGGTTGTAAAAGCCGGTCGGCCGGTCGAGCCGCATGGCGAGGCAGTCGCCAGCGTTCAGCCGGTGCGTCACCTCGCCCACCGTCAACTCGATGGTGCCGTCCAGCAGATGGATCTGCTGTTCGACGATGGCGGCGCGGGTGCCGCTGTCGTAGGAGACGCGGGCGCCCGGCGGCAGCTCCACCTCCACCAGCTCGATGGGGGATGGATAGCCCGGCGGCGACAGGTTGCGGCGGCGATAGCCGGTGGCCGGGTCGGTCCAGGCGATCTGGTCGGCGCGGCGAACCACCGGGTCGGCGTCCTCGCGCTCCGCCTCGGCGAACAGCGTCGCCAGCGTCACGCCGAGCCCAGCGGCGAGCCGTTCCAGCACGGAGGCCGTCGGGCTGCTCTCCCCCCGCTCCACCAGCGAGATCATCGAGCGGCTGACGCCCGACCGTTCGGCCAAGCCGTCCAGCGTCAGGCCGCGGTCCGCCCGCAGGGCACGCAACCGGGTGGCAAGCCGGCTGTCGATGTCGTTTTCCGTCTTTTCCATGAAGATAGAATGAAGGTCCAGGATATTGGAGTCAACGGCCAGCCGCACAGTCTCCGCCATGAATCTTTTATGACCGTCGCGCGAGCGTCGCGGCGATGGTGTAGAAGGGCTGGACCCGTGCTTTCCCTGTCCGTCTCCACCCTTAAATCCGGTGCCACCCCATGCGCCAGAAGGCGTCGCCGCCCACCCCGCTTCTGACTGCCATCCTGCTGATGCTGGCCCCCCTTGCCGGCGTGCTGTGCTGGGCGGTCTATAGCGGGGCCTTGCATGGCGGGCTGGCGCTGGCGGCGGGCATCGCGGCCCTGATCGGCGCGGTCCAGATCCTGCGGACCTACCGGCGTGACGCCAACGCGGTGACCGACTATGCCGCCCGTCTGGCCGAAACCGACGAGCCGCTGGCCCCGGCCGGCACGCCGCCTGCCCTGAAGCCGCTGGCCGCCACCATCGGCCGCCTGCACCGGGTCGGGCTGCGCCGCGCCGAAAGCGTGCGGATGCAGCTGGACGCCGACGAGGCGGTGATCGACGCCCTGCCCGCCCCTCTCCTGCTGATGGATGCCGACCGGCAGGTGGTGCGGGCTAACCAGACCGCGCGGGAGCTGTTCGGCGACAAGATCGTCGACCGCGACCTCGCCTCGTCCCTGCGGACGCCGGCGGTGCTGGAGGCGGTGGATTCGGTGCTGCGCGGCGGTGCGTCCCGCATCATCGAGTTCACCCTGCCGGTCCCGGTGGAGCGCAGCTTCGAAGCGCAGGTGAAGCCCTTCCAGCGGCTGGTGCCGGAACCCGATCCCTCGCTGCTGGACGGCGAGATCGAGGAGGAGCCGGCGCCGCGTCCGCCGACCGTCGCCCGCATGGCGATCCTGACCCTGCATGACGTCACCGCCGCCCGCCGGTCGGAGCAGATGCGGGCCGACTTCATCGCCAATGCCAGCCACGAGCTGCGCACGCCGCTGTCCTCCCTGCTGGGCTTCATCGAGACTCTGCGTGGCCCGGCCCGCGACGATCCGGAGGCGCAGGACCGTTTCCTGGCGATCATGCACGATCAGGCCAGCCGGATGACCCGCCTGGTCAACGACCTGCTGTCGCTGTCGCGCATCGAGCTGGACGAGCACATGCAGCCCAACGGGCGCGTCGATGTGGTGGAGGAGATGGAGAACGTCATCGCCGCGCTTCAGTTGAAGGCGGCGGAGCGCCGCATCCGCCTGCGCATGGAGGCGCCGGAGGATTTGCCGCCGGTCGTCGGCGACGAGGACCAGCTGACACAGGTCTTCCAGAACCTCGTCAGCAACGCGATCAAGTACACGCGCGAGGACACCGACGTGACCGTCAGCGTGGCGCTGGCCGACGGCGCCGCGGTGGGCTTCACCGGCCTGCCGGCGCCGGGCGGCGTGGCGAAGGACAAGCGGGCCGGGCGCGGCGGCACCGCCATGGTGTCGGTGTCGGTGCGCGACCGCGGCGACGGCATCGCCCGCACGCACCTGCCCCGCCTGACCGAGCGCTTCTACCGCGTCGATGCCGCGCGCTCCCGCGCCATGGGCGGCACCGGGCTGGGGCTGGCCATCGTCAAGCACATCCTGAACCGCCACCGCGGCCGGCTGACCATCGAAAGCGAGGTCGGAGTGGGCAGCGCCTTCACGGTTTATCTGCCCGCGGTGGGAGAAGCGATTTCCCCCTCTCCCCCCAGGGGAGAGGGCCGGGGTGAGGGGGAGACGCATCAGGATTTTCGTGGAAGGGCCGCCACGCTTCCCCCTCACCCTCTCCCCGGGGGGGAGAGGGGATTGGGCCGGATGTGAGAGGGTTTGGGTGCTCTGTGACGCTGTCATGAAAGCGTCATAAAAACGTAATCAATCGGTCGCCCTCCGGGTCTATGGTCCGCGCCATTCCGCTGGACCAGTCTCCGTTTCCTCAAGGAGGGGCACCCGTGACCACCCGGACCCATGTTGTCGCCGCGACCGCCCTGGGCCTGGCCCTGGCCCTGGGCCTTGCCGCCCCGGTCTGGGCGCAGTCGCGCGACCAGATCCGCGCGGTCGGCTCCTCCACCGTCTTCCCCTTCACCACCGCGGTGGCGGAGGCCTTCGGCAAGACCGGCAAGTTCAAGACCCCGGTGGTCGAATCGACCGGCACCGGCGGCGGGTTGAAGCTGTTCTGCGCCGGCGTCGGCCCGGCCCATCCCGACATCGCCAACGCCTCGCGCCGGATCAAGAAGTCGGAAATCGACCAGTGCGCCGGCAACGGCGTCACCACGATGACCGAGCTGAAGATCGGCTATGACGGCATCGCGCTGGCCTCCTCCCGGAAGGCGGCGCCGGTGTCGCTGTCCACCGTCGTGCTGTGGAAGGCGCTGGCGAAGGAGGTGCCGGTCAACGGCGCCCTGGTCGCCAATCCTTACAAGCTGTGGTCCGATATCGACCCGTCGCTGCCCAAGGCGGCCATCGAGGTGCTGGGCCCGCCGCCCACCTCCGGGACGCGCGACACCTTCAACGAGCTGGCGATGCTGGAAGGCTGCAAAAAGCTGGCCGAGGTCGCCAAGGCCGTCCCCGACGAAAAGGCGCGCGAGCGCGCCTGCATGACGATCCGCGAGGATGGCGCCTATGTCGAGGCCGGCGAGAACGACAATCTGATCGTCCAGAAGCTGCTCGCCAACCCCAGCGCCTTCGGCGTCTTCGGCTACAGCTACCTCGACCAGAACCGCGACACGCTGCAATCCGCGAAGATGGACGGGGTGGGTCTGACGGCGGAGACGGTGGCCGCCGGCAAGTACGAGCTGGCCCGCCCGCTTTACATCTACGTCAAGAACGCCCATGCCGGCGTCATCCCGGGCATCCGCGAGTTCATCGGCGAATACACCTCCGAACGGGCGATGGGCGACGACGGCTATCTGGTCGACAAGGGCCTGATCCCGGAGCCGAAGCCGCTGCGCGACGCCGCCCGCGTCGAGGCGGTCAACCTGACGCCGTTGCAGTTCTGACCAACTCCTCTTCCTGCCCCTGTCTTCGCCTGAGTCGCCCGCATGCAGCTGACCCTCCTCGCCCTGATCCTGGCCCTGCTCACCGTGATCGGCTTCATGATCGGCCGGTCGCGGGCGGCGGCGTCCGTCGGCGGGCGGGTGGCGGAGCTGCATTCGGTCCCCTCCTACCACGGCGTCTATGTCGCGCTGTGGGCCGGGCTGCCCGCGCTGCTGCTGTTCGTCGCCTGGACGGCGTCGGAAGGCTGGCTCGCCATCCAGCTGGTGCTGTCGGCCCTGCCGGACCGGCTGACCACCGGCGACGGCCAGTCGGTCGCCCTGCTGAAGGCCGACATCCTCAACCTCGCCCACGGCATCTCGACCGGGCGCGAGGCCGATCCGCTGGTGGTCGAGGCGGCGCGCCGCTACGCTGGCTTCCGCGACCTCGCCGGCTGGAGCCTGCTGGCCGTCGGTGCCAGCCTCGCCATTGCCGGGCTCGCCTGGGGCCGTCACCGCATCGGACCGGACCTGCGCGCCCGCCCGGCAGTGGAGCGGGTGGTGCGGGTGGCGCTGGTCGTCTGCTCGCTGGTCGCCATCCTGACCACGGTCGGCATCGTGCTGTCGCTGCTGTTCGAAGCGCTGCGCTTCTTCAGCGTCGTCTCGCCGCTCGACTTCCTGTTCGGCACCCATTGGAGCCCGCAGATGGCGATGCGGGCCGATCAGGTCGGCTCCAGCGGCTCCTTCGGCGCCATCCCGCTGTTCGCCGGCACGCTGCTGATCACGGTGATCGCCATGCTGGTGGCGGTGCCGGTCGGGCTGATGGCGGCGATCTACATGTCGGAATATGCCGGTCGCGGCGTGCGCACCTGGCTGAAGCCGGCTTTGGAAATCCTGGCCGGCATCCCGACCGTGGTCTACGGCTTCTTCGCAGCACTGACGATGGCGCCCTTCGTGCGCTCGGTCGGCGAGGCGCTGGGGCTGGACGTCAGTTCGGAATCGGCGCTCGCCGCCGGCATCGTCATGGGGGTGATGATCATCCCCTTCGTCAGCTCGCTGTCGGACGACGTCATCAACGCGGTGCCGCAGAGCTTGCGCGACGGCTCCTACGGCCTCGGCGCCACCAAGTCGGAGACCATCAAACAGGTCGTGCTGCCCGCCGCCCTGCCCGGCATCGTCGCCGCGGTGATGCTGGCGGTCAGCCGCGCCATCGGCGAGACGATGATCGTCACCATGGCGTCGGGCCTGACCGCCAACATGACCGCCAACCCGTTGCAGGCGGTCACCACCGTCACCACCCAGATCGCCACGCTGCTGGTCGGCGACCAGGAGTTCGACAGCCCGAAGACGCTGTCGGCCTTCGGCCTCGGCCTCGTGCTGTTCCTCGTCACGCTCTGCCTCAACATGGTCGCCCTGCGGGTGGTCCGGACCTATCGGGAAAAATATGACTGACCTCGTCGAGCGGGACGCGGCGGCCGTGACGCCCTCCCATGCTTCCTCCTCTGGCCCCTCCACCGCGCCGAAGTCGCGCCTGCGCGGCGAGGCCTTCGCCCGCCGCCTGCGCGCCCGCCATGCCGCGGAGCGCCGCTTCCGGCTGGCCGGCGCCGCGGCGGTGGCGCTGGCGGCGCTGATGCTGGTGCTGCTGCTGGGCTCCATCGTCGCCAAGGGCGCCAGTGCCTTTTGGGAAGCGCGCATCCGGCTGGAGGTGACGCTCGACCCGGCGGAGGTCGCCGACCGCAACTACACCGCCCCGCTGCGCCGGGCGCTCTACGCCCAGTTCCCCCAGGTCACCGACCGCGCCGGCCGCCGCGTGCTGAACGACCTGCTGTCGTCGGGCGCGCCCTACGAGCTGGAGGCGATGGTGGCGAAGAACCCGGCGCTGGCCGGCACGACGCAGACAATCTGGGTCCGCGCCGACGACCAGATCGACCAGCTGGTGAAGGGCGCCTACCGCCGCGACCTGCCGGAGAGCGAGCGCGGGATCAGCGACGCCAGGGTCGCCGCCGCCGACGCGCTGCTGGCGTCGGGTGCGCTGGCGCAGGGCTTCAACACCACCCTGTTCACCGCCGGCGACAGCCGGGAGCCGGAACAGGCCGGCATCGGCGGCGCCATCGCCGGCTCGCTGCTGACCCTGCTGGTGACCATGGCGCTGTCGGTGCCGACCGGCATCGCCGCCGCGGTCTATCTGGAGGAGTTCGCAGCCAGAAACCGCTGGACCGACCTGATCGAGGTGAACATCAACAACCTCGCCGCGGTGCCGTCGATCATCTTCGGCCTGCTCGGCCTCGCCGTGTTCCTGGGATTCTTCGGCATGCCGCGCTCGGCCCCGCTGGTCGGCGGGCTGGTGATGGCGCTGATGACGCTGCCGGTCATCATCATCGCGTCCCGCGTCGCGCTGAAGGCGGTGCCGCCGTCGATCCGTCAGGCGGCGCTGGGTATCGGCGCCTCGCCCCTGCAGACGGTGCTGCACCATGTGCTGCCGCTGGCGATGCCCGGCATCCTGACCGGCACCATCATCGGCATGGCCCGCGCGCTGGGCGAGACGGCGCCGCTGCTGATGATCGGCATGGTCGCCTTCATCGTCGACATTCCGCACGGGCTGACCGACAGCGCCACGGTGCTGCCGGTGCAGATCTACATGTGGGCCGACAGTCCGGAGCGGGCCTTCACCGAGCGCACCTCGGCGGCGATCCTGATCCTGCTCGGCGTCCTGATCCTGCTGAACGGCGCGGCCGTGATCCTGCGCAAGATTTTCGAGAGACGGTGGTGAGCGCCATGAGCATTCCAGGCAGCATTCAGAACCCGCTGAAGCTGCGGCCCCGCGCCGACGAGCGTGCCGGTCAACGCGCGGGTGCAGCATTGCCCAACAAGATGACCGCCCGCGGGGTGAAGGTGTTCTACGGGGCCAAGCAGGCGTTGAAGGGCATCGACCTCGACATCCGGGAAAACCGGGTGCTGGCGCTGATCGGCCCGTCCGGCTGCGGCAAGTCGACCTTCCTGCGCTGCCTGAACCGGATGAACGACACCGTCGAGGGCTGCCGGGTCGAAGGGCAGATCGCGCTCGACGGCGAGGACGTTTACGGCAAGGCGGTCGATGCGGTGCAGCTGCGCGCCCGCGTCGGCATGGTGTTCCAGAAGCCGAACCCCTTTCCGAAGTCGATCTACGACAACGTCGCCTACGGCCCGCGCATCCATGGCCTGGCCTCCGGCCGGGACGAGCTGGACGAGGTGGTGCAGACCTCGCTGAAGCGCGCCGGGCTGTGGGCGGAGGTGAAGGACCGGCTGCGCGAACCCGGCACCGGCCTGTCCGGCGGCCAGCAGCAGCGGCTGTGCATCGCCCGCGCCATCGCCGTCAGCCCCGAGGTGATCCTGATGGACGAGCCCTGCTCGGCGCTCGACCCCATCGCGACCGCCCACATCGAGGAGCTGATCGACGAGCTGCGGGCCAACTACACCATCGTCATCGTCACCCACAACATGCAGCAGGCCGCCCGCGTGTCGCAGCGCACCGCCTTCTTCCATCTGGGCGAAATGGTGGAGTGCGACGACACCGAGGAAATCTTCACCAACCCGCGTGACGAGCGCACCCAGGGCTACATCACCGGCCGCTATGGCTGAGCCCTGCCCTGTGTGCCCGATGCCCGCCCCTCTTCCCTCCTTTGTTGAAAAGGCTGTGCCATGCCGGTTAACGTCGAGACGCGCGCTGTGAACGGAGCCACCATGAACGCGGCCCTGAAGCCGCTCGTCCTGATCGTCGAGGACGAGGCCGACATCCTGACGCTGCTGAAGTACAACCTGGAAAAGGAAGGCTTCCGCGTCGCCACCGCCAGCGACGGCGAGGAGGCCCTGCTGGCCGCCGGCGAGCAGACGCCGCACATCGTCCTGCTGGACTGGATGCTGCCGCTGATGAGCGGGCTGGAGGTCTGCCGCCAGCTGCGCCGCAACGCCAAAACCCGAGACATCCCGATCATCATGCTGACCGCCCGCGGCGAGGAAGGCGACCGGGTGCGCGGCCTGAATTCCGGCGCCGACGACTACATCACCAAGCCCTTCTCCCCGACCGAGCTGGTCGCCCGCATGCGCGCCGTGCTGCGCCGCGCCTCTCCCGGCATGACCGACGAGGTGCTGACCTTCGCCGACGTGACGATGGATCTGGCCGCCCACCGTGTCCGCCGCAACGGCCGGGACGTACATCTCGGCCCGACCGAATTCCGCCTGCTGCGCCATTTCATGCAGCATGCCGGCCGTGTCTTCTCGCGCGAACAGCTGCTCGATCTGGTGTGGGGCCATGACGTGTACGTCGAGCCGCGTACGGTCGACGTACACATCCGCCGCCTGCGCAAGGCGATGAACGAAGAGGACGAGCTGGACCTGATCCGCACCGTGCGGTCGGCCGGCTACGCGCTGGATACCAAGTCGATGTGAGTGCGGGGTAGGATGGGGGCAGAACCACCGCAGCACTGGTGAGACTGCCACCCATGCCCCCCGTGCCCTCATGATCCTGCTCTTCACCGATTTCGGGCTTTCCGGCCCCTACACCGGCCAGATGAAGGCGGTGTTGGCGCAACAGGCGCCCGGCGTGCCGGCCATCGACCTGTTCGCCGACGCCCCCGCCTTCGACCCGCAGCTTTCCGCCTATCTGCTGGCGGCCTACGCCCCGGCCTTCCCGGCCGGCAGCGTCTTTCTCTCTGTCGTCGATCCCGGTGTCGGCACCGACCGGCGGCCGGTGATGGTGGAGGCCGACGGGCGCTGGTTCGTCGGACCGGACAATGGCCTGTTCGCCCTGCTCGCCCGCCGCGCAACGTCGCTAAACGCCTGGACAATCGACTGGATTCCGGACCGGCTGTCCGCCAGCTTCCACGGCCGCGACCTGTTCGCCCCCGTCGCCGCCAGTCTCGCGACCGGCAGGTCCGTCGCACGCAGCCCGCTCGATCCCGCCGCCATCGACCGCCCGGACTGGCCGGACGAGCTGCCGCGCATCGTCTATGTCGATGTCTACGGCAACGCCATGACCGGCCTGCGGGCCTCCGCCCTGCCCGCCGATGCGATACTGACCGCAGGCGGAACCCGCATCGCCCGCGCCCGCACCTTCGGTGCCGTCGGGCCGGGGCAGCCGCTGTGGTACGAAAACTCCAACGGGCTGGCGGAGATCGCCGTCAACCGCGGGCGGGCCGACCGTGTGCTGGGTCTCAAGGTCGGCGACACGGTGACCGTGGAGCCCTGAGCCGGCCCAAAAGAAAACCGCCCGGAAGCGGGTGCTTCCGGGCGGCGGCTGCTTGATCCGATGCTTGTCCGATCAGGCGTCTCGGGATCAGTCGTTGTTGCGCTGGCCCAGGAACTGCAGCAGGAACTGGAACAGGTTGATGAAGTCCAGGTACAGCGTCAGGGCGCCCATCAGGGCCAGCTTGCCGGTGCTCTCGTGATCGTAGCCCTCGGCGTAGCTTTCCTTGATCGACTGGGTGTCATAGGCGGTCAGGCCGGTGAAGATCAGCACGCCGATGGCGGAGATCGCGAAGTGCAGGGCCGGCGACTGGAAGAAGATGTTCGCCAGGCCGGCGATCACCAGGCCGATGACGCCCATCATCAGGAACGAGCCCATCTTCGACAGGTCGGCCTTCGTGGTGTAGCCGTAGAGGCTCATCGCCAGGAAGGTCGCGGCGGTGACGAAGAAGGTCAGCGCGATCGACGCCCCGGTGAAGACCAGGAAGATGGCCGACATCGACAGGCCCATCGCACCGCAGTAGGCCCAGAAGATCATCTGTGCCGATGCGAAGGACAGGCGCTGAATGCCGAAGGACAGCACCATGACGAAGGCGAGCGGGGCCAGCATCACCACCCACTTCAGCGGGGTGCCGAAGATGGTGGCCATCATGGCCGGGCTGGACGACACGAGTGCGGCGACCAGACCCGTCAGGATCAGGCCGGCACCCATGTAGTTGTACACGCGCAGCATGTGCTGACGCAGGCCTTCGTCGAAGTATCCCCGATCTGTCGCGCGGCCTGCGGTCGCGAAGCGGTTATAGGTCGGGTCTGCCATGGTTTGGTTTCCTCGGTGGAATTGGGTGATCCCGTCGCAGGACATATTGGCGAGTCCGCCATGCGGTTCAATAGGAATCGACGGCGCTTTTTCCAGATGAAAAAGCTTTCACGATTCGTTTTTCCTGCGGGTTCATCATACGGGAGTCACTCGTTCCGAAGCAATGGCGCCGAAGGCTGGCCCAGAGCCCGCCAAGTACCATAGAACCCGAAAGCCAGCGTGATCGCCGTGCTCAGCAAAGCGGTGGTGATGACCGCCGACGGCAGGAAGCTCCATTCCCAATGCATCAGGAACTTCAGCACCGCCCACGCGGTCAGCGTGCCGATGATGCCGGCGATGACCGCGGTCAGCAGTCCCAGCAGCCCGTATTCCAGCAGGAAGGCGCGCAGCACGTCGCCGCGGGTGGCCCCCAGAACCTTCAGCACCACCGCGTCGTAGACCCGGCGGCGGTGGCCGGCGGCGACCGCACCGGCCAGCACTAGCGTGCCGGCGGCCAGCGTGATGCCGGCGACGATGCGCACCGCGGTGCCGATATGGCCCAGCATCTCCGCCACCGTGTCGAGCGCGTCCTTCACCCGCACCATGGTGATGTTGGGGAAGCGTTGCAGGACGGCGCGCTGCACCTGGGTTTCGGCATCGGGCGTGGCGCGGACGGTGGCGACCCAGGTCTGCGGCGCCCCCTCCAGCGTGCCGGGGGCGAAGACCATGGTGAAGTTGATCGCCATGCTGCTGAAATCGGCCGACCGCACGTTGGCGACCTTGGCCTCGAAGCTGCGGCCCAGGATGTTGACGGTCATGGTGGCGCCGGGACCGATGCCGAAGGCCTCGGCGACGCTCTGATGGATCGAGATCAGCGGCGGCCCGGCATAGTCGGTCGGCCACCAGCTGCCGGCGGTGACGGTTGAGTGTTTCGGCAGCGTCGCCGAATAGGTGATGCCGCGGTCGCCGGCCAGGATCCAGGCCTGTTCCGGGTTGACCAGCGCCTTTTCGGCGTCCTCGCCGTTCACCCGCTCGATCCGGCCGCGCAGGCTCGGCACCGCCTCGAAGGCGCTGGCGCCGGGGACGGCGGTGACGAGCTCGCGCAAGGGATCGAACTGGTCGCGCTGGATGTCGACGAAGAAGAAGGCGGGGGCGTCCTGCGGGATCGTCTCCGACACCCGGCGGGAGAAGTTGCCCTGGATCAGCGCGATGGCGACCAGCACCGTCAGGCCGAGACCCAGCGACAGCACCACCGCCGCCGTCGGGTTGCCCGGCCGGTGCAGGTTGGCGAGCGCCAGACGCAGGCCCGGACGCCTGACGCGCCCCACCCGCGCCGCGCCCCAGGTGACCAGGGCGGCGGCGGCGCGGAAGGCGAGGAAGGTGGCGATGGAGCCGCCGACGAACCACAGGGCGAAGATCTTGTTGTGGGCGGTCAGCACCGCCAGCCCGGCGAGCGCCAGGGCCGACACGATCATCGCAACCGTGTAGGGCGTGCGCGGCCGGCCGCCGGCCGGGGCGATCACGTCGCGGAACAGGGCGCCCGCCGGCACCTCGCGCGCCCGGCCGAGCGGCCACAGCGAGAAGGTCAGCGCCGTCAGCACGCCATAGAGGGCGGCGAGCGCCAGGGCGCCGGGATAGACGCCGATATGGGCCGACACCGGCAGCACGCCGTCGAGCAGCCGGCCCAGCGCCAGCGGCGCCACCGCACCCAGCGCCAGCCCGATGACGATGCCCAGCAGGGCCAGCGCCAGGATCTGCGCCAGATAGAGCTGGAAGACCAGGGCGCCGGGCGCGCCGATGCACTTCATCATGGCGATGGTGCGGGCACGCGAATCGAGATGGCTGCGCACCGCGTTGCCGACCCCGACGCCACCGACCAGCAGCGCGGTCAGCCCGACCAGCGTCAGGAACAGCGTCATGCGGTCGATGAAGCGCTCGATCTGCGGCGAGGCGTTGGTGTAGTCGCGCATCCGCCAGGGCGCATCGGGGAAGCGGGCGCGCAAGCCCTCCTGCCAGGCCTTGAGATCGGTGTCCGGCGGCAGCGCCACCTTGGTGCTCCACCAGGTGAGGCTGCCGGGTTGCAGCAACCCGGTGTTCGCCAGCGACGGCAGCGCCACCAGCAGGCGCGGCCCGAGCGAGAAGGCGTTGGATGAGGCGCGGTCCGGCTCGCGGTCCAGCACGGCGGCGACGCGATAGGCGCCTTCGCCGACATGGATGGTGTCGCCGGGCTTGATGCCCAGCCGGTCAACCAGACTGGCCTCGACCACGGCACCCCAGCGGCCGTCCTTCTGCGCCAGCGCGTCGCGCAGGTCGCCGCCGCCTTCCAGCGTCACCGCGCCGTAGAGCGGATAGACATTGTCGACCGCCTTCAGCTCGACCAGCGAGGAGCGGACGTCGTCATCCGCGCGGGCCATCGCCCGCATCTCGGCGGAGGTCGACACCCGGCCACCGGCCTTCAGCGCCGCCATCTGCTCGTCGGCCGGCGGATTGTAGAGTTGCCGCAACGCGACGTCGCCGCCGAGGATCGAGCGCCCGTCGCTCGCCAGCCCGTCGAGCAGCCCGCTCGACACCGACTGCACCGCGGCGATGGCGGCGACGCCAAGGGCGAGGCAGGCGAGGAAGACCCAGAACCCTTTCAGGCCGGTGCGCAGCTCCCGCCGGGCAAGCCGGAGCGCGAGGCTGAGGTTGATCATTGCGTCGCCCTCCGCTCGCACCCGCGCCTGTCCCCTCTCCCCCCCGTGGAGAGGGTTAGGGTGAGGGGGATGCGTGGCGAGGATTGTTTCAGTGACGAGGGCGTTGCACGCCGAGCAACGCCACGCCGTGCGTCCCCCTCACCCCGACCCTCTCCCCGGGGGGGAGAGGGAGAAACGGTCCGCATCAGTCCAGCCATCCCCCTCACTCCCCCGCCGCCTGCAGTTTCGCGCGCCGGGCCGCCTGCCCGTCGTCGGCGATCCGCCCGTCGGCCAGACGCACCGTGCGGTCGCAGCGCGCGGCGAGGCTCTGGTCGTGGGTGATCAGCACCAGCGTCGTGCCGCGCCGCTCGGCCAGATCGAACAGCAGCTTGACGATGGTGGCGCCGGTGTCGATGTCGAGGTTGCCGGTCGGCTCGTCGGCCAGCAGAAGCGACGGCTCGGTGACGAAGGCGCGGGCGAGCGCCGTGCGCTGCTGCTCGCCGCCCGACAGCTGGCCGGGATAATGGTGGATGCGGTGGCCCAGCCCCACCTGCTCCAGCCCGACGCGGGCGCGGTCGAAGGCGTCGGCGACCCCGGCAAATTCCAGCGGGATGGCGACATTCTCCAGCGCTGTCATTGTCGGCACCAGATGGAAAGCCTGGAAGACGATGCCTACATGCTGGCGGCGGAAGCGCGCCAGACCGTCCTCGTCCAGCTTCCCCAGATCCTGGCCGGCGACGCGGATGAGGCCGCCGCTGGGGCGCTCCAGCCCGGCCATCACCATCATCATGGTCGACTTGCCGGAGCCGCTGGGGCCGACGACGCCGACCCGCTCGCCGGCCGACACCTGAAGATTCACGCCGCGCAGGATGTTGACGGGTCCGGCGCCGCTGTCCAATTTCAGGTGGACGTCGTCGAGTTCAACGATGATTTCGTTTGAAGAGCGGGCGATGGAATTTGACGACGTTGCAGGGGACTGAGCCTTGGACATGCGACACTCGCACAAGCGGAATGGACCATCGCCATATGGCACGACCCGCCGGGCTTTCAACACGGGCGCCCTTGGCGTGGCGCTCGCCTTTCTTTTCGCCGCAGGGGCATCGATGACCGTTCCGACCCGCGCGGTTGCCGCGCAGCCGGTGAAGCTGCTGGCGCTGGGCGACAGCCTGACCGCCGGCTATGGGTTGCCGGAACCGCAGGGCTTCACCCGCCAGCTGGAAAAGGCGCTGGCGGCGAAAGGCTACAGCGTCACCGTCGTCAATGCCGGCGTGTCGGGCGACACCACCGCCGGCGGGCGGGCGCGGCTGGACTGGGCGCTGGCCGACAAGCCGGACGCCGCCATCGTCGAGCTGGGCGCCAACGACATGCTGCGCGGGCTCGACCCCGGTCAGGCCAGGGCCAACCTCGACGCCATCCTGAAGACGCTGAAGGAGCGCAAGGTGCCGACCCTGCTGGCCGGCATGTTCGCCTCGCCAAGCCTGGGCAAGCCCTACACCGACAGCTTCAACGCCATCTACCCGGATCTCGCCAAGACCTACGATGTGCCGCTCTATCCCTTCTTCCTCGACGGGGTGGCGTTGCAGCAGGCGCTGATCCAGCCGGACGGGCTGCACCCCAACGCCCAGGGCGTGGCGGTGATCGTCGAGCGCATCCTGCCCTCTGTCACCGCCCTGCTCGACAGCCTGCCGCAAATCCAGAAGACTACAGAAAAGACCGGAGGCTGACCCGCCATGACCGTAACCCCCGTGACCGTGCCCCTGGACAGCGACACCCGCTTTACCGCCGCCTGCGCCGCCGGGGCGGAATGGGGACCGACGGTCAAGGCCTGCCTCGACCGGCTGGGGCCGGTCGCCGGCTGCAACCTCGGTTTCCTCTATCTGACCGACGGGCTGGCGGAGCATGCCACCAGCATCGTCACCCTGCTGCGCGGCGTCACCGGCATCCGCCATTGGGTCGGCACCGCCGGCATCGGCGTGATGGCGAACGGCGCCGCCCTGTTCGACGAGCCGGGGCTGGCGATCATGGCCGCCCGCCTGCCGGAGGACAGCTTCCGCCTGTTCCCCACCCTGACCGACGGGCTGGAGCCGCTGCGCGGCAGTGCCGGCGGCTGGCTGGACAAGCATGGCGCGGCGCTGGCGCTGGTCCATGTCGATCCGCACCATGCCGACATGGCCGGGCTGGTCGCCCGTTTGTCGGAGGAGGCCGGCGTCTTCCTGGTCGGCGGCCTGACCGCCTCGCGCGGGGAGTTCCCGCAGATCGCCGCCGGGGCCGAGGATGCCGACCCGGTCACCGAGGGCGGCGTGTCGGGCATGCTGTTCGCGCCGCAGCTGCCGGTCGCCACCGCGCTGACCCAGGGCTGCCGCCCGATCGGACCGACGCGCACCGTCACCGCCAGCGACGACAACGTGATCCTGGAGATCGACGGCCGCCCGGCGCTCGACGTGTTCAAGGAGGACATCGGGCCGGAGCTTGCCGCCGACCTGCGGCAGGTGGCCGGGCTGATCTGCGCCGGGCTGCCCATCGCCGGCTCCGACACCCAGGATTATCTGGTGCGCGACCTGATCGCCATCGACCCGCGCGCCGGCTGGCTCTCCATCGCCGAACGGGTCACCACCGGCCAGACGGTGATGTTCACCCGCCGCGATGCGGAAACCGCCGCCGCCGACATGCGGCGGATGCTGGACAGCCTCAAGAAACGGGTGAAGGCGACGCCGAAGGGGGCGGTGTATGTCAGCTGCATCGCCCGCGGCCCCAGCCTGTTCGGTGCCGCCAATGCCGAGCTGTCGATGATCCGCGAGGTCTTCGGCGACATCCCGCTGACCGGCTTCTTCGCCTCCGGCGAGGTGTCGCACAACCGGCTCTATGGCTACACCGGCGTGCTGACGCTGTTTCTGTAAAGATCATTTCGAATAAGGAACGTTCCGGATGCAGTATCGTCCGCTTGGCCGCACCGGCCTGTCGGTCAGCGCCATCGGCCTGGGCACCATGACCTGGGGCCGTCAGAACACCGAGGCGGAAGGCCATGCCCAGATGGACGCGGCGCTCGACCGCGGCATCAACTTCTGGGACACGGCGGAGATGTACGCCATCCCGCCGACCGCCGACACCTATGGCAAAACCGAGGAGGTGATCGGCAGCTGGTTCCAGTCGCGCGGCAAGCGTGACCGGGTGATCCTCGCCAGCAAGATCATCGGCCTGCCGGCCGGCGGCTTCGGCTGGATACGCGAGGGCAAGTCGCGGCTCGACCGCGCCAACCTCTTCGCGGCGGTGGAGGCCAGCCTGTCGCGGCTGAAGACCGACTATATCGACCTCTACCAGATCCATTGGCCCGACCGCGTCACCAACCGCTTCGGCGTCCGCACCTACAAGCACAAGCCCGAGCAGGACGCCGTTCCGATCGAGGAGACGCTGGCGGCGCTGGCCGAACTGGTGCAGGCCGGCAAGATCCGCCATGTCGGCCTGTCGAACGAAAGCCCGTGGGGCGTCATGCGCTACCTGCGCGCTGCCGAGGTGGCTGGGCTGCCGCGCGTCGCATCGATCCAGAACGCCTACAACCTGCTGAACCGGACCTTCGAGAACGGCTTGTCGGAGGTGGCTCTGCGCGAGGATGTCGGGCTGCTGGCCTACTCGCCGCTCGCCGCCGGCACGCTGACCGGCAAGTACCTGAACGGCGCCATTCCGCCGGGCAGCCGCCGTTCGCTCGACCACCGGCCGTCGCGCTACAACACGGTCAATGCCGACGCGGGGACGGAGGCCTATCTGGACATCGCCCGCCGCCATGGGCTGGCGCCCAACCAGATGGCCATCGCCTTCACGCTGCAGCAGCCCTTCGTCACCTCCTCGCTGATCGGGGCGACGACAATGGAGACGCTGATCTCCAACATCGACTCCATCGGCCTGACCCTGTCGCCCGAGGTGATGGCGGAGATCGACGCCGTGCACAACCGCATGCCGGATCCGTGCCCGTAAGCTGTCTTACAGCCCGCCCCCTTTCCCCCAGCGGGGCGGGCCCGTTGCAGCAACCGGCCCTGTAAGTCTGGAGGTGCCCCATGCTCCGCCTGTTCGTCGCGCTCGACCTGACGGAGGAGGTTCGCCGGCGGCTGGCCGGGCTGGGCGGCGGGGTGCCCGGCGCGCGCTGGACCGAGCCTGACACCATGCACCTGACCCTGCGCTTCATCGGCGAGGTGCCGGAGGATCAGGCGATGGACATCGACGCCGCCCTGGCGGAGCTGCGGGCGCCGGCCTTCGCGCTCACCTTCGACGGGGTCGGCGTGTTCGGCTCCGGCCGCAAGGCGCGGGTGCTGTGGGCCGGGGTGGAGCGCAACGAGGCGCTGGCCCATCTCCAGGCCAAGGTCGAGTCCGCCATCGTTCGCTGCGGCCTGCCGGCGGAGGAGCGGAAATTCTCCCCCCACATCACGCTGGCCCGGCTGAAGGATGCGCCGGCCGACCGCATCGGCCGCTTCCTGTCCGACCGCGGCCTGTTCCGCGCCGGCCCGATGCCGGTCGACCGCCTGACCCTCTACCGCAGCCATCTCGGCAACGGCGGCGCCGTCTATGAAGCGTTGCGGGACTATCCGCTGGACGGCGCTGTGGGCGGCTGACCGCGTTCAGGCGGTGATGCTGTCCCAGGGATCGGCGTCCGGCTTCACGCCGGTGCCGCTGACGACCACCCGGTCCTTGCCGTCCTGCTTGGCGCGGTACATGCGCTGATCCGCCAGCTCCACCAGCGCTTCCCAATCGGCGGGACGGTCGGCCGTCTGTTCGGCGACGCCGATGCTGGCGGTCTGCAAACTGCCGTCCGGCCGCTTGCCGAAGCCGGCGCGGCGCATGCGCTCCACCGCGATCATCGCGCCGTCCACCGGGGTGTCGGGCATGACGACCAGGAACTCCTCGCCGCCCCAGCGGATCAGGGCGTCGGACTGGCGCAGCAGGCTGCGGATGGTGTTGGCGGCATGGCGCAGGACGCGGTCGCCCTCCTCATGGCCATAGCGGTCGTTGACCGCCTTGAAGTCGTCCAGATCGACGAAGATCGCCGTCAGCGGCTGCGTCGCCCGCTCGGCATGGGCGACCTGGAGTTTCAGCAACTCCTCCCCGATCCGGCGGGAGAAGGCGCCGGTCAGCGCGTCGTGCGCCGCCTGCTCCAGCAGCGCGATCATGAAATGCAGCTGGCTGATCGCCGCCAGCGTCGCCACCACCGCGATCAGCGCCAAGAGCCACAGTGCGCTGATGTATGAGGGGAACGGCATCACCAGCGAGCCGTAGAAGCCGGCGGCCAGATGGGCGCCCAGCATCGGTGCCGCGAACAGCGCCCCTTCCAGCGCGGTCAGCGGAAAGACGCTGAGCCCCGCCACCATCACGAAGGGCAGATAGCCGTAGCCGGCGCTGACGGCGATGCGCAGGTCATCGACCCCCTGATTGTAGAGCAGCGGGTGGGAGACGGCGAAGAAGACGGTCGGGATCGCCAGCAGCGCCGCCAGCCGCCACCAGGCGCATCTCATGTCCTCGCAGGACCGGCGGTCGAAGGCGAGCGCCAGGAAGGCGGCGCTGGCGGTCAGGCGCAGCAGGATCAGCCAGATCGCCAGCGACCATTCGAAGACGGTGACGTCGATGGCGATCCACAGCGGCGTCAGGATGCCGAAGATCAGTGCCACCATGCGGACGCGCGACTGGATCATCGCGGCGCGGCGGCGTTGCAGGATCGGCGAGTGGCCCGCCGGCAGGATCAGATCGGGCAGTTCGTCGCTGCGGACGAAGGCGTCGACCAGCGCGGCGAGAAGCCTCTCAACCCGCATACGGCAGCCTGCCCCCGGCACCGGCCGGACGTGTCGCCAATGGATTAGCCATGCTGGGTGATTACACGTGCATGACCGCCCCTTCAACGGCTTTCGCGCAAAAACCGCTCGGCAGCCGTGGAAAATATACAAAGATCCCAGCATGCGACAAAAAGTAACGGGCGGCGCATCACCGACGCGCCGCCCGTCCAGACAGGTCCGATTTGTCCACGGCGATGGCCGGGATCAGTCCTTCAGGTCTTCCCAAAGCTCCTTCACCTTGGCGAAGAAGCCCTCCGACTGCGGGTTCGACCCTTCCTTGGCGGCACCTTCGAACTCGCGCAGCAGTTCCTGCTGGCGCTTGGTCAGGTTCACCGGGGTTTCCACCACCGCCTGGATGTACATGTCGCCGCGCTGGGCGCTGCGCAGCACCGACATGCCCTTGCCCTTGATGCGGAACTGGTGGCCCGACTGGGTGCCCGGCGGCACCGTCACCTTGGTGCGGCTGCCGTCGATGGTCGGCACCTCCACCGCCCCGCCGAGCGCCGCCGTGGTCATCGGGATTGGCACCCGGCAGTGGATGTTGGCGCCGTCGCGCTGGAAGATCGGGTGCGGCGCCAGCGCCAGGAAGATGTAGAGGTCGCCGGCCGGTGCGCCGCGCAGACCCGCCTCGCCCTCGCCGGCCAGACGGATGCGGGTGCCGTCCTCGACGCCGGCGGGGATGTTGACCTGAAGGGTTTTCTCCTTGCGCAGCCGGCCGGAGCCGCCGCAGGTCTTGCAGGCGTCCTTGATGACCTTGCCGGCGCCGTGGCAGCCGGGGCAGGTCCGCTCGATGGTGAAGAAGCCCTGCTGCGCCCGCACCTTGCCGTGGCCCTGGCAGGTCGGACAGGTGATCGGCTGGGTTCCCGCCGCGGCGCCCGACCCGTTGCAGCCGTCGCACTGCACGGTGGTGGGCACGCGGATGGTGGTCTGGGTGCCCTTGAAGGCGTCCTCCAGCCCGATCTCCAGATTGTAGCGCAGGTCCTGGCCGCGGCCGGACGTGCCGCCGCCGCCGCGGCGCCCGCCCATGAACTCGCCGAACATCTCGTCGAAGATGTCGGCGAAGCCGCCGCCGCCGCCGAAGTCGAAGTTGAAGCCGCCGGCGCCCGCACCGGGACCCGGACCACGGCCATTCTCGAAGGCGGCGTGGCCGAACCGGTCGTAGGCCGCGCGCTTCTGATCGTCCTTCAGGACGTCATACGCCTCGCTGATTTCCTTGAACTTCTGCTCGGCGTCCTTGTCACCCTGGTTGCGGTCCGGGTGGTACTGCATCGCCATCTTGCGATAAGCCTTTTTCAGCTCATCCGCGCTGGCGCTCTTCGCCACACCGAGCAGCTCGTAATAATCCTGTTTCGCCATGGGGGCCGACCGCCTTTGAGTCGTTCTGGTCCAAACTGTCCGCGTCGCGTCGGAGCCTGACCCCAGCATACCGAAGGCCCGCCGCCGGGGAAAGGCGGCGGGCCATCGATGCTCGCGTCAGGTCCGTATCAAAAAGAAGCTGGCCTTAAGATCAGGCCGACTTCTTCTTGTCGTCCTGGACCTCTTCGAAGTCGGCGTCGACGACGCCCGGCTCGTTCGGCTGGGCGCCCGGCGCCTCGCCGCCCGCAGCCGGGGCCTCGCCCTGGCCGGCCTTGTACATCGCCTCGCCCAGCTTCATCGAAACCTGGGCCAGGGCCTCGGTCTTCGCCTTGATGCCTTCCAGATCCTCGCTGTCCAGCACCGACTTCAGTTCGGCGACGGCAGCCTCCGCGGCGGTCTTGTCGGAGGCCGGGATCTTGTCGCCGTTCTCCTTGATGGTCCGCTCGGTGGTGTGGATCAGGGCGTCGGCATGGTTGCGGGCGTCGACCAGCTCGCGGCGCTTCTTGTCGTCGGCCGAGTGGGCCTCGGCGTCCTTCACCATCTTCTGGATGTCGGCGTCCGACAGGCCGCCCGAGGCCTGGATGCGGATCTGCTGCTCCTTGCCGGTCGCCTTGTCCTTCGCCGTGACGCTGACGATGCCGTTGGCGTCGATGTCGAAGGTCACCTCGACCTGCGGCACGCCGCGCGGGGCCGGCGGGATGCCGACCAGATCGAACTGGCCCAGCATCTTGTTGTCGGCCGCCATCTCGCGCTCGCCCTGGAAGACGCGGATGGTGACGGCGTTCTGGTTGTCCTCGGCGGTCGAGAAGGTCTGGCTCTTCTTCGTCGGCACCGTGGTGTTGCGGTCGATCAGGCGGGTGAAGACGCCGCCCAGCGTCTCGATGCCCAGCGACAGCGGGGTGACGTCGAGCAGCAGGACGTCCTTGACCTCGCCCTTCAGCACGCCGCCCTGGATGGCGGCGCCGATGGCGACCACCTCGTCCGGGTTGACGCCGCGGTGCGGTTCACGGCCGAAGAACTGCTTCACCGCGTCGATGACCTTGGGCATGCGGGTCATGCCGCCGACCAGGATCACCTCGTCGATCTCGCTGGCCTTCAGGCCGGCGTCCTTCAGGGCCGCCTTGCAGGGCTCGATCGTGCGCTGCACCAGCTCGTCCACCAGGGCTTCCAGCTTGGCGCGGGTCAGCTTGATGTTGAGGTGCTTCGGACCGGTCTGGTCGGCGGTGATGAAGGGCAGGTTGACTTCGGTCTGCGTGGTGGACGACAGCTCGATCTTCGCCTTTTCCGCGGCCTCCTTGAGGCGCTGGAGCGCGAGCTTGTCCTTGCGCAGGTCGATGCCCTGCTCCTTGGCGAACTCGTCCGCGAGATACTCGATGATCCGGCTGTCGAAGTCCTCGCCGCCCAGGAAGGTGTCGCCGTTGGTCGACTTCACCTCGAAGACGCCGTCGCCGATCTCCAGCACGGAGATGTCGAAGGTGCCGCCGCCCAGGTCATAGACCGCGACGGTGCCGGACCCCTTCTTCTCCATGCCGTAGGCCAGTGCCGCGGCCGTCGGCTCGTTGATGATGCGCAGGACTTCCAGCCCGGCGATCTTGCCGGCGTCCTTGGTGGCCTGGCGCTGGCTGTCGTTGAAGTAGGCCGGGACGGTGATGACCGCCTGCGTGACCTTCTCGCCCAGATAGTTCTCGGCGGTCTCCTTCATCTTGGTGAGGATGAAGGCGCTGATCTGGCTGGGGCTGTACTTCTTGGAGTGCGCCTCGACCCAGGCGTCGCCGTTGTCGCCGGAGATGATGCGGTAGGGAACCAGGCCCTGGTCCTTCTTCGTCAGCGGATCGTCGAAGCGGCGGCCGATCAGACGCTTGATGGCGAAGAGGGTGTTTTCCGGATTGGTGACCGCCTGGCGCTTGGCGGGCTGGCCGATCAGCCGCTCGCCGCCCTGGCTGAAGGCGACCATGGACGGCGTCGTCCGCGCGCCCTCGGCGTTCTCGATCACCTTGGCGCTGCCGCCTTCCATCACGGCGACGCACGAGTTCGTGGTGCCGAGGTCGATACCAATCACTTTGCTCATGTTCAGCCTCTTTCGTTCGGCAGATGCGTGGCGGCCCGTCTGGTCCGGCACCGCCGCGATCCCCATAGGGTCGGTGAAACGTCGGTGGAGCGCTTGGGGTCCTGGTGTCCGGGGGCGACACATGAAAGCGATGCCCCCGGGTCCGGCCCGTGCTGGCGGAGATATAGGCGGAGCCGTTTCGGGCTGCAACAGGGTGGCGCGCCTTTCGGCCTGCAAAAGCGGGGAAAAAACGCTCCCCCGACACCCTTTGCCACACCGCCGCCGTCCTGTTGCTCCTGGCAATAGAATACCTACGTATTCAAGTACGCAAGGACGAGTATCCCGATATTCAAGCGCAATGATTCAAATCGTCACAGGTGTTACAAGAGATAAATGCTTAGCTCATGAACTAGTCAAGGAAGTTAACCTTTCATTAACAAGCAACCGCGTGCAAAGCTCTGTGCAATCAATTCGCAGTTGCTATGATTATTCAAGTTTTGGAGAATCTAATAGTGAAAACCTAAAGGGAATATGCTATCTCGTTTGTCCATTGGGAATGACCGCAAGGGAAGGGGCCGGCAATGCTGCCGCTGCCGCCGCCGAACCGCGCGGTTCAATTGCGATGCTGGTCACACAGGTGTGAAAGGGAAGCGCGATGATGGACGAACGACGCGACGTGGCCCTGGCCATCAAGTCCTGCCTCGACAGCCTGATGAGCGACGCCACGCGATGCGATCTGGACGATCTGGTGCGCTTCCTCAGCCTCGCCGCCCTTGCGGCCGAAGAGGCCGCCGTCGCCCACGACCCGCATGCGCTGCGCATGAAGGCGCTGATGGCCACCGGCGCCGGCCACTGCTGACCGGCGCTCGCCCGTGACCGTGTCGCCGCAGACCGTGTTGCAGTAACCCTGTCCCGAAGAGGCGGATGCCTTTCCGCCTCACAAAACCTGCCGCCTCACAAAATCTCCGCATTGCGGATGGCGTCGTCGATCCGGCCCAGCATCTCGGCGCAGGATTCGTCGCCATCCATCAGGTCGGGCAGCGCGAAGCTGAACATGGCGACCGCGGCGACCGGTCCTGCCGCATCGGCGCGCTCCGCACCGACCAGCCACAGATAATGCGTCTCCGCCCGGCCGTCCTCTTCCGTCCGCATCATCGCCTGGGCGATCACGGCGCCGTCGGCCCGGCTGTCCACGGTCCGGTCCCCCGCCCGCTGGTCCTGCGGCCGGACAAAGCGCAGAGCCATCTCCTGCAAGGTTGCGGCGGTGCCGCCGGAGTCCGGGCGCGGCGCCACCCGGTCGGTCACCAGCCGCAGAACGCCCGCGGCCGGCGGCGGCGGCCGGAAGGTGCCCACCGGCTGCCCTTCATGCTCCTCCACATCGACGGCCCAGCCGGCCGGCAGCCGGAACCGCACCGTGTCGGCCCAGCCGATGTCGGAGCCGTGGGCGCTGTCTTGCCCGCTCCCCTGTCTGCCCCCTGGCCCGCTTGGTGAATAGGTGTCGTCGGCCATGGCCCGCTCCCGAAAATCGCCCATTTCTGGAAACCGCGGCGCGCCTCGCGACGGCACGCCGGGAGGGGCACCATAGGCGCGGCGGAACCGGCAGCCAATGCCAGATCGATGCGGTCGGAAATGCCCCGGAATCGGCCCTGGAAACTGTGGGTGCGGCCGGTTATTCCGGGATCAGGAACTGCACGCCCAGCCAGCGCCAGCGGCCGTCGGCGGCCGGCAGCGTGCAGTTGACGCGGGCACGGCCCGGCGGGAAGGGATCGCGGATGCGGACCTCCACCCGGTCCTCGGCGATGCGTTCCAGCGCGGTGCGGCCCTGGCCGGTGGCGAAGCAGGCCAGCTTGGAGCTGTCGCCCACCCCGTCGGCGATGGTGAAGCCCAGCGGCGGCGGGTTGACGGCGACCAGCGGGTCGTCGGGCGTCAGGTCCGACACCGGCAGCGGCAGCGCGTTGGCCGCCAGCTCGAACCGGTCGGCGCTGCCGTAGGTCTCGTTCATGACGAAGCGCGGCAGGCTCCAGGGATCGGCCTGCGGATGCAGAACCCCGGACTGCTGGCCGAAGGCGGCGGTGAAGCCCTGGTCGATCACCATCTGCCGCACCGCCAGCGAATATTCGCCCTGCGGATAGGCCAGGACCGCCGGGCGCCGCCCCAGCTCCGCCTGGAAGCGGTCGGACATCCGGCGCAGGTCGGCGGCCAGCTGGTCCGGGCTGCGCGCCAGCATCGACTGGGTGGAGGTGCCGAGCGCCCCGATGGTGACGCCGGCCGCCGCCAGCTGGCGGATTTCGCCCCAGGTCATGTGGGCGGGGGAGCCGCGGTCCACCGCGTCGGTGGCGACGAACAGGGTGAAGGGCAGATTGGCCGCCTTCAGCCGCGGCCACGCCTCGGTGAAGGCGGAGCGGCTGGCCTCGTCGATGGTGATCGCCACGGTGCGGTCGGGCAAGGGTTTGCCGGTGCGCAGGGCGTCCAGGATCTTCGGCAGGGGCAGGACGGTGTAATCGCCGTCGGTCAGCTCGTCCAGATGGGCTTCGAACTGGTCGATGCGGATGCTGATCGACGGGTTCTGGTCCTCGCCGAAGCGGTCATAGGCGAACACCACCGCGCTGGCGCCCTGCGGAGAGGCGGCTTCGGCGGCGGCGGGCCGGGACACCGGCACGAACGCGGTCCAGATGGACAGCGCGGCGGCGGCGACTACCGAGACGGCACGACGGAACGGCATGGCGCCCTTGCGGAAAAGGCTGATTGGGGCGACCTCCGCCCCAACGCAAATGATGTGCCACAGTCCCCGTCCTGCGAACAAGCGCTGTCCGCCGCTTTCCTGCGGAGAGCAGAGATGCGGTGCGCGCGTGCAACAATGGAACGCCTGCGGCGCAGCACACGTGGAAATGAGCTTGGGCAAACGAGGCTGGGCAAACGAGCCTGGGCAGTTGAGTTCGGGGGATGGTTCGGGCCGATACCGGCGGCCCCTGTTCCTACATCAGCCGGCCGCCCGCCGCGGCGTCGGTCAGCAGAGGGTAGCGTTCGGCATCCGGCAGCTGGTAGTGCCACCATTCCGAGGGGTAATGCTCCCAGCCCGCCCCCACCATCACGCCCAGCAGCAGGGCGCGGTTGCGCTGCTGTTCGGCGGTCAGGTCGCTGCGGCCATGGTGCGACCGCTCGGTCATCGCATCGAACCCGGTGCCCATGTCCAGAGGCGCGCCGGCGGCATCCACCAGCGTCAGGTCGATCGCCACGCCGCGGGTGTGGTTGGACCCCAGCCGCGGGTCGGCGATATAGGTGGGGTCGGGGAAGGCATGCCAAAGCCTCCATTGCGCCTCCGCCGGGCGGAAGGCATCGTAGACCCGCAGCCGGCAGCCGATGCCGCGGGCCAGCCGGATGGCGTCGGCGAGCCGGCGGGCCGCGTCGGGGTGCAGCATGCACACCGCCGAGCGGTAGATCGGCATGCCCGACAGGTTGTCGGCGGTGGCGTAGAGAAGCTCCAGGTCGATGTCGAAGGCCGGAGGCGTGATCTCGGTCAGCATGAACAGGGCAACCGTCGGCGTATGGGGAAGACGATCGTCCTGTAGCATGGCCGCGGCGCCGTCTGCCATGGTCGCGGGTCTGCCATTCCCATGCGGGCGGGGTCCGTTTCGGGGGAATGCCGTTTTGGCGGGAATGCCGGGCGGGATGGAAATCCGTGGCGGCTGGGCTTGCGTATTATGAACGGGCCGTCCGCGGGTCGCGGCGGCAAGGAAGGTGGGGTGATGAAGGTTCTGGGTCTGGATACGGCCACGTCCGGCTGTTCGGCGGCCTTGTGGAATGGAACGGCCGGTCAGGATAGCGGCGCGCGCGTGACCGTCCGGCGCAGCCCGCCGATGGCGCGCGGGCAGGCCGAAGTGCTGGTGCCGCTGGCGCAGGAGGTGCTGGCCGAGGCCGGCGCCGGTTTCGCCGGGCTCGACCGCATCGCCGTCACCGTCGGGCCGGGCGCCTTCACCGGGCTGCGCATCGCGCTGGCCGCCGCGCGCGGCATCGCCGTCGCCCAGGATCTGCCGGTGATCGGCATCACCAGCTTCGACGCCATCGCCCACGGCGTGCCGGCCGCCGAGCGTGCCGGCCGGTTCCTGCTGGTTGCCGTCGACAGCCGGCGGGCGGAACCCTTCCTTCAACTGTACGACGCGGCGCCGGCCCCAGTCGGCGATCCGGCGATGCCCGATCCGGCGGCGATCCCCGGCTGGCTCGACGGGCTCTACCCGTCCGGGCCGCTGCTGCTGGCCGGCGACGCGGCGGCGGCGGTGGCGCCGCTGCTGGCCGGGCGTGCCGATCTGGCGCTGGCGTCCGGCGACGGGCTGCCGGATGCCGCCGTGGTGGCGGCGCTCGGGGCCGTCCGCCCCACCGGCCTGCCCGCCGAACCCTTCTATCTCCGTCCGCCCGACGTCACCCTGCCGAAGGCGGGGGGGCCGAAAACGGGGGGGCCGAAGACCGCGGCAGCCAGGCCAGGGAGCGAAGCCGTACCGGGCGGAGCCGCGGCATGACCGTCGCCGCCGTCCGCCTCCACCCTGCCGGCCTGCTGGAGGCCGGTGTGGTGGCGGCCCTGCAGCAGGCCTGCTTCCCGGACGATCCCTGGGACGAGGCGTCGGTCGCCACCCTGATCGTCCCGCCGGCCGGCTTCGCCGCCATCGCCCTCGATGACCGGGACCGGCCGCTCGGTTTCGTGATGGCCCGGGTCGCGGCGGAGGATGCGGAGATCCTCGCCATCGGCGTGCTGCCGCAGGCCCGCCGCACCGGCATCGGCCGCCTGCTGGTGGAGGCTGCGGTCGGCGGATCGCAGGACCTGGGTGCGACTGCATTGTTTCTTGAAGTCGCCGAGGATAACCCGGCAGCTTCGAGTCTATACAAGGCCAGCGGCTTTTTTTCGGTCGGACGCCGCCCTGGATACTACAAACGACCGGATGGACGGGTCGCGGCACTTGTCCTGCGCCGCAATCTTGACGGGGCATAGGGGTTAATTTTTCTGCACGATCAGGCGATGGACCCCGTCCGGCTCATCCATTCGTTCGGGGTGGACAGACAGAATGCTGTGACCCAACTCGATCAAGGATCGTGGAACGTTTTCCAAGGGTTCGCCGGCATTCAGCCGGACTTCGAGGGTCTGCCCCGCGTCCATCCGCTCCACCATCAACTTGGTCTTGACGAAGGTTAACGGACAAACCTGCGAGGTGATGTCGAGAAACAAGTCTGTGGAGATTTTTTCGGTCACCGATTCCTCTTTGTTCCAAAGGATGGATATTGCACGATGCAGGAAACCTCTTTATATGGTGAGGTACGAATGCCGCGGAGCAAGCTTACATGAGCAACGGGTCCCCTTCCAACGCGCTGTTGTCTCTGACCACGGAGATCGTGGCGGCGCATGTCTCCAACAATACAGTCGCACTGACCGATCTTCCGACTCTGATCGAACAGGTCTACAAGTCGCTGGCCAATGTCGGCACTGAACCGGTGGTGGCGGAAGAGCGTCCGCAGCCCGCCGTGCCGATCAAGAAGTCGGTCACGCCGGACTATATTGTGTGCCTGGAAGACGGCAAGAAGCTGAAGATGCTGAAGCGCCATCTCAAGACGGCGTACAATATGACCCCAGAAGAATACCGTGACCGCTGGGGCCTGCCGGCCGACTACCCGATGGTCGCGCCGAACTACGCCCGCCAGCGCAGCTCGCTGGCCAAGCAGATCGGTCTCGGTACCCGCGCCCGCCGCGGCGCCTGAGGGGATTGGGGGTCCCGCAGGGCGGACCGGTGCCGTGCTGGTGCCGCCGCCCTTTCCGCCCCCTTCCCTTCCTTCCCGCGCCCGACCATCCCGCCTTCACTGCGGGTGGCCCGTCCGGCAGGGCATCGCCGCCGCCGCACAGATCCGGCGCTCCAGACTTCATAAACTGCGAAATTCATGCAGGCCGATCCGCTGCCGGTCAAGGGTGCCGGGCCAGGGTGTCGGCTGACCGCGTGCCGCGCTGTCGGCTACGATGTCGGTTGACCGGCAACCGGCGGATCGTGTTATGCCTTGTGGTGCGTGCGACTCTGTCGTCCCGACCCAGCCGCTGCGGCCCGGCCGCCGTGGCCCGGCGGTGGCAGGCAGGGAGGCGCAGCGCATAGTCCCGAACCATCATCGCAGCGGACCCTCGACATGGCTGATGCAAGCTTGGACCAGCCGGGCATGACCCGGACTAGCCCGGAGCGGCGCGAGGCGTCCGCACCCGACCCCGGTGTCGGTGGCGAGAAGCTGACGGACGGCATCCGCCTGGGCACCCTGGAGGTGCGGCTGGCCCGCTCGGCGGAAGAGATCGATTGGGCGCAGGCGCTGCGCTACCGCGTCTTCTATGAGGAGATGGCGGCGGTTCCCTCTCCGGCGATGCGGGCCCGGTCCCGTGATTTCGACGATTACGACGGTGTGGCCGACCATCTGCTGGTCATCGACCATGCCCGCGGCAACGGCCCCGACATGGTGGTCGGAACCTACCGTCTGATCCGCCGCCCCGCCGCCGAGAAGGTCGGCCGTTTCTATTCCAGCGACGAATACGACATCGGCCGCCTCGCCAGCTATCCCGGCGAGGTGCTGGAGCTGGGGCGCTCCTGTGTCGATGCCGGCTATCGGTCGCGCGGCAGCATGCAGCTGCTGTGGCAGGGCATCGCCGCCTATGTGTTCCAGCACGACATCGCCCTGATGTTCGGCTGCGCCAGCCTGCCCGGCACCGATCCGGATGCGATGGCGGAGCCGCTGTCCTACCTCTACCATCATCATCTGGCCCCGCCGGAGCTGCGGGCGACGGCCTTGCCGGAACGCTTCGTGTCGCTGGACCGCATGCCCAAGGACCAGATCGATCCTCGGCGGGCGCTGAACATCCTGCCGCCGCTGATCAAGGGCTATCTGCGGCTGGGCGGCTTCATCGGCGACGGTGCCGTGATCGACCATCAGTTCAACACCACCGACGTCTGCATCGTGGTGAAGAGCGATCTGATCACCGACAAGTATGCCAAGCATTACGAGCGTCGCAGCCGCGACAGCCAAGCCGGCTGAGGCCCCCAATGAACCGCACTGCGCGCGCCCTGGGGTCTTCCGGCCGCGGCGCCCTGCGCCTGACGCTGTATCTGCTGTGGACTCTGCTGCTGATCCCGCTGCAGGCCCTGGCGGTGGCGCGGAACTGGCGTCTGTGCCGCACCCTGCCCGCCTTCTATCACGGCGCCTGTGCCCGGCTGATCGGGCTGGATGTGGTGGTGCGCGGCCAGCAGGCCGACGGGCCGGTGCTGTTCGTGTCCAACCATTCCTCCTACCTGGACATCATTGTGCTGGGGTCGCGGATCCCGGGTTCCTTCGTTGCCAAGTCGGAGGTCGGATCCTGGCCCTTCTTCGGCCTGCTGGCCCGGCTTCAGCGCACGGTGTTCGTGGAACGCAAGGCCCGCGCCTCGGTCGACAAGCAGCGTGACGACATCGGCAGCCGTCTGGATGCCGGCGACAGCCTGATCCTGTTCCCGGAGGGCACCTCCAGCGACGGCAACCGCACCCTGCCCTTCAAGACCGCCCTGTTCGCCGTCGCCGCCCGCCGCATCGACGGCCGTCCGCTGACGGTGCAGCCGGTCAGCATCGCCGCCACCCGCCTGGACGGCATCCCGATGGGCTTCGCCTTCCGCCCCTTCTATGCCTGGTACGGCGACATGGATCTGGCGCCGCACCTGTGGCAGGCCTTCCGCCTGGGCGGCATGACGGTGGAGGTGGAGTTCCATCCGCCGGTGACCATCGACGGCTTCAGCAGCCGCAAGGCGCTGGCCGAGCATTGCCATCGGGTGATTTCCGACGGCGTCGCCCGTGCCATTTCCGGCCGTCCGTCCGTCCCCGCCCCGGCCCAGGAGGCCACGTCTCCGGCCCCTGCTCCCACCGCCGCGAGTGCTTGATTCCGCTCTTGTATCCGATGCGGCACTCGCCTATAAACAGCGGGCGCGCGGGTGTAGCTCAATGGTAGAGCAGAAGCTTCCCAAGCTTACGACGAGGGTTCGATTCCCTTCACCCGCTCCAAACGCCATGCCGGCTGCATGGCATCCGGCCTTGGGCCGCTTCTTCCCGAAAATTTGAAATTTCAAAGACGGGCGGTTCGCACCGATGGGTGCGGATGGGCGCTCTCTTTTGCGTGGGCGGTTCGCCGATGGCGCAATTGCTCGAAGAGCCCCGATCTCCGAAGCTGGGCGCTGCCGTTCAGCAGAGAGAGGGGAACCGCCGATGCCGCCGATCGAAAGAGCCCGCAGGCTGAGCCGCTCGCTGCAGGCGCGCTTCCGCATCGACCTGTTCTCGGCCCTGGTGGAGCGCGAGTTCGAACGGCGTCTGGCCGACACCATCGTCGAGGCCGAACGCGACGCCTACCGGCGCGGGCGGGAAGAGGCACAGGCGGGGCTGGCCACTGGTGCCGTCAGTCCAGTTCAGCGGCCGGAAGCGGCGGTTCGGCCGGACGGCCCGCCCATGACCATGTGAGGCCGGCGCGCTCGGCACAGGCATAATGCCAGGGGCTCTGGTCGCCATGCCCGGCCCAATGGGGGTCGCCGGCACGGATCGGCCGGCCACAGGAACAACACAGCGGCCCGTTGCGGCCGGCACGGCCAGCATGCGCGCGCGATGCACCGGTCTTGGTCGACTTCGGCTTCGGTTCCCAGCCCAATGAGGCGGGATGCCGTCCATACAGCGCCATGGTTTCCCCCGGTTCGCCCAAACTGCGTTTGCCCTATGTGCGAATGACTGTGTGCAAATGACTGTGTGCGGATGATCCCCCGATCCCGCTCCGGCGACCCGCGGCAACGAATCCTCCGAAAACGAGGCCGTCGATAACGATGCCGCCGTGACGGGGCGAGAATGCCGTCCCCGACCCACTTTGCCAACGACAAGGATGGACAGGATCCAACCCGAAATCGCCGGGTTCCCGCCTGTCCAATCTTTCAAAACCATTTCAGTCACAGGGCAGGGTGGCAGAGGACACACAATAATCACCGGCTCTGATGACGGGAGACACATGATTGCGCCTCCCAACTTTCGGTGGTTGCCAGCCAATCGTCTTTTGGTCTGTTTCCGGTCACATCGATGTTCATATCTGCTTAACCAACGGGGACTAGCGTCCGCCGCCTTCGCTGCACTGCGGCATGTTCTTCGTGCGAAGGCGTTCCATGACGGCATTTCTGCTGGATTATCTTCCGACCCTGACCTCTCAGTCCGTCGCGCTGTCGCCGGTTGCGGCAACCGGCATTGCCGGCCTGTCGGCGGCCACCCTGTCGACGCTGCTCGGCGGCCGGCGGGCGATCCTTTTGACGCAGGCGACCGCCTCCTCCCTCTTCCTGCTTCATTTCCTGTTGCTGGGCGCCCAGACCGGCATGCTGATGTGCGGGCTGGGGTTGATCCAGATGGCGGTGCGCGTGCGCCGGCACCCCGGTCGGGCGCTCGGCCTTCTCTATGGGCTGACCGTTCCGGCGGCCCTGGCGGTGGCGGCGCTGAGCTGGCAGGGGCCGATGTCGGCGCTGTCGGCCACCGGCTTCCTGCTGGCCACGCTCGGCCGCTGGCAGAGCGAGGTCGGGCGGATGCGTCTGTTCTTCATCCTGGCGACCCTGGTCGGGTCGGGACACAATCTGCTGGCCGGGTCGGTCTTCGGGCTGGTGTCGGACGCGATGGGCCTCTCCGGTCATTGCATCGGCCTGTGGCGGGCGGGAATCTTCCGCGGCCGTCCGCTCCCCGCACGCATCGCCTCCGACCAGGTGGCGGCATAAGGCGTTCCTGTCCGTCTTCCCGCCCAGTCTCTCCCGCCCAGTCTCTCCCGCCCAGTCTCTCCCGGAGTGCTCCCGGTGGCTGGTGGGAACATTCGGCCCTGCGCATTGGTTGTGGCAGCGTAGGGGACGCATGGGAGGGCTTGCCGTCATGGAAAAGGACGAGATCGTCGACACGCTGAATGAGCTGATCCGCATCGTCGAGGACAGCCACGAAGGCTACCGGCAGGCTGCCGAATCCGCCGAGGACGAGGATCTGAAGGCCCTGTTCAACGATCTTGCCGCCCAGCGCGGCGCCATCGTGCGCGAGATTCAGCGGCTGGTCGCCGAACAGGGCGGGGCGCCGGACATGGGCGGCACCATGTTCGGCGGCGCCCACCGCTTCTTCCTGGAACTCAAATCCACCGTGCTCGGCCATGACCGCGCCGCCATCATCACCGAGGTCGAGCGCGGCGAAAGCGAATGCCTGCGCCGCTATGACGAGGCGATGGCGAAGGAGCTTCCGCTGCCGATCACCGCGGTGATCGCCCAGCATCTCGACCGCATCCGTGTCGACCGTGACCGCATGGCGGCCCTGCGTGGGGTGGTGGCTTGATGGTGCGTCGCAGCATTGCGGGTGTGGAAAAGCGGGCGTAGGCTTTTTCCAATGGCTGCAACGAACCGGTACGGCCGCAGGGTTGTGCCGCAGCCATTGCCGATCATCCGGCTCCGGTGGCCGGATGTCCACTCCACCTGGACATGGATTGATGAACAGCGACAAACCGAAGAACGCGGCTCTGGTCGGCAACGATCTGGTGACGATGGGCGCTTTCGCCCTGTATCGCGCCGAGAATGCCCACCGCGTGTCCGAATTCGAGAAGTCCCAGAATGCCGAGGCGGCCATTGCCGCCGATTTCGACGCCTACCGCACCCGTTACCTGCGGAAGTTCAAGGACGTCTTCGAAAGCCTGACCGAACAGGGACTGACCGTCACCCGCGCGGTCTGAGCGTTATGTGGACGGCGCCCGGCACGGCCACCGCCCAGGCCACCGCCAGGGCGACCGCCGCCCGGGCACCGTCCACCCCGCTTCCGTCTGCCAACTCCGCCGCTGCGGCAAGCCGTCCGCATCGGCGGATTGCGGATTGAAACGAATGGGAAAGCTGCCGGGCCGCCGCTATACTGCGCGGCATGGCCCGTATGCTGTTCCTCCGCGACATCGACGCCGACGTGCAACTGCGCTGCCGCGCCTGCGGACATGGCGGCGTGCTGCCCCGTGCCATGCTGGAGCGGCGCTTCGGCCCCAATTACCCGGTTCTGTCGATTGCGCCGCATTACCGCTGCTCGCGCTGCGACTCCCGTGACATCGAAAGCCGGCCGATTCTGGCCGTTCCGGCGCTCCCCACCGCTGCCCCCACCGATGACGAACCGTCCTTCGACGCGCCGCTGGCGGCGCTGAACGGGCTGCTCGCCTCGCTGCGGGGAAACGATGGTCCGGACAAGGCCATGGACAGGGATCCGCCCGCCCCGCCGCCTCCCCCCGCCCCCACCCGCGCCAAACCGCTGTCGGAGCTTCCGCTGTCCGACCTCGTGGCCGACGGGCCGGGAGACGGCGAGGCCGAACCGTTGTGGGAGCCGGTTTCCCTCGCCGACATGGCGGCCCGGCTTGGCCGCAGCGCGCCGCCCGACGAGTGGGACGACGATCCGGATGAGGAAGCGGCTGCGGGCGATCCAAGGTTGCCGGCCAACGACGCGTTGCCGGAACCGGGGCCTGCGGGCATTCCGGACGATGACGATGAGGATGGCGACGACGAGACGCTGATGGCGATGCGCCAGCTGCTGGCGCAGGCCTATGGATCGGATGACGAGTTCGATGACGATCAGGGGGACGAGCGGGGGGAGGATCAGGAAGACGAGCGGGACGGCGCCATGCCGCAGCCTCCCGCCGGCCGTGCTGCGAACCCCGCTGGGCGCCGGCCTGCCGACGATTTCGGCGGCGACAGATTCAGCGGCGATTTGAGCGGCGGAAGGCCCGCCTCCGGTCCTGATGACGACGAACCGCCGGTCTTCTCGCACAAGGTTCTGGTGCGCCGGGATTTCGAGGACGAGTGGGCGGATTCCGATAGCGATGCCGACCCCTGGGCGGCGGACGCGGGAGACGACGACCGCGAGGACGGGTTCGACGACGGGGAGCCGGATGACGGGGAGCCGGAGGGCGAGGAACCGTCGGAGGAGGAGATCCTGTCCTTCGCCATCCGCGACCCGGAAAAGCCCGCCACAGCCTCCCGTCCCGTCAAACCTGCGCCGCCGGCCGCCGAGCCGCTCGACTTCGACCAGCACCGCGCCGAACGCCGCGCCCTGCGCCCGTCGCCGCCGGAGGATGAGGAAGGCTTCGACCGCACCCTGGCTGCCCTGCGGTCGATGATCGAGGATGCGGCGAGCGGGACGGAGGAGGAGGACGCCCCGCCCCCGCCCCCGCCGCGCAGGACGCCGCGCGGCGCTGGCCAGACGGCCGACAAATCCGCGGCGAAGCCGGTGGACAAGCCTGTCCGCCGCGAGGACGAGGACGAGCCGCCGGCCGGGCGGGACGACGACGATGGCTGGTCGCTGCCGGCCGGCTGGGGCGATCCCGACCCGGCGCCGGAGCCGGCCGCACCGGACCCCGACGCGGCTCCCGCCGGGCGCCGCTCGGCCCAGGAGCGCGAGATCGAGGAGGCGATGAAGGCCCTGCGCGGGTTGATCGAGGACGAGGTGAACGCCGACCCGCCGGCCTCCCCGCCAGCATCTCCCTTGGCATCTCCTCCGGCACCTCCGCCGGCCCAGCCGAAGCCCCGTGCCGGCAAGCCGCGCCAGGCCCGCAGCGGACCGGCCGCGCCGGATGCCGTCCGTCCGCACAGCGTCCAGGCACCGGATGTGGCGCCACCGGAAGAGGACATGTCCGGCAAGCCTGCCGGCGAGCCGACGCCGCTCAGCAAGACCATCGCCGCGCTGCGCGGCATGCTGGAGCTGGACGGCCGGCGCAAGCGCTGACGCCCCGTCCCCTCCGGCCGGAGGACGCTTATCGCCGCAGGCGCTTTTCCTGCATGATTTCCAGCTGCAGCTGCTGGATCTCGGTCAGCCGCTGCCACTGGCGCTGGATCAGATAATCCATCTTTTCGTGCAGGTGCCGGATTTCCAGCTCGGCCTTCAGGTTGACGCGATAGTCGTTTTCGGAGCGCAGCCGGTCCTTCGCCTCCTGCCGCTTCTGGCTCATCATGATGACCGGCGCCTGGATGGCGGCCAGACAGGACAGCAGCAGGTTCAGCAGGATGAAGGGATAGGGATCGAAGGCGCGCGCATCGCCCTCGACGATGTTGATCAGCATCCACACGCCGAGGAAGAAGGCGAAGGAGAGCAGGAAGGCCCAGCTGCCGCCGAAGGTGGCGAGGCCGTCCGACAGCCGTTCGCCCAGCGTGCGGTGGTCGTCGTATTCCTCATCCGGGTTCTCGGCCAGCGTCTCGTGCCGGGCGAGGCTTTCGGCGACCTCGCGGTCCAGCTCGCTGAGTTCGCCATGCTCCTCCTTCAGCAGCTCGGCGACATAGAGCGAACGGTAGCGCGCCAGCTCCTGCCGGCTGATCTGCGCGTCATGCTCCAGATGCGGGTGGTCGTGGCGGATGCGGTCGGCCAGGCTGGGGCGCAGCGCGTCGAGCGCGATCAGGTCGCGCTTCGGCCGGCGCTTGCCGCTGATGGCGCAGGGCTGCCGCTTGGACGCCAGCGTCCCGCCGTTGTCCTCCAGGTCGGCGGCATCGTGTTCGGTCGACGGCGAGGTCGGCTCCGCGGACTCGTCACCGTCCTCCGGTGGAAACTGATGATCGGCCATGATGTCGCCCTCCCTGCATGCACACTCCGGCGCGGGCGACTTTATGCCCGATTATTTTGACAATCCGGTTAAATCACCGAAAGGCGAAGACCGCGGGTAAGGAAGCGGTCGCCTTGCAAAGACTGGACAGGGCCGGCGATGCCCGTCGCATTGGCTGTCCATCGGGCAATTCCAGATGAAATCCGGTTCATCTTCGCCCCGAACGGCCAGCACCAACGGAAAAGGGGCCGCCTTGCGGCAGCCCCTATCCTTACCTACGAACCGTTCGGGACGGTCAGCCGATGCGCCAGACGTCCGGGCTGTTCTCCAGCCGCTTCAGGACGTTGACGCGCTGCTGCTCGATCTCCTCGGGCAGGCGGTCGCCGAAGCGGTTGAACAGCTCCTCCTGGTCCTTCGCCTCGGCCTCGGCCTCCTTGCGGTCGATGTCCATGATCTTGGCGAACTTGTCGGCCGGGAAGGTCAGGCCGGACCAGTTCAGATCCTGGTAGCGCGGGGAATAGCCGAAGGGCGATTCCGCCACGTCGGTGGCGCGGCCGCGGACGCGGTCGACGATCCACTTCAGCACGCGCATGTTGTCGCCGAAGCCCGGCCAGACGAACTTGCCGTTCTCGTCCTTGCGGAACCAGTTGACGCGGTAGATGCGCGGCAGGCTCTCGACCTTGCCTTCCATCGACAGCCAGTGGTTCCAGTAGTCGGCCATGTTGTAGCCGCAGAAGGGCAGCATGGCGAACGGGTCGCGGCGGATGGCGGCCTGGCCGACGGCGGCGGCGGTGGCCTCCGACCCCATGGTCGCCGCCCAATAGACGCCTTCGCGCCAGTTGTAGGCCTCGAACACCAGCGGGAAGGTCTTCGACAGGCGGCCGCCGAAGATGAAGGCGCTGATCGGAACGCCGGCCGGATCCTCCCAGGCCGGGTCGATCGACGGGCACTGGGCGGCGGGGGCGGTGAAGCGGCTGTTCGGGTGGGCGGCGACCCGGCCGCAGCCCGGGGTCCAGTCCTTGCCCTGCCAGTCGATCAGGTGCGCCGGCGCCTCGTCGGTCAGGCCTTCCCACCACACGTCGCCGTCGTCGGTCAGCGCGACGTTGGTGAAGATGACGTTGTGGTCCAGCGTCTTCAGCGCGTTCGGGTTCGACTTCACGCTGGTGCCGGGGGCGACGCCGAAGAAGCCGGCCTCCGGGTTGATGGCGCGCAGCGTGCCGTCGGGCTGCGGCTTGATCCAGGCGATGTCGTCACCGATGGTGCGGACCTTCCAGCCCTCGAACTCCTTCGGCGGGACAAGCATGGCGAAGTTGGTCTTGCCGCAGGCCGACGGGAAGGCGGCGCCGACATAGGTCTTCTCGCCGGCCGGGCTTTCCACGCCGAGGATCAGCATGTGCTCGGCCAGCCAGCCCTGCTCGCGGCCCATCGCCGAGGCGATGCGCAGCGCGAAGCACTTCTTGCCCAACAGCGCGTTGCCGCCGTAGCCGGAGCCGTAGGAGACGATGCGGTGCTCGTCGGGGAAATGGACGATGTACTTGTTGTCGGCGTTGCAGGGCCAGGCCACGTCCGGCTGGCCGGGCTCCAGCGGGGCGCCGATGGAATGCAGGCAGGGGACGAAATCGCCGTCGCCGAGGATGTCCAGCACCTTCTGGCCCATGCGGGTCATCAGGCGCATGTTGACCGCCACATAGGGGCTGTCGGAGATCTGCACGCCGATGTGCGCGATGTCGGAGCCCAGCGGACCCATGCTGAACGGCACCACATACAGGGTGCGGCCGCGCATGCAGCCTTCGAACAGGCCGTCCAGTTTGGCCTTCATCTCGGCCGGGTCCATCCAGTTGTTGGTCGGACCGGCTTCCTCGCGCGTTTTCGAGCAGATGTAGGTGCTGTCCTCGACACGGGCGACGTCGCCCGGATCGGAGCGGCAGAGGAAGGAGTTCTGCCGCTTGGCCTCGTTCAGGCGGATGAAGGTGCCGGCCTCGACCATCTCGTTGCAGAGACGGTCATATTCCTCCTGCGAACCGTCGCACCAGTGAACGCGCTCCGGCTTGCATTTCAGGGCGATCTCCTCGACCCAGGCCAGGAGCTTCTTGTTCCGCGTCCGTGTGTTACCAGTCATATCGTCCCTCTCGAAGGCTGGGCCGGTACCACCGCGCCGGGCATGCCCCTGTCCGGGGATCCCGTGGCCGGTCCGGCCGTTCTTTCGTCCGTTGTCGTGTCAGATGGATGGCATCCGCCGCATCAGCGGCGTGCCGGTCCGAACGGGCGGCCGGGCTGCGAACCCGCCGCGTTGCGCTGCACCGGCAGGGTGCGGCGACGATACGGTGCAAAAGGCGGTCCTGAGGCGACAGGTCTGGGGGCCAAGGGCCCGGACGGGAAACGGGTCGATCCGTTATGGTCCACTGAAGTGTTCTCCTGGTTGCGCGTGCCCGCGCGCCGCGTTTTTGTTTTTGGTGCGGCGCCCGGTGGTGTCGAAGCGACCTCTCGGCTGGTCGTTCATTCTAACGGTTGACAGGCTGACGGTTGGCTTCTCGTCTCTCTCGTTTTCGTTTTTCGCTGACCGTTCTTTTTGTTCTTTTCGATCTTTTTCTTGTTTTTGTGCGGCGGCACCGCTGTCAGGTGCCTCCGCCACCGTCCGGTGGGGTTCCAGCCGTTCTTGTCCCGGATGTCGATCCTCCGGGTTGTCCCGACCCGTCCGGCGGCCGGACCAGCGTGTCCAGCATCAGTTTAGCCGATTCGGGGTCATGGATTCTCTGCTCAAAATCGACGCGGGCGACGTACCCCCCGCGTCGCAGGTCGCATCCCTCCGGGTCGATGCCGGTCAAGCTCCAGCCGTCCTTTTCACCATCGGCGGCGGGCGCCAGCCGGGGGCCGTACCCCTCGCCGTTCAGCCGGTCGAGCAACGCCGCCTCGCCCGCCGCCAATGCAGGGGCGGCAGCGGGAAGGTCCAGCTCCGCGGCGGACAGCCAGTGGATGCGGCCGAAGCCGGCGACCAGGTGGGCGCGCTCCACCGCCACGCGGTAGATCGCGAAGTCGCCGAAACCGGCATAGAGGGCAGCGTCGGGATGGCGGCGCAGGTAGCGCGCGCGGTGCTCCGGATCGTCCGACCGCGCGGCCCGGCCCTGAACCGACAGGCGCGCGCCGGTCAGCGGCTGCGCCAGCCCGGCGGTGCCGTCGAACAGCAGCCCGACCCGGCCGTCGGCCAGCAGGTTGCGCGTGTGGTCGGCGAGGGTGGAGAGCAGCAGCAGCGGGCTGCCGTCATGGTCGAACGCCACCAGCACCAGCGAGGGGTAGGGCCAGCCGGCGGCATCCGCCATCGCCCCGGCACCCTCGTCGGTCGGCCGCTGCACGGTCGCCAGAGCGGCACGGTCGCAGGCGCGCATCAGGCGCCGGGCGCGTAAGGCCGGAGCCATGGTCGCCGGAGCCGCACCGCTCCGGTCGGGACCCGGCGGCGTCGCGCCCCCCTGGCCGTCCGCAGTGGCGCCGGCCGGAGAGGACGCGGAAAGGGCGTTCGAAAAACTCATTCCAAAACGAGCGCGTTCTCCCGCGCGGCACCGTTGTTCGGCGCCGCATTGCCGCCATATTGGCCCATACAAATGCTGCGGGAAAAGAGAAAACTGCCGCTGGTACCTGGACTCTGGCATAAAGTATTGGAATGACCACTCGTCCTATGCCTGATGTTTCCGCTAACATTACCGGGTCCCGCCAGTTCGACCGCTCCAACCTGTTCCCGACTGTCCGTTCCCCACTATCCGTTCCCGCCTGCCCCTGCCCTGCCCCGCTTCGATAGGATCAGTTACGACCATGGCCCACACCGTCGCCCTGGTGGATGACGACCGCAACATCCTGGCCTCGGTCTCCATCGCCCTGGAGGCCGAGGGCTTCGACGTGCGCACCTACACCGACGGCGCCGAGGCGCTGCGCGGATTGAGCCAGCGCCCGCCCGACCTCGCCGTGCTCGACATCAAGATGCCGCGCATGGACGGCATGGAGTTGCTGCAACGCCTGCGCCAGACCAGCCAGATGCCCGTCATCTTCCTGACCAGCAAGGACGACGAGCTGGACGAGCTGATGGGCCTGCGCATGGGCGCCGACGATTACATCAAGAAGCCCTTCTCGCAGCGCCTGCTGATCGAGCGCATCCGGGCGCTGCTGCGGCGCGAGGCCCTGCGCGGCGAGAGCCCGGAGGTCGATCCCGGCCAGATCATCACCCGCGGCCCGCTGCTGCTGGACGGCGCCCGCCATGCCTGCAACTGGAAGGGCCAGCCGATCGACCTGACCGTGACCGAGTTCCTGCTGGTGCGCGCGCTGGCCCAGCGGCCTGGCCATGTGAAGAACCGCGACCAGCTGATGGACGCGGCCTATGGCGAGCATGTCTATGTCGACGACCGCACCATCGACAGCCACATCAAGCGGCTGCGCAAGAAGTTCAAGGCCATCGACGCCGACTTCTCCCAGATCGAAACGCTCTATGGCGTCGGCTACCGGTACAAGGAATAACGCGGTGTCCACGCTCGGCGGAGCAGGGGGCGGGGCAAGGGGCGGCGCAGGCGGCGGCAGGCGGCGGAGGCTGGGCGGCGTCTCGCCGCTGACCCTGCGCATCCTCGCGGTGAACGTGCTGGCGCTGCTGGTGCTGCTGGCGGGGCTGCTCTATCTCGGGCGCTACCAGGACCGGCTGATCCAGGCGGAGACCGAGGCGCTGGCGACCGAGGCCCGCATCTTCGCCTCCGCGCTCGGCGAAGGGGCGGTGAACCGCATCCTGACCGCCCCCTCCCCCACCGGCGACGAGAGCGGCGAGCGGTTCGAACTGGCGCCCGAACTGGCGCGGCCGATGATCCGCCGGCTGGCGGAGGCGACCTCGACCCGCACCCGCCTCTTCGACATCGACGGCCACATGCTGTCCGACAGCCGGGTGCTGGTGGGATCGCAGGGCCGCATCGAAATCCGCGAGCTGCCGACCCCGCCGTCCGGCGATCCGGTCAGCCGGGCGATCAACGACCTCTACACCCGGCTGATCGACGTGGTTCCCAGCCGCGAAGGGCTGCCGGTCTACCGCGAGGAGCCGGGCCAGCCCAACCCCGACGTGGAGCGTGCGCTGGTCGGCGAGGCGGCGGCCACCGTCTGGCGCGTCGACGGCGCCGGCGGCGATCCGGAACTGCTGCTGACGGTGGCGGTTCCGGTCCAGCGCTACCGCGAGGTGCTGGGGGCGGTGCTGCTGACCCGCGGCGGCGGCGAGATCGACCGCGCCATCCGCTCCGTCCGCTTCGACATCCTGCGGGTGTTCGGCGTGGCGCTGCTGGTGACCATCGGCCTCTCCTTCTATCTGGCCGGGACCATCGCCCGGCCGATCCGCCGGCTGGCCCAGGCCGCCGACCGGCTGCGCACCAGCCACGGGCGGCATGCCGAAATCCCCGACCTGACCCGCCGCGGCGACGAGATCGGCGAGCTGTCCGGCGTGCTGCGCGAGATGACCGACGCGCTGTGGACGCGAATGGACGCCATCGAGCGCTTCGCCGCCGACGTCGCCCACGAGATCAAGAATCCGCTGACCTCGCTGCGCAGCGCCGTGGAGACGGCGGAGCGCGTCAGAGACCCGCGCCACCGCGACCGGCTGATGGCGATCATCGCCGACGACGTGCAGCGGCTGGACCGGCTGATCAGCGACATCTCCAACGCCTCCCGCCTGGATGCCGAACTGTCGCGGGCCGAGCCGGAGCCGGTGGACATCGGCCTGCTGCTGACCATGCTGGCCGAACTGCGCCAGACGGTTGCCGCAACCCTGGACGAGCGGGTGGCGGCCGGGGACGGCGAGGACGGTGGGATCCGGCCGCGGCCGCCGCGGGTCGTGCTCGACCTGCCGGCCGGCGAGCGGCTGGTGGTGCCGGGGCTGGAAGGACGCCTGACCCAGCTGTTCCAGAACCTGATCGACAACGCCGTCTCCTTCTCGCCGCCCGGCGGCACGGTGCGGCTGACCGCAAGGCGCAGCGGCCGCAGCGTCAAGGTGGTCGTGTCGGACCAGGGGCCGGGCATCCCCGACGGCAAGGAGGAGGCGATCTTCGACCGCTTCTACACCGAACGTCCGGCGGGCGAGAAATTCGGGACCCACTCCGGTCTCGGCTTATCAATTGTCAAGCAGATAGTCAGTGCACACAATGGTTCTGTATTTGCGAAAAATCGTCATGTATCGGACGGGACCATCGAGGGCGCCGACTTCGTGGTGACTCTGCCTTTGCTGTGAGAAACTCTGCGGAATTTCATACATCCTTCTCACTCTCGGCTAGACAAGCCCTGTCCGAGCATCGATCATGATCCCGGTCGTTCTCGCTTGTCGGCTGCCGGGTCGGTCGGACCATGCCGGTCCGGTTGCATGTGCCTGCACATGCGGCAACGGGAGGGTGGCCATACCCCGGGACAAAGATGTGGGGTTGCCATGCCTGAGTGCGTTCCGCCCGAATCCTCCTCCGTGCATACGCTGTCCCCGACCGGCCGCCGTTCCGCCGCCCCGGGTTCCGCCGCCCCGAGTTCCGCCGGCGGTGCCGTGCCGGGCGACGTCGTCGACCTGCGCCGCTACCGTCTGGCCCGCCTGATCCGGGATGCCGGCCGGCAGCAGGGGGAGCTGGCAAGGATGATGCGGCAATCCGCGCAGGAGCGGACCCAGCTCGCCGAGGCCCTCCAGGGGGCGCAGCGCCACCTCGCCAGCATCGCCGACAACTACAAGGTCCTGCTGGTGCGGCTGAAGCGGGAGAAGGACTTCCGCGACGCCTGCCAGGAGGCGGCGGAGCTGGAGGATCTGGACGAGATGATCCGCCGCCGCGACGCCCTTGCCCAGGAGCTGGAGGCGATCCGCCGCACGCCCCGCGGCGCTGCGGGCGCCTGACGGCGCGCTCACCCCGGCCAGCAGCGGCACCATTCGCGCCGGTGCTCTCCGCCCGACCGTTCGCAACGGCCATCGTCCGCACCGAAAGAACGGTTGGAAGCGGATGGGGGATCCCGGACAGGTTTCCCCGCCTGACCTTGCGGGACACCGTTCCGTTCCCATTGACAGAACCTGCGCCACGTCTCACCTTCGCCAGACTATGGTGACGATTCACGGCACCTGCGTCTTGCTCTCCGGCATCGGCGTGCTGCTGCGTGGGGAGTCCGGACGGGGAAAATCGGATTTGGCCTTGCGACTGATCGATGGCGGAGCCTTGCTGGTCGCGGATGACCGGGTGGCGCTGCATTGCGAATCCGGCCGCCTGACCGCCTCTCCCCCGCCCGCCCTGGCCGGGCTGCTGGAGGTGCGGGGCGTCGGCATTCTTCCCGTTCCGTCCGCCGGGCCGGCCCCGGTCGGTCTGGTCGTCGACCTGCTGGAGCGTGACGCGGTCGACCGCCTGCCGGAGGCGGAGACCGACACGCTGCTGGGCATCGCCCTGCCCCGCCTGGGCCTGCACGCCTTCGATGCCTCCACCCCCGCGAAGATCCGCCTTGCCGCCGCCAGCCTGCGCGGCGGACGGCTGGACCGGGTGCCCGCCAGCCTTTCGGCCCTATCATGAAACCTCCCGACACACTGATGTCCGACGTGCCGACCGACCCTGCCGCCCCTGCCGCCCGCGGGCGCATCGTTCTGGTCACCGGCATGTCGGGGGCCGGCATGTCGGTGGCGCTGAAGGCGCTGGAGGATCTGGGCTACGAGGCGGTGGACAATCTGCGCCTGTCGCTGGTGCCGGCGCTGATCCGGCAGGCCGATCCGAAGCGCCGGCCGCTGGCCCTGGTGATCGACAGCCGCACCCGCGACTTTTCCGCGCAGAACTTCCTCGACGAGCTTGAGGAGCTGCGGCGCGACGGCGATCTCGACGTGCGCCTGGTCTTCCTCGAATGCGGCGACGAGGTGCTGCAACGCCGCTTCACCGAGACGCGCCGCCGCCATCCGCTGGCGGAGGACCGCACGGTGCCCGACGGCATCCAGCGCGAACGCGCCCTGCTGTTCCCGCTGAAGGAGGAAGCCGACGTCACCATCGACACGACGCAACTGTCCATTCACGATTTGCGGCGCATCCTGTCCGGGCATTTCCGGCGTGACGCCCAGGCAGCCTTGCAGGTGTTCGTGACCTCCTTCTCCTTCCGCCAGGGTCTGCCGCGCGAAGCCGATCTGGTCTTCGACGTGCGGTTCCTGACCAACCCGCATTACGACCCGGAGCTTCGGCCGCTGACCGGCCTGAACCCGGCCGTCGCCGCGCGGGTGGAGAGCGATCCCGATTTCCCCGCCTTCTTCGGCAACCTGACGGAGCTGCTTCGCCCGCTGCTGCCGCGCTACAACCAGGAAGGCAAGAGCTACCTGACCATCGCCATCGGCTGCACCGGCGGCAAGCACCGGTCGGTCTTCATCGCCGAACGGCTGGCGGCCTGGCTGAAGGACCAGGGGCTGCGGGTCAATCTCAGCCACCGCGAACTGGAACGGCTGGGCTTGCGGACAGCCGGGGCCGGCCCCGCCTCCAACCAGCAGGCCGGCAGCCAGCAGGCCAACCATCAGGCCAACCATCAGGCCAACCATCAGGGATGATGCAAATTGCGCCTTGACGACCATGCGTCCAACCAACGATCCAGATGCGATGAGCGCTGCCGCCCCGCGGCGGCGGCCCTCGCGCAGGTCTCCGGGGAGGACCCAACCTTGAAGGATGTCCCATGATCGGTATGGTTCTTGTCACCCACGGGCGGCTGGCCGAGGAATTTATCGCCGCACTGTTCCACGTGGTGGGCGAACAGCAGCAGGTGCGCGCCGTGTGCATCGGCCCGGACGACGACATGGAACAGCGCCGCCAGGACATCCTGAACTCGGTGGCGGAGGTCGACGACGGGTCGGGCGTCGTGGTGCTGACCGACATGTTCGGCGGCACGCCGTCCAACCTCGCCATCTCCATCATGGACAAGGCGAAGGTCGAGGTGATCGCCGGCGTCAACCTGCCGATGCTGATCAAGCTCGCCAGCGTGCGCAAGACCGAGCCGCTGGACAAATCGGTGATCGCCGCCCGCGATGCCGGCCAGAAATACATCAACGTCGCCTCCACCCTCCTGTCGGACTGACCGCCTGCGATGAGCCCCACCGACGACACGGCATCCGCCGACGGCGAAATCCGCCGCACCGCCACCATCACCAACCAGCGTGGCCTGCACGCGCGCGCCTCGGCCAAGTTCGTCAAGCTGGTCGCCACCTTCGATGCCGAGATCTCGGTGCGCCGCGGCGAGTCCGTGGTGTCCGGCGAGTCGATCATGGGGCTGATGATGCTGGCCGCCGGTCCCGGCACCACGGTCGAGCTGCGCGCCAGCGGCGCCCAGGCCGATGCCGCGATGGACGCCCTCCTGGACCTGATCAACCGCAAGTTCGATGAAGAATGACCTGCCCCCCGCCGGCCAGACCGGCGGCCCGGTGTCCGGCCCCGACCGCGGCGGTTCCGGCGGCACCCCGTCGCCCGAGCCGGTGAGCGCTTCGGCCAGCACGTCCGCCAGCGCGGCGGCGCGCGCCCTGCGCGGCCTGGGCGTGTCGCCCGGCATCGCCATCGGCCCGGCTCATGTGGTGGAAAGCGGCGCCGTCGCCATCCCCGAATATGCCATCGAACCGCCAGCGGTCGAGGCGGAGGTCGCCCGCTTCAACGAGGCGGCGACGAAGGCGCGCCGGCAGATCAAGAAGCTGAAGAGCAAGGCGCTCGTCCTGCCCGACTCGGCGTCGGAGGAGATCGGCTTCCTGCTCGACGCCCACCTGTCGATGGTCACCAACTCGCGCCTGACCCGCGGGGTGGAGCATCGCATCAAGCAGGACCGGATCAACGCCGAGGCCGCCATCCAGGCGGAGATCGCCGCCATCGCCGCGACCTTCGCCGGCATGGACGACGCCTATCTCGCCGCCCGCATCGACGACATCCGCGAGGTCGGGCGGCGGCTGACCCGCAACCTGATGAAGCAGGAATACCGGGCCTTCAGCAGCCTGCCCCCCGGCAGCATCATCCTGGCGGAGGAGCTGACCCCCGCCGACACCGCCCTGCTCGACCCCAGCGTCGTCGGCGGCTTCGCCACCGTGCTGGGCGGGGCGGAGGGGCACACCGCCATCCTCGCCCGTTCGCTCGGCCTGCCGGCGGTGCTGGGCGCGCCCGGCCTGCTGGCCGGCGTGCGCAACGGCGTGACGGTGATCGTCGACGGGCTTCAGGGCCGCGTGCTGATCGACCCGCCGGCCGACGTGCTGGCCGATTACAGCGAGCGCCGCGCCGCCCGCGAGCGCGAGCGCCAGGGGCTGAAAAGCCTGCGCAAGCTGCCCGCCGTCACCCGCGACGGCACCGCCATCACGCTGATGGCGAACCTGGAGCTGCCGCGCGATCTCGACCACGCGCTGGAACATGGCGCCCAGGGCATCGGCCTGCTGCGGACCGAGTTCATGTTCATGAACCGCGACCATCTGCCCGACGAGGATGAGCAGTACGCCGTGCTGCGCACCATGATCGAGGGGATGGGCGGCCGCACCGTCACCGCCCGCACCATGGATCTGGGCGGCGAGAAGCTGGCCGGCTGGATGGCCGGGCGCTATGGCGAGCCGGCCAACCCGGCGCTGGGGCTGCGCGCCATCCGGCTGGGCTTGCGCGAACCGAAGCTGCTGGAGACGCAGCTCGCCGCCATGCTGCGCGCCGGCGTCCACGGTCCGCTGCGCATCCTGCTGCCGATGATCGCCTCGGTCACCGAGGTGCAGAAGGTGCGCGAGATGATGGGGCAGGTCGCCCGCCGGCTGCGCCGCCGCGGCGTCGCCATCGCCGACCCGCTGCCGCCGGTGGGCGTGATGGTGGAGGTGCCGGGGGCGGCGCTGGCCGCCGACGCGCTGGCCTATGCCGCCGACTTCTTCTCCATCGGCACCAACGACCTGACCCAGTACACGCTGGCCATCGACCGCGCCGACGAACAGGTCGCCACCCTCTACGACCCGCTGCATCCGGCCGTGCTGCGGCTGATCCAGTTCACGGTGGAGGCCGCCCTGCGCGCCCGCATCCCGGTGTCGGTCTGCGGCGAGATCGCCGGCGATCCGCGCTACACGGCGTTGCTGCTGGGGCTGGGCGTGCGCGAGCTGTCGATGGCGCCGCTGGCGGTGCCGGCGGTGAAGAAGCGCATCCGCTCGCTCGACCTGGTGGAGGCGGGCCGCCGCGCCCGCGTCATCATGGACCAGAGCGACAGCGGCCGCATCGCCACGCTGCTGGACGATTTCAACGCGACCCTGTGACGGTCTGACGGGTGGGATGGGGGCGGAAAGCCCCCCTCTCACGGCGCCTTCCGCCCCGCCATATGGCCGAGATAGGCGACGACCCGATCCAGATCGGCATCGCTCAGCATCGCCGGGTCGAAGCCCGGCATCTGCTGGCCCGGCCATGTCCGGACCGAGCGGGGATCGCGGATCAGCGTCTTCAGCCCGGCGGGCGTGAGGTATTCGGTCGGGTTCATCGGCCGGTTCAGGTCCGGCCCCATCGTGGCGCTGCCGGCGCCGTTCAGCGTGTGGCAGGCCATGCACTGGGTGATGAACACCGCCTGTCCGGCACGGATGGCCGAGTCGGCGGGCAGCCCCTGCTCGACCGCCAGCTGCGGCCAGCGGCGCAGCGGGTCGTCGGAGGCGACGATGCGGGCCAGCTGATAGGGCCATTGTTCGCTGCGCACCCCCGACGCCTCCGGCCGCACCCAGACCAGATAGAAGGGACCGGCGGAGACCTCCTTGCCCGGCAGGTTGGGCCAGGGCCGGTCGGCCGGCTCCACCGCCAGGAAGGCGACGGCGCCGTCGGGACCGCTGCGCAGGCACAGCTCCGGCGGCAGCTGCGCGGTGAAGCCGTCCGACGCCACCCCCTCCAGCACCGTGCCGGGCGGGAAGTCCGCAGTGCCCAGCAGGCTGGCGAGCGGCACGGCGCGGTAACTCATCGGCCGGCCATAGGAGATGTCGGCCGGGATGTCGACGGTCACCGTGTCGGGCCGGGCCAGCAGGGTGTCGCGGTCGAACACCCGCTCGGTTCCGGCGGTGGCGATGGTCAGCGCCGGCCCGCCGGCCAGTGCCGGATGCAGCGGCAGGGCAACGAGCAGCAAAGACAGGGCGGCAAGCAGGCGTCCAGCCACAGGCCCAAGCGACGGCTTCCTCATTCCAGATCGTCCTCCCCTTCGTCGTCATCCCAGGATTCGTCATCGGCGCCGGAGCGCCGCAGGGCGGCGGAGGCCGGCTCCCGCTCCAGCCGCTCGATCTGTTCGGGATGGGTGATCTCGATCATGGGGCCATTGCGCAACGTGATCCAGCCCCGCACGCGCACCCGGCGGCCCTCGTAGGACAGCGGGTCGATGCCGGCGCGGATGACCTCGCGCATCGCGGCGCGGCCGATATGGACGGTGACGTCGCTGCGCCAGTCGGTGCCGAAATCCAGCCAGCCCTCGCCGCCGCTCTTGGACACCGCCAGCACCACCCCTTCCACCAGCTGGAAGCTGTCGCGGTCGCGGAAAATCTCCTCCGGGTCGGCGGCCTCGCGCACCGCATAGACCCGGCTGCGCCACAGCCCGCGCCCGGCGTTGCGCGCGGTCTCCTCGCCGGCCAGCAGCTCCGCGGCATAGGCACGGGCGTCGGGCCGGGTGTGGACCCGCGCCAGCCCGCGGACCAGCAGCGCCGATTGCAGCCACAGCCCGTCCTCCCGCACCAGATGGGCGAGCAGCCGGCCATGGCGGTCGGTCGGCGCCGGCCCGTGCAGGACGACACGGCGGCCGAGCGCCAGATCGGCCAGCGCCGCGGTCGCCGCCTCCGCCAGCGGCCAGACCCGCCCGTCGGCGGGATCGGCGTTGCGCGGCGGCTTGGCCGCGTCGATCCCGGCCAGCCGGACCCGGCGGCCGTCCTCAAGCTCCAGCGTGTCGCCGTCCAGCACGGCGGTGACCCGCAGCCCGTCCGCCGAAGCGGCGACCGGCAACAGGCCGCACAGCAGCAGGCCGGTCAGCAACAAGACCGGCAGTCGCACTAGCGGGAGCGTGACACGTCGCATCGGGAAGGCCGTCCTTGCGGAACATCCGCCGCCGGGCGGGGTTCTGACCGGTATGCCGACCGATCTCCCCTTCCGCAAGCCCCTCCGCGCCACACTGGCCGCCCTCCTGCTGGCAGCCGCCGCGCCCACCCTGGCCGTACCCGCGCCGGCCCGCGCCGGGCTGCTCGACACTGTGCTGTCCGGCGGCGACGAGGCGGCGCTGGGGGCGCAGGAACACCCGAAGATCCTGGCCCAGTTCGGCGGGGCGGTGAAGGATGCCCGGCTCCAGGGCTACATCGACCGGCTCGGCCGCAAGCTCGCCGCCACCACGGCGCTGGCGCGCGATCCCTGGACCTTCACCGTGCTGGACAGCGACGTGGTCAACGCCTTCGCCCTGCCCGGCGGCTATGTCTACGTCACCCGCGGCCTGCTGGCGCTGGCGAAGGACGAGGCCGAGGTGGCCGGCGTGCTGTCGCACGAGATAGGCCATGTCACCGCCCACCATTCGGCGCAGCGCCAGACCCGGCAGACCATCGCCGGGCTGCTCGCCGCCGGGGTCGGGCTGGTGTTCGGCAACGACACGCTGGCGCAGCTGGCCGGGCTGGGCGGCACCGCCGTCGTCGCCAGCTATTCGCGCGAGCAGGAGCTGGAGGCCGACCAGCTCGGCGTCGAGACGCTGCGGCGGACCGGTTACGACCCCTTCGCCATGGCGACCTTTCTGGAGACGCTGCGCCGCGACAGCCAGTATGAGGGCCTGCGCGCCGGCAACAAGGGCGGCGACGGCTTCGACTTCCTCGCCAGCCATCCGGCGACCGAGGAGCGCGTCCGCCGCGCCGCCGACCTTGCCCGCGCCATCCCGCCGGGCGGCGCTCGTCCGCGCGATCCTTACCTGGTGGCGGTCGATGGCATGATCTATGGCGACAGCCCGGAGAACGGCTATGTCCGCGGCCGCAACTTCGCCCACCCGCAGCTTGGCATCGCCTTCACCGTGCCGCAGGGCTACTCGCTGCTGAACGGCGCCGATCAGGTGGTCGCCAAGGGACCGAACGGTACCGCCATGGCCTTCGACGGCGGATCGGCGGCCGGCGTGTCAGACCCGGCCGGCTTCCTGACCGGCGTGTGGGGCAAGGACGCGACGCTGTCGAACCTCCAGCGTCTCACCATCGGCGGCATGGCGGCGGCGACCGCCACCACGCGCGGCGAGACCGACGGCACCAGCGCCGACATCCGTCTGGTGGCGATCCGCGCGCCGGACGGCAAGATGTACCGCTTCACCTTCCTGGCGCCCGCCGGATCGCTGGCTCGTTTCGACAGCGATTTCCAGGCGGCGGCCAACAGCTTCCACCGCATGACCGCGGAGGAGGCCGCCGGCTACCGCCCGCGCCGGGTGCAGGTGACGGCGGTGCAGCCCGGCGACAGCGTTGCCGGCCTCGTCCGCCGCATGCCGCAGGAACCCTATGCCGAAGAGTTGTTCCGGATCATCAACGACCTCCCGCCCGGCACGCCGCTGCAACCCGGCCAGCAGGTGAAGGTGATTGTCGGGGAGTAGCGGCAACCCCAAGCATGAGCATGACCGCATGAAATCCGCGTAAGGATACAGCCCCGCGGGTTGCCCCCGGCCGGATGGGCGGGTAGGCTGCCGCGCATGTCCGATACCCCGTCAGCGCGCCCCCAGATTGCTCCGCCCCTTCCGGCGACGGCCGTGAAGCCGGCTGGCAAGGCGGCGGCGAAGGCGTCGGCGAAGGCTGCGGGAAAAGCCGGCCCGAAGCCCGCCGGGCGCCGGCGCCTGCGGCTGCCCATCGCCGCGGTGCTGGTGGCGGGGTTCGGCTCGCTGATGCTGGCGGCGGTCGCCAGCGTCCTGGTTCTGGGTCTGGTCAGCGCCAGCACCAACACCTTCGCCCTGCTGAACGACAAGGCCGACCTGGCGCTGGCCGGGGTGGAGGTGCGGGTCCGTCACCAGCTCGACCCCGCGCGCGAGATGGCGCGCTTCGTCGCCGGACTGATCGAGCGCGGCGACCTGCGCGCCGGCGACAACACGGCGATGATCGACACGCTGCGCGGCGCGCTGGCAGGCGCCCCGGACGTCACCGGCCTCGCCTTCGTCCGCCCGGACCTGACCGGCGTCCGCGTCGGCCGGCTGAACGGCGGGCTGGTCGCCGATCCCTTCGACATGCAGGGCGACAGCGACATTCCGCCGGAAATCCTGGACGGACCCAACCGCAGCGCCGCCACCTGGGCCGACCCGCGCTGGCTGAAGGAGGCGCAGAACAGCTTCGTCACCCTCTACCAGCCGGTGCGGCGCGACGGCCGCTATCTGGGGCAGGTGGCGGTCGGCGTGTCGCTGGGCGACCTGTCGCGCTTCCTGTCGGTGCTGTATGTGGAGCAGGGGCTGAACGCCTTCGTGCTGTACGACCAGAGCCATGTGCTGGCCCACCCGGCGCTGGTCGGCCGCAGCTTCGACTTTTCCGGCAAGCTGGACGGTCCGCCGCTGCCGCGCACCGATCAGGTCGACGACCCGGCGCTGGCGGCGCTGTGGTCCAGCGGCGTGCCCGTCCAGTCGTTGAAGAAGCGGGTGGAGGCGCGCGGCGTGCGCGTGCTGGGCAGCGACTACATGTTCCTGACCCGCAAGATGGCGGGGTACGGCCAGCAGGACTGGATCATCGGCATCGGCTATCGCGACGGCGAGCTGAATGTCGAGGTCCGCCGGCTCTACATCACCGGCGCCGTCGGCCTCGCCATCCTGCTGGTGTCGGTCGGGGTGGCGCTGCTGGTCGGGCGGCGGATCAGCCGGCAGGTGGCGCGGCTGGCCGAGGCCGCCGACCGTGTCCGCGCCTTCGAATTCCGCGCCATTTCCGACCTGCCCGACTCCCGCCTGCGCGAGATGGCGCGCGCCGCCACCGCCTTCAACGCCATGGTCGCCGGCCTGCGCTGGTTCGAGACCTATGTGCCGAAGGCGCTGGTCCTGCGCCTGATGCGCCAGCGCGAGACCGAGGGCGGGCTCGATTCGGTGCAGCGCGAGGTGACGGTGATGTTCACCGACATCCGCGGCTTCTCCCGCATGGCCGAGCATATGGCCGCCGCCGACACCGCCGCCCTGCTGAACGAGCATTTCACCCTGCTCGCCGCCTGCATCGAGGCGGAGGGCGGCACGGTGGACAAGTTCATCGGCGATTCGCTGATGGCCTTCTGGGGCGCGCCCGAGGCGCAGGAGGACCATGCCGTCCGCGGGCTGCGCGCGGCGCTGGCGATCCACCACGCCATCCGCGCCGACAACCGCCGCCGCCTCACCGAGGGCCGGGCGCCGATCCATGTCCGCGTCGGGCTGCACAGCGGCCCGGTGGTGGTCGGCAACATCGGCTCCGACAGCCGGATCAACTACACCATCGTCGGCGACACCGTGAATGTCGCCGCCCGGATCGAGGAGCTGTCGGCCGCCCTCCAGGGCGAGTCCGAGGTGATCGTCCTGACCAGCGGCGTCACCGCCGCCAAGGGCAAGGACGCCGTCCCGCTGGTCCGCCAGGGCGGCCGCTCGCTGCGCGGCCGGACCGGCATGACCGAACTCTGGCGCCTGGTGCTGGAGGAGGAGAAGAAGGACGCGGCGAAGGCGGCGGCGCCAGCTGGGGAGAAAGCGGCGCCGATACAACTCCCTCTCCCGCCCCGGGAGAGGGAAGGGGCCCAAGCGGAGCTTGGGAAGGGTGAGGGGTGATCCAAGGAGCCATGTGGTTCGGGGGTCTTGCCCTGCCCCTCGCCCTCCCGCCTTCGGCGGGTCCCTCCCTCTCCCGGGACGGGAGAGGGTATTTGGGGTTTCCAGGTAAGGATACACCCTGATCCAGGCCGATATTTCCAGCTAAGTCACTGACAAAGCTGGAAACACCCATGCCCGCTTCCTTACCTCAGCGCCAGCCGCGACGGCCGCCGCGGCGGTCGTCCTCGTCGAACAGTTCGGCCAGCTTGTTCATCATCGTGCCGCCCAACTGCTCCGCATCGACGATGGTCACGGCGCGGCGGTAATAGCGGGTCACGTCGTGGCCGATGCCGATCGCCACCAGTTCGACGGGCGAGCGGGTCTCGATCTGCTCGATGGTCTGGCGCAGATGGCGTTCCAGATAATTGCCGGCATTCACCGACAGGGTCGAATCGTCGACCGGGGCGCCATCGGAGATCACCATCAGGATGCGGCGCTGTTCCGGCCGGCCGAGCAGCCGGTTGTGCGCCCATTGCAGCGCCTCGCCGTCGATGTTCTCCTTCAGGATGCCTTCGCGCAGCATCAGGCCCAGATTCTTGCGGGCGCGGCGCCACGGCATGTCGGCCGCCTTGTAGACGATGTGGCGCAGGTCGTTCAGCCGGCCGGGATGCGGCGGCTTGCCGCCGGCGACCCAGGCCTCGCGCGCCTGCCCGCCCTTCCAGGCGCGGGTGGTGAAGCCCAGCACCTCCACCTTCACCGCGCAGCGCTCCAGCGTGCGGGCGAGGATGTCGGCGCTCATCGCGGCGATGGAGATCGGCCGGCCGCGCATCGAGCCGGAATTGTCGATCAGCAGCGACACCACGGTGTCGCGGAAATCCATCTCCTTCTCCGCCTTGAAGGAGAGCGGCAGGACCGGGTTGGCGACGACGCGGGCCAGCCGGGCGGCGTCGAGGATGCCTTCCTCCAGATCGAAGTTCCAGGAGCGCTGCTGCTTGGCCATCAGCCGGCGTTGCAGCCGGTTCGCCAGCTTGGAGATCACGCCCTGCAGATTCTGCAGCTGCTGGTCCAGCAGGTGGCGCAGCCGTTCCAGTTCCGCCGGGTCGCAGAGGTCGGCGGCGTCGACCACCTCGTCATACTGGGTGGTGAAGGCCTTGTAGGCGTTGGGATCGGGCTCGTTGCGGCGGTTGGCGTCGTTGCGCCAGGGCTGGCCGGGGCCGGCGGGCTCTTCCGCCCCCTCGCCCTCGCCCATCTCCATGTCGCCTTCCTCGCCGGCGCCCTCCTCGGCGCTCTCGCCGGCTTCCGACGAGTCCTGCATCTCCGACGAGGCCATCGATTCGGCGTCGGACTGGTCCTCGTCCTGGCCGCGGGTCTGGCCGTGCTGCGGCGACTCCTCGTCCTCGGAGGACTGGGTCTGCTGGTCCTCCTCTTCCTCCTGGTCGGCTTCCTGCCCGACTTCCATGTCGAGGTCGGCCAGCAGGCGGCGGACGGCCTTGGCGTAGGCTTCCTGGTCGCCGGCATAGTTCGCCAGCCCCTTCATGTCCCGGCCGAGCCGCTCCTCGATCCAGGGGCGCCAGAGGTCGACGGCGTGGGCGGCGGCGGGCGGCGGCGGCGCACCGGTCATCGCCTCGCGTGCCATCATCCGCAGCGCTTCCGACAAGGGCACCTGCCCGCGGTCGTCGAAGCGGTCGAAGCCCTGGCGGGTGTAGCGATCCTCCAGCGCCGCTTCCAGATTGTGGGCGACGCCGGCCATGTCGCGGCTGCCCAGCGCCTCGCAGCGCGCCTGCTCCATCGCGTCATAGGCCTGGCGGGCGGCATCGCCCAGCGGCATGCGGTGGGCATGCACCGTGGCGTCGTGATGGCGCAGCCGCAGCGCGACGGCATCGGCCGCCCCGCGCAGCTTGGCGACCTCGACCGGGTTCAGGTCGCGCGCCGGCAGCGGCACCCGCACGCGCTGACCCGACAGCCCCGGCGGGTCGGACGAAAAGCCCACCTGCACCTCCGCCCGCCGGGACATGGCGCGCACCGTGGCGGTGGTGGACCGCTTGAAGGCTTCGACGGGGGTGTCGTTCTGGGTGGTCATCGCGGGGCGTCTTCGGGTTGTGGTACCGGCTTCGGACAAGGTCGGAGAACTGCGGGCAAGATTGACACGGATTTCACGGATTTGGGCACGGATTTCACGGATTTTCTAATGCGTCAGCACTCGCTTGACCGTAAGGCTAGGTCCGGCGAAGTTGAACAGAAGCCCAACCTGCAATCCGCTTGCCCGCAGATAGTTCAGGACTTGGCGGCTGTGGGCTTGGATCAAAGCCTCGCAAACCTTCAACTCCACGATCAGCCGCTGTTCGACCACGAGATCCGCAAAATAGCTGCCGACGGGATCACCTTTGTAAAGCACCTTGAAAGGCACTTCCGTGGCAACCGTCAATCCGGCGTCGGATAACTCACGAAACAGCGCCTTTTTATAGACCTGTTCGGCAAACCCATGGCCCAATGCGGCATGAACCGCAAAGGCGGCGCCGATGACCCGCTCGGTCAAGCGGTCGAGATCGGCGCCCAGGCTCACCTTCATCCGTGAAATCCGTGTTTAAATCCGTGAAATCCGTGTGAATCCTTGTGTGCCGTGCCCCGACTTCACCGAAGAGCGGGGCGCAGCGCACAAGATCACACGAGGTTCGCCTGGACCCCCGTCTCCGGCAGCTCGACGCCGAAGCAGCGCTGGTAGTATTCGGCCACCGTCGGCCGCTCCACCTCGTCGCACTTGTTCAGGAAGGTGATGCGGAAGGCGAAGGCGACGTCGCTGAAGATCTTCGCGTTCTCGGCCCAGGTGATCACCGTGCGCGGGCTCATGACGGTGGAGATGTCGCCGTTGATGAAGCCGGCGCGGGTCAGGTCGGCCAGACGCACCATCGAGGCCACCGTGTCACGGCCGCGGGCGTCGTCATAGGACGCGACCTTGGCCTGGACGATCTTCACCTCGGCGTCGACCGGCAGGTAGTTCAGCGTCGCCACGATGTTCCAGCGGTCCATCTGGCCCTGGTTGATCTGCTGGGTGCCGTGATAGAGGCCGGTGGTGTCGCCGAGGCCGACGGTGTTGGCGGTGGCGAACAGGCGGAAGGCCGGGTGCGGGCGGATGACGCGGTTCTGGTCGAGCAGCGTCAGCTTGCCTTCCACCTCCAGCACGCGCTGGATCACGAACATCACGTCTGGGCGGCCGGCGTCGTATTCGTCGAACACCAGGGCGCAGGCATGCTGCAAGGCCCAGGGCAGGATGCCCTCGCGGTATTCGGTGACCTGCACGCCGTCGCGGAGCACGATGGCGTCCTTGCCCATCAGGTCGATGCGGCTGATGTGGCTGTCCAGGTTGACGCGGATGCAGGGCCAGTTCAGCCGGGCCGCGACCTGTTCGATATGGGTCGACTTGCCGGTGCCGTGATAGCCCTGGACCATGACGCGGCGGTTGTAGGCGAAGCCGGCGAGGATGGACAGGGTCGTGTCCCGGTCGAAGCGGTAGGCGCTGTCGAGGTCGGGCACATGCTCCGAGCGCTGGCTGAAGGCCGGCACCTGCATGTCGCTGTCGATGCCGAAGACCTCACGCACCGAGACCGTCGTGTCGGGCTTGTGGTCGAACAGGGCCGAGCTGGCCTGGGTCGCTCCTTGGGAAGCCATGGGTGGTTTCTTACGTTCCAGCGAGTGTCGGTTGTCCAGCGGCCGCGGGATTGACCCGGCCCGCCAACGGGGGTTCAGGCAGCATAACAGGCTTTCAGCGTATTGTAGGCCTGATTGATTTCTTTCAGGCGTTCTTCCGCAGCCTTGTCGCCGCCGTTGGCATCGGGATGATGCTTTTTCGCAAGCTCCCGATAGCGTGCTTTGATCCGTGCGAAGTCCACCGGCGGAGTCAGTTCAAGGACCGCCAGCGCCTTTTCCTCTTCGGTGCGGGCGTGGTGGCGCCGGTGCGCCTTTTCCTCGTTCTTCGTCTTGCCGGTATCCTGGCCGAATTCGAAACTGAAGCCGTTGACCACGCGGTCGCGGATGAAGCGCTCCTGCGTCGCCCATTTGCCGAGCGGCCAGCTCGGCCGCTGCCAGGTCGTGTCCTGCCGCACCTCCGCCTCGATCTGGTCGGTGGACATGCCGGCGTAATAGTCCCAGGCCCGGTTGTACTCCCGGACATGCTCCAGGCAGAACCACCAGTACTCGTTGAGGCTGCTGCGGCTTTTCGGCGCACGGAATTCGCCGGCGGCAACGCAATCGGGATGGTCGCACACACGGGTGGCCGCACGCGGGGCGGCGTAGCTGTCGTAACTGGAGCGGGCGCGGTTCCTGGTCATCGGCCAAGTATGGGAAGAGCCGGTGCCTCTGGCAAGCACGCCGAATCGAGCTTCCGTCATCCGCAATTCGCGGGGCCACCGGCTTGACAGATGCTTGACAGGGCAGGGATCGCACGGTGTCCTGACCGTTGGCGCGCCGGCCGGGTCACGACATCCCGCCGCGGCCGCTCCCATCCCTTCCCGACCAGCGACGAGACATCAGGATCCGCCATGGAATACGCCACCCGCATCCGCGAAAAGCTGACCGCCGGACTGGCGCCGGACCGGCTCGACGTCGTCGACGACAGCGCCCGCCATGCCGGCCATGCCGGGGCGGACGCCGCCGGCGAAACCCACTTCCACGTCACCGTCGTCTCCGCCGCCTTCGCCGGCAAGTCGCGGGTGGAGCGCCAGCGGATGGTCTATGCGCTGCTGGCCGACGAGCTGCGCGAGCGGGTGCATGCGCTGGGGCTGACCACCCACGCTCCCGGTGAAGCCGGGGCCTGAACGGGGCCGGAAAGCCCGCAAGCCTCCCGTCCGCAGGAGGTTCATACCGATCGTTCGTGCGCTTCAAATAACGAGCGGTTGAGCGGCACAAATAGCATACATATGAATGCAACCAAGAGTCGATTTTAGGAAAACTTGCAAGAACGAGAGGCGCTAGCGTGGTTGCATTTCCCGCTGCGTTTAGTAAAGTATGATATATGCAACCATTTATCGCGCCGTGGCGGACACAAACTTCGCATGTCCGCCGGCGGCTTCGTGGAAGGGGCTGCGGATGGCGAAGCGTGGGCCGAAGAAAAAGCGCGTGATCACTTCCCATGCGGGGGTGGAACCGCTGAGGAGCCAGAACATCATGATCGGCGGGCACCGCACGAGCATGCGGCTGGAACCGTCGATGTGGGATGCTCTGGAGGAGATCGGCCGTCGGGAATGCCTGACCGTCAACCGCCTCTGCACCCAGATCAAGGAGCGGATCGAGGAACAGGCGCGCCGCAAGGGCATCAGGCCGGAAGACGCCGATGTCACCCTGACGTCGGCCGTGCGCGTCTTCATTGCGTCCTATTACCGGCGGGCCTGCACCGAGGACGGTCATATGCGTGCCGGCCATGGCGGCAGCGACCCGTTCGTCGGCACGCCGTTCGAGCTGCCGACGGCTGACGAGGAGGACGGTGTCAAGGCCGCGGTCGCCGCGGGCGGCAGCTTCCCCACGCCTGGTCCGACCCCCGGGCCGACCCAGGCCGCAGGTCCGGCCCAGCCTGGTCTGGACGCCTGAGCGGCACCACCCGGCGTCCGGGGCGAAGGCTGTCCTATTCCGCCGCCTCTTCCCGGGCGGCGTCTTCGTTTTGGTCTTCGCTTCGAGGGCCGTCGTGATCATGGCCGGTGTAGTGCGCTGGCCAATGCCTGCGCACCACTTCGCCGTTGCTGTCGAAGATATGGCACATGTTCAGCAGCACCGGCCGCTTGCCGTCGTCCTGGGCCGGCTTGCCGGACGCCTTCGCGCGGTCCGCCGCCTCGCGGGCCAGGATCGGGTAGACGGTCTGGAAGGCGGTGGTCGCCAGCGGACCCAGCAACTCGACCAGATGGGTGCAGCCCTTCGCTCCGCCCAGCCGGTCCTTCACCGCCCGGGTCCAGCCCGGTCCGACGCGCAGGCCCACCAGTTGCTGGAACTGCGGCGTGATGCTGCCGCAGGCCTTGTAGGGGCTGTGTTCGGTCACCGCCTCCACCGCCTGGACGGTCAGCTTGTCGTCGACGGTCAGGCGCATCCACATCTGGTGGATCGGGGTTCCCGGCTCCAGATGTCCACGCTCCTCCGTATGGAAACCATAGCTTTTGACGTCGGTCAGGTGGCCTTCGATGTCCCACAGCCCGTCGGCGCGCCGAAAGCCCTGGCAGGTGACACGACGGGTGTGGATCGGCTCGCGCGCGGCGGGGGCGGACAGCGAGGGCGCGGACATCGGGCTTTCCAGTTCAGCAAAGAGGATGGCTCACCCTCGACTATCGGTGGGGCCGGGCGCCCGGTCAACCCGACCCCACCGCAACGCAGCGTTACCTATGGGTCAAGCTTGCCGTCAGCCCAGCGTGGCCTCGGCCGAATAGCCGCTGCCGAACATGTAGGCCTCGCGGCTGCGCAGCTCGTCCTCCAGATGGGTGCGCACCACGGCGAACAGGTCGCGGATCGACACCATGCCGACGACCTCGCCGTCCACCGCGACGGGCAGGTGGCGGTAATGGTGACGCTCCATCAGGTCGAGTGCCTCCAGCGCGGTCGCCGAGGGCTCCAGCGTGTCGGGATCGGCGGTCATCACCGACGACAGCAGGGTGGTGTCGGGGTCGAGTCCGGCCGCGACCACGCGGGCGGTCATGTCGCGCTCGGTGACGATGCCCTTCAGCGTCCTCCCGTCGGTGACCAGCACCGCGGCGATGCGCTTCTGCGCCATCAGCGTGGCGGCATCGCGCACGGTGGCGCCCGGCGGCAGGCAGGAAAGCTCCTGGTTCTTGATGACGTCGGGCATCAGTCGGCGTGTCGGCATGTGTCCCATCTCCCTCGTGATTGCAGGTTTTGTGGACGAACGATGCACTCGACCGCGATTTCGCAGCGCGGCATACACGATCCTGTCAGCTTGATGGACCGATCGTCAATAGAACTGATTGTCTGGAATTTCCCGCATGCGCCGGACCACTGCCGGCGGCGGTGCCGTTACTGGCCGGACTCCAGCCGCTTGCGCAACCCGTCGAAGCCGCTTGTGTAGATGCCGGCAATGGCCTTCCGCGCGTCCGCGTCGGAGGCGCCGCTGGCCTGGAAGCGCGAGGACCAGGTGATGCGGGTGGTGTGGGCGTCCACCGCGCTCAGCCGGATGGTGGAGGTGTAGTTCTTCACCGGCAGCGGCCCGGTCAGCAGGGTATAGCGCAGCCGGTGCTTGGCGGCGGAAAGGCCGGTCAGCCGCTCCTGGATGGCTCCGCCTCCCTTCAGCGCGATGTCGCGTTCCTGGCGGTCGCCGGTCTTGCGCAGGGTGCAGCCCTCCACCGCGGGGTGCCAGTCGCTGATCGCGCAGAAGGGGGCGATCTGCTTCCACACCTGCTCGACCGGCGCCTTGATCGTCGCCTGTTCGCGAACCTCCAGCGCCATGGCCGGCGCCGCCGCCAGCAGCAACCCGACCGCCGCCGTCATGCCAAGCATCGCTTTCATCACCCATCCTCCCCATCGCTGCCGCGGCCGGATAGCCGCGGTCTTGGAGGGAGTATGGGCTGGCAACCGCTGCCGCTGCTATTGTGCGAAAGACGGACTATCCGTGATGGGCGAGGATCAGGCGGGCCGGACCGACTCGTCCAGCACGGCGCGGACGGCGGCGGCATCGACGTCGCGGCGGGTGAAGGCGTTGCCGATGCGGTCGGCCAGGATGAAGGTGATGCGGCCGTCCTGCACCTTCTTGTCCTTCGCCATCGACCGCACCAGCCCGTCGACGTCCCAGGCGACGCCGGGGATGTCGGCCGGGCGCACCGGCAGGCCGACATCGGCCAGATGGGCGCGGGCGCGCCGCGCGTCGTCGGCCGGGCACAGCCCGAGCCGGACCGACAGGTCGAAGGCCAGCACCATGCCGATCGCCACCCCTTCGCCATGCAGCAGGGTCTGGCCGAAGCCGGTCGCCGCCTCCAGCGCATGGCCGAAGGTGTGGCCCAGGTTCAGCAGGGCGCGGTCGCCGCTCTCGCGCTCGTCGACGCCGACGATGTCGGCCTTGGCGCGGCAGCTGACGGTCACCGCATGGCGCCGGGCGTCGCTGTCGCCGTCCACCACCCGCCGGCCGTTCCGCTCCAGCCAGGCGAAGAAGTCGGGCTGGCGGATCAGGCCGTATTTCACCACCTCGGCATAGCCGGCCAGCACCTCGCGCCGCGGCAGGGTGTCCAGCGTGGCGGTGTCGGCGATGACGAGGCGCGGCTGGTGGAAGGCGCCGATCAGGTTCTTGCCGTGCCGGCTGTTGATGCCGGTCTTGCCGCCGACCGAGCTGTCGACCTGGGACAGCAGCGTGGTCGGCACCTGGATGAAGTCGATGCCGCGCAGCGCCGACGCCGCGGCGAAGCCGGTGATGTCGCCGATCACCCCGCCGCCCAGCGCCAGCAGGACGGTGGACCGCTCGATGCCGCGGCCCAGGATGTCGTCCATCAGCTGCTGGAAATGGGCGAAGTCCTTGGTCTTCTCGCCGGCCGGCAGGACGATGGCCGGCTGCGGCGCGATCCCCGCCGCCAGCATCGCGGCGTTCAGCGTGTCCAGATGCAGAGGCGCGACGTTGGCGTCGGTCACCACGATGGGCGCCCGGCCGCGGGTGATCGCGGCAATGCGCTCGCCGGCATCGGCCAGCACCCCGTCGCCGACGAGGATGTCGTAGCTGCGGGCGCCCAGCTCCAGGCGGACGGTGTCGAGTGCGGCCGGGGTGGTGGCGTTGACGGAGGTCATCGGGGCAGTCCGCGAAGCTGGTGGTTCAGGGAAAGGGGCGGGAGACGGGGATCAGGGCGCGTCGGCTTTCGGGGCGTCGGCTTTCGGGGCGTCGGTTTTTGGGGTGTCGGGCTTTCCGGGCCGGCCGCCGCGCTGGGCGTTGCCCTGGCCTTGGGCTTGGCCCTGGGGCTGGCGGTGGGGAAGCTGGACGCCGAAATGCGCCTCCAGCGCGTCGATCACCAGCTCCACCGTCACGTCTGGCGGGCGTTCGTCGCTGACCACGGTCAGGTCGGCCTCGGCATAGACGGGGTAGCGCTGTTCCATCAGCCGGCCCAGGATGGTGCGCGGATCGCCCTGGTTCAGGATGGGGCGGTGGGTGCGCCGGGCGGTGCGGGCGACCAGCACGTCCAGTTCGGCACGCAGCCAGACCGACACGCCGTGCTGGCGGATGGCGCCGCGGGTTTCCGGATCCATGAAGGCGCCGCCGCCGGTCGCCAGGATATGCACCGGCTCGTCCTTCACCAGACGGGTGATGATGCGGCGTTCGACGGAGCGGAAGACCGGTTCGCCGTCGCGGGCGAAGATTTCGGCGATGGTGCAGCCGGCCGCCGCCTCGATCTCGGTGTCGGCGTCGCGGAAGGGCAGGTGCAGGCGTGCGGCCAGCCGGCGCCCGATGGCGCTCTTGCCCGCCCCCATCAGCCCGACCAGCACCACGGTGCGCGGCAGCAGCGGCACCGCATTCTCCGCCGGGCCCGGGCCTGCTCCCGGGCCCTGGGCCGTCATCGCCTTGCGCAGTCCCATCACATCCATCCGATCCGCCACCCGCACTCCCGGCCCCAGCATGCCGGCGTCTCCGCCGGCCGTCACACCGCTGCAACAGACAACACTCATACCCGCCGAAAGCTGGCCGGCACAAGCGCTCCGGTTCCGCCCTGCCCTGCCCCGCATCCTGCTGCGGAGCCGGCGAATGGCCCGGTGGACGGGTTGCGCCGCGGTCCAACCTGTGGCTACACTGCGCCGTCCTTCGGCCGCCGGCCGGAGCCGCGGATGCTTTAGCAGAAAAGCCCTTGCTTGTCCCAAGCCCTGCGGATGCAGGACATGGTAGCTCCGCTCCGATCCTCCGTTTTCCGACACAACACGTCCCTGGTGCCATGAGCCGGTTTCTCTCGATCCTCTTCGTCCTGCTGTTGCTGGTGATCGCCGGTGGCATGGTGTTCCTCGCCTCGTGGGACCTGCCGGCTCCGTCGAAAACGGTGGAGAAGGTTCTGCCGGATGAGCGCTTCCCGCGCTGAGCCCCGACCATCGGCCGGAAACGTCCGGCCGGGCGTCCTACAGAAGCATGCCCGATCCCAGGGAGCCGGACGGGCAACCGTTCCGCTTCTGGCCGGGCTGCTGGCGGCCGGCTGGTCGATGGCAGCCGGTGCCCAGGCCGCCGCCCAAGCCCTCGGCCCGCCGGTCCGGCTGACGCCCGACGCCGCGGTGGAAACCCCCGTCCGGCCCCGGCCTTCCGCCCCCGCTCCGGTCGTCGTGCCGGCCTATCCGCCCGCGGTCACGCCGCCGCCCGCCGTCTCGCCGGTGGTGGCGCGGCCGGCGCCGGTCGTGCGCGAGCCGCTGGGCGCGCCCGACCCGGACGGTGCCGGCCTCTTCGACGGTTTGCAGGGGCTGGGCGGCGACCCCTGGCGCGGCATCGGCCGGGCGGAGCTTCTTCTCCTGATCGCCGCCCTGCCGGTCGACACCCCGTCTCCCACCGTCAAGGCGCTGGAACGCCGTCTGCTGCTGAGCGCCGGCTCTCCGGCAGTTGCGACCGGGGAAGCGCCGCCGCCCCGCCGCCTCGGCGCCCTGCGCATCGAAAAGCTGGCGCGGCTCGGCGATCCCGCCGGGGCGGCCGAACTGGCCGGGCGCCTGCCGGCGGCGCTGGCGGCGGACGAGCCGGCGGCCAGGGCGCTGACCGACGCGGAGCTGGTGCGCGGCGGGCTGGATTGCCCGCATGCGCTGGCCCGCGGCAAGAGCTTCGCCTCCGCCTATTGGGCCAAGCTGGGCCTGTTCTGCCGTGCCCGCGCCGGCGACCGGGCCGGCACGGACGAGGCGCTGGCGGTCTTGCGCGACAGCCGCCGGTCCGACCCCTTCCTGCCGGTTGCCGAGGCGCTGGCCGGTGCCGCCCCGCCGCCGGCCCGCTCGCTGTCGCTGCAAGCCGATGCGGACGGGCTGGCTCTGCTGCTCGCCGCCATGCGCATCGCGCGGATCGGCGTGCCGCCCGACCGGCTGCCGCTGGAGAGCCTGCCGGCGCTGGCCGCCATCGCCACCAACCCCGCCACCGATCCCACCACCCGCGCCGCCGCCGGCGAACGGGCGGCGGCTGCCCTGTTCCTCGATGCCCGCCAGCTGCAGGATCTCTACGCCCAGGTGCCGGCAGTGGGGGACGAGCTGCTGCGGGTCCGCGACATCGCCCGGCGTGATCGCGGCGCCCGCACCCGCGCGCTGGTCCATCAGGCGATGGCGGCGGCGATGGACGGGCGTCGGCGCGTCGCGCTGGCGGCGCTGGCGGTGGAGCTGGTCGATCCGCGCCTGCGCGCCGGGCCGGTCGGCGGTGCCGCCGCCGGGCTGCTCGACGGCGTGTCGCCGACCGGCGATGCCGCGGCGCTGTCCCCGGCGGCGGCCCGGCTCTATTACGCGCAAGGCCGCCTCGATCAGGCGCGGCGCTGGCACGATCTGGCCCTGCGCAGCGGCCGCAGCGCCGACACCGCCTGGCTGTGGCCGCTGGCGGCGGTGGCGACGGGGCAGAGCAGGGATCCGGCTGCGCTGACCGCCTGGCTGGACGAGGCGCTGCGCGGCGCCGACACCCCCGCCCGCAACCGCGTCGCCGGCCAGCTGGCGCTGCTCCAGGCCACCGGAGTCGCCATTCCGGACGAGGCCTGGATGACCGCCACCGACGGCGCCGGCCCGCCCAGCGGCAGCGAGGCCGGCGTCGATCCCGCCTTGTGGCAGCGGCTGGGCGACGCCGCGGCCGGCGGACGCATCGGCGAGACGGTGGCCGTCGCCCTGATCCTGCTTGGGGAGGCCGGGCCGGCCACCCTGCCGCCGGTCGTCACCGCCCGCGTGGCGGCCAACCTGAAGGCGGTCGGGCTGGAACCGGACGCCCGCGCGCTGGTTCGCGAGGCGATGGCCGCCATCGCCGGCCCCGCCACATCGACAACCGAATGACCTTCCGCCCCGTGGAGCCCGCCATCACCATGACGCCGACACCATGACCGGCAGCAAAAAGACCGTCGCCAAAGCCGGCGCCAAAGCCGGCGCCAAGCGGCGCGGCCGGCCGTGCAAGCCGCGCCCGCTCGCCGCCTCGCCGCATCTGGACGCCTTCCTCGACATGCTGACGGCGGAGCGCGGGGCGGCGGTGAACACGCGGCTGGCCTATGAGCGCGACCTCGCCGACCTCGGCCGCTGGCTGGCCCAGCGCAGCGTGGCGCTGGAGGCGGCGGGCACCGAGGATCTGCGGGCCTATCTGGCGGTGCAGAGCAAGGACGGCGCCCCCCGCACCGTGGCGCGGCGGCTGTCGGCGATGCGGCAGTTCTACCGCTTCCTGCTGTCGGAAGGCCGCCGCACCGACGATCCCGCCTCGCCGCTCGACAGCCCCAAGCAGGGCCGGCCGCTGCCCAAGATCCTGACGGAGGCGGAGGTCGGCGCCATGCTGTCCACCGCCGAGGCGCGCGGCGGGCCGGAGGGGCTGCGGCTGGTGGCCCTGCTGGAGGTGCTCTACGCCACCGGCCTGCGCGTGTCGGAGCTGGTCGGCCTGCCGATGACCGCGATCATGCGCGACGGCCGCGGCCTGCTGGTGCGCGGCAAGGGCGGCAAGGAGCGGATGGTGCCGCTGTCCGACCCGGCGCTGGCGGCGCTGGCCGGCTATATCCCGTTCCGCGGCCACTTCATCCCGCCAAGCGCCGGTGCAGGGGGGGAGGCCGGGCACAGCCCCTTCCTGTTCCCGTCCCGCATCTCCGCCGAGGGCCACCTGACGCGCCAGCGCTTCGCCCAGCTGTTGAAGCAACTGGCCATTGACGCCGGCATCGACCCGGAGAAGGTCAGCCCCCACGTGCTGCGCCACGCCTTCGCCACCCATTTGCTCGACCATGGCGCCGACCTGCGCTCCGTCCAGAAGATGCTGGGCCATGCCGACATCGCGACGACGCAGATCTACACCCATGTGGTGACGGAGCGGCTGAAGAGGGTCATGCACGACCACCACCCGCTGGCGCGCCGCAAGGTGGAGGAGGCGTCGGAGGGGTAGGGCAGGTAAGGATGGGGCGGGTTTCGGCTGACGCAGCCCGCAACCTCCCCCGCTATCCTTACTTCTTCTCCAGCATCAGCGTGCCCTGGCGCGAGACCTTGTTCTTGATCTTGTCGGCCAGCAGGGCGAGCGCCCAGGGCAGCTGCACCTCCATCTCGACCCGGTCGTCCAGCACGTCGATGTGGCCGGCGATGGTCTGGGCCAGCGCCACGACGTGGAAGTTCAGGCGGTCGTCGGTCCAGCTGTCGTCGACGCTGGCCGACACGGCGCTCAGGCGCGCCCGCACCTCGCCCATGCCGTCGACCAGCCGGCGCTTGGCCTCCGCCCGGCCGAGCGAATGGGGGATGGACAGGGTCAGGGGTTTCGGCATGGTCGGCGGCTCCGCACTGCACGGTGTTGTCCCGCCGTCCGGTCGGCGGCGGAACAGGAATAACGCGGGGGGCGGGCGATGGGTCCCGCCCCGGCGGTCACTTAGCGGTCACTTGGCAATCGCTCAGCGGTCGTGCAGGGGCGCCATCTGGTCCAGGCGATGGGCGAAGTCGACGTCGGCCTGGGTCACGGCGTCGCTTTTGCGGGTGTAGAGGATCACCTCGACCCGGCCCAGGTCGTTGAACCATTCGGGATGGTGGCCGGTCTTCTCGGCCAGCAGGGCGACCTGGTTCATGAATCCCCAGGCGGCGGGGAAATCGGCGAAATGGTAGGTCTTGCGGATGGCGTCGCGTTCCAGCACCTCCGCCCAGCCGTGCAGTTCCTTCAGCGCCGTCTGGCGATGCGCGCCGACAAGACGATCCGACATGATGACCTCCCTTTCCTTAAGTCTCTCTTTTGCCGCCCGCAGCTTCTTGGCGAACGGGCGGCGGTTCGCTACCTTCTGCGGCATGATACGGAAACCTTCAGGTCCCCATACGGTTCCGCCCACGGTCGAAGACCTGGAGCGCATGGCCGAAGAGGCGCTCGACACCATCCCGGCGGAGCTGCTCGCCCCGGTCGGGAACCTCGTGATCCATGTCGAGGATTTTCCCGATGAGGATACCGAGCGGGAGATGGAGCTGGAAAGCCCATTCGACCTGCTGGGCCTCTATCGGGGCGTGGATCTGACGCGGCAAAGCGTCGCCGACCTGCGCGGCGGGCCGGACATGATCTTCCTCTACCGCCGCCCGATCCTCGATTACTGGTGCGAGACGGGGGAGGAGCTGCCGGCCATCGTCCGCCATGTCCTGATCCACGAGATCGGCCACCATTTCGGCTTCTCCGACGATGACATGGAGCGGATCGAGACGATGGAGTAGGAGGCAGGCGAGGGGAGGGGCAGGGCAGGGCCTTCAGTCGCCCAGCGCGTCGGCCAGCCGGCGGCGCAGGGCCGGCACCAGATCCTCCTCGAACCACGGGTTGCGGTTCAGCCAGGCGGTGTTGCGCCAGCTCGGGTGCGGCAGCGGCAGGAAGGCCGGGCCGTACTCCCGCCAGTTCGCCACCGTTTCCGTCATCGTCGCCTTGCGCCGCTCGCCCAGGTAGCGCGCCTGGGCATACTGCCCGATCAGCAGGGTCAGCCGGACGCCCGACAGCGATTCCAGCAGCGGCGGGTGCCACAGCGGCGCGCATTCCGGACGCGGCGGGTAATCGCCGCCCTTGGGCATGGTGCCGGGATAGCACAGCCCCATCGGCACCACGGCGATGCGGGATTCGTCGTAGAAGGCGGGGCGGTCCATCGCCAGCCACTTGCGCAGCCGGTCGCCGGAGGCATCGTCCCAGGGGATGCCGCTGGCATGCACCCGCGCGCCGGGCGCCTGCCCGACGATCAGCAGGCGGGCGGTGGGGCTGCCGCGCAACACCGGGCGGCAGCCATGGGGCAGAACCCCCGCACACAGCGTGCAGGCGCGCGCCTTCGCGAACAGGCGGTCGAGATCCGAACCGCCCTCAACGGTTTCATCAGACAAGCGTCAGCAAATCCTGGACGAAGGCCGGCACCACCTGGGTCGCCGGACCGTGGATCGAGCTGTGGAAATAGGACGCGCCCTCCGACGGTTCCAGGTTCAGCTCGACCGTATAGGCGCCGGCCGAGCGCGCTTCCGCCACGAAGCCGGCGGCAGGATAGACATGGCCCGAGGTGCCGACCGACACGAACAGGTCGCATTCCTCCAGCGCCCGCTGGATGCGCTCCATCTGATAGGGCATCTCGCCGAACCACACCACGTCGGGCCGCATGCCGCCCTTGCGCCCGCAGGTCAGGCAATGGTCGTGCACCGACAGGTCGCCCTGCACCTCCACCACCGTGCGGCAATGCAGGCAGACCGCCTTCAGCAGCTCGCCATGCATGTGCAGCGGCGCAACAGACCCGCCGCGCTCGTGCAAATCGTCGATGTTCTGCGTCACCAGCAGGACGTTGCCCGTCCAGCGCCGCTCCAACTCCGCCAGCGCCCTGTGCGCGGCGTTGGGCTGCACCGCCGGGTCGGCGAGGCCGCGGCGGCGGTCGTTGTAGAAGCGGTGGACCAGATCGGGGTCGCGGGCGAAGCCCTCCGGCGTCGCCACATCCTCCAGATCGACCTGGCTCCAGATGCCGCCGGCGCAACGGAAGGTGTCCAGCCCCGACTCCTTGGAAATCCCCGCCCCGGTCAGGATGACGATCCGGTCGGTCGGTCGCAGGCGGTTGGTCAGGGCGGGAGCGGGCATGGGATCCCCTTAGCGGTTCGGAAACCGGTCATGTAGAAAACTGCTGCGGCGTACGCCCGTCACGCAGGGAAGTAAAGCCGCAAGAAACAGAGATAGGGGATACCGCAGGTGGTCAAGATCCTGTTCGTCTGCACGGGCAACATCTGCCGCTCGCCGACCGCCGAGGGGGTGTTCCGCCATCTGGCCGACCGCGCCGGGCTCGGCGCCCTGGTGAGCGCCGACTCCGCCGGCACCCACAGCTATCACGTCGGCGAGCCGCCCGATCCGCGCACGGTGCGCGCGGCGCTGGCCCGCGGCGTCGACCTGTCGGGCTTGCGCGCCCGCAAGGTGGCGGCGGCCGACTTCACCCGCTTCGACCATATCCTGGCGATGGACCACGGCCATCTGGCCCAGCTGCGCCGCATCGCCCCGCCCGGCGCCACCGCGGCGCTGCGCCTGTTCCTGGACGATGCGGCCGGCCCCATTGGACAGGAGGGGGAGGGGCGGGAGGTGCCCGATCCCTATTATGGCGGCCCCGACGGGTTCGAGCAGGTGCTGGACCTGTGCGAGGCCGGGTCGCGCGGCCTGCTGGACCGCCTGTAGCGCGAAAGCCGGTTTCCGATTCGCGAAAGCCTCGGGTAACGTCTCGCGGTTTCCCGGCTGCTTGATCTATGCTGTCGGGACAAGGCCCATTCGGAGCATCCCGTCACCATGACCAGCGCCACCACCGGCACGACCGCGCCCGGCGGAATCCTCGACGGCATCGTCCTGTTCGAGGCCTTCTCGCCCGAGGAGCGCGCGGCCGTGGCCTCGCGCGGGCGGGTGTTCGACGCCGCGGCCGGCACCGTCCTGATGCGCGAGGGCGACAGCGCCAGCTCGCTCTACGTCCTGCTGGACGGCACGGTGCGCGTGGTGCGCGACGATCCCTTCGGCGGTCAGGTGGAGGTCGGGTTCCGCCGTGCCGGCGACTGTTTCGGCGAAATGGCGCTGATCGACGGCGGCTCCCGCTCGGCCTCGGTCATCGCCGCCACGCCGGTCACGGTGTTCGAACTGGAACGCGACCTGTTCCTGTCGCTGATCTCCCCCTCGCCCGACCTGCTGGCGAAGCTGCTGCGCGAACTCAGCCGCATGATCCGCGAGGTGTCGGAACGGGTGGTGCGCGAGGATCTGGAGCGGCGCGCCCGCATCGCCGAATCGGCGCTGGCCCGCCAGCGCGCCATCACCCAGGCGGTGACCGGGCTGGCGCATGAGCTGAACACGCCGCTCGGCGTCTGCGTCACCGCGGCCAGCCATTTGCAGGATCTGGCCCGCCCCGGCAACGGCCCGCTGTCGACCGAGGAGCTGCGGGAGCCGGCGGCCCTGCTCGACGCCAACCTCACCCGCGCGGTGGAGCTGGTGGAGGCCTTTTCCGCCATCGCCGCCTGCCAGACCGCCGAACCGCTGGAGGCGCTGGAACTGCGCCGCATGGCCGAGGACGCGGCGAGCCTGTTCGCGGTCCAGCATCCCGACCTGCCGCTGGTCATCCGGATCGTCCCCGGCGCCGCCTGCCCGTGGATCGGCTATGCCCCGCATCTGGAGCGGGTGCTGCACCATCTGTTCGCCAACGCCGCCGCCCATGGCTATGGCGGCGGTCCGGGCGAGGCCGAGGTGGCGGTGGAGCCGGCGACGCTGGATGCGGTCCCGGCCTGGAACCTGATCGTCCGCGACCGCGGCGCCGGCATTCCGGCCAACAACCTGCCGACCCTGACCGACGCCTTCTTCACCACCGCCCGCAACCGCGGCCACAAGGGTCTGGGGCTGGCGGTGGTGTTCAACACGGTGACCGGCCCGCTCGGCGGCCGGCTCGCCATCGACAGCGTGCCGGGCGCCGGCACCAGCGTGACGATCACGGTTCCGCAGGAGCTGTGACGGGTGGGTTGACGCTACCCGGTGCGTTCAGCCGCCCGCTCTCCCCCGTGCCCCTCACCCATGCAGGGCGAGGCCCTTCACCGTCTTGTCCACCGCCTTCTTCGGCCCGCGCAACGCCAGCCCGACCAGATCGGGGGTATCCGGGTCCTCGGCCTGGAAGGCGGCGCGGTTGGCGGCGTCGTGGCCGGTGGTGAACATGGCGGCGACATAGGGCACCAGCGTCAGCCCCCGCTCCAGCGCCGCATCGCGGACGGCGCGCAGTTGGTCACGGTCGGCGGTGAAGATCAGCATCGGCTGGCCCAGCATGCGGCCATAGCGGCGGCCGGCACCGTCGACATACGCCTCGCCCAGCGCGTCCGGCGCCGCGGCGGCGATCCCGGTGGCGAGGAAGGCGGCGACGTTCAGCTTCTGCCAGACCGCCAGATCGGCGCGGACGACCAGCGCGACCTTGGTGTCGAAGCGGACGGGCGCGTCCATGGGGGTGGTTTCGGGCATCGGGGTATCGGGCATTGTGCTATCGGGCATTGGGCTGGCGGGCATGACAATCATCTCCTTTGCCCCTTCAGATGCCCGACGGCGGCGCCTCAGTCTGGAACGTTCGTGCACAGATTGCGGTAGGCGGCCGGCGTCAGGCCATAGGCGCGGCGGAACCAGCGGCCGAGATGGCTCTGGTCGGCGAAGCCGACCTCGGCCGCGACCAGGGCCGGCGCCTCGCCCTCGGCCAGCCGGCGCCGGGCGGTGCGCAGGCGCAGCCGGACCAGATAGGCGTGCGGCGACAGGCCGAAGGCGGCGCGGAAGGCGCGGTTCAGCCGGAACCGGTCGACTCCGGCCGCAGCGGACAGCTCGTCCAGCCCGACATCCTCGGCCATCCGGGCATGCAGCAACTCGCGCACCAGGGCGGCGGCGCGGTCGGGCTGCTGCGGCCGGCGCTCCTCCGGTGGTGCCAGATGGCCGGCCAGCCTCACCGCCAGCCGGTCCAGCGACAGGTCGCGGGCCAGCCGCCCTTCGCGCTGGTGCAGGGCCAGGAAGGCGGAGCGGATCGTCGCCGCAAGGCCGGGATCGTCGGCCAGCGTGTCGCGGAAGCCCAGCGGCAGGCCGGTTCCCCGCGGCATCAGGCTGCGCAGCGCCTCGCTGCGGGCGGTCAGCAGCGGCACCGGCAGGTAGAGCATGGCGTAGGTGAAGCCATCCTCCCCCGGGCTGTGGCCGTCATGGGCCTCGCCGGGTTCGATCAGGATGACGCGGCCGGGAACGCTGGTGTGCAGCCGCCGCCGGCAGCGGAACGCCTGCACCCCCTGCTCGGTGACGCCGACCAGCAGCTCGTCATGGTCGTGCAGGTCATAGGCATGGCCGCGGAAATGGGCGCGGATGGTCTCGATGCCGGTCTCCGCATCGCGGCGCACCGCCACCCAGTCGTCCTGTCCGCCGGCACGTCCTGCGTTGTGGTGCGATCCCATTCCCTCCCCCGAGGGGGAAGGGGCGGGGACGGCGCCAACCGCCTCCCGCCCTTTCCCCCGGCGTCCACTCCGTGTGGCGTGGATGGTCAGCCGAACCGCTTGGCGATCACCGCATAGGCGGCGCGCAGGCCCAGCGCCTCGCCACCCTCCGGACGACCGGGACGGGCCGAGCCGTTCCAGGCATAGGTGTCCAGATGCGCCCAGGGCGTTTCCTTCGACACGAATTCCTGAAGGAACAGCCCGGCGGTGATGGCGCCGGCGAAGCCGTTGGTGGTGACGTTGTTGATGTCGGCCACCTTGCTGTCCAGCCCCTTGCGGTAGGGCGCCCACAGCGGGAGCCGCCACATCGGGTCGTCCTCCGCGGTCCCGGCCTCGGTCAGGTCGGTGGCCAGCGCGTCGTTGTTGGACATCAGCGCCGGCAGGTCGGGGCCCAGCGCCACGCGGGCCGCACCGGTCAGGGTGGCGAAGTCGATCAGCAGCTCCGGCTTCTCCGAATCCGCCTCGGCCAGCGCGTCGCACAGGATCAGGCGGCCCTCGGCGTCGGTGTTGCCGACCTCGATGGTCAGGCCCTTGCGGGTTCTCAGCACGTCCTGCGGCTTGAAGCTGTCGCCGGAGACGACATTCTCCACTGCCGGCACCAGCACGCGCAGCCGCACCGGCAGCCCGGCCATCATGATCATCCGGCCGAGCGCCAGCGCATGCGCGGCACCGCCCATGTCCTTCTTCATGATCAGCATGGCCGAGGACGGCTTCAGGTCCAGCCCGCCGGTGTCGAAGCAGACGCCCTTGCCGACGATGGTCACCTTCGGATGGGTCGGGTTGCCCCAGCGCAGGTCGACCAGCCGCGGCGCCCGCGGGCTGGCGCGGCCGACGGCATGGATCGCCGGATAGTCGCGGTCGAGCAGGTCCTGCCCGACGATGACCTCCACCGCCGCGTCGAACTCCGCCCCCAGATCCTGCGCCGCCTGGGCCAGCTCGGCAGGACCCATGTCGCAGGCCGGGGTGTTCACCAGATCGCGCACCAGCCAGGTGGCGGTTGCCGCTCGCTCCACCTCGCCGCGGTCGGCCTCCGCCGGCCAGACCAGGGTGGCGAAGCCCTTCTCGGGCGGCTTCCGGTAACGGGTGAAGCGGTAGCTGCCGAGCGCCCAGCCCAGCGCCGCCCGCGTTGCCGCCCGCGCATCCAGCGCCGCGTCGATCCGGTAGGAGCCGGCGGGGAGCGAGGCGGGCAGGCCGGCGAAGGCCCACAGATCGTCGACCGCCGACACGCCGGCCAGCACGCGGGCGACGGCGCCGTCCGGTCCCGGCAGGAAGACGGTCGATCCGGCCTCGCCGGTGAAGCCCACGGCCTTGACCCAGGATGCCGTGGCCGGCGATTGCGCCGCCAGCCAGTCGGCGAGCCCGGCCTTGGTCACGGGGGTGAGGGCGACGGTGTCGGGACCGTCGACGGCAAGCAGGGTGGCGAGCAAGACGGGGAATCCTTTTCACGAGATCACGTCACGCATCCGATGCGGATGCCCATCCCCAAGGATGGCGCGGCCGGCCCCGGCTGGAAAGGGGTGGCGTGGAACGGAGTGAAACGCTTTTCGACTGGGTGTTTCCTTCGATCTGCATGGGTGTTGGGTGTCCGGTTCGTCGACCCGGTTCACCGACAGCGACGTTCACGGTATAAGGACCCGTGATCATCAACCGGCGTTGCCGTCTATGATTGTGCTCGACATCGCCACCGTGCTGTTTCTCTACCAGTCGTCACTTCTGGTGGGGGCGGCGGTATTTCTGTTCGCGCGGTTGCGGGATGTCCCCGCATCCGGGTTCGGCACGCTGGCGGCGGCATTTTCCCTGGTGGGGTTCGGCGGCGTCCTGGCCGGCTTCGGCGAGCATGCCATGCTGCCGAAGCCGGTCTGGACCCTGGGCAGCCTGATGCTGGGTGTGGTCGGGCATGGGCTGCTGGCGCTGGGGATCGAACGCCTGCGGTCCGGGCGCCTGCCGCGGGCGTGGCACCTGCTGGCGGTCTATCCGCTTGCGGTCTGGATCGTCGCCTGGGTGACCGGCTTCCACCTGGACAACCAGCTCCGCGCCGCCGTTTTCCATCTGAATGCGGCGCTTTGCCTGTTGCTGGCGGCGCGGATCGTGACGCGGCTCAGGCGGGTCGAGCAGTTGCCGTCCTGCCGGCCGCTGGCGGCCGTGCTGGCGCTCAGCGGGGTGTCGTTCCTGCTGGGGGCCGCGGCCATTCTCTTCGTCGCCGATTTCGTGTCCTGGCTGGCCTGGGAGTTCTTCATCCAGATCCTTGGCAATTTCGCCGTCTCGATCCTGATCTACAGCGTCGCTACCGACCGGGCGGAGCGCAAGCTGAGCCTGATGGCGGAACTCGACAGCCTGACCGGCATCGGCAACCGGCGCTGGCTGGAACGGATGATGCCCGGTCACCTCCGTCCCGGCGACACCGTCTTCTGCATCGACCTCGACCATTTCAAGCGGATCAACGACAGGTTCGGCCATGCCGCCGGCGACACCGTGCTGGTCGCCGTGGCGGCGACGCTGCGCAACCTGAAGCGCCCCGACGATGTGCTGGCGCGGATGGGCGGGGAGGAGTTCCTGCTGTTCCTGCCGGAATTGCGGACATCCGACGCGCTGCCGGTCGCCGAGCGGATCCGCGAGGCCATCCAGGCGATCCCGTTCCAGCACCAGGGAAGCGCGCTGGGGGTGACGGCCAGCATCGGCGTCGCCCAGGTCGCCCGGCCGGGGGAGACTTGGCCGGACCTCGTCCATGCCGCGGACATGGCGCTCTACGAGGCCAAGCGCGACGGCCGCAACCGCGTCGCGCACGCGTCACGGGTTCCCCAGGACCTCGTGCCGGCGTAAGAAGGGGATGACGGTTGCGCCAACGCGCAATCCGTCGCTTTGACTGTCCCCACCGTATTTCTTCCACGCGAAAGGTGCAGCCCGATGTCCGACCTGACCCTGGTGATTGGGAACAAGGCTTATTCGTCCTGGTCGCTGCGCCCGTGGCTGGCCCTCAGGCAGGCCGGGATCGCCTTTGCCGAGACCGTCATCCCCCTGCGCCAGCCGGACACCGCCGCGCGCATCGCCGAACGGTCGCCGTCGGGCCGCGTGCCCGCCCTGATCCATGACGGGCTGACCGTCTGGGACTCGCTGGCGATCTGCGAGCATGTGGCGGAACTGGCGCCGGAGGCCGGGCTGTGGCCGGCGGACCGGGCGGCGCGGGCGGTGGCGCGCTCGGTGGCGGCGGAGATGCATTCCGGCTTCACCTCGCTGCGCAGCACCATGCCGATGGACCTCAAGCGCAACCGCATGGGCCGCGGCAAGACCGAGGCGACCGCCGCCGACATCGCCCGGATCCAGGAGCTGTGGGACGACGCCCGCACCCACTTCGGCAGGCCTGCGCGCGGGCCGTTCCTGTTCGGCGCCTTCACCATCGCCGACGCCATGTTCGCCCCGGTGGTGACGCGGCTGGACACCTATAGCGTCGCGGTGTCGCCGGTGTCGCGCGCCTATATGGACGCCGTGCTGGACTTGCCGGCGATGCAGGAGTGGATCGCGGCGGCCAAGGATGAGCCGTGGGAACTCGAACCGTAAGAAAACGAACCGTAAGAAGACGCTGGGGGGGTGGGACCGCCGGACGCTTTGCGGCAGAATCGACCAGCAATGCCTGAATCCGGCAAGCACGCCCGGGGAGACCGCACCTAAGCTCCGATGCATGGACTTCACGAATGGACGTCACGAAGGAGCCTGTGCATGAGCAACCCGCCCACCCCGATGCCCACCGTCGTTCTCGTTCACGGCGCCTGGGCCGATGGTTCAAGCTGGCAGCGGGTCATCCCGCTCCTGCTTGAGAAGAATGTTCCCGTCGTCGCGGTGCAGAACCCGACGAGTTCGCTGGCCGACGACGTGAAGGCCACCCGGCAGGCGCTGGCCGGCATCGACGGCTCCGTCGTGCTGGTGGGACACAGCTGGGGCGGGGCGGTCATCACCGAGGCCGGAAACGATCCCAAGGTCAAGGCGCTGGTCTATGTGGCGGCCTTCGCGCCCAAGGCCGGCGAGACGCTCGGCGAGCTGGTGGGGGCGTATCCGCCGCCTCCGGGCCTGGGCAGGATTCGGGACGACGGCGCCGGCAATCTCACGCTCAGCGTCGAAGGCTGGATCGAGGATGTCGCGTCCGATCTTCCCGAAGCCGAAGCCCGCGTGCTCGCGGTGCTCCAACCGCCGCTGCCCGGCAGCACCTTCGGCGACAAGGTCACCCAGGCCGCCTGGGAGAGCCGCCCCAACTGGTACATCGTCTCGGCCGACGACCGGGTCGTCAGCGTCGAGCTGGAGCGGGAGTTCGCCCGGCGCATGGGCGCCAGGACCACCGAGCTGCAGGCAAGCCACCTCTCCCTGCTGTCGCGGCCCGACGCGGTGGCCGCGGTCATCCTGGAGGCCGTCCACAGCGTCGCTGGCGGCTGAAACCCGGCGGCTGAAACGGAAAACGGCGCGCCGTCCTGCCGGATGGCGCGCCGTTCTCATAGCCGCTCCTTACTCCCTCTCCCGTCCCGGGAGAGGGAAGGGGCCCATGCGGAGCATGGGAAGGGTGAGGGGGAATCCAAGGATCATAATCCATGTTCGGATACCCCCTCACCCTCCCCGCCTTTGGCGGGTCCCCTTCCTCTCCCGGGGCGGGAGAGGGCATTATCACTCCGCCGGGATGGCGCGCGGCAGGGTCACCGGCACGGCCAGACGGTGCAGCATCTCCTTCGGGACCACCTGCCAGAAGTGGCCGAGTTCACGCTGCCAGTCGTTGAGGATCTCGGCGGCGAAACGGCTCTGCGTCTCGGCGACGTGCTCCTCGATCAGGGCGCGGAGCTGGGCCTCGTAATGGGGCACCTCGATCCGCTGGAAGATGACGCTCTCCTCGTTGATGAAAAGCGGCAGCGAGTCCTCCGGGTCGTAGATGTAGGCCATGCCCCCGGTCATGCCGGCGCCGAAATTGTCGCCGACCTTGCCCAGGATCACCGCGGTGCCGCCGGTCATGTACTCGCAGCCGTTGGAGCCGCAGCCCTCCACCACGACGGTGGCGCCGGAGTTGCGCACCGCGAACCGCTCGCCGGCCTGGCCGGCGGCGAACAGCTTGCCGGCGGTGGCGCCGTACAGCACCGTGTTGCCGATGATGGTGTTCTTGTTCGACAGCAGCGGGCTGTTGGTGGCGGGACGGACGACGATGGTGCCGCCCGACAGGCCCTTGCCGACATAGTCGTTGGCGTCGCCCATCACCTCCAGCTTGATGCCCTGGACCGCGAAGGCGCCCAGCGACTGGCCGGCGGTGCCGCGCAGGCGGACGGTGATGTGGCCGGGCTGGAGCCCGAACATGCCGAACTTCCGCGTCACCATCGAGGACAGCCGCGTGCCGATGGCGCGCTGCGTGTTGCGGGCGTTGTAGGCGAGCTGCATCTTCTCGCCCTCCTCGAACAGCGGGCGGGCATCGGCGACGATGCGGGCGTCCAGCGTGTCCGGCACCTCGTTGCGGCCCTGGAGCGTGCAGTAGCGCGCGTTCTCGCCGGGATCGACCTGGGCCAGCAGCGGGTTGAGGTCGAGGTCGTCGAGGTGGGCGCCGCCGCGGCTGACCTGATGCAGCAGGTCGGTGCGGCCGATCACCTCGCTCAGCGAACGGAAGCCCAGCTTGGCCAGGATCTCGCGGACCTCCTCGGCCAGGAAGGTGAAGAGGTTGACGACCTTCTCCGGCGAGCCGACGAACTTCTCGCGCAGCTTCTCGTCCTGGACGCAGACGCCGACCGGGCAGGTGTTGGAATGGCACTGCCGGACCATGATGCAGCCCATGGCGATCAGGCTGGCGGTGCCGATGCCGTACTCCTCGGCGCCCAGCATGGCGGCGATGACGATGTCGCGGCCGGTCTTCAGGCCGCCGTCGGTGCGCAGCCGCACGCGGTGGCGCAGCTTGTTCAGCGTCAGGACCTGATGGACCTCCGACAGCCCCATCTCCCAGGGCAGGCCGGCGAACTTGATCGAGGTCTGCGGGGACGCGCCGGTGCCGCCGGAGTTGCCGGAGATCAGGATGATGTCGGCGTTGGCCTTCGCCACGCCGGCGGCGATGGTGCCGATGCCCGACCGGCTGACCAGCTTCACCGTGACCTTGGCGTCCGGGTTGATCTGCTTCAGGTCATAGATGAGCTGCGCCAGATCCTCGATCGAGTAGATGTCGTGGTGCGGCGGCGGGCTGATCAGCATGACGCCCGGCGTCGAGTGACGCAGCCGCGCGATCATCTCCGTCACCTTGAAGCCGGGGAGCTGCCCGCCCTCGCCGGGCTTGGCGCCCTGGGCGACCTTGATCTCCAGCTCGCGGCACTGGTTCAGGTACTCGGCGGTGACGCCGAAGCGGCCCGACGCCACCTGCTTGATGGCGGAGTTCCAGTTGTCGCCGTTCTTGTCGGGACGGAAGCGCGCCGGATCCTCGCCGCCCTCGCCCGAGTCGGACTTGGCGCCGATGCGGTTCATCGCGACGTTCAGCGTGCCGTGCGCCTCGGGCGACAAGGCACCCATCGACATGCCCGGCGTGATGAAGCGCTTGCGGATCGAGGTGATGCTCTCGACCTCGTCGACCGGAACGGCGGCCTTGGTGGTGCGGAACTCCAGCAGGTCGCGCAGCTGCATCGGCGGCCGCTTGTTCACCTGCTCGGAATATTTCTTGAAGGTGGTGTAGCTGTCGTTGGTGACGGCCTGCTGCAGGGTGTGGATGATCCCACCCTCCCAGCCATGGCGGTCGCCCGACTTGCGGAAGCGGTAGAAGCCGCCGACCGGCAGGGGCAGCGCCTCGCCGGCATAGGCCAGCGCATGCTGCTCCAGGACCTTCTTCTGGATGCCGTTGAGGCCGATGCCGGAGATGCGGCTGACCATCGCCGGGAAATGCTCGGCGACCAGGGCGCGGCTGAGGCCGATGGCCTCGAAGTTGCCGCCGCCGCGGTAGCTGCTGATGACCGAGATGCCCATCTTGGACATGATCTTCAGCAGGCCGTCGTCGATGGCCTTCTTGTAGTTCGTCATCGCCTTTTCCAGCGACAGCGAACCGAGCAGGCCGCGGCGCTGGCGCTCGGCCACCGCTTCCTGCGCCAGATAGGCGTTGACGGTGGTGGCGCCGACGCCGATCAGCACCGCGAAGTAATGGGTGTCCAGGCATTCCGCCGTGCGCAGGTTCAGCGAGGTGAAGGTGCGCAGGTTGGAGCGGATCAGGTGGGTGTGGACGGCACCGGTCGCCAGGATCGCCGGGATGGCGGCACGGGCCGGGCCCATCGCCTCGTCGGTCAGGGTGACGTGGTTGGCGCCGCCGCGCACGGCGTCCTCCGCCTCCTGGCGGATGCGGCGCAGCGCGTCGCGCAGCGCGTCGGGGCCGCCATCCACCGGGAAGGTGGCGTCGATCACCGCCGCGGTGTCGGCCATATAGTCCCGCATGGCGTGGAATTCGGCGGTGGTCAGCACCGGGCTGTCGAGTTGCAGCAACCGGGTCTGGCTCTCATCCTCGTCCAGGATGTTGCCGAGATTGCCCAGCCGCGTCTTCAGGCTCATCACCCGGCGCTCGCGAAGCGAGTCGATGGGCGGATTGGTGACCTGGGAGAAGTTCTGGCGGAAGAAGTGGTGCAGGCCGCGGTACTTGTCGGACAGCACGGCGATGGGGCTGTCGTCGCCCATCGAGCCGATGGCCTCCTTGCCGTCCTCCGCCATCGGGTGGAGGATCAGCTCCATGTCTTCCATGGCGAGGCCGAAGGCCATCTGGCGACGGCGCAGCTCCTCCTTCTCCATGTTCGACGGCTCGCCCTTCAGCGCGGCGGTCTTCACCAGCTCGTCCAGATGGGTGGTGTTCTTGACCCACTGGCCCCACGGCTTCTGGCTGGCCAGATGGTCCTTCAGCTCACGGTCGTTGAACAGCTTGCCGGCCTGGAGATCGACGGCGATCATCTCGCCCGGGCCGAGGCGGCCCTTCTCGACCACCTGGTTCTCCTCGATCTTGACCATGCCGGTCTCGGAGCCGCCGATGATCAGGCCGTCGGTGGTGATGGTGTAGCGCATCGGGCGCAGGCCGTTGCGGTCCATGCCGCCGACGACCCAGCGGCCGTCGGTCATGGCGAGCGCGGCCGGGCCGTCCCACGGCTCCATGACGGAGTTGCAGTAGGCGATCAGCGCCTTGTGGTTGTCCGGCGTGGTCTGCGAGCTGGTCAGCGCCTGCGGCACCAGCATCATCTTGACCATCGGCGCCGTGCGGCCGGCGCGGACCATCACCTCGAACACGCTGTCGAGCGCGCCCGAGTCCGACAGGCCGACGCCGATCACCGGCTTCAGGTCGCCCATGTTGGCGCCGAACACCGGATGCTCCATCCGGGTCTCGTGCGCCTTCATCCAGTTGACGTTGCCCTTCAGCGTGTTGATCTCGCCGTTGTGGGCGAGCATGCGGAAGGGCTGGGCCAGCGGCCAGGTCGGGAAGGTGTTGGTCGAATAGCGCTGGTGGTAGATGGCGAAGGACGACTCGAAGCGCTCGTCGGTCAGGTCCGGATAGAAGGTGGACAGCTGTTCGGCGAGGAACATGCCCTTGTAGATGATCGAGCGCGCCGACAGCGAGCAGATGTAGAAGTCGTTGATCTGCTCGCCATGCACCGCCTTCTCGATCCGGCGGCGGATGATGTAGAGGTCGAGTTCGAACTGCTCGTCCGACACGCCCTTGGCGTTGCCGATGATGATCTGCTCGATCTCGGGCCGGGTCGCGTTGGCCTTCTCGCCGATGATGTCGACGTTGATCGGCACCTGGCGCCAACCGTAGATGTAGTAGCCGAAGGCCAGGATCTCGGTCTCGACGATGCAGCGGCAGGCTTCCTGGGCGTCCAGGCTGATGCGCGGCAGGAAGACCTGGCCGACCGCCAGATTGTTCTCCGGCGGCAGGTGGCCGATGATCTTGACGTGGTCCTTGAAGAACTTCTGCGGCACCTGGACATGGATGCCGGCGCCGTCGCCGGTCTTGCCGTCGGCGTCCACCGCACCGCGGTGCCAGACCGCCTTCAGGGCTTCGATGCCTTTTTCGACCACCGAGCGGCGGGGCTTGCCGTCGATCGCGGCGATGAAGCCGACGCCGCAGGCGTCGTGCTCGTCGGCCGGATTGTAGGCGTGGGCAGTGGTCAGCGCCGCGGCGTTGGCGCGGAAATCGGCGACGAACTGCTCACCCTGGTTCAATTCGGTGGTCATGGAACGACCCTTTCACAGTCTGGACGTTGACCTGGGGGGCCGAAGGGAAGGCCCCCTGGGGTAGACGGTGTTCTGATAGCGGAAGGAAGGAGCGGCTTACTCGGCCGCGACGGCCAGCTTGGGCGCGCCGACGGTCTGGGCGTAGGCGTGCATGGCGTCGGCGGCGTCGCGGCCGTCGCGGATGGCCCACACCACCAGGGACGCGCCGCGGACGATGTCGCCGGCGGCGAAGACGCCGTCCAGGCTGGTCATCTTGGTGCGGTGGTCGACCAGCAGCGTGCCCCAGCGGGTGACGGTCAGGTCCGGCGAGCCGAACATGCCCGGCAGATCCTCCGGCTCGAAGCCCAGCGCCTTGATGACGAGGTCGGCCGGCTCGGTGAAGTCGGAGCCCTCGATCACCTGCGGGGTCTGGCGGCCGGTGGCGTCGGCGACGCCCAGATGGATGCGGACGGCGCGCACGCCGGTGACGACATCGGTGCCGGTGAAGGCCTCGGGTGCTGCCTGCCAGACGAACTCGACGCCTTCCTCCTCGGCATGCGCCACTTCGCGCTGCGAGCCCGGCATGTTCTTGCGGTCGCGGCGGTACAGGCACTTGACCGAGGTGGCGCCCTGGCGGATCGCCGTGCGCACGCAGTCCATCGCGGTGTCGCCGCCGCCGAGCACCACCACCTTCTTGCCGGCGGCGTTCAGCGAGCCGTCCTCATAGGCCTCCATGGAGTCGCCGAGCCCGACCTTGTTGGAGGTGGTCAGGTATTCCAGCGCCGGGACGATGTTCTTCAGCCCCGAGCCGGGGGCCTCGATGTCGCGGGCCTTGTAGACGCCGGTGGCGATCAGGATGGTGACGTGGCGCTCGCGCAGCTCGGCCAGCGAGGCGTCGCGGCCGACCTCGAAATTGGAATGGAAGATGACGCCGGCATCGGCCAGGCGCTGGACCCGGCGGGCGACGACGTCCTTCTCCAGCTTGAAGCCGGGAATGCCGTAGACCAGCAGGCCGCCCATGCGGTCGTAGCGGTCGTAGACATGGACCTCGTAGCCCTTGGCGCGCAGCTCCTCGGCGGCGGCGAGGCCGGCCGGGCCGGCGCCGACCACGCCGACCGACAGGCCCAGCTCGCGGACGGGGGTGCGCGGCTTGACCCAGCCGTTTTCCCAGGCGGTGTCGTTGATGTACTTCTCGACCGAGCCGATGGTGACGGCGCCGTGGGTCGACTGCTCGATGACGCAGTTGCCCTCGCACAGCCGGTCCTGCGGGCAGATGCGGCCGCAGATTTCGGGGAAGTTGTTGGTGGCCTGGGAGACCTCGTAGGCCTCTTCCAGACGGCCCTCGGCGGTCAGCTTCAGCCAGTCCGGGATGTTGTTGGAGACCGGGCAGTGCACCTGGCAGAAGGGAACGCCGCACTGCGAGCAGCGGTTGGCCTGCTCGCCGGCGCGCTCGTTGCTGAAGCGGGCGTAGATCTCGGCGAAGTCCTGGCGGCGGTCGGCGGCAGACCGCTTGTCGGGCATCTTCTGCGCGGTGTGCACGAAGCCCAACATTTTCTGGTTCGCCATGACGTCTGCTCCTTGCTTCGCGGCCCCGCCCGCTGTCGCGGGGGCATCGCCTTGCTGGGCCTGACCGGGGGCTGCGGCTGTGGCCTACACCGTCCGGATGGGTTGAAATCGAACGTCCGCGAAGTGGCGGACGCTCGTCATATAACGCATGCGCCCACCCCGCGAAAGCACAAAAACACCGATAGGTCCGGTTTGTTGACCTTTTCTTCCGCAAGGCTGTAATGCGTGGGTGTGGCGGTGGGGTGTCACAAAAACGCGACAGAAAATTAGTCCCAATTCAGGACTATCGCCCGAATAGGGGTACCGACCCCACGCCATCGCCAACCCTGGCCACGGCCTGCTATAAGCGCTGCAACATTCACCGTGCCGAAGGCTGCGTGCCGCGATGATGATCGATCAATATCTGGACGCCACCCTCCTGGGGCTGATCGAGGGGCTGACCGAGTTCCTGCCCGTCTCCTCCACCGGCCACCTGATCATGCTGGACGAACTGCTGGGCTTCGAGGGCCCGCCCGGCAAGGTGTTCGAAGTGGTGATCCAGCTCGGTGCCATCCTGGCGATCTGCGTGGTCTATTTCCAGCGGCTGTGGCATGTCGCCACAGGGCTGAAGGACGATCCCGGCGCCCGGCGCTTCGTGATGGCGGTGGTCATCGCCTTCCTGCCGGCGATGGTGCTGGGCGCCGGCCTGCACGGCATCATCAAGTCGGTGCTGTTCAACCCCACCGTGGTCAGCATCGCGCTGATCGTCGGCGGCATCGCCATCCTGCTGGTGGAACGGCTGATCCCGGTCGCCCGCTATCACCGAATCGAGAACTTCTCCGCCCCGCTGGCGCTGAAGATCGGCTTCTGCCAGTGCCTGGCCCTGGTGCCGGGCGTGTCGCGCTCGGGCGCCAGCATCCTGGGCGCCCTGCTGATGGGCGTCGACCGCAAGGCGGCGGCCGAATTCTCCTTCTTCCTGGCGGTGCCGACCATGGCCGGCGCCACCGTCTACGACCTCTACAAGAACTGGTCGGTGATGAGCCTGGACAGCGGCCTGCTGATCCTGGTCGGCTTCGTCACCGCCTTCATCGCAGCAGCATTGGTGGTGAAGACGCTGGTCGATTTCGTCGGCCGCTACGGCTTCACCCCGTTCGGCTGGTACCGCATCGCCGTCGGCACCGGCATGCTGGCGTTCCTGTATCTCTGACCTGCATCCCGGATCCGCACTGGGCCCCGGCGGCAGGCATCGGCCGCCGGGGAACGGAAATCCGGGCGGATCCCCCGAAATCAGCGGGCCGCGACCAGCATGTGATGGACCGAGATCACAATATAGGGGTCGTCGGTCTCGTCATTCCCCGACATGTAGATTGTGCCGGGAGGTGGCGAATGAGTCTTTGGCACGTAGGCGATGGTGCCGAGCGCACGACCATGAGCAGCGGTCACGACCAGCATTTCCTCGCCGCGGAGCATCACGCGTCTATTGGGGCTGTAGGGCGCCTGTATGGCCCGAAGCAGGGCAGCGTGCAAAGCCGCGGCCCCATCATCGTGCGCCGGAAAGGCGACGGAGTCGAAATCGACGAAAACCGGCCTTATCATTGATCCCCGCCGCGCTGAATCCCTGAAAACTGTTCGTTAACACAGGGCCGACCGCAACGGCAAAGAGAAGCAGTGGCAAATTGGCGCATTCCGGGCGAACGGCTCGCCGGACCGGCTCGCGCACTCAGCCCTGCATTCAAATGGATGTTGCACCCCAGGTAGCCAACGCATGGTCGAGCGCTTCGGCAAGCTCCGGCGTTTCCGGAGGTTGAACCACGATGGCGGCCGAATCGAAATAGCCGCGGCTGGGATCGAACAGTTCGGCGCGTGTCGCCAGCCGACGGCCTGGCAGGGAGCCGGGCGGGGGTTCGGACGCCGTGCGGGACATTCGCTTTCCCAGCACCAGCGGCTGCGATTTCAGCGGTTTCGGACTGCGGGCCAGGGCAGGCGAGGCCGGTCCGGAGCTTTCCCGGCCGCTGGTCCGACCGCTGCCGGTGTCGGGCTCTGCCGGGGCCTCCTGAAAGCAGAGGGCCGCGTCGTCGCGCTGTTGCCTATTCCGAATCACGGCCGAATCCTTACAGGCGCTGGCGTCATCGGAAAACAAAGCTCGACGCCGACCAGGGCCTCTGTGGAGAGGGATCGCTCTCTCAAAGATATGAGAGCGTCGGGAAGGATATGAAAGCAAGGGCTGCCTGTCAAATAGGCAAATAAAGGATTGACTTTTAGGATTTTCTTGGATCTTGCGGCTTACCGTTGTTGCGGCACCGCACGGGCCGCGGCGGCGGCCATGCCCAGCGCCAGCAGCGCGATCATCGCGAAGGCGGTGGCGAGGCTGGTCGCCTCGGCGATGAAGCCGACCAGCGGCGGACCGGCCAGCACGCCGGCATAGCCCATGGTGGACACCGCGGCGACCGCATGGTCGGGATGACCGCTGTCCACCGACCCCGCCGTGCTGAACAGCACCGGGACGATGTTCGACAGGCCGATCCCGGTCAGCCCGAAGCCGACCATCGCCAGCACCGGCACTCCCCCCGCGACGATCCCCCCGGCCAGCACGCAGCCCAGCCCGGCCGTGGCCAGCAGCCCGCCGGCACGCATCAGCGTCGCCCCGCCGAAGCGGTGGCGCAGCCGGTCGCCGCTGAACCGCCCGGCCGCCATGGCGGCGCAGAACACGCCGAACCCCATGCCGGCGATGGAGGCCGGCGCGCCCAGATCGTCGCGCAGATGGATGGCGCTCCAGTCCAGGATGGCGCCCTCGCCCATGAAGGCCATGGCGGCGAGCAGGCCGAGCAGCAGGGTCTTGCGGTCGGGCAGAACCAGCCCGCCGCCGCCGGCGTTGCGGTCGGGCAGGAAACGCCCCTGCAAGGCCAGGAACAGCACCAGAAGCCCGGCCGACACCAGCGCGGCCTGCGCCGCCGGGGCCATCAGCGGCAGCAGCAGCCCGCCCAGACCGGCGCCCGCCAGCCCGCCGAGACTCCACATCCCGTGCAGCGACGACATGATCGGCCGGCCCATCCGCCGCTCGACCAGCGCGCCCTGCGCGTTCATCGCCACGTCCATGGTGCCGCCCGACGCGCCGAACAGCGCCAGCACGATGCACAGCGTCGCCACGTCCGGCACCAGGGAGGGCAGGGGAAGCAGCCCGGCGAACAGCAGGGCGGTCACCCGCGTCACCGGCGCGCTGCCCAGCCGGCCCAGCAGCGGCCCGCTGGCGATCATCGCCGTCAGGGCGCCGACGGCAAGGCAGAGCAGGGCGGCACCCAGCACCGCCGGGCTGAGGTCCAGCCGGTTCTTCAGCAGGGGGATCTGCGTCGCCCACACGCCGAAGACGGTGCCGTTCAGGAAGAAGGCGGCGACGGTCGCCCAGCGCGCGGCCGATGCCTGTTCCGCCATCCGGCCCGACACGCCCCGGATATCCTCTGCTCCCGTCATCGCCGTTCCCGCCGTAAGTGAACCGCCCACATGACGGCGGCGGCGGGGGAATTCAAGCGGCGTTGGGGCAGGCGTGCCATGCCCGCGGCGGCGGTCCCCCCGGTCCCCCGGTCCCCTCAACGCGAAAGCCCCGGCGCGGGGGCCGGGGCTTTCGGAAGGCACTGGGAACGGAGCCGCCCGTCAGCGGGCGTTGCCTCAGTGGGCGTTGCCTCAATGGGCGTTGTTGGTCAGGCCGCTGTACTTGCCGCCGACGATGAAGCGCGACAGGTAGGTCGGCACGATCACCTCGCAGGCCGCCAGCTCGGCGATGCCCAGATCCTTGAAGCCCAGCGCGCCCGGCGAGACGACGTTGTCGTGCTTCAGCAAGGCCACCTGGTCGCGGGTCAGCGCCGGGGCCAGCACCGGCACTTTTTCCAGGATGCCGGCCAGCGACTCGGCGGCGCTCCAGGGGATGGTCACCAGCGGACGGTGGCGCTGGATGGTCTTCTGGGTCAGCTCCAGCAGTTCGCGGAAGGTGTAGATGCGCGGGCCGCCCAGCTCGTAGGTCTTGCCGCGGCTGGCATCGCTGTCCAGCGCCGCGATCACGGCGTCGGCCAGGTCGCCGACATAGACCGGCTGGAACAGGGTCTTGCCGCCGCCGATCAGCGGCAGGGCCGGGGCCTTCTGCGCCATCGCGGCGAACTTGTTGAAGAAATTGTCTTCCGGCCCGAAGACGATGCTGGGGCGCAGGATGGTCGCCGCCGGGAAGGCGGACAGCACCGCCTGCTCGCCGGCCGCCTTTGAGCGGGCATAGACCGACGGCGACGAGGCGTCGGCGCCGATGGCGGAGATCTGGATCAGCCGGTTGACGCCCGCCGCGGCGGCCAGACGGGCGATGCGCGACGCGGCGTCGACATGTACGCCCTGGAAGCTCTGGCTCCCGCGCTCGTACAGCACGCCCAGCAGGTTGATGGCGACATCCGCCCCCTGGAGGGCGCGGGCGACCGACACGTCGTCGGCGCAGTCGGTGGCGAACGGCACGATCTGGCCGACGGCGCCGGCCGTCTTCAGGAAGCCGGCCTTGCCCGGATTGCGGGTGGCGATGCGGATGAGGGCGCCCGACTTGGCGAGGCGCCGGATCAGGTGGCGGCCGATGAAGCCCGAACCGCCGAACACCGTGATAACCTGAGTGCGATAGGACATCGACCGTCTCCCGTGTCGTTGCGCGCCGAAACCGGGGTCTTCGCGCTTTTTGCGCGCGCCCCCGCGCGTCGTCCGACTGTGTGTCGCCATAGAGGACTGCTGGAACTGCGGTCCTGCTTATAGCGAATGGACCGCCCCCAATCTAGGGACTGCATCGTCGCGGCCGGGATCCCAACAGCGAAAACCCGCGATGCGGCAAAAAAATGGAAGGGCCGGGAAAAAGCTGTTGACGCCCCCCGGAAGGATCATTAAACAACCGCCCACACACCGAGCACCGAGCCCAGGTGGCGGAATTGGTAGACGCGCAGGTTTCAGGTACCTGTGGCAGAAATGTCGTGGAAGTTCGAGTCTTCTCCTGGGCACCATTTCTTTCTACCCGGCTGCGCCGCATGCACAGCTCCTTCGATTGAGAAGGAGGACGTGCAGAGCGGCGTTCGTCGTTTCTAGGGTCCATGGCCGGGGGCCTGACCACCCCGGGACGCGACCATGCCCATCGACCTTCATGACGGCGACCTCCCCGACGGCCTCGACCTCGGCGCCGGCGCCCGCGACAACTGCGTCGCCATCGACACCGAGACCATGGGGCTGAACCCCCACCGCGACCGCCTCTGCCTGGTGCAGCTGTCGGCCGGCGACGGTGCGATCCATCTGGTGCAGTTCCGCCCCGGCCAGTACGAGGCGCCGAACCTGAAGCGCCTGCTGACCGATCCCACCGTGACCAAGCTGTTCCACTTCGCCCGTTTCGACGTGGCGGTGATGAAGGCTTACCTGGGCGTCGGCTGCCAGCCGGTCTACTGCACCAAGGTGGCCTCCAAGCTGGTCCGCACTTTCACCGACCGTCATGGCCTGAAGGACCTGTGCAAGGACCTGCTGGGCGTGGAAATCTCCAAGCAGCAGCAGTCCTCCGACTGGGGCGCGCCCGAGCTGACCACCGACCAGATGAAGTACGCCGCGTCGGACGTGCTGCACCTGCACGACCTGAAGGCGAAGCTGGACGTCATGCTGGCGCGCGAGGGCCGCACCCATCTGGCCCAGGCCTGCTTCGACTTCCTGCCCGCCCGCGGCGAACTGGACCTCGGCGGCTGGGAAACCCCGGACATTCTGGCGCACTGAGGGCGGGATGATCGCCCTCTCCCGTCCCGGGAGAGGGAGCCGGATGCGACCAACCGCCCTCGGGTCGGGCGTGGATTTGACCGGGCGTCCCCCGGTGGGCATACTGCTCGATGCGCCTGCCGGGAGACATCCGGGCGGGCGCCGTGTTTGTGAACGGCCCATCGCCGGGCCTTGCGAATGGAAGGCATCACAGCCTTGACCAGTGTTATCACGTCCAGCCTGACCGACGGTGCCGCCTCGACCGGATCCACTCTGGCCGGGTCCAGCCCGGTGGAGAACCGCGATCTCGCCTGCGCCACCCGCGTCCTGCGGACCGAGGCCGATGCGCTGCTGGCGCTGGCCGGCAGCCTCGACGGCAAGTTCCTGCGGGCGCTCGACATCCTGCAGGGCATCGAAGGCCGCGTGATCGTCACCGGCATGGGCAAGTCGGGCCATGTCGCCCGCAAGATCGCCGCCACCATGGCCTCCACCGGCACGCCGGCCTTCTTCGTCCATCCGGGCGAGGCGAGCCACGGCGACCTCGGCATGATCGCCAAGATCGACGCGGTGGTGGCGCTGTCCAATTCCGGCGAGACGCACGAGCTGGCCGACATCATCGCCTACACCCGCCGCTTCGGCATTCCGCTGATCGGCATGACGCGGCGGGCCGCCTCGGCGCTGGCCGAGCAGTCCGACGTGGCGCTGGTCATCCCGCCGGAGCCGGAAGCCTGCCCGCTGGGGCTGGCGCCCACCACCTCCACCACCATGATGCTGGCGCTGGGCGATGCGCTGGCGGTGGCCCTGCTGGAACGGCGCGGCTTCTCCGCCGCCGATTTCCGCGAGTTCCACCCCGGCGGCCAGTTGGGCCGCGCATTGCTGAAGGTCACCGACATCATGCACAAGGGCGAGGATTTGCCCCTGTGCCGTCTTGACTCGCCGCTGTCCGACGTCATCTTCGAGATGACGGCCAAGCGGCTGGGCTGCGTCGGGGTGACCGACGATGCCGGGGCGCTGGTCGGGATCATCACCGACGGCGACGTGCGCCGTCATCTGACGCCGGAGCTTCTGGCGGAACGCGCGGACAGCATCATGTCGCCGCGGCCCAAGACCATCCGCCCCAAGGCGTTGATCGTCGAGGCGCTGCGCGAGATGAACGACAAGAAGATCACCACCCTGTTCGTGATCGAGGCCGACCGGCCGCTCGGCATCGTGCACATCCACGATGTCCTGCGCGCCGGTGCGGCCTGACGATTGTTCTGTCCATGATGGAAGCGAAGCGCCGAGCCGGAGGGACGAGAATTTGAGCCTGGACGACCTGCGCAGCCCCGACCGTACGACAGCCGGCCGCACCGCCCCCACCCCGAGCAGCGGACAAGGCTCCATCGGCGGCCTGTCCGCCGGCGCGCCGAGCCTTCGCGCGCCGGACCGCCGCCTGTCGGCCGCCGAAGAACCGCCGGCGGCGCTGCGGGCGCACCGGCGGCGCGATACCCGTCCGGTCAGCCGGGTCTACAGCCGTTTCGTTTCCGCAATGAAGTTCGTGCTGCCGGCGGCGGCGCTGGCGATGGTGGCCCTGCTGGCCGCCTGGCCGTCGCTGAACAGCCCGCAGAGCGCCCGCGTCAGCGCCGACGCCGGGCAGAGCGAGATGCTGAAGCCGCGCTATTTCAGCCTGGACGAACACAACCAGCCCTTCTCGCTGGTCGCGGCCAAGGCCGACAAGTCGGCCGACCAGCCCGACATCGTCCTGCTGGACGACCCGCAGGCGGAGATGACGGAGACCACCGGCACCTGGGTGACCATGCGGTCCGACAAGGGCTGGTACAACCAGAACACCGGCATCCTGCTGATGCGCGGCAACGTCCATGTGCTGCGCGACGACGGCAACGAGTTCACCACCAGCGAGGCCGAGGCCGACATCCGCAAGGGCAACGCCTGGGGCGACAAGGCGGTGACCGGCCAGGGTCCGCAGGGCGAGATCAACGCCATCGGCTTCCGCATGACGGACCGCGGCAAGAATGTCGTCTTCCTCAACCAGTCGAAGGCCGAGGTCCAGGCCGCCGAGCGCCCCGGGAGCAAGAAGCCGTGACGTCCAAACGGTCGCCAGTCCGTCCCCCCACACTTCGTATCGCCCTGACCCTGTCGGCCATCCTGGCCGGCGGGTTTTTCGCTTTCGCTTCTCCGGCCTTCGCCCAGGGCCTGCCCGGCATGGGCGGCAAGCAGCCGGTGGAGATCAACGCCGACCAGGCGATCGAATGGCACCAGGACGTCCGCGCCTATGTGGCGCGCGGCAACGCGTCGGCCAAGCGCAACGACTCGACCGTCTTCGCCGACGTGCTGACCGCCTATTACCGCGAGACCCCCGGCAAGGGCAACGAGGTGTTCCAGCTGGTGGCCGACGGCAACGTCCGCATCGTCAGCCCGAACCAGCAGGTGTTCGGCGACCATGGCGTCTATGACGTCGACAAGCAGGTCGCCGTCGTTACCGGCAAGGATCTGAAGCTGATCACCACCAAGGACGTGGTCACCGCCCGCGACAGCCTGGAATATTACGAGACTCAGGACCTGACCGTGGCGCGCGGCGACGCGGTGGCGGTGCGCGGCAACGACCGGCTGCGCGCCGACGTGCTGATCGGCCGGCTGAAGAAGATGCCGGACGGCACCACCCAGATGGAGCGCATCGACGGCTCCGGCAACATCGTCGTCACCACGCCCACCGACGTGGCGCTGTCCGACAAGCTGGTCTATTCGGTGGCCGACAATGTCGCGGTGCTGATCGGCAACGTGAAGATCACCCGCGGCGACAACCAGCTGAACGGCGAAGCCGCCGAGATGAACATGAACACCAAGATCAACCGCGTCATCGCCGGCCGCGACGCCGGAGGCCGGGTCAGCGGCCTGCTCATCCCCGGCGAGAAGAACGGGCCCGGCGCGCCCGCGGGCAAGAAGCCGTGACCGTGCTGACCGCGAACGGGCCCGGCGCCGCTCCCGCCGGCAGCATCGCCGCAGCATCCGTCCCGACCGAAGGGCTGGTGGCCCAGCATCTCGGCAAGTCGTTCAAGAAGCGGCCGGTGGTGCGCGACGTCTCGATCAGCGTCCAGCGCGGCGAGGCGGTCGGGCTGCTCGGCCCCAACGGCGCCGGCAAGACCACCTGCTTCTACATGATCACCGGGCTGATCGCCGCCGACTCCGGCACGATCACGCTGGACGGCCAGGACATCACCGCGCTGCCGATGTACCGCCGCGCCCGGCTCGGCATCGGCTATCTGCCGCAGGAGGCCTCGATCTTCCGCGGCATGACGGTGGAGAACAACATCCGCTCGGTGCTGGAGGTGGTCGAGAGCGACCGCGACGCCCGCGAGGCGATGCTGGACGAGCTGCTGGCCGAATTCTCGGTCACGCACCTGCGCCGCTCCCCCGCCCTGGCGCTGTCGGGCGGCGAGCGGCGGCGCGTTGAGATCGCCCGCGCGCTGGCCGGACAGCCGCACTTCATCCTGCTGGACGAGCCACTGGCCGGCATCGACCCCATCGCGGTGAACGACATCCGCGAGCTGGTCGGGCACTTGCGCGACCGCGGCATCGGCGTGCTGATCACCGACCACAATGTGCGTGAAACATTGGACCTCGTCGATCGGGCATACATTTTGCACGACGGTGTGGTACTAATGGAGGGACGGCCCGACGAGATCGTGGCGCACGAGGGGGTTCGCCGGGTCTATCTCGGTGACCGCTTCAGTCTGTAGCCCTCCGTTTCCACTGGTTCCGGTTCCACAGCCATGGCGCTTGCTCAACGTCTCGACCTTCGACAAGCCCAGACCCTGGTGATGACGCCGCAGTTGCAGCAGGCCATCAAGCTGCTGCAGCTGTCGAACATCGAACTGTCGGACTTCGTCGACCGCGAGATCGAGCAGAACCCGCTGCTGGAGCGGGACGGCGGAGCGGCCGACGGCGGCAGCGATCCGGTGGGACCGGCGGACGGCAGCGATGTGCCGGGCGGGCTGGACGGCCCCGGCGGCATGGAGGCCAACGGCCTAAGCATCGACGGGCTGAACGGCCGCGACGACGGGCCGGCCCTGCCGCCGAGCGACGGGCGCACCCGCGACACGGTGGAGATGACCTCGTCGGACACGATGACGTCCTCGTCGGAATCGCCGCTCGACACCGATTTCGAGAATGTCTATGGCGACGACCGCTTCTCCGACGGTTCGGACGGCGGCAGCGAGGTCTACGGCTCCTACGGCGAGCGCGGCGGCCGCAGCGGTTTCGAGGATGACGACAGCAACCTCGAAGCGACGCTGACCAGCGAGAAGAACCTCCGCGACCACCTGACCGAACAGCTGAAGATCGACCTGCCCGACCTGGGCGACCAGCTGATCGGGCTGGCCCTGATCGACATGCTGGACGAGGCCGGCTGGCTGATCGGCTTCGACGCCCAGGCGATGGCCGAGCAGCTCGGCTGCGGCGCCGACCGGGTGGAGCGGGTGCTGGCCGCCTGCCAGCGGTTCGACCCGCCCGGCATCTTCGCCCGGTCGCTGAAGGAATGCCTCGCCATCCAGCTGCGCGAGAAGAACCGGCTCGATCCGGCGATGGCGGCGCTGCTCGACAATCTGGAGCTTCTGGCCGCGCGCAACCTGCCGGCCATCATGAAGGTCTGCGGCGTCGATGCCGAGGACGTCGCCGACATGGTCGTCGACATCCGCAAGCTGAACCCGAAGCCGGCGCTGGCCTTCGACCACACCCCGGCCCAGCTGGTCACCCCCGACATCCTGATGCGCGCCAATCCCGGCGGCGGCTGGCTGATCGACCTGAACCCGGACACGCTGCCGCGGGTGCTGGTCAACCACCGCTATTTCGCCCGCATCTCCGACGGCGCCCGCAACAAGGCCGACAAGGAATACATCTCCGAACGGTTCCAGTCGGCCAACTGGCTGGTCAAGTCGCTGCACCAGCGCGCCACCACCATTTTGAAGGTGGCGAGCGAGATCATCCGCCAGCAGGATGCGTTCTTCATCCATGGCGTCTCGCACCTGCGACCGCTGATCCTGCGTGACATCGCGGAGGCCATCGGCATGCATGAAAGCACAGTCAGCCGCGTCACCACCAACAAGTTCATGGCGACCCCGCGCGGCGTCTTCGAGCTGAAATATTTCTTCACTTCCGCAATCCAGGGTGCGGATGGGCAGGCGTCCCATTCCGCAGAAGCGGTTCGGCACCGCATCAAAACCATGATCGATGCGGAGAAGCCGGAGGATGTGCTGTCCGACGACAAACTGGTGGAGATTCTCCGTGCGGAAGGGATCGACATTGCGCGAAGGACGGTCGCGAAGTATCGTGAAGCGATGAAAATACCGTCATCGGTGCAGCGACGCCGTGCCAAGATGTCACGCATGTAAGCGGTTCGGGCGGGGGAGGGCTCGATTGACAGTCCGGTGACCCTTGCCTATCGTCCCGGCCCGCAAGCGGCGGATCAGCATCTTTTGAGCCCGACATCTTCGGACGTCGTGTCTACACCGTCCCCAGCGGACCAATATTGGAAACGTTCCACCATGCAACTCTCCGTCAAAGGCAAGCAGCTCGATGTGGGTGACGCTCTGCGCACCCATGTGGCCGACAGCCTGAACGCCGTGGTCGGCAAGTACTTCGACAAGCCGATCGAGGCGAACGTGATCCTGACCAAGGATGCGCACCTCTACAAGGCCGACATCCAGGCCCATGTGGGCCGCGGGATCGTCCTGCAGAGCGCCGGCGACGCCACCGAACCCTATCCGGCCTTCGACATCGCCTGCGAGAAGCTGGCCAAGCGCCTGCGCCGCTACAAGCGCCGGCTGCGCGACCACCACGCGGCCGAGAACGGCGCCGCCCTCCCGGCGAGCTACCGGGTGCTGGAAGCCGAGACCGAGGAGCATCACGAGGAGGTCGAGGCTGCCGCCGACGGCGCCGCGAACCCGATGGTCGTCGCCGAGATGGAGACGAGCATCGCCACCCTGTCGGTCAGCGAGGCGGTGATGCGCCTTGAGCTGGCGCAGGCTCCGGCGCTGATGTTCCACAACGGTGCGCATGGCCGCCTGAACATGGTCTACCGCCGCGCCGACGGGAACATCGGCTGGGTCGACCCGGCGGAGAAGGCCGGCGCCTGACGGCGCCGACCCGTCTCGCTGGTCAAGAAGCGTCATGCTCGACCTCATTTCTCCGCACGCCATCCTCCCGAACCTGAAGGCCGGCAACAAGAAGCAGGCCCTGCAGGAGATGGCGCGCAAAGCGTCCGAGCTGACCGGTCAGCACGAGCGGGCGATCTTCGACGTGCTTCTGGAGCGCGAAAGGCTGGGCACGACCGGCGTGGGCCATGGCATCGCCATCCCGCACGGCAAGCTGTCCAGCCTGGACCGCGTCCATGGCGTCTTCGCCCGTGTGGAGCGGCCCATCGATTTCGATGCGATCGATGAGCAGCCGGTCGACCTGATCTTCCTCCTTCTCGCCCCGGAACAGGCGGGAGCCGATCATCTGAAGGCCCTTGCCCGCGTCTCGCGTCTTCTGCGGGACCAGTCCATGTGCGAGAAGCTGCGCGGAGCCGAATCCGGCGACGCGATGTACGCGCTCCTGACCCAGCACGAGCCGAGCCCGTCCAACTGACGGGCCGCCAGTGAGGGTCAGACAGCATGTTTAAGGGGCCGCTGCACGTCTGTGCGCGGCCCTTTTTCTTTGGCGGCGGATGCACCGATTTTAATGGGGCCGGCGGGCTGGTACACTGGGCCGGGCCGAAACGGCAGCGGCTGGACCGTCGATGTCGTGCGCGAGGGTGCGGTCATGCTGGCCGCGTTGGACCTCTCTCTGCTGTTGGACGCGGTGTACGAGGACTGACGGGCGGTTCGGTGCTTGGCGGCGGCGTGGGGGGAGTGTCCTTTCCGGCTTTCAGGGCTTCGAGTATTCGGACGACTCCTTCGATCTCCGGGAAGACTGTCGCGATGCCGCTGACCACTTCAAGAAGAGCAACAAACAGGTATGGGGCTGCGGCCTTCACACCAGCATCGATTATCAGCTTCGCCGGCAGCTTGACCAATTCCGGGTAAAACTCTTTGCGGGCATTCCGCGCATAGTCAATCAGCTTGTCCGCTGCCCCCTTGCTGGCGCGTAGCAGCGTGGTCAGCAGGTTGCGTGCGGTAAGGCCGAACATCGCGATGCGCCGCCGCCGCACATCGTCGTCATCCGGTTCGGCACTGTCTTCGGACAGGGTGTCGAAGGCCGCTTGCACGTCTGGCCCGATAATGTCCGTGTCCTTGATCCTGTCGCGTAGCGCGTCGAGGTGACGGAGCAGGGCAGATGCGCTGTCCGGTGTCAGGCTGCTTGCCAACCGCTCGGCGTCGCGCCGCCACAGGGCGGGCAGGCAGTTGCACAGGCGGCGCGCGGTATCGGCAAGGCCGCCCAGATCGGCCAGGACGTGGGTCGGAATTTCCGCCGCATCCTGCGGGTTGTCGAGCGCCTTGGCGAGGCGTTCGACGGAAATGCTGCGTGAGTCTACCAGCGCCGGTCGCAGATCGGCGGCGCGGTCTGTCAAAACCTCCCGCAGCCTGCCGACCTTGCGGGCGATGGTGGGATCGGTGTTGCTGAGGGCCAGGGCTTCGAGCAGGTCGTCGGCCTTCTCGCGCGTCTCGTCGAGATAATCCTGGGCAATCCCGCCATCCTCGGGCAGGGCATCGGGTGGAAGAACCTCCATGCGTCCGTCGCGCCAGTCGAACGCATAGGGCGCGGGTTGCTGTGGGGGGAGGGCGTTCAGGGCCTGGACGAGGTCGTACCGCGGGTCGGAGCGGTCGCCGGACGCGGTTTCCTCACGCAGCCATTGGGCGATGTCGGCATTAACTTCTTTCGCTGGGCGCTTCCACCATTCGTCGGGCTGGATGGCGATGCGCAAAGCCAAGGCGTCGCTGAACTCTTGCCGTGGCGGGTAGCCGTCATGCAGGGATGTCAGCGCCTCATACCACTGGATCCAGGGTTGAAAGCCATGCTCAACGGCGAAGGAACTGTTGGCGAACTGACTCCAGGCGACACGAAGCGGTTTCGGAACACCGTCCTCCCAAAGCGGCTGCCGGAGCAACAAAACGCCACGCTCCGGAACGGGAGCGTCGTAGGTCGCTTCCAGCCAAGCCGCATCATGAGATACTGAACGCCAAATACTGTTGGTGTCGTCGGCTGCATTGGCGGCTGAGGCTGCGGCCATGTCGGCGGTATCGGCGATGTCAGCGGCGTAGCTGGCGTCGGCGGCATACGCGGCAGCGTAGGCCGCGTGGACCGCAAAGTAGGCGGTGGCGTAGGCATTGGCGTCGTCGTGGGCAGATGGGCCTATGGCAGCGGCATCGGCGTCGTCTGCAGCGTCGTGGGCAGCGGCGATTGTCTCATGGGTTTGCTGAACAAGCGCCACGGCAGACACAAGATTTGCTCGCGCAACAGCAACTATCCGGCGTTCTGGAGCTGTTTTCCCGTTATATTTTGCATCAATGATCTGACTTATAGCCGGCAAAACGCGCAGGGCTACTCGGCTGGTGATTGCCTGTGCCCACGGGCGAGGCTTGTCCCTCAGCCAGTTGCATAGCTCATCCCCGGAGGCAAAGCGCAACGTGCCCGTCATCGGAAATCCTCAGCGTTCGCAAAGGTGCCGGAGACGAGCGTCTTCCGAACCAAAATGCTCGGATAAGAGTAGAGATTGAAGAAAAATATGACCTGAACGGGTGGCGATGGTCAAGGTTCGCTATTAAGGCGTCTGGGCAATCTCATATGGCCGATCATCGCCCTCTCCCGCCCCGGGAGAGGGAGGGGACCCGCCGAAGGCGGGGAGGGTGAGGGGCAAGGCAAGAGTCCCGAACCGCATGGTTCCTTGCGCTACCCCTCACCCTTCCCACCGCTTTGCGGCGGGCCCCTTCCCTCTCCCGGGGCGGGAGAGGGAGATACTTCGGATCCCTCCTCACCCCCGCTCGGCCCAGCCCATGTAGTTCACGTCCAGATCGCGCGCGTTCAGCCGGAACTCGTCGCTCAGCGGGTTGTACGTGATGCCGGTCAGGTCGCGTACGCTCAGGCCGTACGGGCGTACGATGGCGTTCAGTTCGGACGGGCGCAGGAACTGGCGCCAGTTGTGGGTGCCGCGCGGCAGCCAGCGCAGGATGTACTCCGCCCCGACGATGGCGAGCGCGAAGGATTTCGGCGTACGGTTCAGCGTCGCCAGGAACAGCGCGCCGCCCGGCGCCAGCAGGTCGGACAGCGACTTCACGAACAGGGGTACGTCGGCGACATGCTCGATCACCTCCATCGCCAGCACCACGTCGAACGTCTCGCCGCTGGCGGCCAGGGCCTCGGCGGTGGTGGCGCGGTAATCGACGCTGGTGCCGGTCTCGGCGGCGTGGGTGGCGGCGGTGTGTACGTTCTTCTCCGACGCATCGACCCCGACCACCGTGGCGCCCATCCGCGCCAGCGGTTCGGCCAGCAGGCCGCCACCGCAGCCGATGTCGACGATGCGCAGGCCCGCCAGCGGGTTCGGCGCCAGCGGGTCGCGGCCCAGCCGCTTGCACACCGCATCGCGGATGTAGGTCAGGCGCAGCGGGTTCAGCCGGTGCAGCGGCTTGAACTTTCCGGCCGGGTCCCACCATTCGGCGGCGATGGCGGAGAAGCGGGCGACATCCTCCGGATCCACGGTTCCGCCGGCAGGGACGGTTGCGGACGCGTGCGGGAAGGCGGAGGATGAGGCGGTCATGGTGAAAATCCGTAAACTGTGAGGCGGGACGGGTGCGGGCAACTTGCCTCGCTTCCAGCGACGGAGTATGGATACGCCGCCCCGCGCCGGCAACGGTGGAGCGGGGGTGCGCACAGCCGACCCGCATGACCCAGATGGCGAGATCCAGACGGCATGACCGGGCGGCCAGACATGGTGTGAGGTATGGCGCGGATCGTCCTGAAGTTCGGAGGCACGTCGGTCGGCGACATCGACCGCATCAAGAACGTGGCCCGGAAGGTCGAGCAAGAGGTGAAGGCGGGGCATCAGGTCGCCGTCGTCGTGTCGGCGATGTCCGGCGTGACCAACCAGCTCGTCAAATACTGCAACGAAATCGACAAGCTGCACGACGCCCGCGAATATGACGCGGTCGTGGCGTCCGGCGAGCAGGTGACCTCCGGTCTCCTGGCCGTCGCCCTGCAGTCGCTCGGCATTCCCGCCCGCTCCTGGGCCGGCTGGCAGATTCCCATCCGCACCGACGACACGCACGGCAAGGCGCGCATCGTCTCCATCGACACCACCGAGATGGAAAAGTCCCTGCAGACCGGCGAAGTCGCCGTGGTCGCGGGCTTCCAGGGCGTGTCGGAGCATGGCCGCATCACCACGCTGGGCCGCGGCGGCTCGGACACCTCGGCGGTGGCGCTGGCGGCGGCGGTGAAGGCCGACCGCTGCGACATCTACACCGATGTGGACGGTGTCTACACCACCGACCCGCGCATCGTCACCAAGGCGCGCAAGCTCGACAAGATCACCTACGAGGAAATGCTGGAGATGGCCTCGCAGGGGGCCAAGGTGCTTCAGACCCGCTCGGTCGAGATGGCGATGAACCACCGCGTGCGCGTGCAGGTGCTGTCGAGCTTCGAAGCCGCTGCGGGCAGTTCGCTTCCCGGAACCCTGGTTGTTGACGAGGACGAGATCGTGGAAAAGGAAGTTGTTAGCGGCATCGCCTACAGCCGCGACGAGGCGAAGATCACCCTGGTGGGCGTCGCCGACCAGCCGGGCGTCGCCGCCGCCATCTTCGGTCCGCTGACCGACAACGCCGTCAACGTCGACATGATCGTCCAGAACGTGTCGGAAGACGGCAAGTCGACCGACATGACCTTCACCGTCGGCAAGGCGGACATCGCCCGCGCCGTGAAGGTGCTGGAGGATGCGCAGTCCACCCTGAACTACAAGCGCATCATTTCCGATGCCAACGTGGTCAAGGTGTCGGTCATCGGCGTCGGCATGCGCAGCCATGCCGGCGTCGCCCAGCGCATGTTCAAGGCGCTGGCCGACAAGGGCATCAACATCCAGGTCATCTCGACCTCGGAGATCAAGATCTCGGTCCTGATCGCCGAAGAGTATGCGGAACTGGCGCTGCGCGCCCTGCACACCGCCTACGGCCTGGACGCCGCCTGATCGCAGGCGGCACCCGGGTGCCGGGGACGGGAACATCAGGAGAGGGCCGGCCATGACCGACGCCACATCTTACGCGGCGGCAGCATCGGCCCGGCTCGACCGGCTCTGGCAGCGGGGCCGGGACTTTCTCGGCACCCGCACCGCCGTGATGGGCGGTGCGATGAGCTGGGTGTCGGAACGGCACCTGGTCTCCGCCATCTCCAACGCCGGCGGCTTCGGCGTGCTGGCCTGCGGCTCGATGGCGCCGGACCAGCTGGCGGTGGAGATCGCCGGCACCCGCGCGCTTACGACCAAGCCGTTCGGCGTCAACCTGATCAACATGCACCCGGCGCTGGACCAGCTGATCGACGTCTGCCGCGAGCAGACGGTCGGCCATGTGGTCGTCGCCGGCGGCCTGCCGACCGGCGCCACCCTGCGCCGCATCAAGGACGGCGGGGCCAGGGCGATGGCCTTCGCCCCCACGCTGGGGGCCGGCCGGCGGCTGGTGAAGCAGGGCGCCGACGCGCTGGTGATCGAGGGAACCGAGGCCGGCGGCCACATCGGCCCGGTGTCCACCACCGTGCTGGCCCAGGAAATCCTGCCCGACCTGCGCGATGTGCCGGTCTTCGTCGCCGGCGGCATCGGCCGGGGCGAGACGATCCTGTCCTATCTGGAGCTGGGAGCCGCCGGCGTACAGGTCGGCACCCGCTTCGTCTGCGCCACCGAATGCGTGGCCCATCCCAATTTCAAGCAGGCCTTCATCCGGGCGTCGGCCCGCGACGCCCAGCCGTCGGTGCAGATCGACCCGCGTTTCCCGGTGATCCCGGTGCGGGCGCTGGCGAACGAGGCGTCCAAGCGCTTCATGGAATTCCAGCGCGACGTCATCGCCAGGGTCGATTCCGGCGCGATGAGCCGCGACGAAGGCATGCTGGAGATCGAGCATTTCTGGGCCGGCGCGCTGCGCCGCGCGGTGATCGAGGGCGACGTGGAAAGCGGCTCCCTGATGGCCGGGCAGAGCGTCGGGCTGGTCACCCGCGAACAGCCGGTGGCCGAAATCCTGGCCGAATTGATCGCCCAGGCCGAATCGGCGCTGGCACGGCGGGCGATGGATGAGGCATCGTTAAGCCTGATGACGGAGCCGACGGTGGGAGCGCTGTAGCGATGACCGACACCCTCGACACGGCAGCCGGTGACGGCGGTATGGGCGGGGGTGTGCATCCCCGCTTCGACGGCACCTCGTCGCGCCGGCTGCTTGCCCGGCTGCGCGACATCATGGCCGGGTCGGGATCGGGGCAGGATCGGCTGGACAAGATCGTCACGCTGATCGCCGCCGAGATGAAGGCCGACGTCTGCTCCTGCTACGTCATGCGCGCCGGCGAGGTGCTGGAGCTGTTCTCCACCGAAGGCCTGAACAAGACCGCCGTCCACAACACCCGCCTGCGCGTCGGCGAGGGCATCGTCGGCTACATCGCCGGCCACGCCCGCCCGGTGGCGATGGACAACGCGCCCTCCCACCCCAGCTTCGCCTACCGTCCGGAAACCGGCGAGGACCCGTTCCAGTCGCTGGCCGGCGTGCCGATCCTGCGCGGCAGCAAGGTGCGCGGCGTGCTGGTGATCCAGCACAAGGACCGCCGCCGCTATGTCGAGGAGGAGGTCGAGACCCTCCAGACCATCGCCATGGTCGTCGCCGAGCTGGTGGCGCAGAGCGAGCTGGTCAACCCGGTGGAGGTCACCACCACCGGCGATCCCGTGCTGGCGCCGGCCCGCCTGTCGGGAACGGCGATGAGCGCCGGGCTGGCCATGGGCCTCGCCGTCATCCACCGGCCGCAGCTGACCGTCCGCCAGATGGTGGCGGAGGATGCCGATGCCGAGCTGGAGCGCTTCAACACAGCGCTCCAGACCATGCACAGCGCCATCGACGACCTGCTGGAGGCGGCGTCGCTGGCGGGGCTCAGCGAGCCGCGCGACATCCTGGAGACCTACCGGATGTTCGCCGAGGACCGCGGCTGGCTGTCGCGCATCCGCGAGGCGATCCGCGTCGGCCTGACGGCGGAAGCGGCGGTGCAGCAGGTCCAGAACGACACCCGCGCCCGCATGAGCCACCTGACCGATCCCTACATCCGGGAACGGTTGATGGATTTCGAGGATCTGACCAACAGGTTGCTGCAACATCTGGCCGGCAAGACCGGGACCACCGACGGCGCCACCCTGCCGGACGACATGATCCTGGTCGCCCGCTCGATGGGGCCGGCGGAGCTGCTGGATTACGACCGCACCCGCCTGCGCGGCCTGCTGCTGGAGGAAGGGTCGCCGGCCAGCCATGTCTGCATCGTCGCCCGCGCGCTCAACATTCCGGTGGTGCAGGCGGCCGACGCGCTGAACCGGATCGAGCCGCTGGACCAGCTGATCGTCGACGGCGACCATGGCTCGGTCTTCATCCGCCCGGCCGAAGACATCCAGATGGCCTTCGGCGAGGCGGTGGCATTGCAGCACCGCAAGGAGCAGATGTATGCGGAGATCCGCAACCTGCCCTCGGTGACGCGCGACGGCGTGCCGATCTCCATCCAGCTGAACTGCGGCCTGCTGATCGACCTGCCGCACCTGACCGCCAGCGGGGCGGAGGGGGTCGGGCTCTACCGCACCGAAATCCCCTTCATGGTCCGGGCGTCATATCCCGACGTGACGGCGCAGACGACCCTCTATTCCCGCATCATGGACGAGGTCGGCCACAAGCCGATCGTCTTCCGCACGCTGGATGTCGGCGGCGACAAGATGCTGCCCTACATGACCGGCAGCGAGGAGGAGAACCCGGCGCTGGGCTGGCGTGCCGTGCGCATCGGGCTGGACCACCCGTCGCTGCTGCGCCAGCAGCTGCGGGCCCTGCTGCTGGCCGCCGCCGGCCGGCCTTTGTCGGTGATGTTCCCGATGATCGCCGAGGTCGCCGAGTTCGACGGCGCCCGCCGCCTGCTGGAGCTGGAGCTGAAGCGCCTTGCCGCCCAGGGGATCGAGGCGCCCAGCAGCCTGCGCGTCGGCACGATGCTGGAGGTGCCGTCGCTGTTGTGGCAACTCCCGGCCTTGCTGCCCAAGCTGGACTTCCTGTCGGTCGGCTCCAACGACCTGACCCAGTATCTGTTCGCCGCCGACCGCGGCAACCCGCGCACCTCGACCCGCTACGACCCGCTGTCGCCGTCGATGCTGTGCGTGCTGCGCCGTCTGGTCGACGAATGCAGCCGGCACAAGGTGTCGCTCAGCATCTGCGGCGAGATGGCGGGGCGGCCGCTGGACGCCATGGCGCTGATCGGCGTCGGCTTCCGCACCCTGTCGATGTCGCCGCCGTCGGTCGGCCCGGTGAAGACCATGCTGCGCTCGCTCGACGTCGCCGCACTGCGGCAGTACATGAGCGGGCTCTACACCGGTGCCGACCACAGCCTGCGCGACAAGCTGAAGACCTTCGGCAAGGATCACGGCGTGATCTTCTGATAACGGCCGGCGGTGCGCAGGGCCGCCGGTGCGGGTAGTTTGCTCTTTTTTCAGGCAGATCGCGAAAAGAACGGGCGGAGCCGGTGTGGCTCCGCCCTTTTTTATTTGCCATTCCTGGCTAGCTGGCCGGCGGATACCATAAAATATGTATCCTTTTCCCTCGATCTTCTTCAGCCTCGGGGGCGACACCTGTAACCGCCAGCGCCAGCACGCTTTTTCATCGGAGGGCATTCATGCGCATACGCCTGGGCTACCAGCTGAATTTCAGCTTTCCCGCCCCCACCCCCATGATCGTGATGCTGAACGTGCATTACTCCCGCGTCGGCGACCTGGAGCGGCCAGACCATATCGTGACCAGCGTTCCGGCACCGATCCAGGGCTATCGCGACAGCTTCGGCAACTGGTGCAGCCGGCTGGTGGCACCCGCCGGTGCCGTGACCATCAGCGCCGACAGCGTCATCCGCGACAGCGGGGCGCAGGACCCGGTCGATTACGGCGCCGTCCAGCACCGCGTCGACGAATTGCCGGCCGACACCCTGCTGTTCCTGCTGGGAAGCCGCTATTGCGAGACCGACGTCCTCTCCGACGAGGCGTGGCGGCTGTTCTCCGGCACCGCGCCGGGCTGGGCGCGGGTTCAGGCGATCTGCGACTTCGTCCACAACCACGTGACATTCGGCTACGAGCATTCGCGCCCGACGCGGACCGCCGCCCAGACCTATGCCGAAAAGCGCGGGGTCTGCCGCGATTTCGCCCACCTTGCCGTCGCTTTCTGCCGGGCGATGAACATTCCCGCGCGCTACTGCACCGGCTACATCAGCGACATCGGCCAGCCGCCGCCCTATGGGCCGATGGATTTTGCGGCCTGGATGGAGGTCTATCTGGGCGGCCGCTGGCATGTCTTCGATCCGCGCAACAACGTCCCCCGGATCGGACGCATCCTGATCGCGCAGGGGCGCGATGCGGCCGATGTGCCGCTCACCCACACCTTCGGCCCCAACACGCTGACGGAGTTCCGGGTCTGGACGGACGAGGTCGGCGCGTAATCGACGCCTGTCCCTTCGGTCGAGCCGGGCCGGGGTGGGGACCCCGCCCGGTGTCCGGCGCCGGGGTGTTCACAGTGCCAGGGAAGGCTGCGGGACGGGGGCGGCGGCAAGGTCGGGAACGGCGGAAGCGCGGGCGCGTTGGCGGCGGGGTTGCTGCGCGATCCGGTGCAAATCCTCCACCCAGGGCGACGGATAGCTGTCGGTGCCGAAGACCCAGACGGTGCTGACGCCGCCGTCCGGCGCGCGGAGCAGCACGCGGGCGTCATGACCGTCCTTTCCGGCATGGTTGGCGTGCTGTACCGCAGCGATCAGCGCCCCGGTCTTCCCGTTGGGGAAGGGGCCGTAGCGCTCTCCCTCCAGTCCGACGAACCAACCGTCCTTTCGGCACGACACGATGTAATGGGCTGCGAGGCTCATGAGTCACTGCTCCTTGACGTCTATCGGCTGCTTGTCGGGCATCGGATGGAGGTCGGTTTGTGGATTTCTCGCGCGAGAGTCATGCCTCGGGCCAGTCGGCCCGAGCCGATCACGCTCTGACAGCGGCGGTGCCGGCCATGGTGAGACGGGTCAGCATGGCGCCCCGCAACAGGCTGGCATTGCCGGGGGGCGGAAAGTCGTGGGGAAGCCGATTTGCCGGCGCGCCGTGCGGCGCGGGATGCCAGCGGCGCTCGGCGTCCGTCCAGCGCAGCTGTTCACGCAGCACGTCGGCGCCAAGGGGCGATTGCCCGGCGATGGAGTGCAACAGGGATGTCATGGCGGTCCTCCGATCAGGATGTCGAGGACGGAGAGACGAACCCGTTCGTCCGGGTTATCCAGCCGGCGTGGCGGTTCGGAACGAAGATGGCAAGGCTTGTCCTGGCATCCATGGCTGTTCTCCGTGGGTGTTCTCCGGCGATGGTCGGTATCGCCAGAGGCGATGGCCATGCCATCCGGATCGAGTCACGCCAGGAAGAGCCTCGGACGAGAGATCCTGGGCGGAAAACAAGCAAGCCTGGGGTGGCCTTCGGTATATTCCAAATGGTAATCCGGTCGAAGATTTACAATGCGTATTGTAAAGAGTTTGTTTTCCGAAGATTTGCCCAATCGACGGCACCGGGATTTCCATCTGGATTATTTCATGAATCCAGCATCTTCCCGTCCTATTGCCTATGCTGGGGCGCAGACGGATATCGAAAAATCAGGTGCTCTCCGAAAGCTGAGGGACCGCCTCGCGCCCGGCGAAGGAGGCCCGCGCCCGCTCGATCTCGGCATGGTGCGTCTCCGCCCAGATCCACACGCCGCAGAACGCCGCTCCCAAACTCTCGCCGAGCGGCGTCAGCGTGTAATCCACATGCGGCGGGATGACCGGGTGCACCGTCCGCCGCACGAGGCCATCCCTCTCCATCTGGCGCACGGTCTGGGTCAGCATCTTCTGGCTGATCCGGCCCACCGCCTTGCCGAGCTGGGTGAAGCGCAAGGTGCCATGCTCATGCAGCGCTTCGAGGATCAGCATGGTCCATTTGTCGGCCACCTTGCCGATGATGTCGTGAACCAGCGCCTCGATGGCCGGATCGACCGTCTCAGGGGGCGGCTGCCGGCGCCGCGCCTCGATCTGCGGGTCGGGCAAAGCCTTGCGCATCCTACGCTCTCCTTTCGGTGCGTATAAATCTTTCCGGTGCCTACTTTTGTCTGGAGAGTGTGGGCGATAGCTTTCGGGCGGACAACAGCGAAAGTCACGCTCATGAAGACCGAAGGAAACACCATCCTGATCACGGGCGGCGGCTCGGGGATCGGCAAGGCTCTGGCCCACCGTTTTCATGATCTCGGCAACAGAGTGATCGTCGCCGGCCGCCGGGACGATGTGCTGCAACAGGCGATCTCCGGCCGTCCGAACATGCACGCCATGACCTTCGATGCCGACAGCGCCGCGGGCATCGCCGATTTCGCCCGGCGGCTGACGGCCGAGCATCCCGCTCTCAACGTGCTGATCAACAATGCCGGGATCATGCGTTTCGAGGCGCTGGACCGGCAGCGCGACCTTGCCGATGCGGAGGCGACCGTCGCCACCAACCTGCTCGGCCCCATCCGGCTGACCGACGCCCTGGTCGAGCATCTGGGCCGCCAGCCCGATGCCGCCCTGGTCAACGTCACCTCCGGCCTGGCCTTCGTGCCGCTGGTTGCCGCCCCGACCTACTCGGCGACCAAGGCGGCCATGCACCTCTACACGGTCGCCCTGCGCGAGGCGCTGAAGGGCAGGATCGAGGTCATCGAGCTGGTGCCGCCGGCGGTCCAGACCGACCTCACCCCCGGGCAGGCCACCCGCCCGGGCTATCTGCCGCTGGCCGACTTCATCGACGAGGTGATGGCGCTGTTCCAGCAGCAGCCGACCCCGCGCGAGATCCTGGTGCAGCGCGTCGCCTTCCAGCGCCAGGCCGAGGCGGAGCACCGGTTCGACGAGGCGGTGACGACGCTCAACGAGATGGCCCGCAAGGCGCGCGAAGCGCAGCAGTAAGGACGCGGGGGAGAGCGACGGTATGCTGTCCGTCCGGACGTAAAAAAAGCGGAGCCGCACAGGCTCCGCTTTTTCACTGTCTGCTTAACCGACCACAGCCACCCCGATCACACGTCCAGGTTCGACACCTTCAGGGCGTTGTCCTGGATGAACTCGCGGCGCGGCTCGACGACGTCGCCCATCAGGGTGGAGAAGACCTCCTCCGCCTGATCGACGTGGCTGACGCGGACCTGAAGCAGCGAGCGCTTGGTCGGGTCCAGCGTGGTTTCCCACAGCTGGTCCGGGTTCATCTCGCCCAGGCCCTTGTAGCGCTGGATGGTGACGCCGCGGCGGCCCAGCTCCATCACCGTGTCGAACAGGGCGACCGGGCCGGTCAGGGCACGGCTTTCCTTCTGCTTCTCGAAGGCCTTGCCGGCGGTGCCGAACACCCGCTTCAGGTCGGCGGCCAGCGCGTCCAGGCGACGGGCCTCGCCGCTCTTCAGCAGGTCGGTGTCGAACAGGTGGCGGTGGGTGACGCCGCGCCGGGCGCGGATCACCGCATAGCCGCCGTGGGGCAACGCCTCGCCGCGCCAGCCGCCGTCGGCGTCCAGCCCGTTCATCCGCTCCGCCACCGCCTTGGCCGCGGCCTCGGCCGCCGCCTTGTCGTCGGCCAGGGCGGCGGACAGGGTGCCGGCGACCGACGCCTGCTCCACCACCATGGCGTTGCCGACCTTGCGCGACAGCGTGTCGATCGCCGGCCGCGCGGTGCGGGCCTGCTCGACCAGAGCGGCCAGCTGCTCGCCGATCAGCAGGGAGCCGTCCGACAGCCGGACCGACAGGTCGCCCAGCGCCGCCTCGACCAGATACTCTTCGAGCGCCCGGTCGTCCTTCAGGTAGCGTTCCTTGGCGTTGCCGCGCTTGATGCGGTAGAGCGGCGGCTGGGCGATGTAGAGATAGCCGCGCTCGATCAGGTCGGGCATCTGCCGGAAGAAGAAAGTCAGCAGCAGGGTGCGGATGTGGCTGCCGTCCACGTCCGCGTCGGTCATGATGATGATCTTGTGGTAGCGCGCCTTGTCGGCGTTGAACTCGTCGCTGATGCCGGTGCCCAGCGCCGCGATCAGCGTGCCGATCTCCGCCGAACCCAGCATCTTGTCCAGCCGCGCCCGCTCCACGTTCAGGATCTTGCCGCGCAAGGGCAGGATGGCCTGGGACTGGCGCGAGCGGCCCTGCTTGGCGGAACCGCCGGCCGAATCGCCCTCGACGATGAAGAGTTCCGACAGTGCCGGGTCGCGCTCCTGGCAGTCGGCCAGCTTGCCCGGCAGCGACGACATGCTGAGCGAACTCTTGCGCGTGATGTCGCGCGCCTTGCGGGCGGCCTCGCGGGCGGCGGCGGCTTCCACCACCTTCTGGATGACGCGGCGGGCGTCGGCCGGATGCTCCTCGAAATACTGGGCCAGCGCCTCGCCCACCACCGCCTCGACGACGGGGCGGACTTCCGACGAGACCAGCTTGTCCTTGGTCTGGCTGGAGAATTTCGGGTCCGGCACCTTCACCGACAGGACGCAGGTCAGCCCCTCACGGGCGTCGTCGCCCGACAGGCTGACCTTCTCCTTCTTGGCGATGCCGGATTCGGTCGCGTAGTTGTTGATCGCGCGGGTCAGCGCGGCGCGGAAGCCGGCGAGGTGGGTGCCGCCGTCCTTCTGCGGGATGTTGTTGGTGAAGCAGAGCGTCGTCTCGTGGTAGCTGTCGTTCCACTGGAGCGCGCATTCAACCGTCACCACGCCGCCATGCTCGGTCGGCCGCTCGCTCTTCAGCGTGATCGCCGGCTTGTGCAGCGCCGTCTTGGAGCGGTCGAGCCAGCTGACGAAGGCTTCCAGGCCGCCTTCGTAATGCAGGTCCTGCACCTTCGGCTCCACGCCCCGCGCGTCGGTCAGCAGCAGGCGGACGCCGGAGTTGAGGAAGGCCAGCTCGCGCAGCCGGTGTTCCAGCGTGGCGAAATCGAACTCGATGTTGGTGAAGGTCTCGGTCGAGGGCATGAAGGTGACTTCGGTGCCCGACAGCGGCTTGCCCTTCTCCGGCACCATCGGCGCCTCGCCGACGTCGGCCAGCGGCGCCTCGGCGTTGCCGTGGCGGAAGCGCATGGTCCAGGTCCGGCCGCCGCGCCAGATGCGCAGATCCAGCGTTTCCGACAGCGCGTTCACCACCGAGACGCCGACGCCGTGCAGGCCGCCGGAGACCTTGTAGCTGTTCTGGTTGAACTTGCCGCCGGCATGGAGCTGGGTCATCACGACCTCGGCCGCCGAGACGCCTTCCTCCGAATGGATGTCGGTCGGGATGCCGCGGCCGTTGTCGCGCACCGTGACCGATCCGTCGGCGTTCAGCACGACCTCGACCTTGTCGCAATAGCCGGCCAGCGCCTCGTCGATGGCGTTGTCGACCACCTCGTACACCATGTGGTGCAGGCCGGAGCCGTCATCGGTGTCGCCGATGTACATGCCGGGGCGTTTGCGCACGGCATCGAGCCCGCGCAGAACGGTGATCGACTCCGCCCCGTAGTCCGCCTGCTGGGGCTCCGACTGCGGGAGGTCGTTCTTCAGTGCTTCCTGTGCCATGCGTCGACTATAACAGATTCGGTTGCGGGTACGGCGGTTTAGCGTGCGTCGGCATGCTTTTTTTCCGGGATTTTTCCCGGATTTCCACCCCTATCCGGGGCGGATGTGCGCGTCTTCGATGTGGAAGCGGCGGGCGTCGTCCCCAAGCGGGTCGAAAACCCCCTCGTCGGTGCCCGTCATCCAGGCCTGGGCGCCCAATGCCAGGATTTCGCCGAACAGCGCGGCGCGCCGCTCGGGGTCGAGATGGGCGGCGACCTCGTCCAGCAGAAGGATCGGCGCCGCGCCGCGTTCGGCCGCCAGCAGCCGGGCGTTGGCCAGCACGATGGCGATCAGCAGCGCCTTCTGCTCGCCGGTGGAGCACAGCGCCGCCGGCATGTCCTTGGGCGCATGGCGGACGGCGAGGTCGCTCTTGTGCGGTCCCACCAACGCGCCGCCGCCGTCGGCATCGGCGCGGCGTCCGGCGCGCAAAGACTCGCGCAGCGCATCCTCCGCCGCCAGTGCCGGACCGTCGTCCAGCCAGCGCTCCACCGTGCCGGCGACGGCGAGGTCGGCGCCGGGGAAGGGACCGACCGAGCGGGCGCAGGCGGCGCGCAGCCGCTGCACCACCTCGCGCCGTGCCGCGGCGACGGCGATGCCGGTGGTCGCCATCTGGTCTTCCAGCGCGCCGAGCCAGCCCTCGTCGAAGCGGCCGTCGCGCAGCAGCCGGGCGCGTTCGCGCAAGGCATGCTCGTAGCGCGACAGCCGGCCGGCATGGGCAGGGTCGAAGCCGAAGACCAGCCGGTCGAGGAAACGACGCCGTCCGCTCGACCCTTCGAGGAACAGGCGGTCCATCTGCGGGGTCAGCCAGACCATGGCGACATGGTCGGCGAGTGCGGTCTGGCCCTTGGCCGGGTGGCCGTCGATGCGGACCAGCCGGCGGTCGCGCTCCGAACTGCGCGCCCCGCCTTGCCGGCTTCCGTCATGGGGCTCGCGGCCGGTGCCGATCTCCACCGGACCCAGCGGGGTGTCGAGCGTCGCCGCCACCGCCCAGCCGGCACCGGGGGGCGAGCCCAGCCGCTCCACCTCGGCCAGCCGGGCGCCGCGGATGCCGCGGCCGGGGGCGAGGAAGCTGACGGCCTCCAGCAGGTTGGTCTTGCCGGCGCCGTTCGGGCCGATCAGGGCGACGGGCCGGCGGTCGGGCTCCAGCCGCGCGGAGTCGTAGCCGCGGAAGCGCGTCAGCGTCATCCGCCTGACCGCAAGGGCCGGAGCGAAAGCTGGGGGTGCGGCGGACACCGGGGTGCCGCCGCTCATCGAAACTGCCGTGTGCTGCAACTGGTCCGTTCCGCCTGGGGCGGGGAGGATCCCCGCAGCCCCATCACACGCGCATCGGCATCAGGACGTAGAGCGCGGTCGAGTCGGCGACGTCGCGGATGATAGTCGGCGACGCGGCGTCGGCCAGCGTGAACTGGGCGCCCTCGCCCTCGATCTGCTGCGTGATGTCCAGCAGATAGCGAGAGTTGAAGCCGATTTCCAGGGGGGACTCGGCGTAGCTGACCTCCAGCTCCTCGGTGGCACTGCCCGATTCCGGGCTGGTGGCGGAGAGGGTGAGCGCGCCGCGGACCAGCGACAGCTTCACCGCCCGGCTCTTCTCGGTGGAGATGGTGGCGACGCGGTCGACGGCGGCGGCGAACAGCTTGGCGTCCACCTCCATCACCTTGTCGTTGCCGACCGGGATCACCCGCTCATAGTCGGGGAAGGTGCCGTCGATCAGCTTGGAGGTGACGACGACGCTGTCGAAGCCGAAGCGGATCTTGTTGTCGGACATCGACAGCTCGATGCGGTCGGCGGCCTCGTCGACCAGCTTGCGGATCTCGGTGACGGTCTTGCGCGGGATGATGACGCCGGGGATGCCCTCGGCCCCGTCCGGCAGCGGCATCTCGACCCGCGCCAGCCGGTGGCCGTCGGTGGCGACGGCGCGCAGCACCGGCGTCTCCAGGCTGCCCATCTTGCTCTTGGCGGCGTGCAGGTAGATGCCGTTCAGGTAATAGCGCGTCTCCTCGGTGGAGATGGCGAAGCGGGTGCGGTCGATCAGCCCGCGCAGGTCGGCGGCGGCGACCGAGAAATTATGCTTCAGCTCGCCGCTCGACAGCTGCGGGAAATCCTCCACCGGCAGGCAGGACAGCTTGAACTGCGACCGGCCGGCGCGCAGCGTCAGGATGGTGCCGTCGCTGCCGATGTCCAGCTCGACCTGGCTGCCGTCGGGCAGCTTGCGGACGATGTCGAACAGGGTGTGGGCGGGGGCGGTGGTGCCGCCGGGGCGCCCGACCGTCGCCGGGACCGTCTCGACGATCTCCAGATCCATGTCGGTGGCGGCCAGCGACAGTTCGCCGTCGCCCGCGCGCAGCAGGACGTTGGACAGGATCGGAATGGTGTTCCGCCGCTCGACCACACTCTGCACGTGACCCAGGGAACGGAGAAGGGCGGCGCGTTCGATGGTGATGTTCATGCTGGCGTCGTCTCGGCCGGAGGGGAACTGTTCTTGCGGACCCACCGGGGTTGCGGGCCGTTGTCCGGCCGTCCCGCCCCGAGCGGGCGCGCATCATACCACATCGACGGGTGGGTCGAACCAATTTGTTGCGGCTAAGGCCTTTGGCCGAAGGGGATTCACGCCTCCCCCCGCCGTCTTGCCTCGTGCAGGCGCAGGATGTCGACGAAATCGGCGCTCTGCCAGTTGCGGGACCGGCTCAGCTCGCTGCGCACGCTGGCGATGAAGGCGTCGATCACCGCCCATTCGTCCCCGGCGATCTCGCCGTCCGCCTCCAGATAACTGTGGACGACCCGGTGCAGGCCCTGGCTGACCGGGCTGATCCAGCCATCCACCGTCTCGCCCATCGCCGCCATCAGCCGGCGGATGCGCAGCATGTGGGCCATGCGGTGGGCCGGCCTCTCCTGCGGTTCGGCCTTCATCGCCTGGAGGAAGGCGAGGCGGCCGGTCTCCACCGCATAGAGGCGCAGCGACTTCAGTTCCGGGTTGGCATAGCCGGCGGCGCCGAGATAGCGGCCCCAGCGCCACACCAGCTCCAGCAGCCAGACGATGTCCTCATGGTCGGGCACCGGGGCGTGGCGGGCGTTCATCGCCGCCTGCATCCGGGCGGCCAGCGCCGGCATCACCGTGCCGGTCAGCTCGCGGCTGACCGCCGCCAGCTCCGCCCGCAGGGCCGGGCCGGCCGAGCGGCTGGCGAGGAAGCCGGTGCCGGACAGCGCGGTCAGCGCCCGGTCGAACCGCTCCACCGCCTCGTGCAGCAGGGCGCGGGTCGGGGCGGGGGCGGACAGCACGCCTCCGTCCTGGATGTCCATGTCGCCGAACATGCCGTCCACCACCTCGCGGATGGTGGTGCAGGCGGCGGTGAAATGGCAGAGCAGGGCGCGCAGCAGCGGGTGGGACTCGCGCACCGCCGGACCGCCCGAGCCGACATGCTCGCGCACATGGCGCAGGAACACGTCGTAGCGCCGCTTGACGTTCAGCCCGTAGAGCGGGGCGAACCAGGCCAGCAGCTGCGACTGGTCGCGGAAGGGCAGGCCGAGATCGCGCACCCGGCGGACGAAGCCGACCATCAGCGCCGACTGGCAGTCCACCTCAGCCGAGGATGGGGTGGCGGACGATGGGGTGGTCGACCGCGGATCGCCGGCGCCCTGCCTGTCCCCCATCCGCATCTCGTCGATGTCGCGGCGCATGCGCTCGGTCAGCGGCACCAGCACGGCGTTGTGCTCCAGCAGTGCACGGACGAAGCCCAGCAGGTCGCTGTCGATCGGCGCCTTGCGGCCGAGATACTGGGTGCGGAGCGCCGCGTCGTGATGCGCCTCGTCATTGGCCAGCGCCAGGAAACGGTCGGTCAGCTTGCGGTCGCCGGCCATGGCATAGAGGAAGTCGAGCGCCTCTTTCCGCATCAGCTCGCGCATCGCCATCGCGTCGGGGCTGGCCAGCACGGCATCCAGCATCGCCTCGCGCGCCATGCCGTCCAGCCGGCTCTGCACCTCCGCCGCCAGCCCCGGAAAGCCATAGCGGGTCAGCGCCGACCAGATGCCGCCCATGTCCACCCGCTGGATCAGCGCCGGCACCGACTCGGCCGAGCGGTAGAGCACGGGGTCGTCGACCAGGAAGGGTTCGAACAGGCTGGTGAACAGGCGGCGCGCCTTCATCGGCCGCAGGCGGTTGAAATGGTCGACCAGCGCATCGCGCAGGTGACGCGCCCGCTCGCCGTTCGGGCTGGGCGTCCCTTCGACCGCGTCCAGCACCGACCGGATGGCGTGCATCGGGATGCGGGCGACGACCTCGTCCATCTGGCGGCGGAAGGCCGCGACATCGGTGCCACCCCCACCCGGCGAAGACGCCGGTGAAGAGGCCGCGGAGGCTATGGAGAGGGTGGCCGTCGGCGTGCTGTTCATGCGCACAACACCTCGCGGGATGGTCGTCGCCTGGGCGCTTATGATCCCGCGAGATTATTAAATATCTTTTGCCAATTCCACGCGTGTCTTCGGAAAAGTCTTATGATTACCGGTATATGCCAGGGAATTGCTTTGTAACCTTAGCTTTACTGTTTGCCCCTCTTCCTGGCTACAATCCAGCCGCCAACTGGGCGTCCAGCCCGGCGCGATAGTCGGGATAGGACAGGGCGACGCCAAGCTGGCGCTTGATGCGGTCGTTCTTCACCCGGCGGCAATCGGCGTAGAAGCTGGCGGCCATCGGCGACATCTCCGCCCGGTCGAACGGCACCAGCGGCGGCGGCTCCACCCCCAGCAGGCGGCAGGCATACTCCACCACCTCGTGCGACGGGCTGGGCAGGTCGTCGGCGACGTTGTAGATGGCGCCCAGCGTTGGCCGCGCCATCGACGCCCGCAGCGTGCCGGCGATGTCGTCGACATGGATGCGGCAGAAGACCTGACCCGGCTTGTCGACCCGCTTGGCGATGCCGTCGCGCACCGAATCGATGGCGCTGCGGCCGGGGCCGTAGATTCCGGCCAGCCGGAACAGATGCATCGGCACGCCATACTGCCGGTAGAGGTTCAGCCAACCGCGCTCCGCCTCCACCCGCCGCTTCTGGCGTTCGCCGGTCGGCTTCAGCCAGGACGCCTCGCTGACCCACTCGCCGCCGGTGTCGCCATAGACGCCGGTGGTGGACAAATAGCCGGCCCAGTCCAGCGTGCGCAGGTCGGCCAGATCGCGGGCATGCTGGCCGAGCACCGGGTCGCCCTTGCCGTCCGGCGGGATGCTGACCAGCAGATGGGTGGTGCCGGCCAGCGCCGCCTGCGCATCGGCCAGCGGCCGGCCGCGCTCGAACAGGAAGGCCTCGATGCCCTGGGCCTCCAGCTCCGCCTTCTTCTCCTCGCTGCGGCAGGTGGCGGCGATGCGCCAGCCCTCGGCGCGCAGCCGGTCGGCGAAGACGCGGGCGCTGTAGCCGAGGCCGAAGACGAACAGGCGGGGATCGGTCATCGCGGGCGGTTCCGGTTGGAGCGGCGGAGGGACGGCGGACTGTGTAGCACCGAACTGTGTAACACCGGGAGCGGGCCTGCGGACTTGCGCCCCGCCCGGCGATGGCGGAGTGTAAAGGCACCATGACCCGACGCAATCCTTACCTTTCCGGCGCTCTCGCGCTTGGGCTTCTCGCCGCCGCTCCGGCACTCTTGCCGGCCGCCCTACTGGCCGCGTCCTCCGGGCAGCCCTCCGCTCTCGACCGCAACCGCGAGCTACAGGCCTGCGCCGCCAAGGCGGAGGCCAACCCGGACGGCGCCCTGGCCGACGCCAGGCGCTGGCAGCAGCAGGGCGGCGGCGACTCCGCGAAGCTCTGCGAGGCGCTGGCGCTGTTCCATGCCGGCGACTTCAAGGCGGCCGGAGCCCAGATGGAGGCGCTGGTGCCGACGCTGGGCAAGGACGATCCCAGGGCCGCCGCCTCGCTGCTCGGCCGCGCCGGCTGGGCATGGCTGCGGGCCGGCGACCAGGGGCGGGCGGAGAGGCTCTACAGCGCCGCCCTCGACAAGACGCCGGGCGACGTCGATCTGCTGATCGACCGCGCCTTCGCCCGTGCGGAGGGCGAGCGCTTCTGGGATGCCGTCGCCGATCTGGATGCGGCGCTGACCCGCGACCCGAAGCGGGCCGACGCCTACCTCTACCGGGCGAGCGCGCAGAAGGCGCTGTCCAACTACCGGCAGGCGCTGGCCGACATCGACTCCGCGCTGGAACTGAAGCCCGGCGATCCGGAGGCGATCCTGCTGCGCGGCAACGTCAAGGCGCTGGGCGGCAATCTGGGGGCCGCGCGCGACGACTGGTCGCTGGCCCGCCGCGTCGCCCCCGACAGCGACTGGGGCCGCGCCGCCGCCGACAACCTCGCCCGCACGGCGGAGGTCGCGGGGGATGCCGGCAAGGATAAGGCGAAGGAAAAGAAGGTGCAGTGAGGGGGGCTTCCCCCCATGGCCTCCAAAAGAAAAAGCCCCGCCGCGGTGACCGCGGGCGGGGCTTTTTCCTGTCTGGACCGCTGTGGACGGACGCTTACAGCGCCGAGTCGACCCACTGGAACAGCGCACCCTTGGGCAGGGCGCCGATCTTGGTGGCGGCGACGCTGCCGCCCTTGAACAGCATCAGCGTCGGGATGCCGCGCACGCCGTACTTGGTCGGGGTGTCGGGGTTCTCGTCGATGTTCAGCTTGGCGACGGTGACCTTGCCGTCATACTCGCCGGCCAGCTCGTCGAGCGCCGGGGCGATCATCTTGCAGGGGCCGCACCATTCCGCCCAGAAGTCGACCAGGACCGGGCCGTCGGCCTTCAGGACGTCCTGCTCGAAGCTGTCGTCGGTAACCTTGATGGTGGTGCTCATGTGACCTCGTGCTGGATTCGGAAGCGCCGCGGACCGGTTGTGAAAGGCCGGCGGCCATCGCCCCGTCAGTGGAATTGAGCAAAATGTAGGGCGGAGGCGCCCGGCCGGTCAAGTCACCCCATCTTTCGGGTGAGCCGCCGGCCGCTCCTCACCCCACCCTGGGCCCTAGCCCTGCCGCCGCCGCGTCCATCACCGAGGGCGGCAGCTCCATGGTGTAGGGACCGTCGGTCCACAGCAGCACGCAGCGCACCCGCCGCCCCGGATAGACCGCGCGCAACGCCTCGCGGTAGGCCGCCATCTGGCGCCGGTAAACCATTGGAACGTCTTCCAGATCCCGCGGCGGCGGCCGGTTGGTCTTGTAGTCGACGATCCACACCGTATCCCCGGTCAGCGCCAGCCGGTCGATGCGGCCGGCCAGCGCCCGGCTGCCGTCGCCGAGCGCCACCACGCCGATCAACGGCACCTCCGCCCGCGAGCCGGGGCCGAACAGATGCGCGAACTCCGCATGGCTCAGCACCGCCAGCGTCTCCCGCGCGATGGCGTCCTGCTGCTCCGGCGTCAGCTTGTGCGCCGGGCGGGCGAGGAAGCGGCGGCAGGCGGCGTCCCGCGCCGCCTCGGCCAGGTTGGGCAGGGTCTGCAACAGCCGGTGGACCAGCAGGCCGCGGCGGAAGCGCTGGCCGTCGTCGTTGCCGAGCGGCGAGCGCACCGCCGGCTCCTCGCCGTCCGGCCGCGACGGGGTCAGCGGCCGTGACGGTTCCGGCTCGCCCGGCGGCGGTTCGCCGATCCAGGGCGGCGGCGGCTCGGCGGCGGCGCTCTCCTCCGTCTCGACATGGCGCGGCACCGCGGCGGTCTGGGCACCGACCAGCCGCCAGCCCTCGCCCGCCCAGCCGTCGGGGCAGAGGCCGGTGAAGTCGAAGGGATGCTGCACGCCGTTGTCGCGCATCGCCTCCTCGACCAGCCGGTACCAGCAATCGTCGGACGGCTCGCGCTTGCCCTGGTGGCCGCAGATGTAGAGCCGGTCCTCCGCCCGCGTCAGTGCGACATAGAGCAGCCGGCGGTATTCCTGGTCGCGCCGCCGGTTGGCCCGCGCCCGCGCCTCGGCGCACAGCCCGTCCTCCTGGCTGCGGCGGGCGGCGAACAGCGGCACCGGGCAGTCGTCGTCCGGCCACAGGATCGGCGGGCTCTGGGTCGGGCTGCCCAGCGTGTCGGGCAGGAAGACGATCGGTGCCTGCAAGCCCTTGGAGCCGTGGACGGTCATGATCCGCACGGTGCCGCCGCCCTGTTCCAGCTCGCGCTTGATCTCGGCGTCGCTGGCCGCCAGCCAGGCGAGGAAATTCTGCAAGGACGGCGGCTCGGTCTTCTCGAAGGCGAGGCAGACGGCCAGGAACTCCTCCAGCGGATCCTGCGCGTCGGGGCCGAGCCGTTTCAGGATCGCGCGCCGCCCCGCCCGCCCGTCGGCCGGGCAGGGCCGGTTCAGCAGTCCGGCGAACAGCTCGTAGGGGGCCGAGAAGTCGGTGCGCGCCAGCAGGTCGCCCAGATAGCGCCGGGCCGGGCGGAAGGCGGGCTCCGTCTCCGCCAGCGCCACCAGCGAGCGCCACAGCGTGCCGCGCCGGCCATGGGCGACGCGGAACAGCTCCTCCTCGGTCAGCCCGATCAGCGGGCCTTTCAGTACGGTGGCGAGCGTCAGGTCGTCGTCCGGCAGCAGCAGGAAGTCGGACAGCGCCACCAGATCCATGACGGCGAGCTGTTCGGTCAGCACCATGCGGTCGACGCCGGCCACCGGCACGCCGCGGTCCTTCAGCGCGCGGACCAGTTCGGTGACGAAGGCGGTGCGGCGGCGGACCAGCACCATCACGTCGCCGGGCCGCACCGGCCGGCCCTTGGCCTCCAGCGTCTCGCCGCCGTCGATCCAGCGGTGCACCGTCGCCGCGATGACCGAGGCGAGGCGGGCCGACGGCGAGTCGGCGGTCTCGCGCGCCACCGGCGGCGCCCAGGCCGGGGTCTCGACCGCCTCGGCCGGCTTCACCGGCGGCCACAGCTCGACCAGCCCGGCCTGCCCGCGGCGGAAGGCGCGGTGGCGGATGGTCGGGCTGGCGTCCGACGCCACGCCGTCGCGGGCATGGTCGAGCGCGAAGACGGCGTCCACCGTCTCCAGCACCGCCGAGGTCGAGCGGAAGGAGATGTCGAGGTCGACGCCCGCCCACAGCCGCTCGGCCGATTCCGCCTTGTCCTGGAAATGGCGGCGCATGCGGGCGAATTCGGCGGGATCGGCGCGCTGGAAGCTGAAGATCGACTGCTTCTCGTCGCCCACCGCGAAGACGGTGCGGATCTTGCCGTCGGGCGCGGCGGCCTCCAGCTCGACGAAGAACTCGCCGGCCAGCGAGGCGACGATGGCCCACTGGTCGGGGTTGGTGTCCTGCGCCTCGTCGATCAGGATATGGTCGAGGCCGCCGTCCAGCTTGAAGAGCACCCAGGGCACCCGCGGCGTGCCGTCCTTGCCGCTCAAGAGCCGGTTGGCCGCCAGGATCAGGTCGTCGTAATCCAAGAGGGCGCGCGCCGCCTTGCGCTCGCGGTAGGCTTCCAGCATCGCCTCAGCCAGCGTCAGCAGGGCGGTGGTCGAGGCGGCGACCCCGGCGGCCTTCACCCGCTCGGAGATCTCCACCAGCCGCTCCGCCTCCTTCTGCAGGGAGAGCAGCGCCTGCGGGTAGGCGGTGGCCGGCTTCTTGGTCATCAGCGTCTTGCGCGGGCTGCCTTCCGCGGTCAGGAACAGGCGCTTGTAGGCCTCGAAGGCGCGGACCCGGCGGTCGGCGGCGTCCAGCCAGTGCTGGATGGCGATGCCGCGCTCCTGGTCGCTGGCGCTGCCGCCCGACAATGCCCGGCAGGCCTCGCGCAGGGCCGGCGGCTCGCACTGGTCGTCGTGGCAGGCATGGGTGAGGATCGTTTCCTCAGTCACGCCGGGCGGCACCTTGAGGGTGTCGTGGATGGCGTCGATCAGCCCGTCCAGCCCGTGGAAGCGCTCGAACAGCTTCTCCACCTGCCCGCGCTGGCTGGCTAGCTCCGCCAGCAGCCCGGCGAAATCCTCGGCATTCAGCTCGCCGGTCAGCCGGCCCATGGCGCGGCCGAGCGGGCTGTCCGGCTCGGTCCGGCCGGCATGCAGCACGGCGTCGCGCGCCTCGGTCAGCAGCCCGTCGGCGGTGCGGTCGTCCATCACGTCGAAATGCGGCGCCAGCTCGGCTTCCAGCGGGAAGCGGCGCAGCAGCGACTGGCAGAAGGCGTGGATGGTCTGGATCTTCATGCCGCCGGGGCAGTCCACCACCTGGGCGAACAGGCGGCGCGCGTTCAGCCGCGCTTCCATCGACGGCCGCTCGCCGCAGAGGTCGGCCAGCCGGTCCTCCAGCGCGTCGTCGGGCAGGGTGGCCCACAGGCCGAGCGTCCGGTTGATGCGGATCGCCATTTCCGCCGCGGCGGCCTTGGTGAAGGTCAGGCAGAGGATGCGCGCCGGCGGCGTGCCCGACAGCATCAGCCGCAGCACCCGGTCGGTCAGCACCTTGGTCTTGCCCGAGCCGGCCGAGGCCCCGACCCACACCGACGCCGTCGGATCGGACGCCCGCCGCTGCGCCACATTGGGATCGAGCGGCAGGGTGCGGGGGGACAGGTCGGTCATGGTCATGGGCGATGCTTCCGGTGCCGGGGCGATATGTTCCCTCTCCCGTCCCGGGAGAGGGAAGGGGCCCAAGCGAAGCTTGGGAAGGGTGAGGGGTGAGGCATGAAGCCATGCGGTTCGGGATGCTTGGCCAACCCCTCACCCTCCCCACGCCTGCGGCGCGGGTCCCCTCCCTCTCCCGGGGCGGGAGAGGGCATTTTCACGCCAACTCCGCCCCGCATCACTCGCCCTCCCCGCCGCCCGACGACCATTCCTGGACGCGGGCCAAATGCGCGTAGTCGGTGTAGCGCGGCGCCATCGCCGGCCGTGGACGGGACCGGTAAGGCGTCTCCGGATCGTCGAACTGTGCGATCAGCGCCTCCAGGCCGGCCCGCGCCTCCTCGCCCAGCGCCGCGGGGTCGCCCTTCACCGGTTTCTCCTCGCCGGCCGGATCGCCGCCGGACAGGCGCCAGAAGGTCAGCTCGGCCACCTCGCCCTTGTCCACCCCGCTGAACCCGCCGGCCGCGGCGATGGCGGCCTCCAGCGGCAGCTGCGGGGCGAAGCCAAGCTCGATCTCGCGTGCGCTCGGCGGGGTGCCGGTCTTGTAGTCGATCATCACCAGCCCGTCGGGGCCGCGGTCGATGCGGTCGGCCTTGGCGGTCAGGGCGAAGGGACCGCCGGGTCCGGACAGCTCCAGCCGGCCCGGCACCTCGGTCGCCAGCGGACGGATGCGGGGGCGGCGCTCGCGCTCCAGATCGACGAACCAGCCGGCCACCCGCTCGAAGCGCGGCCACCAGAAGGCCCAGACGTCGGGATGGCTGCGCAACAGCGGGCCGAAGCGCTCACGCCCCAGCGCGATCAGCCGGTCGAGCGCGTCATGCGGCAGCAGTCCGGGATGCTCGCGGACGAAGGCGTCGAGCGTGTCGTGGATGATCTGGCCGCGGTCGGATGCCCCCGGATCGGCGGCGATGGGGTCGAGCGCGCGCAGCCGCAGGGCGTGGCGGGCATAGATGGCGTAAGGATCGCGCATCCAGGTCTCGATCTCCGTCACCGACAGCTTGCGCGGCCGGGCGGCCAGCGGCGGGCGCGGCTCCGGTGCCGCCACCGGCTGCACGCGGTCGGGCTCGTCCAGCCCGCGCGCCCAGCCGAGCCAGCAGGCCCCGCGATCCTCGATCGCGCCGTCCAGATCCAGCGCCTTCAGCACGGTTTCCAGCCGCAGGAGCCAGCGCGACGGCACCGTCGGCGTTCCCTCCACCCGGGCGGCGCGGGTCAGCACCACCTCCGGCGCGCCGCAGGCGTGGGCGAAGTCGTGCGCCGACATGCCGACCAGCCGTTCCGGGCTGGGCAGGCCGAAATCGCGCCGCATCGGCCGCGACATCCACGGATCGGCGGAGGCGGCCGGCGGCCAGGTTCCCTCGTTCAGCCCGCCGAGGATGGTCAGGTCGAGATGCTGGAGGCGCGCCTCCATCGGACCCAGGATGAACAGGCGCGGGTGCAGGCCATAGCGGGGACGCACCGCCCGCGCGCTCATCAGCGCATCGAGCAGGGCCGGGTAATCCTTGGCCGGGATCGCCGGGAAGCCGTCGGCGGCGTCGAGCAGGTCGTGGACGAAGCGCGCCGCCTCCTCGCCGTCGTCCTGGCGCCACAGCCGCTCCGCCCCGGTCAGCGCGTCGTCGGCGGCCAGCGATTCGCAGAAGGCGACATGGGCGCGCACGAGGTCGGCCAGCGGCGTCTCGCCGGCCAGCGCCTCGAGGAAGGGGGCGGCGCGCTGGCCGATGTCGACCAGCCATGTGCGCAGGAACTCCTGCTGCTCCTCATGGTCGAAGCGCTCGGCCTGCTCCAGCGCGGCGAGCACGCCGTCGAAGCCCTCCGCCGGGCGGGGGCCGCGCAGCACGACGCGCTCCAGCGCGCGGGCGGCGGCGCGGAAATCGCCTGAGTCGCGGCCGCCCGCCGCCATCGGGTGCTTGGCGAGCGCCAGCAGGGCCAGCGGATGGACGCGGCTCGCCGCCAGTTCCGCCGTCAGCCGCAGATAGGTGCCGACCGCGGTGTGGGCGAGCGGCTGGCCGCCGGAGTCGTTGACCAGGATGCCCCAGCGCGCCAGCGCCATGGCGACCCGGCGGCCCAGATTGCGGTCGGGGGTGATCAGCGCCGCGGTCCTCGTCGGGGTTTCCAGCGCATGGCGCATCAGCAGCGCGATGACCTGCGCCTCCTCCTCCGAGGTGGCGGCGTCGATGCGGGTCAGCCCGTCCAGCGCCGCGGCGTCCACCCCGGACAGCTCGCGCCAGCCCTCGGTGGTCGCCGCCGGGCGCATCGCCTCGGCGATCAGGCGGGCGCGGGCACCGAGCGGCTCCGGCGCATCGGTCCAGGGCAGCACCTCGTGCCGCTCCACCCCCAGCAGGCGGATCAGCTGCGACAGCCCGTGCTGCGGGTGGGATTCATCCTCTGCGATGGCGTCCCAGATCGTGTCGTCGGCCCCGGTGTCGAGGCCGGGCAGCACCACCGCCCCCTGCGGCAGCCGGGCGATGACCGCAAGCAGTTCCGTCGTCGCGACGATGGAGCCGGTGGAGCCGGCGGCGATCACCATGCCCGGCGGCGGGGCGGCCTGCCACAGGGCCGCCTGCGTCTCCAGCGCCAGGTTGCGGCGCTTGGCCGGGTCGGTCTCGCCGGTCGACTCAAGGATGGCGGGCCAGACCTCGGTGATGATGCGCAGGAATTTCAGCGTGACCTGCCAATGCTCGGCATAATCCGCCGGCACCAGCGACTCCAGCTTCTCGAAGCCGGCGCGCTCGGTCCACACCGCGTCGATCAGCCGGCCGAGATCGGCCCCCAGCCGCACCGCCTGCGCCGTGGTCGCCGACAGACCCTCGGCCCCCAGGATCAGCCGGGCCAGCGTCATCTGCCGGTTCAAGGGCGAGATCGCCTCCGGCAGGTCGAGCGGGACGTCGGGCAGTTCCTCCTCGGTCAGGCTGAGGTCGCCGGCATCGAGTTCGCCCAGCGGCGCCATCCGCGGCAGCAGCGTCGGCTGCCCGCCGGAGCGGCGCAGGAAGGCCGCCTGCAACGCCCGGCAGGCGCGCCGGGTCGGCAGCAGCACGGTGACCCCGGCCAAGGCCATCGGGTCGCCGCCGACCCGCTCCATGATCCCCGCCGCCAGCATGTCGACGAAGGGCGCGCCCGCGGGGATGCTGTAGACTTTGGGGAGGGTCATGAGCCTGCGATCGGTTCCGGGTAAGGGCTACTTGCGATTGAGTCTGGCGCGGCTCGAGTATAGCGCAGGCCCGCTCTCAATGCGCCACCGCCCGCGTGCCGCCGATGGACAGCAGATCCTCCGCCTCTTTCAGCCCGGCCGGCGTGCCGATGTGGAACCACAGCCCGTCATGGGCAAGGCCGAACAGCCGGCCCGCGGCCTGGGCGCGGTCCCAGATCAGGTTGGTGGAAAAGGCGCCGTCGGGCGTGTCCGCCGCGAACAGCTCCGGCTTGACGATCTGCACCCCGGCATAGACGAAGGGCGCCAGCTCGCGCTCGCCCCGGCGGGTCAGGCCGCCCAGCGGGTCCATGTGATAGTCGCCGAGCCCGTCATAGCCGACCGATTTGGTCGTCGCCATCAGCAGCAGCAGCGCATCCATCTCCGCCGGGTTCCAGTGCGCGGCCAGCCGGCGCAGGGCCGGCACCGGCCCGTCGAGCCAGAAGATGTCGGCATTCACCGTATAGACCGGTGCGGATCCCAGATGGGGCAGGGCCTTCTTCACCCCGCCGCCGGTCTCCAGCAGCGTGTCCTCCGGCGACAGGGTGATGGCCGGTGCGGTCCGGTCCTTCAGATGGTCGCCGATCATCGCGCCGAGATAATGGCTGTTGACCACTGCGCGGCCGACGCCGGCCGCGGCCAGCCGGTCGAGCGCATGGTCCAGCATCGGCTTGCCCAGCACCGGGATCAGCGGCTTCGGCATATGGTTGGTCAGCGGACGCATGCGCAGGCCCTGGCCGGCGGCCAGCACCATGGCCATTTGGGGCGCAGTATCGGGAATGGTCACGGTCATTTCAGATCGTCTCCGGAACGACGAAGGCGGCGCGGGCGGCGGGCGGCAGATGGCGGTCGAACCAGCCGGCGACCGGAGCCAGTTCCGGCTTCGCCAACTGGGCCTCCAGCAAACGCCAGACCCGCGGCAGATGGACAAGATAGGACCGCCGCCCCTGGCCCAGCGCCAGACGGACGAAGATGGCGACGATCCGCGTGTGGCGGACCGCCCCCAGCACCGCCATGGCGCGGCGGAAGGCGGCGGCATCGCTGTCGGGGAAGGCGGCGAGATAGCGGTCGACCATCGCCCCGGCCAGAGCGGGCGCCACGTCGCGCCGCGCATCCTCCAGCAGCGAGACGAGGTCGTAGGCCCGCGGCCCCCAGCCGGCGCTCTGGAAGTCGATCAGCCCGGCGGCCTTCGCCCCCGGCCGGTCCAGCCGCATCAGGTTGTCGACATGGTAGTCGCGCAGCAGAAGCGACGGCGCTCCGGCGCAGACCGGCTCCAGCACCGTCCGCCAGGCTGTATCGAAAGCGGAACGATTCTCTTCGCTCAAAGGGCGCCCCAGCACCACCGGCATATAGGCGTCGAGGAACAGCCGGGTCTGGGTGATGAACAAATCCGGGTCGTAGACCGGCAGGGCGAGGCGCTGCGCCGCCCCCTCCGGCCAGCCGCGGTGGATCGCGATCAGCGCGTCGGTCGCCATTTCATAGAGCGGCTGCGGATCGGCACCGTCGGCCAGCAGGCGGGAGAATGTTTCGCTTCCGAAATCATCCTGGATCGCCAATCCCCGCTCCACATCCGCCGCCAGCACGGCGGGAACCGACAGCCCGATGGCCGCCAGCTCGGCGCCGATGGCGATGAAGGGGACCAGATCTTCGGCCGGGGCGGGCGTGTCGACCAGGATCAGCGTGCCGCCATCGGCCTTGCGCAGCCGCTCGTACCGCCTTGCGGAGGCATCGCCGGCCAGCGGCTGCCGCACCGCATCGGACAGGCCGTTGGCGGCCAGGAAGGCGGCGATCCCGGCTTGCCGCGCCGCTGTTACATCCGTCATGGCAGCGTCCAGTCGGCGGCGGCCACCCGCGCCGCCAGCGCGCCATGGCCGGTCAGCGTGGCGCGGCGGGCGTCGGGACCGTCATGCTGCATCGTCACCTCGACCCGGTCGGGCGGCAGCAGCGGACCCAGCCGGTCCGGCCATTCGACCAGCGCCACCGCCTCGGCCCGCGCATCGTCCCAGCCCAGCTCATACACCTCGTCCGGTCCCGACAAACGGTAGAGGTCGAAATGCCAGACCGGGCCGATGGCGGTGTCGTAGGTCTGCACCAGGGTGAAGGTTGGGGACGGCACCTCGGCGTCCTCATGGGTGACGCTGCGGATCAAGGCCCGCGACAGCGCGCTCTTGCCGGCGCCGAGGTCGCCGCGCAGGGCCACGAGGTCGCCCGGCCGCAGGACGGCGCCGAGCCGGCGGCCCAGCGCCGCGGTGGCGGCCTCGTCGGGCAGGGGGAGAGTGACGGTATGGAGGGGAGTGTCCGGCATGGCGCGGATACTGTGCGAAGCCGCCGCCCGCCCGCAAGCCGGAAAGAAGGACAGGAGTTACCGGCCGATCCGCCGCTTGGGCGACAGCCGGTCCGACCCCGGTGCCGGCCCCGATCCGGCGCCTTCCGATCCGGCGGTGACCACCAGCCGCGGCGCCTTGTTGAAGTTCATGGTGATCATCAGCGTCAGCGCGCCGTTGATCAGATGCAGCATCTTGTCGGACGCCACCGGCAGGGGGATGCGCCGGCCCATGCAGTAGGCGACCAGCGCCGCCGTCACCTCGGTCTCGGGCAACCCCAGCTCGGTCACGGCCCCGTTGTCGTCGGTGATGGTCAGGCGGGTTTCGATGCCATCCGGCTCCGACCCTTCGGGACGGTGGTAGGCCACCTTGGAGACGGTGCCGACCGGCAACGTGTCCTTCACCCGGCGCCGGCGATCCAGCACGGCCCGCACGACCTCCTGGTCGGTGAAGACCAGACAGCGAAGTTCCTTCATTCCGGGCCTCCACCCGACTGGCGTGCGGGCCGGCCTCCGGGCTGACTGTCCCGGCCATCCGCCGCACCTCTCCACTGTCGGCTTTGCACCCTTCGGTGCGCAATCGACAAATTTAAGCGAATTTATGCAAAATTGTAAAACCGCAGGCCATCCAGCCCCCATGGCGAAACCACGGGCCGGCCCCTCTTGCGGCACAGCACCGCCTTTCCCTCGGCGGGGGTTGACCCGGCCGGCAAATGCGGACAATGGAAGGGGGCGCCCTCCCTCTCCCATCCTCACCCTGGCACCCGTCTCAAGGAATTGGCTTTCATGTCGCAGACCGCATCCAGCAACGATGTCCTCACCACCGATGTCGTCATCGTCGGCGCCGGCCCCGTCGGGCTGTTCGCCGTGTTCGAATGCGGCATGCTGAAGATGCGCTGCCATGTGGTGGACGCGCTGGACATGGTCGGCGGCCAGTGCACGGCGCTCTACCCGGAAAAGCCGATCTACGACATCCCGGCCCACCCCTCGATCGAGGCGGCCGACCTGATCGACCGGCTGGCGGAGCAGGCCGCCCCCTTCTCGCCCACCTATCACCTGGGCCAGCAGGTGGAAAAGCTGACCCGCCAGGACAACGGGCGCTGGCTGGTGGAGACCGGCATCGGCACGAGGATCGACACCCAGGCGGTCATCATCGCCGCCGGCAGCGGCGCCTTCGGCCCCAACCGCCCGCCGCTCGACGGGCTGGAGGCCTATGAAGGCAAGTCGGTCTTCTACATGGTGCGCCGCCGCCAGGACTTCGCCGGCAAGAAGGTGGTGATCGCCGGCGGCGGCGACAGCGCCGTCGATTGGGCCATCTCGCTGGCCGACGTGGCGGAGCGCGTCTATGTCGTCCACCGCCGTCCGAAGTTCCGTGCGGCTCCCGAAAGCGTCGCCCGCATGGAAGCGCTGGTGCGCGAGGGGCGGGTCGAGATGGTGGTGCCCTATCAGCTGTCCGGGCTGGACGGCGCGGACGGCCGGCTGAGCGCCGTGCGCGTCGCCACGCTGGACGGCGAGGAAAAGGCCCTGCCGGCCGACGCCCTGCTGGCCTTCTTCGGCCTGTCGATGAATCTCGGCCCCATCGCCGGCTGGGGGCTGGATCTGGAGCGCAGCCACATCGCGGTGGCCCAGCCGGGCTGCGGCACCAACGTGCCGGGCGTCTTCGCCATCGGCGACATCGCGACCTACCCCGGCAAGCTGAAGCTGATCCTCTGCGGCTTCGCCGAAGCGGCCCAGGCCGCCCACGCCATCCGCCCGCTGGTCTATCCGGGCGAGGCGCTGCATTTCGAATATTCCACCTCGAAGGGCGTGCCGGGCGCGGCGTGATAAAATGCCCTCTCCCGTCCCGGGAGAGGGAGGGGACCCGCCGAAGGCGGGGAGGGTGAGGGGTGATCCAAGAATCCCGAAGCGCATGGCCTCAAAGCTCTGGCTTCGTGCCCAACCCCTCACCCTTCCCATGCTCCGCATGGGCCCCTTCCCTCTCCCGGGGCGGGAGAGGGAGATATTTCACCCCGCCCTCACTCCATTCGCCGGGGCCCGCACCGGCATGATGCAGCGGACATGGGCGCTGCGGTAGCCGGCGCCGCCGGTCTCGTCCAGCTCCAGCCGGCCGCCATGCAGCTCCACCACGTTGCGGGCCAGCGAAACGCCGAGTGCCGCGGCACCCTGCGGGTCGGCATCGGGCGGGGCGGCGCCGCTGACCGACAGGGTTATGCTGCCGTTCAGCCGCTCGCCGGCCAGGCGGATGCGGCGGTCGGGCGGCGGGTTGCGGATGGCGCCCACCACCAGCGTGAACAGCGCCTGTTTCAGCCGCTTGCCGTCGCCCTCCATCTCGCCCAGCGCATCCGGTGCCACCACCTCCAGCCGCAGCCCCTCGCGCCGCGCCCAGTCGCGGGTCAGCCCGGCCACCGACTCCAGCAGGTCGGGCAGGCTGACGGCACCGCGCTCCAGCGTGGTGACGCCGGCGCCCAGGCTGGTCAGGTCGACCACGTCGTCGATCAGCTCCAGCAGGCGCTGGCCGGCGGCCAGGATATTGCGGACATACTCGATCTGCCGGTCGCTCAGCGTGCCGGAATGCTGGGTCGCCATCAGCTCGGCGAAGCCGATGATGCCGTTCAGCGGCGTGCGCAGATGGTGGGAAACGTTGGCGATGAACTCGCTCTTCAGCTGGTCGGCGGCCTCCAGCGCGGCGTTGGAGGCGCGCAGCGCCGTCTCCAGCCGGGCGCCGTCGGTGACGTCGAGATAGCTGTTCAGCACCGCCCCGTCGGGCAGCGGCAGGGTGGAGAACTCCACCACCGACCCGTCGCTGCGCTCCACCCGGCCGGAGCGGACGCTGCGCTCCAGCGTGGCGCCGATCAGTTCCTCCTTCACCGCCTCCCAGGTGGCGGCTTCGCCCGGCCTGTCGGCAACCTTGTCGGCAGCGCTGTCCGCTGACGCGATCTCCAGCAGCGGGCGCATGCGCTCGATGACGTCGGCGATGTGCGGCTCGCCATGCAGGTCGCGGTCCTCCAGATCCCAGATGCGGGCGAAGGCCGGGTTGGACAGCTTCAGCCGGCCGTCGCCGCCGAACACGGCGATGCCCTCCGCCAGATTGTCCAGCGTCTCCTGCTGCACCGCCATCAGGGTGTTGTAGGAGGATTCCAGCGCCAGCGTGTTGGTCACGTCCTCCAGGATGGTGATCAGCCCGCCCTGCGGATGCGGGGCGGCCAGATGGCGCAGCGTGGTGCCGTCCGGCAGGTGCAGCATCTCCTCCACCGGCTCGACCAGATGGGTGTAGCGGGTCAGCCGCTCGCGCTTGAAGGTCTGGTAGTCGGCATATTCCGGCAGGCGGCGGCGGGCGCGCAGCTCCTCCAGCAGCTCGGCGTTGGTCGGCTCGCCGCGCAGCCACGCCTCGTCCAGATCCCACAGCCGGGCATAGGCCTGGTTGAAGAAGGTCAGCCGGGTGTCGGGGCCGAAGATGGCGATGGCGGTGCCCAGCCGTTCCAGCACCTCGGCATGGGCGGTCAGATGGCGGTCCAGCTCGCCGCGCAGCTCCTCCAGCGGGGTGAGGTCGAGGGCGTAGCCTACCGCCAGCGTGCCGCCGCCGTCGGTCAGCGGCAGCGGCGCTTCCGTCACCTCCAGCAGGCGGCGCTCGGTGCCGATCACGACGGGCGCGCGGTCCGACTGGGCGAAGCCGCCGCTGCGCGCCCGTTCGGCCAGCGCCCGGCCGGTGGCGGTCAGTTCCCGCCCCTCCGCCACCACCGTGTCGGGATCGCTGTCGACGGCGCGGGCATAGGCGAGGTTGCACCAGGACAGCCGCAGCGAGCGGTCGCGCATCCACACCGGCAGCGGCAGCGCGTCGGCCATCGCCTGCAAATCGGCAAGGCGGGAGCGCGCCGCCCCGGCCGCCTGTTCCTGGCGCTGGGTGGCATCCTTGGCGGCATCGCTGGCGACGGTCACGTCCTCGATCCACACCACGTCGCAGTGGGTGTCGCCGGCCCGTCCGCGCCGGCCGGTCAGCACCAGCCGCCGCCCGCCGGGGGCCGCCGCCTCGCAGCGGAAGGGCTCGCCGTCGCGGCGCAGCCGGGCCAGGGCGGGGCCGAGGTCGGGGGCCTTCAGGGCAGCCAGAACATCGGCGCTCAGCGTATTGGAGTTGGGCGTATCGGCGTTGTGCGGGGCGCAATCGGAAATGCCCAGCAGGGCCGCCGCCTCGTCGGACAGAAGGCATTCGCCCCGGTCGGTCCAGGCGCACCAGGGCTGCGGGGCTGCGGCCAGCATCGCCCGCCAGCGGTCACGGTCTGTGGCGACGTGATCGGCTTGGCGCCGGGGTTCCTTGTTCCAAAAGAAGCCAGCGAGACCGACCACGCTTTTCACCCCCGGGACTGCCGGCGCTTGGTGACTGCCCGGCTGAATCTGTCAAAATGAGTCAAGATGCGCAGAGTAGTTCAGCCCTTTCCCACCGACAAGCGACACCCGCCGACCTTGCGTCTTTTCGGATTGCCGTTCCCGCCCAGGTAGATTTCGCTCCGACACGTCCGGTCACGCCATGCTCTCTTCCGGGCTGGGCACCGTCTCTTTCGTGTGGCGCAGGGCGCCAATCGCCTTTTCGACCTCGGGAAAGGCCGCGGCCATCGCCTGGGCGTGGCGGGCCGCGTCGGTTTCGCGCCCCTCGACGACGGCGCGTTCGAGCGCCGTGCAGGCGGCGGCCAGCGCCTTCGCCCCGGCGGTCCGCGCCGCTCCGGCGGCCGAATGGGCGGCGGCCCGCGCCTCCTCGCGGTCGCCGGCGTCGAGCGCGTGGCGCACCCGCTCCAGCGTCGGGCGCGTCGTCTCGATGAAGAAGTCCATCATGTCGAGCGTGCCGTCATCCAGGCCGTTATCCGCCGTGCAGCCGAAGGTTTCGCGCACATGGTCGAGGTCGAGAACCGGAAGCGCCTCCTCCGCGGCGGCCGGAGCCGGTGCAGGCGAGTCCGCCGGTGTTTCCGCCGGCGCCTCCGCCGGCAGGGGGCGGGCCTCCAGCCAGCGGCCCAGCACCTGGGACAGCTGCGCGAGCGTCACCGGCTTGGCGAGGTAGTCGTCCATCCCGGCGGCCAGACAGCGCTCCATCTCGCCGGACAGGGCATTGGCGGTCATGGCGACGATGGAGGTGCGCCGCCGCCCGTCCCGTTCCTCCGCCCGGATGCGGCGGGCCAGCTCATAGCCGTCCATCACCGGCATATGGCAGTCGGTGACGATCAGCCGGTGCCGGCCGATGCGCCAGGCCGCCAGCGCCTGCTCGCCGTCGGCCGCCAGCTCCGCGGCATAGCCCAGACGGCGCAGCTGGCGCAGCACGACCTGCTGGTTGGTCGGATGGTCCTCCGCCACCAGGATGGGACCGTGGCGGGCCAGGTCCGCCGGTCCGGGCGCCGCGGCACCGGAAACGGCATTGCGTGCCGGCGGCTGGCCGACCGGCTCCGCGCCGGCGGCATCCGGCGCCGTGCGGCCGGTCAGCGTGGCCGCGGCGCGGATCAGGGCGGCGCGGTGGACCGGCTGCACCAGCCCGGCCGCCGATCCTGAAACGGTGTGGGGAGAGGCGACCGCCCCGCCGCCTGCCGCCCCACTGCCCGTTGTCCGTCCGTCGCCCAGCAGGAGCCGCGGCAATCCCGGAGCGCAGGCGCCGGCCAGCGGCTCCAGCCGGCCGGCCAGCGCCGTCGTCGTCACCAGCAGCCCGAAGCCGCCCCGCCCCAGCTTCGATGCCGCGTCGGCCACCGAGGAGGAGACCGTCACCGTCGCCCCGCCCTGCTCCAGATAGCAGGCCAGCACCGCGCGCTGCACCTCGTCCTCGTCGGCGACGAGGACCGTCAGGCCGTCCAGCGGTGTGGAGGATGGCGCCGGCAGGGAGTCCGGCGCACGCGGCAGCTCCACCGTGAACCAGAAGGTGGATCCGCTGCCCGGCACCGAAGTGACGCCGATCCGCCCGCCCATCCGCTCGATCAGCCGGGTGCAGATCGCCAGCCCCAGCCCGGTGCCGCCGAACCGGCGGGTGGTGGAGCTGTCGGCCTGGCTGAAGGGCTGGAACAGCCGGGCCTGCCCCTCCGGCCCGATGCCGATCCCGGTGTCCTCCACCGCCACATGCAGGCGGACATGGTCCGGCCGGGCCGGGTTGGCGGTGACGGTGCCGACGCGCAGCACCACCCGGCCGCGGTCGGTGAACTTGATGGCGTTGCCGGTCAGGTTGAACAGGATCTGGCGCAGCCGGCCGGAATCGCCGCGCAGCCGCTCCGGCACCGACCGGTCGATGGCGCAGATCAGCGCCAGCCCCTTCTGGTGGGCCTGGGGCGCCAGCAGGTCGGACACCCCCTCCACCAGATCGGCCGGGCGCAGCTCCAGCTCCTCCAGCTCCAGCTTGCCCGCCTCGATCTTCGACAAATCCAGGATGTCGTCGATGATCCGCAGCAAGGCCGCACCGCTGTCGCGCATGGTCGAGACCAGCGTGCGCTGCTCCTCGTCCAGCGGGGTCAGGGCCATCAGCTCCAGCATGCCCAGGACGCCGTTCATCGGCGTGCGGATCTCGTGGCTCATCGTCGCCAGGAATTCGGCCTTGGACCGGGCGGCGATCTCCGCCTGCTCCTTGGCGCTGCGCAGCGCCTCCTCCGCCTGCTTGCGCGCGGTGATGTCGTAGCTCCAGGCCAGCACCGCCGGCTCGCCCTCGAAGCTGGTGCGCTGGAGCGTCTGCAGGGCCCAGACCCGGCTGCCGTCAGGGCGGTCGACCGCCACCTCGGCATCGCGCACCAGCACGCCGCCGCTCTCCGCCTCCCAGTCCTGGCCGGTGCCGCCCCGGCTGATGCTGGCGCCGGGCAGGGCCAGCGCGTGGCGGCTGCCGACGAAATCCTCCAGCGGCCGGCCGGCCAGTTCGGCGGCGCGGGCGTTGGCGAAGGCGACGGTGCCGTCGGCGCGGCCGATCGAGACGCCGACCGGGCTCTGTTCCAGGATGGTGCGCAGCCGGCGCTCGCCGTCGGCCAGCGCGCTTTCCCGGGCGCGGATGGTGGTGACGAAATAGGACAGCGCCCGCGCCATCTCGCCGATCTCGTCCCGGCTGCCGGACGGGGTGGAGGCGGGCAGGTCCAGATGGGACAGCGGATCGGGCATCGAGCCCGGTGCCGGACCCGGTGCCAGACCCGGCATTCCGGCCGGCCCGGCCGTCTCCACCGCCTGCATGGCGCTGCGCAGGCGGCGCAGCCGCGCCACCACATTGCGGTGGATGTAGGCGAAGATGGCGGCGGCACCCAGGATCGACAGCACGGCCATGGCGATCACCGCCCGCTCGCCGTCGCGGATCACCCGCTCGAACTCGCCGGACCGATGGGCGACATCCTGCTCCACCGCCAGGAAATAGTCGGACACGATGCCGACCAGCTGGTCGGAGACCGCCTGGTTGCGCGCGGCCGACCGCTTGATCGACCGGTGCAGCGACAGCTCCGCCTCGCGCAGGGAGAACAGGGGCGAGCGGCCGAACGCCTGCTCCACCAGCTCGCGCTGCAACGGCTCCAGCCGGGCGGCCTGTTCGGCCGGCAGCAGGGCCAGCGCCTCCGCGGCATTGTCCAGCGCGGTGCGGGTGTCGGCCTGGAGACGGTCGAGCTGGGCGTCGCGGTCGGCGCGCAGCGCCGCCAGCAGCGTGGTCGCCGCGCCGGTCAGCTCGCGGCGCCAGCGCTCCAGCGCCGCACGGCCGCGCTCCGCCGCCTCGGCGTCGGGCAGACCGGCGCGCAGCTCCATTTGCCAGGGGCCTTCGGCCTCCTGCGACTCTGCGGCGCCCAGCCGGCCGGTCAGGGTGGCCAGCGCCTGGGCGCGGGCGCTGGTCTCGGCGGTCAGGGCCAGCTGCTGCCGGACCTGGGCGTTCAGGGTCAGCAGCGTGCCGACCAGCTCGTTCTTGCGGCGGTCCAGCTCGCCCAGATCGGCACGGCTGCTTTCGGCCCTGCTGTTGCCGGCCCTGCTGTTGCCGGCCTGATCGGAGAAGCGCACGGCGCCGCCATGGGCGATCAGCCGGGCCATCAGCTGTTCCAGCCGGACGATCTGGTCGCCCATCCGCGCCATCACCGCCTCGCGCGCGGTCTGGTCCTGGGCGGCGACCAGGGCGGGGGCGATGGCGGCGACGGCGCCGCTCTGCTGCACCAGCTGGGCGGCGGCGACCAGCCCCGGCACCTTGGCGGTGGCGATCTGTTCGTAACCCTGGTGGAAGCGGGAGAACAGCGAGACGGCGACGACGCTGGTCGCCGCGGCCAGCCCGCCGATGACCGTCAACCCCGCCAGGATGCGGAACGCCACGCTCCGCCCCAGATTGAGCCTCAGGCTCCGCCCCAGGTTCAGCCGGGGACCCCGCATGCCCACCCCCTCGCCCGCTGCCGACCTACCCCCATCGGCCTGGCGATCATGCCATAGAAAGCGGGGGAGGGGTGGGGCGAAGTCAGGGGTGTGTTTCCAGTCGGTTCAGGCCACGCCGGTGGACCCGAAGCCGCCGGCGCCGCGCGCGGTCTCGTCCAGCGAGGCGACCTCGACCAGCACCGCCTGGGGCGCCCGGGCGATCACCGCCTGGGCGATGCGGTCGCCGCGGGCGATGGTGAAGGACTCCTCGCCCAGATTGATCAGGCAGACGCCGACCGGCCCGCGATAGTCGCAATCGACGGTGCCCGGCGTGTTCAGCACGGTGACGCCGTTCTTCACCGCCAGCCCGGAGCGCGGCCTGATCTGCATCTCCCACCCCGCCGGCAGCCCGACGGCGAAGCCGGCCGGCACCAGCACCCGCTTGCCGGGTTCAAGCGTGACCGAGGCGTCCGCCGGCACCGCGGCGCGCAGGTCGAAGCCGGCGGCGCCATCGGTCGCGTAAGCGGGCAGCGGCAGGTCGTCGTTGCCGGGCAGGCGGAGGAAGGCGACGGTGGGCGACAGGGGGGAAGACATGGAACGGTTCCTCGTGTTCGGATGGCGGGACGGGCGCCGGGTAGACGCTACTTCGCCGTCAAAGTCCCGGTGAAGTGCTTCGCCACCGCCTCGGCCAGCCGGGCGGCGACGGCATCCTTGGCCATGGTGGGCCAGGACTCGACCCCGTCGGCGCGGATCAGGTGGACGGTGTTGTCACTACCGCCGAAGGTGCCGGTGCCGGGGGAGACGTCGTTGGCGACGATCCAGTCGCAGCCCTTGCGGGCGCGCTTGGCGGTGGCATAGGCCAGCACGTCGCCGGTCTCCGCCGCGAAGCCGACGACCAGGGCCGGGCGGCGGTCGCCGGGGCGGGACAGGGTGGCGAGGATGTCGGGGTTCTCGGTCAGCGCCAGGGCCGGCGGGCCGCCGGCGTCCTTCTTCAGCTTGCGGTCGCCGGCACCGTCGACGCGCCAGTCCGCCACCGCGGCGGCGCAGACGGCGATGTCGGCCGGCAAGGCCGCCTCGCAGGCCGCCAGCATCTCGCGCGCCGTCTCGATATGGACGACGCTGCAACCGGCCGGGTCGGGCAGGCGGGTCGGGCCGCTGACCAGCGTCACCTCGGCTCCCAGCGTTGCCAGCGCCGCGGCGATGGCGTGGCCCTGCCTGCCCGACGAGCGGTTGGCGATGTAGCGCACCGGGTCGATCGGCTCGTGGGTCGGGCCGCTGGTGACGATGGCGCGGCGTCCGGCCAGGGGCCGATGGGCGTCCTGCGCGAAGAGTCCGGCGATGGCGTCGACGATCTCCATCGGCTCGGCCATGCGGCCCGGACCGAATTCGTTGCAGGCCATCACGCCCTCGTTGGGGCCGATGCGCCGCACGCCGCGGCTTTCCAGCAGCGCCATGTTGGCCTGGGTCGCGGCATGCTGCCACATGCGCACATTCATGGCGGGGGCGACCAGCACCGGCTTGTCGGTGGCGAGCAGCACGGTGGCGGCCAGATCGTCGGCCATGCCGGCGGCCATCCGCGCCAGCAGGTTGGCGGTGGCCGGCGCCACCACCAGCAGGTCGGCCTCGCGCGACAGGCGGATGTGGCCCATCTCCGATTCGTCGGTCAGCGACCACAGGTCGCGGTAGACGGTATCCTCGGTCAGCGCCTGTACCGACAACGGGGTGACGAAGCGGGCGCCGGCCTCGGTCAGCACCGCCCGCACCGTCACGCCGCGCTCGCGCAGGCGGCGGATCAGATCCAGGCTCTTATAGGCGGCGATGCCGCCGGCGATGACCAGCAGAACGCGCTTGCCGGCCAGAATGGCGTGATCGGCCATGCGAACCCCCCTCTTTCAGACGCTGTCGTCCCGACGCCTCATGACCGCTGCTGATAGTTCATCGCGCCGCCCCCGGCAAGCGGCCGGGCCGCGACAGATTCGGTCCGGCGGAGATTTCGATCCGTTCGTGGCCGCACCCATGCGCGTGGGGGTGGGATTTTCAGAATTATCTGTTAGACAATAGGAGCTGTCCCGTCCCTACCTTCGCGTGTCGCACACAGCATGCCGCCAGGTTCCATCCCCGTCCTGCTGATCGAAGACACGCCCTCGCTGGCCCGTGTCTACGCGGAATACCTGAAAAAGGAATCCCACGCCGTCATCTCGGTGGAAACCGGGGCCGACGCGCTGGCGCAGCTGAACGACGGCGCGCCGATGGTGGTTCTGCTGGATCTGCAGCTGCCGGACATGAACGGGATGGAGGTGCTGAAACGCATCGACGCCCAGGCGCTGCCCTGCGCCGTCATCGTCATCACCGCCCACGGCTCGGTGAAGGCGGCGGTGGAGGCGATGCGCTACGGCGCCTACGATTTCCTGGTGAAGCCCTTCTCCGCCGACCGGCTGGTGGTGACGGTCCGCAACGCGATGGAGCGGCTGCGGCTGGCCCAGCTGGTCGACACCTTCGAGAAGGATCTGAACCGCGCCCGCTACCACGGCTTCATCGGCTCGTCGCTGGCGATGCAGGCGGTCTACCGCATCGTCGACAGCGCCGCCTCCTCGCGCGCCACCGTCTTCATCACCGGCGAGTCCGGCACCGGCAAGGAGGTCTGCGCCGAGGCGATCCACCGCCAGAGCCAACGGGCCTCGAAGCCCTTCATCGCCATCAACTGCGGCGCCATCCCGAAGGATCTCATGGAAAGCGAGATCTTCGGCCATGTGAAGGGCAGCTTCACCGGGGCGGTGTCCGACCGCGAGGGTGCGGCGGGGCGCGCCGACGGCGGCACCCTGTTCCTGGACGAGATCTGCGAGCTGGCGCCCGACCTCCAGACCAAGCTGCTGCGCTTCATCCAGACCGGCACCTTCACCCCCGTCGGCGGGTCGAAGCTGGAGAAGGTCGACCTGCGCATCGTCTGCGCCACCAACCGCGATCCCCTGCGCGAGGTGGAGGAGGGGCGGTTCCGCGAGGATCTCTATTACCGCCTGCACGTCATCCCCATCCATCTGCCGCCGCTGCGCGAGCGCGAGGACGACGTGCTGGAGATCGCCCGCCACTATCTGGCCGAGTTCGCCAAGGAGGAGAAGAAGGGCTTCACCCGCTTCTCGCCCCAGACCGAACATGCGCTGCGCCACTACCACTGGCCGGGCAACGTCCGCCAATTGCAGAATGTCGTGCGCATCGTCGCGGTCCTGCATGACGGCGACACCGTGACGCCCGAGATGCTGCCGTCGCCTCTCGGCACGCCGCAGCCGTTGCAAATCCTGGCCGCCGCCGCGCCCACCGGTGCCGGCGCCGGCCCGCGGCCCCATGTCCCGCTCTCCCCCGACGCCATCAAGCCGCTGTGGGAGGTCGAGAAGGATGCCATCGAGGACGCCATCGCGGCCTGTGACGGCAACATTCCGCGCGCCGCCGCCCTGTTGCAGATCAGCGCCTCCACGATCTACCGCAAGCGTCTGGCCTGGCAGGCCGAGGGGAAGCTGTAGCCACGTCCGGCGACCGGATCGACGCGTCAGACCTGCTTCGATCTAACCCTTTATTTCGGCAAGAAAATCCGCCTCACGCCCGGAATCCGCCAAGAAACGGGCTAATACCCTTCGACAAAGCTCCGTCGCCTTGGTCGTAATTCCACTCCGGACTTGGCCGTCGTTAGTCCTATGCCGTGAGATGGAATTGCCCGCAACCACAGCATGCGGCTAGCCTCCCCGCACAATGTCTTGGTTCCGCTTGCCCGGCAGGCCTCACGGCGCGGCCGATGCCGGCGATCTTGGACCCAGCCGTTTTGCCAAAGACTTGTCTCGCAGTGACCAAGGGGGAGGCCCATGACCAACGGTACCGTAAAATGGTTCAACACCAGCAAGGGTTACGGCTTCATCGCGCCGGAGGCCGGTTCGAAGGACGTGTTCGTGCACATCACCGCGGTTCAGCGCTCCGGCCTGCATGCCCTGTCGGAGGGCCAGCGTGTCCAGTTCGAGGTCGCCCGCGGCGACAACGGCAAGGACTCCGCCGTGAACATCAGCGTCGTCGAGTGACGGGCCCGCGCTAAAGTCGGACCGGATACAGTCAGACCGGATACCCGGCGGCGCGGTAGGCCGCGATGGCATCCCCGGCCAGCCGGGGAATCTCGCCGCGCAGCCTTTCCACCGTGTCCGCCGACCCGTCCGCCGGCCCGGCCCCATCCGCTTTTCCGGCTCCTTCCCGCTCCGCCGGGGATGCCCGGCACGCCATCTCCAGCGCGCGGGCGGCGCTGCACAGGATGCTGGCGCCGAAGGTTCCGGCGGTGCTTTTCAGCGTGTGCGCCTCGCGCGTCAGGACGGTGCGGTCGGTCTCCCCGGCGATGCGCGCCACCCGTTCGCGGGTCTCCTCCACGAACTGCCGCAGCACGTCGGTCAGCAACTCCGCATCCAGATCCTGCGCCAGCTGGGCCAGCACCTCGCGGTCCAGCACCTCCCCCGCCGCTGCCGGCGCGGCCGACGCGCAGATGCCGAAGCCGGACGACATGTCCGGCGACGCCGAGGCCCGCCATTCCGAGGCCCGCAGCCATTTCTCCACCGTCTCCAGCAGCTGTGCCCGGTCGACCGGCTTGGCGACATGGTCGTTCATGCCGGCGTGCTGGCAGCGGACGCGGTCGGCCTCGTCGGTGTCGGCGGTCATGGCCACCACCGGCACCCGGCCGGCCGGCCCCGGCAGATCGCGCAGCAGGCGGGTGGCGGTCAGCCCGTCCATCTCCGGCATCGACAGGTCCATCAGGATCAGGTCGTAGCCGCCGGCCTGCGCCGCCATCACCGCCTCCAGCCCGTTGCCGGCGGTGTCGGCGCGGTGCCCGGCCTGCGCCAGGATGGCGGTGACCAGCATCTGGTTCAGCGGACTGTCCTCCACCACCAGAATCCGGCATGGCGCCGGCTGACCGTCCGTGGGGAGAAGCGACGGCGGCGTCCGCTCAGTCATCGCACGCATGCTCCGCAATGAAGAAGGTGCCAGTGTATAGGGCGCGGCCTTGCCGCTGCAAAGCCCCGCTCCATGTATGCGGACGGGTGGTATTCACGGAGTCCCGCCGTCCGGCGCTTCAAATCGGCGCGTCCCGCCGGTATGGTGTCGCGCTTGGCCGGTGTCCGGACCCGATGCCGCCCACCTGACAAACAGCTTCCCTTCGACTTCAGGCAGTGCCGCAGACGATGACCAAACTGAACACCTACCGCTCCGGTCCCGACGAGCGCGGGCATTTCGGAATCTTTGGCGGCCGCTTCGTCGCCGAGACGCTGATGCCCCTGGTCCTGGAGGTCGAGAAGGCCTATCGCGAGGCGCGCGCCGATCCCGCCTTCGAAGGGGAGATGCGCCAGCAGCTGAAGCAGTATGTCGGCCGGCCCAACCCGCTCTATTACGCGGAACGCCTGACCGAGCGGCTGGGCGGCGCCAAGATCTACTTCAAGCGCGAGGAGCTGAACCACACCGGCGCGCACAAGATCAACAACTGCATCGGCCAGATCCTGCTGGCCCGCCGCATGGGCAAGACCCGCATCATCGCCGAGACGGGGGCCGGCCAGCATGGCGTGGCGACCGCGACGGTCTGCGCGCTCTACGACATGCCCTGCGTCATCTACATGGGCGAGACCGACATCGCCCGCCAGCAGCCCAACGTCTTCCGCATGAAGCTGCTCGGCGCCGAGGTCCGCCCGGTGACGTCGGGCAGCGGCACGCTGAAGGACGCGATGAACGAGGCGCTGCGCGACTGGGTCACCAACGTCTCCGACACCTTCTACATCATCGGCACCGCCGCCGGCCCGCATCCCTATCCCGCCATGGTCCGCGATTTCCAGTCGGTGATCGGCGACGAGGTGCGCACCCAGATGCAGGAGCAGGAAGGCCGGCTGCCCGACAGCCTGGTCGCCTGCGTCGGCGGCGGGTCGAACGCCATCGGCCTGTTCCATCCCTTCCTCGACGATCCCTCGGTCCAGATGATCGGTGTCGAGGCCGCCGGCCGCGGCATCGAGAAGGGGCCGCTCGACCATGCCGCCTCGATCAACGGCGGGCGTCCCGGCGTGCTGCACGGCAACCGCACCTACCTGCTGCAGGACGAGGACGGCCAGATCCTCGAAGGCCACTCGATCTCCGCCGGCCTCGACTATCCCGGCATCGGGCCGGAGCACAGCTGGCTGCATGATGTGGGCCGCGTCGAATACGCCTATGCCACCGACCAGGAGGCGCTGGACGCCTTCCAGCTCTGCGCCCGCACCGAGGGCATCATCCCGGCGCTGGAATCCGCCCACGGCCTGGCCGAGGTGATCAAGCGCGCACCGAAACTGCCCAAGGACCACCTGATGGTGCTGTGCCTGTCGGGCCGCGGCGACAAGGACATCTTCTCCGTCGCCAAGCATCTGGGAGTGGAACTGTGAGCGCCGACATTTTGGCCGATGGCCGCATCGCCCGCCGTTTTGCCGCGCTGAAGGCGGAAGGCCGTGCCGGTCTGGTCACCTTCATCACCGCCGGCGATCCCGATCCCGCCGTGTCGCAGGCGGTGCTGAACGGCCTGCCGGCCGCCGGTGCCGACCTGATCGAGCTGGGCATGCCCTTCACCGACCCGATGGCCGACGGCCCGGCGATCCAGGCCTCCTCGCTGCGCGCGTTGAAGGCCGGGATGACGGTGCGCAGGACGCTGGAGATGGTGCGCGGCTTCCGCAAGCTGGATGCCGACACCCCGATCATCCTGATGGGCTATTTCAACCCGATCGAGGCCTATGGGGTGGAGCCCTTCCTGGCCGCCGCGCGCGAGGCCGGGGTCGATGGCCTGATCGTCGTCGACCTGCCGCCGGAAGAGGACGAGGAGCTGTGCCTGCCGGCGGTGAAGGCCGGCGTCAGCTTCGTCCGCCTGACGACGCCGACCACCGACGAGGCGCGCATGCCCGCCGTGATGCGCAACACCTCGGGCTTCGTCTATTACGTGTCGATCGCCGGCATCACCGGCACCGCCAGCGCGTCCAACACCGCCATCGACGCGGCGGTCGCCCGGCTGAAGCGCCACACCGACCTGCCGGTCGCCGTCGGCTTCGGCATCAAGACGCCGGACCAGGCCGCCGAGGTCGCCCGCGTCGCCGACGCCGCCGTGGTCGGCTCCGCCATCGTCACCCGTCTGGCCGACGGGCTCGACGCGTCCGGCGCCGTCAGGCCGGGCACGGTCGAGGACGTTCTGGGCTTCGTCGGCGAACTGGCCAAGGGCGTGCGCGCGGCGCGGGGCTGAGGGACGGACGGTTTACAACGACGGCAAACCGCTTTACGACACCTGCAACACGATCGCTCATGGCGACGACCGGCTGAAGAGCCCGGTGCGGCACGGACCCGATGTCCGGCCGCCGCCGGGCTTCGGCGTACCGCCATGTCGTTGAAAGGCGTTCCATGAACTGGCTTACCAACTACGTCCGTCCCAAGATCCGCGCGCTCTATGCCCGCAAGGAAGTGCCCGACAACCTCTGGCACAAATGCCCGAGCTGCGAGTCGATGCTGTTCCACCGCGAGCTGGAAGAGAACCTGCACGTCTGCCAGCATTGCGGCTTCCACATGCGGCTCGGCCCGGTCAAGCGGCTGGAGACGATGTTCGACGACGGCGCCTATGAGGGTGTCGAGCTGCCGAAGTCGGTCGCCGACCCGCTGAAATTCCGCGATCAGAAGCGCTACACCGACCGCCTGAAGGAAGCCCAGACCAAGACGGGCCGCACCGACGCCATCGTCGTCGGCGAGGGCCGCATCGGCGGCCATGCCGCCGTGGTCGCCGCCTTCGACTTCGGCTTCATGGGCGGGTCGATGGGCATCGCCGTCGGCGAAGGGCTGCTGACCGCCGCCCGTCTGGCGGTGGCGAAGAACGCCCCGCTGATCGTCGTTCCGGCATCGGGCGGCGCCCGCATGCAGGAAGGCATCCTGTCGCTGATGCAGATGCCGCGCACCACCATCGCGGTGGAGATGGTCAAGGAAGCCGGCCTGCCCTACATCGTGGTGCTGACCGACCCGACCACCGGCGGCGTCACCGCCAGCTTCGCCATGCTGGGCGACATCCACATCGCCGAGAAGGGCGCGCAGATCGGCTTCGCCGGCGCCCGCGTGATCGAGAGCACGATCCGCGAGACCCTGCCGGAAGGCTTCCAGCGTTCCGAATACCTGCTGGAGCACGGCATGGTCGACATGGTCGTCCACCGCCGCGACCTGCGCCCGACGCTGGTCCGCACCATCGGCCTGCTGATGACCCCGCGCATCGACGCGGTCGTTGAGGATCTCGACCTGACCGCCGCCCAGGGCGCCGCCCAAGGCGTTGACGGCGAGCCGGCCCAGCTGCCCCAGGGGGCGGTGCCCCAGCCGGGCACGGCGCTGCCGGGCCTGCCGCCTGCCACCCAGGCGACCGCTGCCCAGCCGGCCTCCACGGCGGAGCCGGTCCAGGCCGGCGACTGACCGGCCACACCCCAGCGGCAGCACCCCCGCGACACCCGACCAGAGACGATCATGAGCGACGCCCCGACCCCGCTGGCCAACCCGCCCACAAGGCTGTCGGCGACCCGTTCCGACCCGGTGCTGGATCGGTTGAAGGGGCTTCACCCCAAGGTCATCGACCTGTCGCTGGACCGGGTGCACCGTCTGCTGGCGGCGCTGGACCATCCGGAGCGGAAGCTGCCGCCGGTGGTCCATGTCGCCGGCACCAACGGCAAGGGATCGACGGTCGCCTTCCTGCGCGCGATGTTGGAGTCGGCGGGCCATCGCGTCCATGTCTACACCTCGCCGCATCTGGTCCGTTTCCACGAGCGCATCCGCCTGGGCGGGCCTCAGGGGGGGCGCCTGATCGACGACGATCATCTGGCCGCCCTGCTGGAGGAATGCGAGGTCGCCAATGCCGGCAACCCGATCACCTTCTTCGAGGTGACGACGGTCGCCGCCTTCCTCGCCTTCTCCCGCGTGCCGGCCGACGTGGTTCTGCTGGAAACCGGCCTGGGCGGCCGGCTGGACGCCACCAATGTGGTGGACAGGCCGGCGGTGACGGCGATCACCCGCATCTCCTACGACCACCGCCAGTTCCTGGGCGACTCGCTGCTGGAGATCGCCAGCGAGAAGGCCGGCATCTTCAAGCCCGGCATCCCGGTGGTCCTGGCGCCGCAGCCGGAGGCCGACGCGCTGAAGGCACTGAACCTGCGCGCCAACGCCATCGCCGCGCCGATCCAGAACTGGTCGGTGGAAGAGCGTCCGGACGGCTTCCGTTTCGAGAGCGCCAAGCGGCGGCTCGACCTGCCGATGCCCGGACTGGCCGGCGCCCACCAGATCACCAATGCCGGCGTCGCCATCGCCTGCCTCGACCATCTGCCGCTGGCGGTGGACGACGAGGCGGTGCGCCGCGGCCTCGCCACCGTCGAATGGCCGGCCCGCCTGCAACGGCTGACCCGCGGCCCGCTGGCCGAGAGCCTGCCCGCGGGGTGGGAGCTGTGGCTGGACGGCGGCCACAACGATTCGGCGGGCGAGGTCCTGGCCCGGCAGGCGGTCGACTGGTCGCGCGGGCAACCGGATGAGGGATCGGATGGCGGCTCTTCTCTGCCGCTTCTGCTGATCTACGGCATGCTGTCCAGCAAGGATCCGTTCGAGTTCCTGGGGCCGCTTGCCCCCTTCACCCATTCCCTGCGCGCGGTGGCGATCCCCGGCGAGGAAGCCAGCTTCACCGCCGAGGAATCCTGCGAGACCGCCAATCTCTGCGGCATCCGCGACCACGCCGCCGCCGACGGGGTGGACGCCGCCCTGGCCGATCTGGTGGCCAACCGGCAAAGCCCGGCGCGCGTGCTGATCTGCGGCTCGCTCTACCTTGCCGGGACGGTGCTGGCGGAGAACGGGTGACTACGCCTACATCAGGGATTGCTTCGGACAGAGCGCACACGATCTGGTAATTTGACCTGATCGTTATGCAATTTTGAAGCGGTTCCGGAATTGTGATGGCTATTCCCGATTTTCAAACCCTGATGCTGCCTGTGTTGAAGACCGCTGCCGACGGCGGCGAGATCCGCATCGGCGATGTGGTGGACCGGCTTGCGGACACATTCACGCTGACGGAGGAGGAGCGGGCACATCTTCTGCCTTCCGGACGGCAAACGACCTTCGCCAACCGGGTCCATTGGGCGAAGAGCTATCTCAGCAAGGCCGGGCTCGTGGAGTTGACGCGACGGGCTCATTTCCGCATTACACCGGCGGGGCGGGATGTGTTGAATGCGCCGCCGGATCGGATCACCATTCGTTTTCTTGAACAATTTCCGAGCTTCAAAGGCTTCCGCGATGGTGAGGCCGAGATGGCCGAGGCTGTGGGCGTTGCCGAGGCCGTGCTGCCGGTCACCGAGAGTCCGCTGACTCCCGATGAGATGATGCGGCAGGCCCATCTGCGGATCGAGGCGTCGCTGGCGGAGGAGATCCTCCAGCGGGTGCGATCCGGCACGCCAGCCTTCTTTGAGAAGACTGTGGTCCACCTGCTGATCACCATGGGCTATGGTGGGTCGGTGACGGAACTCGACAAGGCTTTGGTCGGTAAGTCGGGTGATGACGGCGTGGATGGCGTTATCGACCAGGATCCTCTTGGATTGGATCGGGTCTATGTCCAAGCCAAGAGGTACGCTGACGGCAACACGGTCGGAGCCGGGGCGATTCGCGACTTCTTCGGCAGCCTGAACCTGTTCAAGGCAACCAAGGGACTGTTCGTCACCACCTCCGCCTTCACCACGTCGGCTCGGGAGACCGCCGACCGGCTCGGAACCCGAATCGTGCTGATCGATGGCATCCAACTGGCCAAGCTGATGATTCGCCACGAGGTCGGCTGCCGGATCGAGGAGACCATGCATATCAAGAGGGTGGATGAGGATTTTTTCGAGTAGCGATGGGGCGGAACCGCCGGAGACGCACAGGGGCCTGCACATGCCTATCCAGCCCGGTTGCCTTCAATTTGGATTTTACAGGCAACCGAGGAACTGACAAAGCCGGGCATCACCTTCCTGTCCGGCAGGTAAGCGATATTGCCGGCGGGCCATCGCGTCCGCCGGCAATGTCTGCCGGCTGCGCGAGGCCCAAAACGAAAAAGCGGGCCAGATGCCGTTCCCGGCAACGCCCGCTGACCTTCCATCGACTTGTTTCACCCTTCCAGGGAAGGGGAAAATGGTGGAGCCGAGGAGGATCGAACTCCCGACCTACGCATTGCGAACGCGTCGCTCTCCCAGCTGAGCTACGGCCCCACACTCACACCGTTGCGTCTTCGTCGCCCCGGCGTGGCGCGGATATTGTCCATCGCGGGGGGTGCTGTCAAGCGCTTGATTCAGAAAAAATGACGTGTGCATGCGATGACGTGGGAGGGGGCGCCGGGCGGGGCATAGGACGGCCGATCCGCCGCAGGCCGCCCGGCCGATCGGCGGGCCGCCGTACTGGACAGGTCTCGCCGCTTATGCTTAGGGTGCCCGGAAAAGGCTGGCGCCCGCTGCGCAACCCTCTGCGCGCGGCCGTCGCAAAACCGCCCTGGAGCTGGCCCGGCATGATCGCGCTGTATTTGCTCATCAACACCATCCTCGACCTGTTCTTCTGGGTCCTGATCCTGTCGGCGATCCTCAGCTGGCTGGTGGCGTTCAACATCGTGAACACGCGCAACCGCGCGGTCTACCTGATCGGCGATTTCCTTTACCGCATCACCGAGCCGGTGCTGCGCCCGATCCGCCGCGTCCTGCCCAACCTGGGCGGGCTGGACCTGTCGCCCATCGTCGTGCTGCTGGCGATCTCCTTCATCCAGAACCTGATGGCCCAATACTGGCCGCGCTTCTGACCATGGCGTCCTCCTCCCCCTTCGAGGCGGTGGCCGACGGGCTGCGGGTGACGCTGCGGGTGACGCCCAAGGCGTCGCGCAACGCGGTGACCGGCACGGCCGATACGGTCGATGCGAAGGGGGAGGGGAAACGGGTGCTGAAGCTGGCGGTCACGGCGGTGCCGGAAAACGGCAAGGCGAACGAGGCCGTCATAAAACTGTTGTCGAAGGCATGGAAACTGCCCAAGACCAGCCTGACCGTGGTGGCCGGCGCCACCGACCGGAACAAGATTTTGCATGTGGCGGGCGACCCGGCGGCATTGCTGGCACGGCTGTCGCCCCTGATCGACGATGTGGGCAGCGAGGGTGGAGAGTAGCATGGCGGACGCGAAGATCATCGACGGCAAGGCCTTTGCGGCCGGCCTGCGTGCGCGGGTGGCGAATGGCGTGGCGGCGTTGAAGGCCAGCCACGGCGTCACTCCCGGTCTGGCCGTCGTGCTGGTGGGCGAGGATGCGGCCAGCCAGGTCTATGTCCGCTCCAAGGAGCGGGCGCTGGTCGAGCTCGGCATGAACAGCTTCGACCATCACGAGCCGGCCGACATGGCCGAAGCCGACCTGCTGGCGCTGATCGACCGCCTGAACGCCGACCCGGCCGTGCATGGCATCCTGGTCCAGCTGCCGCTGCCCCGGCACATCGACACCCAGAAGGTGCTGGCCCGCATCGTCCCGGAAAAGGACGCCGACGGCTTCCACGTCGTCAATGCCGGCCTGCTCGCCACCGGCCAGCCGGGCGCCATCGTGCCCTGCACGCCGCTGGGCAGCCTGCTGCTGATCCGCGACACGCTGGGCCGCGACCTGAAGGGCAAGCGGGCGCTGGTGCTCGGCCGCTCCAACATCGTCGGCAAGCCGATGGCGCAGTTGCTGCTCCAGGCCGACTGCACGGTGACGCTGGCCCATTCCCGCACGGCCGATCTGGCCGGCGAATGCCGCCGCGCCGACATCCTGGTGGCGGCGGTCGGCCGGCCGGAGATGGTGCGCGGCGACTGGATCAAGCCGGGCGCCACCGTGATCGATGTCGGCATCAACCGTGTCGCCGCGGCGGAGCCGGGCAAGACCCGTCTGGTCGGCGACGTCGCCTTCGACGAGGCGGTCAAGGTCGCCGGCGCCATCACGCCGGTCCCCGGCGGCGTCGGCCCGATGACCATCGCCTGCCTGATGCTGAACACGCTGGCCGCCGCCTGCCGCGCCGCCGGTGCGCCGGTGCCGGAAGAGGCTGCCCTTTGATCACCGTCCATGCCCGTGCCGAAGACGGGCGGGTGGTGCGCCAGCCGCTGGACCTCGGCGAGCCTTTGCCGGGCGGTGCCGTCTGGATCGACCTTCTGCGTCCGACCGAAGCGGAGCGCGCCCATGTCGGCGCGCTGACCGGCTGCGACCTGCCGACGCGCGAGGAGATGAAGGAGATCGAGGCCTCCAGCCAGCTCTATGTCGAGGGGGAAGGGATCTACATGACCTCTCCCATCATCTCGCGCGCCACCTCGCCCCATCCGGAGCAGGGCGAGCTGACCTTCGTGCTGACCCCGCGCCACCTGATCACGCTGCGCTATACCGAACCGCTGCCGGTCATCACCTTCGCCGCCCGCTGCGTCCGCCAGCCGGAACTGCTGTCGACCGGGGAGAGCGCGCTGTTCGGCCTGCTGGACGCGGTGATCGACCGGGTCGCCGACGTGCTGGAGCTGGTCGGAGGCCGTATCGACGAGCTGTCGGCCCGCGTCTTCGACGATTCGCTGGACGGCGGTGGTTTCGGCAAGGCGGCCAAGAAGCCGGACGAGCTGCAGGACGTGCTGCGCGGCATCGGCCGGGCCGGCGACCTGACCCACAAGGTGCGCGACAGTCTGGCCGGCCTCGACCGGCTGGTGGTGTTCATGACCTCGGTCAGCGGCGGGCGGCTGAACAAGGACCAGAAGACCGCGCTGAAGACGATGACGCGCGACTTGCGGTCCCTGACCGAACATGCCGGCTTCCTGGCGCACGAGGCGAACTTCCTGCTCGACGCCACGCTGGGCCTGATCAACATCGAACAGAACGCCATCATCAAGATCTTCTCGGTCGTCTCGGTGGCGCTGATGCCGCCGACGCTGATCGCGTCCGCCTATGGCATGAACTTCAAGCACATGCCGGAACTCGACTGGGAGTTCGGCTACCCCATGGCCATCCTGCTGATGGTGCTGTCGGCGGTGGTCCCGCTCTGGTATTTCCGCCGGCGCGGCTGGCTGTAAACCCACCTTACAACAGGGAAATCCCGCCGATGACGACCATCCTGCCCGACGCCGCCCTCGATGCGCTTCTGGCGCAGGATGTTCCCTACGGCGACCTGACCACCGGCTCGCTCGGCATCGCCGCCCGTCCGGCCCGCATGAGCTTCGCCGCCCGCGGCGCCATGGTGCTGGCCGGGACGGAGGAGGCGGCCCGTCTGGTGGAGAGGGCCGGCGGCCGGGTCCTGCGCGTCGAGCCCAGCGGCACCGCCGTCGAGGCCGCAACGCTCTTCCTTGAGGCGGCCGGCCCGGCCGGGGCGCTGCACCATGCCTGGAAGGTGGCGCAGACCCTGGTCGAATACGCCTCCGGCATCGCCACCCGCGCCCGCCGCATCGTCGAGGCCGCCCCCGGCGTGACCGTCGCCTGCACCCGTAAGAATTTCCCCGGTGCCAAGGATCTCAGCGTCAAGGCGGTGCAGGCGGGCGGGGCGGTGATGCACCGGCTGGGCCTGTCGGAAACGCTGCTGGTCTTCCCCGAACACCGCGCCTTCCTGAGCGACTCTCCTCCGGAGGCCTGGATCGAGGCGCTGCGCCGCAAGGCTCCGGAAAAGAAGATCGTGGTGGAGGTCGGGTCGATGGAGGAGGCCTTGGCCTTCGCAGAGGCCGGTGCCGACGTGATCCAGCTGGAAAAGCTGCCGCCCGCCGCCGCCCGCGCGGTGATCGAGGCGACAAGGCACCTGACGCCGCCGCCGGTGGTGGCCCCGGCCGGCGGCGTGACCGAGGTGAACGCCGCCGCCTATGCAGCGGCCGGCTGCCGCCTGCTGATCACCTCGGCCCCCTTCTTCGGCCCGCCCGCCGACGTGAAGGTGGTGCTGGGGCCGGCATGACGGCGAAGACTGCGACAGCGAGCCGCAATCCCTGGAATTCCTGATTTTGCGAGTGATAGCGCTTCCGCAATACCTATGCGTGCGCCACAGTGGCGGCGCGGACGGGATGGCGGACGGGCCGCCATCCCCGCTGCGCACAAGGAGAACAGAGGATGAAGGAAATCCTCCAACTCCTGATCCTGGCGTTGGAGATCGTCAAGCGCTTGCTTGATCTCTTCAGCTAGCATCGGGCTGGCGGGCAGGGGGGCGGAATCCCCCTGCCCGCCAAGCCTGATATTGCCCCATCCGTGCCTGTAGTCAACCGCCGGTATAGAAACTCTTACGCCGCCAGCCCGCCGCCCAGTTCGATGCGGACCTCCACCACGCCGGGCTCGTCCAGGTTCTCCTTGCGGACGAAACCCAGCGCGCGGCACATGTTCAGCATGTTGGTGTTCTCGCGCAGAACCTCGCCATAGACCTCCTTGATGCCGCGCGAGCGGGCGTAATCGAGGATCTTGTTCATCATGATATAGCCCAGACCCTGGCCCTTCATGTCGGACCGCACCATCACCGCATATTCGGCGCGGCGGTTGTCGGGGTCGGCGGTGATGCGCACCACACCGTACATGATGGTGTCGCCGGTCTGCGGGTCGGGACCGACGGCGATCAGCCCCATCTCGCGGTCATAGTCGATCTGGGTCAGCCGTGCCGCCGCCTGGTGCGACAGCCGCTTCAGCGGGGCGAAGAAGCGCAGGCGCAAATCTTCCGCCGTCTGGTTCTCCACCAGATGGTGCACCAGCGGCTCGTCCTCCGGCAGGATCGGGCGGACGAAGAACTGGCGGCCGTCCTTGATGGTGATGCGGTCTTCCAGCGACTTCGGATAGGGGCGGATCGCCAGCCTTGCCGCCCCGGCCAGGGCCGGCACGCCGACCTTGATGCGGGCGTCCAGCGCCGTCACGCCCTCTGCGTCGGCCAGCAGCGGGTTGATGTCCATCTCGGCGATCTCGGGGAAATCGACGACCAGCTGGCTGACCTTGTTCAGCGTCAGCGCCACCGCGTCGAGATCGACCGCCGCGCGCGAGCGGTAGCCCTGGAGCTGGCGGTGGATGCGGGTGCGGCTCATCTGTTCGGCCGCCAGCTTCATGTTCAGCGGCGGCAGGGCCAGCGCATAATCCTCCACCACCTCGACGCCGATGCCGCCCTCGCCGAACAGCAGGACCGGGCCGAACATCTCGTTCTCGGTCATGCCGACGATCAGCTCGTAGGCATCGGGGCGGACGGCCATCTCCTGCACGGTGAAGCCTTCGATCTTCGCCTCCGGTGCCAGTTCGGCGACACGGGCCAGCATCGCCTCGGCCTCCGCCTTCACGTCCTCCGGGCTGGTCAGGCCGAGAGCGACGCCGCCGACGTCGGACTTGTGGGTGATGTCGTGCGACAGGATCTTCAGCGCGATCGGCCCGCCGATGACGCGGGCGGCGGCGGCGGCCTCCTCCGGCGTCTGGGCGACGCGGGTGTCGACCACCGGGATGCCGTAGGCGGCCAGCACGCGCTTGGCCTCATACTCGCTCAGCCACTCGCGCTTCTCGGCCATGGCGCGGGAGATCACCTTCTTCACGGTGATCTCGTCGGGCTGGAAATCCTCGGCCACCGACGGCGGGGTCTCCATCAGAAGCTGCTGGCTGCGGCGGTAGCGCACCAGATGCATGAAGGCGCGCACCGCGTCGGACGGGCCGCTGTAGGTCGGGATGCGCCCGTCGGCGAACAGTTTGCGCGCCTCCACCGCCGACTGGTCGCCGATCCAGCTGGTCAGCACCGGGTGGCGGCGCGCCTTGTTGGCCTGCACCGTCTCCGCCACCGCCTGGGCGATGGCCTCGCTGTCGGTCAGGGCGGACGGGCAGTGCAGGACCAGCACGGCGTCGTTGCCGGTGTCCTGCATCAGCGCGTTCAGGGCCTCGGCATAGCGCTTGGGCGTGGCGTCGGCGCCGATGCGCAGCGGGTTGCGGAAGGGGGTGCCGCCCGGCTGCCCCCCACCCGGCTGCGGACCCAGCGCCTTGGCCAGCGCCTCCTGCGTCTCGGGCGCCATGGCGGCGAGCCGGCCGCCGGCCTGGATCAGCTTGTCGGTGGCCATCACCCCCATGCCGCCGCCGTTGGTCAGGATCGCCAGCCGGTCGCCGGTGATCGGCACCCCGGTGCCCAGCGTGCCGGCGGCGTCGAACAGCTCGGCCAGATCGTTCACCCGCAGCACGCCGGCCCGGCGGAACACCGCGTCATAGACGGCGTCCGACACCGCCAGGGCGCCTGTGTGGCTGGCCGCGGCCTCCTGCGCCTCGTCCGACCGGCCGGCCTTGATGACGATCACCGGCTTCTGGCGCGAGGCGGAGCGGGCGGCCGACATGAATTTGCGGGCCTGGGTGATGCTCTCGATATAGAGCAGGATGGCGCGCACGGTGACGTCGGAGGCCAGATAGTCCAGCAGGTCGCCGAAATCGACGTCGCCGCGGTCGCCCAGCGACACCAGATGCGAGAAGCCGATCCCGCGGGAGGTCGCCCAGTCGGCGACCGAGGTCAGCACCATCGAGCTTTGCGCCACCAGCGCCACGTCGCCCTTGCGCGGCGCCACCGGCGCGAAGCTGGCGTTCATGCCGCGGCTGGGCACCATGGCGCCCAGGCTGTTCGGCCCCAGCACCCGCATCAGATAGGGCTTGGCGGTGTCCAGCATCGCCTGGGTCTGGTCGGCCGACATGCCCTTGGTCATGACGATGGCGGCCTTGGTCCCGCGCTTGCCCAGCGCGTCGATGGTCGCCGCCACCGTGTCCGGGGCGGTGCAGATGACGCCCAGGTCCGGCGTGATCGGCAGGCTGTCCACCGTCTTGTAGGTCAGCACCCCTTCCACCGCGCGCTCGGTCGGGTTGACCGGCATCACCGGCCCGTCGAAGCCGGCCTGGAACAGGTTGCGGGCCACCACCGCCCCCACCGTGCCGGGTTTGCGGCTGGCGCCGATCAGGGCGATGGAGGCGGGCTTGAACAGCTTGTCGAGGTTGCGAACGGTCATGACCGGATCCGGTGCAGGAATATGGCGCCGGCCCCCAGTCTGCCACGGGATGCCGACGGTTTTGATGACGAACAGCGCCGGCCCGGACTTTCATCCCCACCATTTGCTGCGACGCAACATTACGGGTTGGTATGACCATTGGGCAAGGGGGCGTTTCGTCGCGCCTATGGAAAACCAGGGCGGGGGAAAACGGGAAAGGATTGAAAACAAGGGGGAGTTGTCGTGTTGCGCCTTGCGGCGGGAGGCCGACCGCCCGCAAGCTGTGATCGTCCGTACGCCAACTTGTGCAAGGGAGCCTGTTCATGAAGGTCGGAATCGTCGGGGCGGGGTTCGTCGGCAGCACCGCCGCCTTCGCCATGGTGACCACCGGCGCGGCGAGCGAGGTCGTGCTGGTCGACATGAACGAGGCGCTGGCCCAGGCCCAGGCCCAGGACATCGCCCATGCCGTGCCCTTCACCCATGCCGTCACCGTCCGCGCCGGCTCCTACGCCGCGCTGGAGGGGGCGGGGGTGGTCGTGCTGTCGGCCGGCGTCGCCCAGAAGCCGGGCGAAACCCGGCTGGACCTGCTGGAGCGCAACGCCAAGGTGTTCGGCGCCATCATTCCGGAGGTGCTGAAGGCGGCACCCGACGCCGTGCTGCTGGTCGCCAGCAACCCGGTCGACGTGATGACGCAGATCGCCACGCGGATCAGCGGGCTGCCGCGCAACCGGGTCATCGGCTCCGGCACCGTGCTGGACACCGCGCGATTCCGCGCCCTGCTGGCCGAACAGCTGGCGGTGACGCCGCGCTCCGTCCACGCCCATGTGGTGGGCGAGCATGGCGATTCGGAGGTTCTGCTGTGGTCGAGCGCCACCGTCGCCGGCTTGTCCGTCGAGCAGGCGGCCGCCCAGCTCCGCCGCAGCCTGACGGCGGACGACCGCGCCGCCATCGACGAGGGCGTGCGCCGCGCCGCCTACCGCATCATCAACGGCAAGGGCCACACCGCCTTCGGCATCGGCGGCGGGCTGGCCCGGCTGGTCTCGGCCATCGGCGCCGACGAACGGATGGTGGCGACCTGCGCCATGCTGACCGACGACGTCTGCGGCGTGCCGCAGGTGGTGCTGTCGCTGCCGCGCGTCATCGGCGCCGGCGGCGTGGTGGACACCATCCTGCCCAACCTGTCGGCGGAGGAGGAGACGGCGCTCCGCCGCAGTGCCGAAATCCTGAAGGAGGCCGCTGACGGCGTCGAACGCCGGATGGGCTGGAGCGGTTGACGCTACCCGGCATGGTCCGTCGACACATGATCCTTCAGCCCCGCCGCCAGCCCGTCGAAGACGGCGCGGCAGCGGGGGGTGGAGCGCAGATCCTCGTGCATGGCGACCCACATGCCCATCGGCATGTCGAAGGCGTCGGCCAGCAGCCTGACCAGATCGGGAGTCCGCCGCGCCAGCGGGACCTGGCAGATGCCGATGCCGAACCCGGCCTCGATGGCTGACAGCTGGGCCAGATGGCTGTCGGACCGCAGGGCGAAGCGGGGCAGGGCGAGGCCCGGCGCCCGCCGCATCATGGCGCGGATGTCCGGCGTTTCGCGGTCGAAGCCGATCAGGCTGTGATGGCCGAGATCCTCCAGGCACTGCGGAGTGCCGTGGCGGTCGAGATAGTCGCGACGGGCGTGCATGCCGAGTGCGACGACGCCGATCCGCCTGACCAGCAACGCCTGCTGGTCGGGCTCCACCATCCGCACCGCGACGTCGGCATCGCGTTGCAGCAGATCGTCGACGGCGTTCGACAGCACCAGTTCGATCTCCAATGCTGGATGGCGTTGGCGCAAGTCCGCCAGGATCGCCGGCAGGATGCGGGCGCCCACCACCTCGCTGGCGGTGACCCGCACCGTGCCGCGCACCTCCGCCCCGCCACCCGCCGTTCCATAGCCCGACGCCCCATAGCCTGACGCCGTGCGCCACAGGCTGGCCGCCGCCGCGTCCAGCGCCTCCGCCTGCGGTTTCAGCGCCAGCGCCGCGTCGGTGGGGTCCAGTCCGCGCGGCGAGCGCACGAACAGCGAGCCGCCGATCGCCTCCTCCAGCGCCGCGACATGGCGGGCCAGCGTCGGTTGTGTCAACCCCAGGGCACGCGCCGCCGCCGACAGAGACCCCTCGCGGATCACGGCCAGGAAACTGCGGTAAAGGTCCCAACTGGGCGGCGGCTGGCTCATCGATTTCAGTATAGCGGTTAGCCGCAGTTCGACAATTCCGTTTAGCCATCCGTCGGGACCATCCTGTCCCCATCACCAAGCGAAAGGCGATGGAGGCTGCGATGGCAGGACAGATGACCGGCATGCAGGCGACCGGGGCGGGCAGGACCGCTCTGGTTCTGGGGGCGACCGGCGGGATCGGCGGCGAACTGGCACGGGCGCTGGCGGCGCGCGGCTGGAGGGTGCGCGGGTTGCGCCGCAAACCGGCTGAACAACTCCAGTCGCAGCCGAAGCCGGACGGCATCGAGTGGGTGGTCGGCGACGCGATGAACGCCGCCGACGTGGCGGCGGCGGCCGAGGGGGCGGCGCTGATCGTCCATGCGGTGAACCCGCCCGGCTACAAGGATTGGGACCGGTTGGTTCTACCCATGGTCGACAACAGCATCGCCGCGGCCTGTGCCAACCGCGCCCGCATCCTGCTGCCCGGCACCGTCTACAATTACGGCCCCGACGTCTTCCCGCTGATCCCGGAAACCGCGGCGCAGACCCCGCTGACCCGCAAGGGAGCCATCCGGGTGGAGATGGAGCGCCGTCTTCATCTTGCAGTGGGACAGGGTGCGCGGCTGTTGATCCTACGCTGCGGCGACTTCTTCGGACCCAAGGCCGCCAACAGCTGGTTCAGCCAGGGGCTGCTGACGCCCGGCAAGCCGCCGACCCGCATCAACCAGCCGGGCCGGCCGGGGATCGGCCATCAATGGGCCTTCCTGCCCGACGTGGCGGAAACGGCGATGCGCCTGCTCGACCGCGAGGTGGAACTGGGCGACGACGCGATGTTCCATATGGACGGCCATTGGGATGCCGATGGAAGCCGGATGGTCGCGGCCATCGCGCAAGCCCTCGGCAAGCCCGGCCTGCCGGTGCGGCGGATGCCCTGGTGGCTGCTGCGGCTGGCCGGTGTGGCGGTGCCGCTGTTCCGCGAACTCGGCGAGATGCGCTATCTCTGGCAACGCCCGGTGCGGCTGGACAACCGCCGCCTACTGGCTTTCCTGGGCGAGGAACCGCACACGCCGCTGGAGCTTGCGGTACGCCGGACCCTTGAAGGGCTGGGGCATCTCCCCGCTCAGCCGGCGGACATGCCGGAGGCGGGGAGACACATACCCGACCTTGCGATCTCAAGCCATCAAGGCTGAAGCCGCAAGGTTCAAACAACCAACCCTCAGACCACCGGGCCCGGATTGCCCTTGTTGGCTTCCAGGGCGCGGGCGAGGCCTTCCTCGATCTTCTTGGCGGCCTCTTCGGCGTTGCCCCAGCCGCGGACCTTCACCCACTTGTTCTTTTCGAGATCCTTGTAGTGCTCGAAGAAGTGGGCGATCTGCTCGGTCACGATGGCCGGCAGGTCGGTGTAGTTCTTCACGTCGGTGTAGAACGGGTGCAGCTTGTCGACCGGAACGGCCAGCAGTTTCTCGTCCTCGCCGGCCTCATCCTCCATGTACAGGACGCCGATGGGGCGCGAGCGCAGGACCGCGCCCGGGACGACGCCGTGCTGGCCGACGACGCAGACGTCCACCGGGTCGCCGTCACCCGACAGGGTGTGCGGGATGAAGCCGTAGTTGCAGGGATAGAACATCGCGGTGTGCAGGAAGCGGTCGACGAACACGGCGCCCGAGTCCTTGTCGACCTCGTACTTCACCGGCTGGCCGCCGATCGGAATCTCGATGACGACGTTCACGTCCCAGGGCACATTCTTGCCCGCGGCGAGCTTGCTCAGATCCATGTATCGCGTTCCTTCGACTGGCGTATTCAGGGCACGTTCTTGTTTTGGCGCCGATGCCCGGTCCGGCGCCACGCGGGGCGGGAGTTTAGGCGGAACGCACCCTGAGTCCAAGGAACTTGCGCGGGCTCTTGCGCAGGTGCGGCAAAGCGGCAACCCTGCCGGTCATGCCCCGTCCGATCCTCCTTCTTTTCACCCTTCTGGCCCTGCTGGCGCCCCATCCGGGTCTGGCGGAGCCGCCGCATCACGGCATCGCCATGCATGGCGATCTGGCCTTGCCGGCGGACTTCACCGCCCTCCCCTATGTCAACCCGGCGGCGCCCAAGGGCGGGACCATCCGGCAGGCTGTGACCGGCAGCTTCGACAGCCTGCACCCGCACATCGTCAAGGGCGTGCCGGCGCTGGGCATGGGCTACGTCTTCGAAACGCTGCTGACGCGCTCGTGGGACGAGCCCTTCTCGCTCTACGGGCTGCTGGCCGACCGGGTCGAGGTGGCGGACGACCGCTCCGCCGTCACCTTCCACATCGACCCGAAGGCGCGCTGGCAGGACGGCACGCCGCTGACCGCCGCCGACGTGCTGTTCTCGCTGGAGGCGCAGCGGCGGGACGGCACCCCCAACCGCCGCCTGTTCTACGCCAAGGTCACGGCGGCCGAGGCGCCCGACCCGCAGACCGTCCGCTTCGCCTTCGCCGCCAATCCGGACGGCAGCATCGACCGCGAGATGCCGCTGCTGATGGGGTTGATGCCGATCCATTCCAAGGCCTTCTGGTCGACCCGCGATTTCAGCCGGACGACCTTGGAGCCGATCCTGGGCAGCGGCCCCTACCGCGTCGCCTCGGTCGATCCCGGCCGCCGCATCGTCTATGAGCGGGTGCGCGACTATTGGGGCCGCGACCGGCCGGTCCGTGTCGGGCAGTTCAATGCCGACCGGCTGGAGTTCGATTATTACCGCGACGATTCGGTGGCGCTGGAGGCCTTCAAGGCGGGGCAGGGAGACGTTCGTTACGAAAGCGATCCGGCCAAATGGGCCACCGGCTACGACGGTCCCGCCTTGCGTGACGGCCGCATCGTCCGGGAGGAACTGCCCAACCACCGCCCCGAACCGGCCCGCGGCCTGATCTTCAACACCCGCCGCCCCCTGTTCGCCGATGTCCGGGTCCGCCGGGCGTTGGGGATGGCGCCGGATTTCGACTGGATCGGCCGCAGCCTGTTCCACGGCCTGCTGACCCGCACCGCCAGCTATTATCCCAACTCCGAGCTGGCCGCCCAGGGCCTGCCGCAGGGCGAGGAGTTGCAGGCGCTGGCGCCCTTCCGCGACCGGCTGCCGCCCGACCTTTTCACCAAACCCTTCACCCTGCCGGAAGCCGGCAATGGTAGTGGCAACGGGCCGGCCGGCCTGCGCGCCAACCGGCGCGAGGCGCTGCGGCTGCTGGAGCAGGCCGGCTGGCGGGTGCGCGACGGCCGGCTGACCGACGATGCCGGAAACCGTTTCGCTTTCGAAATCCTGCTGTCCGATCCGTCGGAGGAGCGGGTGGCGCTGGAGTTCGCCCGCTCGCTGGAGCCGCTGGGGATCGCGGCCCGCGTCCGCACGGTGGACAGTGCCCAGTTCCAGGCCCGTCTGGAGCGTTTCGACTTCGACATGACCATGCGCTGGTGGGCGTCCAGCCTGTCGCCGGGCAACGAGCAGCTCTATTATTACGGATCCGATGCGGCCGGGCAGGAGGGTAGCCGCAACCTTGCCGGCATCCGCGATCCGGTGGTCGATGCGCTGGCCCGCTCCATCGCCGCCGCCACCACGCGCGACGCCCTGGTCGGCCGGGTGCGGGCGCTCGACCGGGTTCTGCTGCGGGGGCATTACATGGTCCCGCTCTATCACAGCCCGGTCGACCGCATCGCCCGCTGGGCGACCCTGCACCGTCCCGCCGTCACCCCGCTCTATGGCCCGATGCTGGAAAGCTGGTGGGTGGAGTAGCGGACGGGACAATGGCTGATGGGACAATGAAAACGGCTGGCGGCTTCCCTTGCGCTCTCCCTCGCCGCACCGCATCATCGCGGCAAAGACAACGTCGGTAACGACGAGACGGGGGAGTTTGCCAACCATGACGACCGCCAAGCAGCGCTTCACCCTTGCCGCTTTCGCCGTGCTGGCGCTGGCCGCCGCATCGCAGGCGGCGCTGGCCCAGCCGCGCACCGACCTCGTCGTCGGCATGGCGCTGGAGCCGCCGCATCTGGACCCGACCGCCGGTGCCGCCGGGGCGATCAAGGAAGTCACCTACGCCAACCTGTTCGAACCGCTGCTGCGCGTGGATGCCGACGGCAAGCTGGTGCCGGGGCTGGCGGAGCGCTGGAGCGTGTCGGACGACGGGCTGACCTACCGCTTCGCCCTGCGCCCCAACGCCAAGTTCCACGACGGCACCACCGCCGATTCCGCCGACGTGAAGTTCACGCTCGACCGCGCCCGCGCCGCCGAGTCGGTGAACGCGCAGAAGGCCTATTTCGCCCCCATCGCCAAGGTGGAGACGCCGGACCCGCAGACGGCGGTCGTCACCCTGTCGCGCCCCGACGGGCTGTTCCTGTTCCACATGGCGAGCGGCGACGCCGCCATCGTCGCCCCGGAATCGGCGGCGACCAACAAGCAGAAGCCGGTCGGCACCGGCCCCTTCAAGTTCGACCGCTGGGTCGCCGGCGACCGCGTCGTGCTGGTGCGCAACCCCGACTATGACGGGGCGAAGCCGAAGATCGACCGCGTCACCTTCCGCTTCATCAGCGACCCGGCCGCCCAGGTGGCGGCGCTGAAGGCCGGCGACATCGACGCCTTCACCCTGTTCAGCACCTACGAGGCTCTGCCGGAATTCCGCAACGATCCGGCCTTCACGGTCATGGTCGGCTCGACGGAGGGCGAGACGCTGCTGTCGACCAACAATGCCCGCAAGCCCTTCGACGATGTCCGCGTCCGCCGCGCCATGGCCCACGCCATCGACCGCCAGACGCTGATCGAGGGCGTGCTCTACGGCAACGGCGTCGCCATCGGCAGCCATTTCCCGCCGCACCGCGAGGGTTATGTCGACCTGACCGGGATGTACCCCTACGACCCGGCCAGGGCGAAGGCGCTGCTGGCCGAAGCGGGCTATCCGAACGGCTTCGACACCACGCTGCGCCTGCCGCCGCCGCCCTACGCGCGCCGCGGCGGCGAGCTGGTCGCCGCCATGCTGGCCGAGGTCGGCATCCGGGCGAAGATCGAGCCGGTGGAGTGGGCGGCCTGGCTGGAAAAGACGTTCAAGGGCAAGGATTACGACCTGACCATGATCGCCCACACCGAGCCGCTGGACATCGACATCTACGCCCGGCCCGACTACTACTTCAATTACAGGAGCGAGCGCTTCAACGCCCTGAACGAGGAGCTGAACCGCACCCAGGACCCGGCCAAGCGCAACGCCCTCTACGGCGAGGAGCAGAAGGTCCTGGCGGAGGATGCGGTCAACGGCTTCCTGTTCATGCTGCCGTCGGTGACGGTGCAGAAGGCCGGGCTGACCGGCATGTGGGTGAACCGCCCGGTGCAGGCCAACGACGTCACCGGCGTTTCCTGGAAGTGACGGCGAGGCAAATCGAGTTGGCCAAGTAAGGATAGCCCCCGCGTGCTTGCGTTCCTGCTGCGACGGCTGGTCAGCCTGATCGTCACCGTCTGGCTGGCCAGCATCGTGGTCTTCACGGTGCTGCAACTGGTTCCCGGCGACCCGGCGCTGCTGATGCTGGGCATCGATGCCCAGCCCGACACGCTGGCCGCGCTGCGCAGCCAGATGGGGCTCGACCGGCCCATCCTTACCCGCTACCTGCATTGGGCCGGCGGGCTGGCGCGCGGCGATCTCGGCGTCAGCCTGACCTATGCCCGCCCGGTGGCCGATCTGGTGGCGGAGCGGCTGGCGGTGACCCTGCCGCTGTCCCTGCTGTCGCTCGTCCTCAGCACAGTGCTGGCCCTGCCGCTCGGGCTGCTGGCGGCGGCGCGGCGGGGCAGGGGGAGCGACTGGGCGGTGCTGGGCTTCGCGCAGCTCGGCGTGTCGATGCCCAGCTTCTGGATCGCCATCCTGCTGATCCTGCTGTTCTCGCTGACCCTGCACTGGTTCCCGGCCGGCGGCTTTCCCGGCTGGAGCGCCGGCATCGGCCCGGCGTTGCAGGCGCTGCTGCTGCCGGCGCTGGCGCTGGCGATTCCGGAGGCCGCCATCCTCGCCCGCGTCACCCGCACCGCCGTGCTCGACACGCTGGGCGAGGACCATATCCGCACCGCCCGCGCCAAGGGGGTGGGCCGCATGGCCGTGCTGCTGCGCCATGCCCTGCCCAACGCCCTGATCCCGGTGGCGACGGTGCTGGGGCTGCAGATTTCCTTTCTGGTGGCGGGTGCTGTGGTGGTGGAGAATGTCTTCACCCTGCCGGGGCTCGGCCGGCTGCTCTATCAGGCCATCGGCCAGCGCGACCTGATCGTGGTGCAGGGGGTGGTCGTGCTGCTGGCGCTGTTCGTCGTGCTGGTCAACGCCCTGGTCGACATCGCCTGCGCGCTGGCCGATCCGCGGCCCCCGGCCTCAGGGAACGGGGGAGCGTCGTGAAGCGCCGCCTTCCGCTCTCCCTCCATCTCGGCGCCGGGCTGACCCTGCTGCTGGTCGCCATGGCGCTTCTGTCGCTGCTGTGGACGCCCTACCCGGCGGAGCAGGTGCGGGTGATCGCCCGGCTGAAGCCGCCCACCGCCGCCCATTGGCTCGGCACCGACCATTTCGGGCGCGACGTGCTGTCGATGATCATGGTCGGCGCCCGCAACTCGCTGGCCGTCGGTGCGGCGGCGGTCGGGCTGGGGCTGCTGGGCGGCGTGCCGCTGGGGCTGCTGGCCGCTGCGCTCGGGCGCTGGGGGGACGAGGCGGTGGCGCGGCTGGGCGATCTGGTCTTCGCCTTTCCCGCCGTGCTGACGGCGATCCTGCTGACCGCCGCCCTGGGCGCCGGGGCGATCAACGTCGTCGTGGCGCTGGCCCTGTTCAACGCCGCGGTGCTGGCCCGCGTCACCCGCGGCGCCGCGCTGGCGGTGTGGCGGCGGCCCTTCGTCGGGGCGGCGCTGGCGCTGGGGCGGGGGCCGCTGTCGGTGACGCTGGTGCATGTGCTGCCCAACATCGCCGGCATCGTCGTGGTCCAGGCCACGATCCTGTTCGCCGTCGCCATCGTCAACGAGGCGGCGCTGAGCTATCTCGGCCTCGGCATCCAGCCGCCCAGCCCCAGCTGGGGCAAGATGCTGGGCGACGCCCAGACCTACCTGTTCACCGCCCCGTTGCAGGCGGTCTTTCCGGGTGTGGCGATTGCGCTCAGCGTCATGGGGCTGACGATGCTGGGCGACGGCTTGCGCGACTGGCTCGACCCGCGGCACCGGTCGTCCGGCGTGATGTGAGCGGGGGTGACGTGACCCTTCACCCCGCCTGCCGTGTCCGCTCCGACAGTTCGATCAGGTCCATCAGCTCGTTGCTCTTCCAATAGCGCGACTTGCCCACCTCGGTGCGCGCCGTGGCGACGAGGTCGTCGATGATCGCCTGTTCGTCGTCGCCAAGCTCGCCGCCGCGTTCCAGGCGGTGCGACAGCAGGCGGGTCATGTTGTGGCTGAAGGTGGGAATCCAGGCGCTGACCCGCTGGCCGAACACGCCGGCGATGGCGTTGATGCGCAGGAGATGCTCCATCCGCTCGTCGAGCGGATCGCTCTCCTCGAACTTCATCGCCTTCTCAACGTTGGCGCGCAGCTCCTCCAGCAGGGTTTCGCGCCACTTCACCAGATCGTAGGTCTCGAAACCGAAGTCGCGCGACATCGCCTGCCAGCGCCACAGCAGCCGGTCGAGCCAGACGATGTCGGCATGGTCGATCACCGGCTGGCGACGGGCGGCGGCGGCCTGGGCGGAGCGTTCCATCGCCACCGCGGCGACGCGGCTGCCGATGATCTTCGCCGCCTGGGTCCAGGCGTTGCGGAAGGCCGGCTCGCTGCGCCGGTCCTCCATCAGCCCGGCCGAGGTCGCCGCGTGGACCAGTTGGTCCAGCCGCTGCACCAGCGCCTCCAGCCGCGCCTTCTCCTTGGCGCTGGGCCGGATGGCGGAGCCGGGGACCCGCTCGTTCAGCTTCAGGATGACGCTCAGCGCCGCGGTCAGCGCGCGGGTGACGCCGATGAAATGGCCGGTCAGTGCCGCGGTCATGGCGTCGCCGCGGCCGGGATCGACGCCGCTCTGCCGGATATAGAGCGCCGCCACCGGATAGTTGCGCTTCACCGACAGCACCGACAGCGGCAGCATGGCCGCCAGATCGTCGCCGCAGCGGTCGCGCAGCGATTCGGTGGCGTCCAGCAGCAGGTCGGCCAGCCGGTTCGCCTCCATCTCGCCACTGCAACTGGCGGGGAAATCCTCCAGCCGGTCGGCGACCGGCTTCACCGGCCCCTCGGCTCCTGTCAGGACCAGATGCATCAGCCGCAGCGTGGCGAGGTCGATGTGCGGCGTCTTTTCCAGGAAGCCCGACATCAGGCGGGTGCGGCGCGGCCGGTTGCGCGACATGCCGGCCAGCAGCTCGTCCGTCGCCTTCTTGTTCGCCAGCACGGCGTCGAGATGCTTCACCGACGCGACGCGCATCCGCTCCTTCATCACCATGGCGACGGGGGAGCGCAGGATGCGGTCGATCACGTCGCCGCGCGCCATCTCGTCCAGCGTTTCCTGCGCCTCGACCGCCAGCAGGGGGAAGGCGTCGCGGCTCAGCGCCTCCCACAGGGCGCCGACATCGACCCGTTGCAGCATGCCGGGGATCGAGACGCCGGAATGGTACAGCACGTCGTCGTCGATCAGGAAGGCTTCGAACAGGTTGGTGAACAGGCGGCGGGCGCGGTTGGTGCGCTGGCGGTTCAGATACTCGATGACATATTGGCGGACGAGCTGGACCCGGTCGGTCGGCTCGCTGTCCATGCCTTCGATCTCGCTCAGCAGGCTGTAGACGAGGCTGGCCGGCAGCCGCGTCACCAGGGCGTCGATCTTCCGGCGCAGCTCTTCCTGATGCAGCTCATCCGGGCGCAGGTCGCCGGTCAATTCGTCGCTCATGCGCGGGCCGCCACGCGATGTTGAAGGCGTCGGCGGGCGCAGGCGCTCCGCCGCGCGTCATTTAGGACGCAAACTGTAAATTTTTATGTAATGAACCCGGCGCGCCCTTCCCGCCCGGCCGGATGGGGCCGGGCGGGAAGGACGCGCCCAGGTTCAGGGCCGGGCGGGCGCCGGTCAGCCGTTCCGCTGCTTGGCGATCGGCTGCGAGAATTGCAGTTCGATGTCCCAGGGGAAGTGGATCCAGGTGTCCTGGCTGACTTCGGTGATGAAGGTGTCGACCAGCGGCCGGCCGGCCGGCTTGGCGTAGACGGTGGCGAAATGCGCTTTCGGCAGCATCTTGCGCACGATCTCCGCCGTCTTGCCGGTGTCCACCAGGTCGTCGATGATCAGCCAGCCCTCGCCGTCGCCGGCATTGGCGCCTTCGACGCCCTTCAGGATCGTCGCGTTGCGCTGCTGCTGATGGTCGTAGCTGGAGACGCAGACGGTGTCGATCATGCGGATCTCAAGCTCGCGCGCGATGATCGCCGCGGGAACCATGCCGCCGCGCGTGATCGCGATGATGCCCTTCCACGGGCCGCGGTCGATCAGGCGCCAGGCCAGCGCCTTGGCATTGCGGTGGAGCTCTTCCCAGGACACCGGGAAATGCTTGTTGAAGGGGGCTTCGGCCACGGTACTGACTCTCCAAAAACAGCAAGTGGACTGTATAACCCAGCCGCCGCCGCCCGGCAATTGCGGCCGATTCTTAATCGAGCGTCCGACTGGCGGGTCTCTCGCTGCCGGGACGGTCCGGCAGCGGTGGGCAAGATGAACACGGATTTCACGGATCACAGCACGGATTTCACGGATGCGGCGTTCCGAAGCGGCTTTCGTCGGGAAGAGCCGGAGCGCCGGCAAGCTCGGAAAAATCCGTGTAATCCGTGCCGAAATCCGTGACATCCGTGTTCATCTTGTCCTTCGGACGCGCGGCTTTCCCAGCCACCCGCCGGCTTCCTCTGCGCCATCGAAAATTCTTGAAAAAAGCGCTTGCGGGTCGGGAGGCTTCTGAGTATGTTGCGCGCCTCGACGCCGACGGCCTGCCGCCGACGCCGGGATCGAAAGATACACAGCGCGCCCGTAGCTCAGCTGGATAGAGCATCAGACTACGAATCTGAGGGTCAGGAGTTCGAATCTCTTCGGGCGCGCCATCTTTCCTAAATCCGATACTGACGACTGGGCGGCCTCTGGCCGCCTTTCGTGTTTTCAGGCCCAGGCCTTGGACAGGACTTTTCCGGTCAGGTCGTCCCGCCTGCCAAATCTTCGCATGTCGCGCGGCCCGGCGGAAACGGGCGGGACCACCGGCCCCGCCCAGTCCTCGACCGGAGACGTCCGCCGCTATGCCCGCCGGATTTCCGTCAGGAAGCCGCCGACATCGTCCTTCAATGCTTCCGCCTGCCGGTTCATCAGCTCCGCCGCTTCCAGCACGTCGGCGGCGACGGTGCGCGACTGCTCCACCGTCCGGGCAAGGTCGGAGATGCTGGCGGAGATGCGGCCGGCGGCGGTCGACACCTCCTGCACGTTGCGGGCGATCTCGTTGGTCGCCGCCCCCTGCTCCTCCACCGCGGCGACGATGCCGGTGGTGACGCCGTTCATCTGCCGGATCACCGTCGACACCGACCGCACGCCCTCGACGGCGTCCTGGGTCATGGCCTGGATGCGGGCGATCCGGTCGGTGATGTCCTGGGTGGCGCGCCCCGTCTGGGTGGCGAGACCCTTGACCTCGCTGGCGACGACGGCGAAGCCCTTGCCGGCCTCCCCCGCACGGGCCGCCTCGATGGTGGCGTTCAGCGCCAGCAGGTTGGTCTGGCCGGCGATGTCGCCGATCAGGGTGACGATGGCGCCGATGGCCTCGCTGGCGGCGGCCAGCTCGACGATGATCCTGTCGGTCCGCTCCGTCCGCTCGATGGCGTCCTGCGAGATGGTGGCGGATTCCGCCATGCGCCGGCTGATCTCGCCGATGGAGGCCGACAGCTCCTGCGCCGCGGCGGCCACGGTCTCGACGCCGGCCGAGGCCTCGTGGGCGGCGGTGGCGACGGCGCCGCTGTCGCCGGCCGACTGTTCCGAGATCCGCGTCACCGCTGCCGAGGTCCCCATCAGGTGGGCTGCGGCGCTCTCGACCGACCGCAGGCTGGTGCCGACCCGGCCGCTGAAATCGCCGCACAGCCGGTCGACCGCCGTGGTGCGCGCTGCCGCCGCCGCCTGGGCGGCGACCTGCGCCTCGACCATGCCGGCATGCTGGCGCCCGTTGTCGCGCAGCACCAGCAGCGCCTGCTGCATCCGGCCGATCTCGTCGCCGCGCCCGTCGTTCGGCAGCTCGACCTCGTAATCGCGCTGGGCCAGCCGGTCGATGGCCACGGTCAGGATGTGGATCGGCCGGGTCACGCGGCGCCACACCAGCAGCAGACCGGCGGCCGACAGCCCGATGGCCAGGGCCAGTATGGCGGACTGGATGAACAGTTCGCGCTCGGCCTGGCCCGCCTTCCAGTCGGCATGGGCCACCATCTCCTCAAGCGTGGCGTTGACCAGCGCGTTGAGCGGCGCCTGATCGGCGGCCTCGCGCTTCACCCAGGCATCGGCGGTGATGTCCGGCTTGCCGCCGGTGGACAGGGCGTCGAGCACGATCCTGCGCCGGGCGCCGCCGGTCTCGAAGAATTTGCTCTGGGCGGCCTCGACCGCCTCGACGATGCGCGTGGGCGTGTCGGGACGCTTCGCCGCATCGGCGATGATCCGCCAGGCGGTGTCGATCCGGCCGCGTTCCTCCGCCGCCGTCAGGATTTCCGCCTGGGTCCAGGGCCGGCCCTCGCCGATGGCGGTGCTGGCCGACAGGATTTCGGTGGAGGTGCGCAGCCGGACGACCCAGGCGGCGCGTTTCAGGGCCAGAAGCTGGTCGGTGGTCGGATCGACCAGGGCGATGCCGGCATCGACGGCGTCGGTCGCCGTCTGCACCGCGGCCAGATAGGCGTCGGTGAGCTTCGGCCAGGAGTCGGCGACGGTGCGGTCGCGCGTTGCCTTCGGCGTGCGCAGTGCTGTGTCCACCTGCCCGCGCAGCTGGTTCAGGGCGTCGTGGCTCGACCGGATCGCCATCGCGTATTTGCCGAAACCGGCAGGGTCGAGCCGGTCGAGCGCCGCCATGCCGGGGGCGAAGGCGGCCTCGGCCTTCCCGCGCAGCTCGGCCACCGCTTTCACCGTGGCATCGTCGGCCACCGCGTCCGCCCGCAGCGGGACCAGCGTCGTGGCGCGCTCCAGCCGCACCGAGCGCAGGGCCTCGTAAAGCTGCCGGCTGGTCGCGGCGAGCGTGGCGACGCGGCCGGCATCGCGGGCGTTGCGCGCCGTATCGACGAGGTCCGAGACGCTCGTGAACACCGCGAGCAGTCCGATGCTGCCGATCACCACGCTGAGAACCGCTCTGAGCGAAGTCTTTCGAAGCTGAATCATGGGCACGTCACACTTCATCCGTATTGGCTGAGATACCGCTTCGTCGCTGGTGTGCGTCCCGCTCCCGACAACGTGACCGTTCTTCTTCAAGCCGGAACATTCATTCCAATGAACAGCATGCTTGCTGTTCATTGTTTTCCTGTTCAACGGAGAGGCCTTTCGGCTTTTTGGCGAAAATTCAGAAGTCTACGTTTATCCAGGCCGCATCATACTCAGGGAAACCTCTTATGAAACCTTAATATTGCGACGATATGTCACACGAAATACCGCTTCCATTGTATGGATCCGCAAATTGTCGGTGCAGATACAGCAGCGCGGGGAGTGGGAAATCGTGAACGGACCGGCGGCGGGGCGGGGTGCGATTTTTCGATAAAAAAGCGCTTGCGGGTCCGGGGGCTTCTGAGTATGTTGCGCGCCTCGACGCCGACGGCCTGCCGCCGACGCCGGGATCGAAGGATACACAGCGCGCCCGTAGCTCAGCTGGATAGAGCATCAGACTACGAATCTGAGGGTCAGGAGTTCGAATCTCTTCGGGCGCGCCATTCTTCAAAAGCACAGCGATCGACATGCAAGGCCGCCTCCGGGTGGCCTTTGTCGTTTGGGGTTCCGCTGATGAGCCTCGTCGCGCTGGCGCAAGCCCCGGTGGCTCCTCTACACTCGGGGCCCGCACCACTGGATGCATGGCCATGCCCCGCAGCGACTTCTATCCGCCCATCGACCCGTTCCAGACCGGCACGATTGCCGTCGACGGGCTCCACACGGTCTATTGGGAGCAGGCGGGCAACCCGCGCGGCGTGCCGGTGATGTTCCTGCATGGCGGTCCGGGGGCCGGCGCCTCGCCCACCCACCGCCGCTTCTTCGATCCCGCCCATTACCGCATCGTCGTGATGGATCAGCGCGGTGCCGGCCGCTCCACGCCGCTCGGCGAAACGCGCGAGAACACCACCGAACGGCTGGTCGAGGACATCGAGACCCTGCGCCGCCATCTCGGCATCGAGCGCTGGCACCTGTTCGGCGGCTCCTGGGGCTCGACGCTGGCGCTCTCCTATGCCCAGACCCATCCGGACCGCTGCTTGGGCCTGATCCTGCGCGGCATCTTCCTGATGCGGAAGAGCGAGATCGACTGGTTCCTCTATTCCATGCGCATCCTCTTCCCCGAGGCCTGGGCCGCCTTCGCCGGCCACATCCCGGAAAACGAGCGCGGCGACCTGCTGGAGGCCTTCTGGAAGCGGCTCGATTCGTCCGACCCGACGGTGCGCATGGCCGCCGCACGGGTGTGGAGCATCTATGAGGGAAGCTGTTCCTCACTGCTGCCGTCGCCCGACCTGATCGCGGCCAGCGGCGAGGACCGCCACGCCCTGGGGCTGGCGCGGATCGAGGCGCATTACTTCCGCTCCAACCGCTTCACGCCGGAGGACAAGCTCCTGCGCGACGTCGACCGCATCCGCCATCTGCCGGCGGTGATCGTGCAGGGCCGCTACGACATCGTCTGCCCGGTGATCTCCGCCGACGCGCTGCACCGCGCCTGGCCGGAGGCCGACTACCGCATCGTTCCCGATGCCGGCCATTCCGCCATGGAGCCCGGCATCCGCGCCGCGCTGATCCAGGCGACGGAGCGGTTCAAGGAATATCGGTGACGGGCGCTGCGGGGAGCCGCTGAGGCGGGGACAGGATTGACACGGATGTCACGGATTTAGACACGGATTTCACGGATTTTTCTTGAGCTTGGCGGCGCCCGCAAATTTCCCGGAGGCAGCGGCCTCGGGGCGCCACATCCGTGAAATCCGTGTCTAAATCCGTGAAATCCGTGGAGATCTTGCCCGCCGCTCCCGCACTCTCCAAGCAACCGCCCTTGCGCCAATCCCCCTCCCACCCCACACTCTGCCGATGCCTGAACTTCCCGAAGTCGAGACGGTGTGCCGGGGCCTCGCCCCGCATCTCGAAGGCCGGCGGCTGGTCCGTGTGGAACAGCGGCGGCCGAACCTGCGCACCCCCTTTCCGCCGCGCTTCTGCGAAAGGCTGACCGGGCGCGTGGTCACGTCGCTGCGGCGGCGCGCCAAATACATCCTGATGCATCTGGACGACGGCGGCGTGCTGATCGCCCATCTCGGCATGTCCGGCCGCATGATCATCGCGCCGGAACGGCCCGACGCCTTCGACAAGCACGATCATGTGGTGTTCGAGACCGATGCCGGCACCATCGTCACCTTCAACGACGCCCGCCGTTTCGGGCTGATGGACCTGACGGTGGCCGACGCGCTGGGCGACCACCCGATGCTGCGCAATCTGGGGCCGGAGCCGCTGGGCAACGAATTCTCCGGCCCCGACCTCGCCCGCCGGCTGGCCGGCAAGATCACCCCGATCAAGGCGGCCCTGCTCGACCAGAGCATCGTCGCAGGTCTCGGCAACATCTATGTGTCGGAGGCACTCTACCGATCCGGCATCCTGCCGACCCGGACTGCAGCCAGCCTGACCGCCGGGGAGGTCGACCGCCTTGCCGGCGCGGTGCGCGAGGTGCTGGAGCGCGCCATCGCCGCCGGCGGCTCCTCGCTGCGCGACTACCGGCAGGCGTCGGGGGAGCTGGGCTATTTCCAGCACCAGTTCGCCGTCTACGACCGGGAGGGGGAGGGCTGCCCCGATTGCGACTGCGACCGCGCCCGGACGGGGGGCGTTCAGCGGATTGTACAGTCGGGCCGCTCGACTTTCTTTTGTGCGGCGCGCCAACGGTGATATAGCTGGGAGCATGACGGCTCTACCGGCCATGCTCCGGGCGGCGTCCGCCGCTTTCCTCCTTGCCGGCCCCGCAGTTGCGGGCCTGGGGAGCTTCCTCATTCCCATTCCTTCGGTACTGGCAGCCCAGCTTGCCGCAGCCGAGTCCGGGCCTTTCGTCCCCGGCACCACCGACGTTCCGGTGATGCCGGGGCTGGCGTCCGCCGAATCGGAGCCGCTGGTCTTCGACAAGCCGGGCGGGCGGATCGTCCAGGCCGTGCTGTCGGGCGACGTGCCGCGACAGGCGGTGCTGGCCTTCTACGACCAGACCCTGCCGCAGCTGGGCTGGCGCCGGACCGCCGACCGCGTCTTCGTCCGCGACGGCGAGGAACTGCGGCTGGAGTTCCCGCAGGCCGCCCAACAGGCCGTCCAAAAGGCAAGGCCCGCCACCGGGACTGCCGTCCGCTTCACTTTGACGCCGCGCTGATCGCGGGAACACCCGCCATACTCGCGCGCCGTCGCCATTTGTCGCCATCGAACGACCCTCAACAACCACGAGTCCCGGAAGCAACCGGGCTCGCCCCATCGGGAGAGTGCTGCAGCCATGTCCTATGAAACCATCCTCGTCGAGACGCGCGGCCCGGTCGGCCTGATCACGCTGAACCGTCCGAAGGCGCTGAACGCGCTGTGCGACCAGCTGGTGACCGAGCTGGGCCAGGCGCTGGACGCCTTCGAGGCCGACAGCGCCATCGGCGCCATCGTCGTCACCGGGTCGGAGCGGGCGTTCGCCGCCGGCGCCGACATCAAGGAGATGGCCGGCTTCTCCTATATGGATGTCTACAATTCCAACTTCATCACCGCGAAGTGGGAGCGGCTGGCCAAGTGCCGCAAGCCGACCATCGCCGCGGTCGCCGGCTTCGCGCTCGGCGGCGGCTGCGAGCTGGCGATGATGGCCGACTTCATCCTGGCCGCCGACACCGCCAAGTTCGGCCAGCCCGAGGTCACCATCGGCACCATCCCCGGCGCCGGCGGCACCCAGCGCCTGACCCGCTTCGTCGGCAAGTCCAAGGCGATGGAGATGGTCCTGACCGGCCGCATGATCGATGCCGCCGAGGCCGAGCGCTGCGGCCTCGTCTCCCGCATCGTCCCGGCCGCCGAGCTGGTCGAGGAGGCGGTGAAGGTCGCCACCAAGATCGCCTCGCTGTCGCAGCCGGTCATCGCCATGGCGAAGGAGGCGGTCAACGCCGCCTACGAGACGACGCTGGCCGAGGGCGTCCGCTTCGAACGCCGCCTGTTCCATTCGACCTTCGCCACCGAAGACCAGAAGGAAGGCATGGCGGCATTCGCCGAGAAGCGCCAGGCCGCCTGGAAGAATCGCTGAGTCGTCGCGCCAGCTTCGACTCTGCCGCTGGAGCCGTCCCCTGCATCTTGCGGGGGGCGGTCCAGATCCCATCAAGATGTCGTTCAAGTACGATTAGTCAAAATCATCGGGCGTCCACGCCTTGACTCGCGGTGCGCTGCCGCGTATAAGGCGCGCTCGCATCACGACAGCCGTGTCGTTCGGAGTAGGGTTTCCATGGCCAATCATAAGTCCGCTGAAAAGCGCATTCGTCAGACCGAGCGTCGCACGGAAGTCAACCGTGCCCGCGTCAGCCGCATCCGTTCCTTCGTGAAGAAGGTCGAGGGCGCGATCGAGAGCGGCGACAAGTCCGCCGCCGCCGAGGCGTTCAAGTCCGCTCAGCCGGAGCTGATGCGCGGCGTGTCGAAGGGCGTGCTGCACAAGAACACTGTGTCGCGCAAGCTGTCGCGTCTGTCGGCTGCGATCAAGGCTCTCTGATAGAGCTTTCATACGCTGCTTTCAAAAAGCCGCGCCCGTGACTCGGGGCGCGGCTTTTTGCGTTTAAAGTAAATCTGTCGATGCTCGACAATTGTCTTAGATTGTTCTGAGGGCCGTGTATGAGATTCGGGATCGGTCATGCGGTCAATGCGAACGTTTTTATCTTTTTGGCCCGTTCGCCATCTGTCCCATTGCCAGATTTCCGCAGCATGGTTAGACTTTTGGTCCATTCGGTCGGGCGAAATAGGGTGATGAAACACTCTGTGTCCGCCTGAACACAGCAGTGAAATACTGAAGGTCTTACGCCGGATCAGGGCTTGTTGAGTCCCGGTCGTTCGCACGATCTTCTTTTACTTACAAGCTGTCGCGCCTGGGGCGGGATTTTCAATCCCGTCGACTCCGGCGTGTGCTTTTCGGTTATAGTGTTCCGTTCGGTTTTTCCTTGCCCGGAGTCTTTCGGGCTGGACCAGACGGCGGCCATCCGGTTTTGGCCGGCCGGCGGAAGGAGCGGGGGTAAGGGAGCATGTCGGTCGGCGTGTCGTTGGATCAGCAGTGGGCGCGCATTCGCGGACGCCTGAAGGAAGAGGTGGGCGAGATCGCCTACCGGAGCTGGCTTCAGCCGCTGTCCGTCGCCAGCCTGATCGGCGGCGAGGTGTGCATCGTCGTGCCCACGCGATTCATGCGCGACTGGGTGCTGACCCACTATGCCGACCGCATCCGCGCCCTCTGGTCCGGCGAGAATCCGGAGGTGCAGTCGATCGACGTCATCGTCGCCTCCACCAGCCCGCCGGCGGCGCTCGTCGCCGACAATGACGACATCGACGACGACCGCCCCGCTCCGCCCCGTGGTTTCGATTCGCGCGGTTTCGATTCGCGCGCTGCCGATTCCCGTCCCGCTCCCCGCCCGGCCCCGCCGCCGGGGGCGCAGTCGTGGTCGTCGATGCGCCCGTCCGAATCCGGATTCTCCGGCGATCAGGCCCCGTCCACCGTCTACACCTCGGCCTCCTATGGCGGGGCGTCGGACGAATCGCCGACCGGGGTGCCTGCGATTCTGGAGGACCGCTCCGACCTGTCGGCCGCACTCGACCCGCGATTCACCTTCGAGAATTTCGTCGTCGGCAAGCCGAACGAGCTGGCCCATGCCGCCGCGCGCCGCGTCGCCGACGCCACCACCGTGACCTTCAACCCGCTGTTCCTCTATGGCGGGGTGGGGCTGGGCAAGACCCACCTGATGCACGCGCTGGCCTGGCAGATCCGCAAGAACGACCCGAACCGCAAGGTGCTCTACCTGTCGGCCGAGAAGTTCATGTACCAGTTCATCCGGGCGCTGCGCTTCAAGGACACGATGGCCTTCAAGCAGCAGTTCCGCTCGGTCGATGTGCTGATGATCGACGACGTGCAGTTCATCAGTGGCAAGGACAGCACGCAGGAGGAGTTCTTCCACACCTTCAACGCGCTGGTCGACCAGAACCGCCAGGTCATCATCTCCGCCGACAAGAGCCCGTCCGACCTGGAAGGCATGGAGGAGCGTCTGCGCTCCCGCCTCGGCTGGGGGCTGGTCGCCGACATCCACCCGACCACCTACGAGCTGCGCCTCGGCATCCTCCAGGCCAAGGCCGACGCGCTCCAGGCCAGCATCCCGATGAAGGTGCTGGAGTTCCTCGCCCACAAGATCACGTCCAACGTGCGCGAGCTGGAAGGGGCGCTGAACCGCATCGTCGCCCATGCCGAGCTGGTCGGCCGCTCCATCTCGCTGGAGACGACGCAGGAGGTGCTGCACGACCTGCTGCGCGCCAACGACCGCCGCGTCACCATCGACGAGATCCAGAAGCGGGTGGCGGAGCATTACAACATCCGCGTCGCCGACATGCATTCCGCCCGCCGCGCCCGCGCGGTGGCCCGCCCGCGCCAGATCGCCATGTATCTGGCCAAGCAGCTGACCGCCCGCTCCCTGCCGGAGATCGGCCGCAAGTTCGGCGGCCGCGACCACACCACGGTCATGCATGCGGTCAAGAAGGTGGACGAGCTGCGCGCCACCGATCCGTCCTTCGCCGAAGATGTCGAGCTGCTGCGCCGCATGCTCGAAAGCTGAGGATCGTTCGGCTAATCAATCAATGGCCCAATCAACCGCGACGTGTCGCCACGCCGCTATGCCATCGCACTGTGAAGTTTGCTAAGGTTCCGGCGCACGGACTCTTTGCGGACGGCGTGGTGTTGCGGTGGAAACGAATATCCTTGTCGCCGACGATTCCGAATTCTTCCGCGACCTGATCCGGGCCGACCTGGAAAGCAACGGCTACACCGTGCTGCTCGCCGCGGACGGGGCGCAGGCGCTGTCGATCTACCGCAGCCACGACATCCACCTCCTCATCACCGATCTGGAAATGCCGGTGATGACCGGGCTGGAACTGTGCTGGCATGTCCGGGCGGAGGACGACCAGCACCGCACCTTCACCATCCTGATGACCGGCGACACCGAGACCGCCCGGCGGATCGAGGCCTTCGATTCGGGGGCGGACGAGTTCCTGGCCAAGCCCATCGACCTGTCGATGCTGCGCGCCCGCGTGCGGGCCGGCGAGCGCATCAGCCGCATGCACCGGGTGATGGTGGAGATGCTGCACACCGACTACCTGACCGGGGTGCTGAACCGCCGCTATTTCATGGAAAAGCTGGAGCAGGCCTACCGCGCGGCGAAGGAGACCGGTTCCCCCATGGCGGTGGCGATGTTCGACCTCGACCATTTCAAGACCATCAACGACACCCATGGCCACAGCAACGGCGACGTCGCGTTGAAGCGTTTCGCCGATCACTGCGCCGCCCATGTGCCCGACGGCGGCTTCCTCGGCCGGCTGGGCGGGGAGGAGTTCTGCCTGTGCCTGCCGTCGGACGACCTTGAGGGGGCGCTGGCGCGGGTCGAGGCGATCCGCCGCTCCACCGCCGAGCTGACGGTGGAGACCGGCAGCGGCGCCAGCTTCGGCTTCACCGTCAGCATCGGCATGTGCCTGGACCGCGACACCGTCTCGGTCGGCGACCTGATGACCCAGGCCGACGAGGCGCTCTATTTCGCCAAGCGCAGCGGCCGCAACCGCACCGTGCTCCGCGGCGCCGAGGGTGTGACGGTGAAGGCGCGCTTCTATGTGATGTGACGATCCTCCTCCCGGGATCTCCTTTTGCCATGTGACGGCTCTATGAAGTTTGGCGGAGCTTCATCTTCCCCCATGGACGGACGGCTTTTATCTCAGGCACACTTTTCGTCTTGAGCGGGGCTGCGCCAACGCGCCGGAACGCCGCCCGTCCAAACGCCATCCAAGAGCCAGGGAGACCGGACGTCATGTCCAAGATCGTTCACACCACGCTCGATCACGCCCAGACCGAATCCCAGCGGTCCAGCGCCGAGACCCAGCGCGCCGCCAAGAGCTTCACCCGCCGCCTGCTGCTGCAAAGCGCTGCCGCCGCCGCCGGTGTCGCCTCGGTCGGTCCCTTCGTCCTGCGCGAGGGCCACGCGGCGTCGGGTTCTGTGAAGATCTTCTCCTGGGCCGGCTACATCAGCCCGGACATGCTGGCCGACTTCGAGAAGAAGACCGGCGTCAAGGCGACCCTGACCGAATACGGCACCAACGACGAGCTGCTGAACCAGCTGAAGGCGACCGGCGGCGCCGGCTTCGACATCATCCACCCCACCGTCGACCGCGTGCCGAACTATGTCGAGTTCGAGCTGGTGCAGCCGATCGACGAGGCCAAGGTGAAGTGGGACGGCTGCCTGAAATCGTCGGTCGAGGGCTCCGCCGGGATGGGCGGCGTCGTCGGGGGCAAGCGCTATTTCGCCCCGGCCGACTGGGGGACGGAGGCGCTGGCCTACGACATGAAGAAGGCGCCGCTCGCCTACGGCACCGCCAGCTACGGCGACCTGTGGGCGCCGGCCAACGCCGGCAAGGTGACGGTGCGCGGCCATTCCTCGCTGATCGGCATCGCGCTGTGGCTGGAAAGCCAGGGCAAGCTGCCGCACCCGGTCCGCGACCAGTTCAAGGACGAGGCGAAGGCGCGCGCCAACTTCGACGCCATTCTCAAGGTGGCCGCCGCCAACAAGAAGTCGGTCGCCCAGTTCTGGACCAACGAGAACGAGGCCCAGGGCGCCTTCCGCACCAATGGCTGCGTCATCGGCCAGACCTGGGACAGCAGCGCCGTGGCGCTCCGCAAGGAAGGGCTGCCGGTCCGCTTCGTGGCGCCGAAGGAGGGTGCGCTCGCCTGGATGGAAGGCTTCGCCATCCCGAAGAAGGCCGAGAACCTTGAGAACGCCTATGCCTGGATCAACTGGTTCTACACGCCGGAGGCCGGCGCGCTCTACACCAACCATTCCGGCATCTCCAGCACCGCGGTCGGCGCCGAGGCCCACCTGACCGACCTGAACAAGCAGTTCTTCGCCGACGCCTATCCTGGCGATGCCCTGCAGAAGCTGTGGTGGTGGCCGATCCAGGAGGCGTGGTACGTCTCCATCCGCAACGAGTACCAGGATCGTTTCCTGGCGGCGTGATCCGCACACAGCAGGGGCCATGAGCCAAGACGTCCAACTCGACCACGTCACCATGCGGTTCGGCGACACCGTCGCCGTCCGCGACGTATCGCTGACCATCGCGGCCGGGGAGTTCTTCAGCTTCCTCGGCCCCTCTGGCTGCGGCAAGACCACCATCCTGCGCATGATCTCCGGCTTCATGGAGCCGACCGACGGCGCCGTCCGCATCGGCGGCCGCGACATGAAGGGGATCGGTCCGAACAAGCGGCCGACCGCGCTGATCTTCCAGAACCTCGCTTTGTTCCCGCTGATGACGGTGGCGGACAACATCGGCTTCGGGCTGGAGGTGCGCGGCGTGCCGTCGGCCGACCGCAAGCGCCGCGTCCGCGAGTTGCTGGAGCTGGTGGCGCTGCCCGACACGGCGGACAAGCGGGTGACCGACCTGTCCGGCGGCCAGCGCCAGCGCATCGCCATCGCCCGTGCCCTGGCGGTGGAGCCGGCGGTGCTGCTGCTGGACGAACCCTTGTCGGCGCTGGACCTCAAGCTGCGCCAGCACATGCGCGCCGAGCTGCGCGAGCTGCAGAAGCGCACCGGCGTCACCTTCATCTACATCACCCACGACCAGGGCGAGGCGCTCACCATGTCCGACCGCATCGGCGTGATGTCGCGCGGCGTGCTGGAACAGGTGGGCGACGGCAAGACCATCTACGACCATCCGGAGACCGCCTTCGTCGCGTCCTTCGTCGGCGAGTCGAACCGCTTCACCGGGCGGGTGACGCAGGCGGCCGACGGCTGGGCGGTGCTCGACAGCGCCTTCGGAGCCTTGCGCGGGCGCAATCCGCGCGGGCTGGCGGTCGGCGACCGCGCCACCCTCTATGTCCGGCCGGAACGTCTGATGCCGGAACGTCCGGGGGTGGGCGAGGGTGACAACAGCCTGACCGCCCGCGTCAGCCACAGCGACTTCGAAGGCGCGTTCGTGAACGCCTTTCTGGACGGCGGCCTGACCGTGCAGATGCCGCATCTGGGCCAGGAGCCTGCCTTCGTCCCCGGCGAGACCGCCCGGCTGGGCTTCCGCGCCGCCGACGCGGTGGTTCTGCCGACGGCTTGAGTTCCCTCTCCCGCCCCGGGAGAGGGAACACTCCGCACAAACGAAAACGCCCCGGCCGATTGGCCGGGGCGTTTCGCATTCCTGAACCCGCAAGCCTCAGTTGGCCTGCTGGATCGCCGACAGCTGCCACTGGCCGCCGCGCGGGCGGACGAAGGTCCACAGCTCGGTCGCCTCGGTCGGCTGCGAGGCGTTGCCCTCGATCACCCGGCCGCTGGCGCGGTCCACCGTGACGTCGGTCAGCGCGAAGCGCATGGCGACGGTGGCGTACTCCTGCGCCCCTTCGCGCCAGCCCTCGGCCAGATCGCCCTGGAGCAGGCGGACGTCGCTGACCTTGTTGACGACGCCGCGGCTGCGGTTCTCGGCCAGATCGTCGTTGAAGTAGGAGAACATCTCCGGCGTCGTCGCAGCGCGGAGCGCCTCGGCATCCTCACGCCCGTAGGCGGTCTGGACGGTGACGAGCAGACGCTCGAACGACTCGAAGTCGGCCGGCTGGATGCCGATCTCGTCGGCGGCCTGACGGCGCTGGGCCGGGCCGGCGTTGCCGCCGCCCATACCGCGGTTCCCCATCGGGTTGTAGCCGGCGTCGGTCGCCTCGCGGTTCATCTGCCCATCCTGCGGGCCGCCGGCATAGGCCGGGCGGTTTCCACCCAGCGGACCGCCGGACGCCGCGGTGTTGGCGGTCTGCGAGCGGTTGCGGAAGAAGCGCATGGCCAGCCGGACCAGGAAGACGACCAGCAGGATTTGCAGCAGGAAGCCCAGGATGCCGGCGAAGCTGCCCAAGCCCTCGAAGAAGCCGCCGCCGAACAGCATCGCGCCGATGCCGGCGCCGATCAGGCCGCCCATCAGGCCCGACATGAAGCCGCCGCCGAAGAAGCCGCGCGAGGGGGCCGCCGCCGGGGCGGTGGCCGCGGCGCCGGGGCGCTGCATGCCGGGCGACGCCGCCGGGGCGGTCGAGCGCTCCATCGGCGACACGGAGTTGGGGGCGGTCGAGGTGGCGGCCGGCGCCTCGGTCGTGCGGCTGCCGCGGCTGCCGGAGGAGCTGCTCTTGCCGGCGCGGGCGTCGGCGGTTCCGGCGGCCAGCGCCATCACCAGCGCAACCGCCACGGCGGTCGCAGCGCGGGCGCCGCGCTTCGCTGAAGAGGGGGCGGAAAGGCTCGAAGGTCGGGTCTTCTCGCTCATGATCGTGCTCGCTTGTCGCATCTGGTCGGTTATCCAGCCTTCCCAGATGGGGGTGGTCCCGCCTCCGTTTAAGAGGCGGTCTCACTTTTTTCGAGCAACAATCAGCACCGCCGCCTAATCGGTCTCACTTTGCCAAGCATTGCTCATCGGTCCATCGCCCATCGGGCCGTCGCCGTGCAGGGCGTCGATCGCCCGGCGGTCGCGCTTGGTAGGCCGCCCGGCGCCCGGCGGCTGGAAGGGGGCGCGGTAGGGGTCCTGCAAGCGCTCTTCCGGCACGGGAGGGGCGAGATCCTCGTACAGCGCCTGGGCCTCCGGCGCCGGGCCGCGGCGGCTGCCCAGCGCCACCACCTTGATGACGCGGATGTGCCGTCCCTGGGCGAAGGTCAGCACGTCGCCCGGCTTGACCGCCGCATGCGCCTTGGACACCACCGCCCCCGACAGCCGCACGCCCCCGTCGTTGCATAGCTTGGCGGCGAGGCTGCGCGTCTTGAAGAAGCGCGCATACCAAAGCCACTTGTCGATCCGCAGCCGGCCGGGGGTGGAGTCTTCGCTGTCGGTGTTGCTCATTGGCGTTTCCGTCTGTTGGTCTCGCTTCCTATGGTCGTCATGCCGTCTACATCCCCGACAGCTGACGCAGCTTGGCGAAGGGGTGATCCTCGTTGGTCGGCTTCTCGCGCCGCTGCCGGTTCCCTTGCGGGCGCTTCCGCTTCCAGGTCACCGCCCCGTCCTCGCCCTCCGCGCGGACATAGCCGAGCCCGGCCAGGACCGCCCCCAGCTCCTCCGCCGACAGGCCGACGCGCTGGCCGAGCGCCACCTCGCGGATCGGCGCATGGGCCTTGGACGCGGTCAGCAGCTCCGTCTCCAGCCGGTCGAGCATGTCGACGCGCAGCGCCCGCCCGCCGGCCAGCGGATAGCCGATGGCCTCCCAGAAGGCCGGCGGCGCGCCGCCTTCCTTCCCCAATGGCGCTTCCACCGACACCCGGCCGGGCGGCGGGATCGGGACGGGGAGGGGGTGGCCCTTCGACACCGCCCACAGCAGCCCGCGCAAGGTCACCGCCGCCGGCTTGGCCAGCGCGGTCAGGTAGAGGTGCGACACCCCCAGCCGGACGCCCAGCGCGGTCAGTGCCTTGCGGTCCTCGCGCTCCAGCCGTTCGACCATATCGGCGACCGGCTGCCGCGGCAGCACCCCCAGCCCCTCCACCAGCTGGAAAGCCAGACCGCGGCCGGCGCCGGACAGGGCTTGCGCCGCGGACAGCGCGAACAGCGGCTTCAGCCGGGCGGCGATGTGGTCCTTCAGCCAGCGCTCCAGCCGCGCCCGCACCCGCTCGCGCTGGGCCTGGTCCAGCATGCCGTCGTCGAACGGCACCACCAGCGGCGCCAGCACCGACTGGCCGGCGGCCAGCCGCGCCACCGGCAGGCCATCCGCGCTCAGCACCCCGTCGGCCCCCAGCGCGAAGGCGTCGTCCGGCTCCGCCTCGAAGGCGCGCAGCCGCTTGGCGAGTTCGTCGCGCAACGCCCGCCGGGCGGCGGTCAGCAGCGACTTCGCCTCGTCGGAGCGGTCGGGCGCGTCGGGGACGAAGCGGAAGCCCTCCAGCTTGCCGACGACATGCCCCTCCACCACCACCTCGCCGTCGGCGCGCACGCCGCCGAGCAGCGAGCGCCCGTCCTTCAGCGTGCGGGCCAGCGTGGCGGAGCGGCGGTCGATGAAGCGCTGGGTCAGCCGCTCGTGCAGGGCGTCGGACAGCCGGTCCTCGATGGCGCGGGTGCGCTCCTGCCAGTGCAGCGGGTCCTTCAGCCAGGTCGGCCGGTTGGAGATGTAGGTCCAGGTGCGGATGTGGGCGATGCGGGCGACCAGCGCGTCGATGTCGCCCTCGGTGCGGTCGAGCCGGGCGATCTGCTTCGCCACCCAGTCGTCGTCCAGCCGGCGCAGCGGCGTGCGCAGGCTGCGGAAGATCTGGCCGAGCAGCTTGGTGTGGGCATCCGACAGCACCTTGCGGAAGTCGGGGACCTGGCAGACCTCCCACAGCAGCTTCACGGCATCGCGGCCGCGCGCCAGATCCATGATCTCCGGATCGCGCACCAGCGCCTGGAGCGCCAGATGGTCGTCGGCCTCGCGCACGCGGGACAGCTCCGCCAGCGGCGCGCGTTCCTCCAGCGATTTCAGCAGGAAGCCCGGCGTGTCGAAGCGCAGCTCGCTGTTGCGCCAGGACAAGGCCTTGACCGTCTCGAACTCGTGGTTCTCGACGCGGGTGACGAGGTCGGCGTCCAGCTCCCCCACCTCGTCGGTGGTGCCGAAGGTGCCGTCGCGCATGTGGCGGCCGGCGCGGCCGGCGATCTGCGCCACCTCGGCCGGGCGCAGGCGGCGCGGGGCGAAGCCGTCGAACTTGACGATGCGGGCGAAGGCGACATGGTCGACATCCATGTTCAGCCCCATGCCGATGGCGTCGGTCGCCACCAGATAATCGACCTCGCCCGCCTGATAGAGCCCGACCTGTGCGTTGCGGGTGCGCGGGCTGAGCGCGCCCAGCACCACGGCGGTGCCGCCGCGCTGGCGCCGGATCATCTCGGCGATGGCATAGACGTCGGTGGCGGAAAAGGCGACGACGGCCGAGCGCGGCGGCAGGCGCGTCAGCTTCTTGTGGCCGGCATAGGTCAGCTGGGAGAAGCGCGGCCGGCTGATGAACTCCGCCTTCGGCACCAGCCGGCGGATCATCGGCTGCATCGAATCGGATCCCAGCACCATGGTCTCGACCAGGCCGCGGGCGTTCAGCAGCCGGTCGGTGAAGATGTGGCCGCGCTCGGGATCGGCGCAGAGCTGGATCTCGTCCACCGCCAGGAAATCGACGGCACGGTCCAGCGGCATCGATTCGACGGTGCAGACCCAGTAGGACGGGTTGGGGGGCAGGATCTTCTCCTCCCCCGTGACCAGTGCTACCGCGTTCTTCCCCTTGATCCCGACGATGCGGTCATAGTTTTCCCGCGCCAGCAGGCGCAGGGGAAAGCCGATCATTCCGGACCGGTGACCGAGCATGCGCTCGATCGCCAGATAGGTCTTGCCGGTGTTGGTCGGCCCCAGCACGGCGACCACACGGCCCCCCCGCCCGAGACCGCCGCCCGCCGAAGCGTGAGAGGACGTCATAGGGCTAAGCTTTGGGGTGCGCGAGGCCGCAATGCAAGCGGCGGCTTGGCCGAAGAGTCGTTTGGGACATCGGCACGCCCCATCCGGGAAAGGGCCTGCGCATCGCATGCAGGTCAATGGGGCAGGATCGGCTTGATCCACCTCTTCGGAAGGCGCGCCGGCTGCCTTGATGATCAACCCACACGGACGTATGGTTTCCGCTGCGCCAGTTCAGAGGGTTTTCCGCATTGGATAGGGTTGATCGAAAGTTGTTTGCAGCCCGGCTTCTGTGCGAACTGCCGGTCGATTCGATCAACCGGGTCCTGGGAACCGAGCTGGAGGTTGGATGCGCCTGGCTCAGTTCGATTGCACATCGCCATATCGCAGTCGACTGCAGCGACGATTACAGCATCTGCATCGTGAATCTGGAGTTGGTGATAAGCCAGCCGATGTATGTGCGGCAAAGCGACCGCCATGCCCGGAACTTCGAACTGATCCGCCGGATCGATCTGGAGGGAAGGCCTCTGATGCTGGTTGCCGTTTCCCTGGAGCGGAACGATCGGGGAAATTACAATGTCCGCTCCTCCTACCTGATCACCGAAACGGATCTTGAGAAGAAGAAACGATCCGGCAGCCTGAAACTGATCATCGGGAGCTGAGCAAAGAAAAAGCCCCCTGCTGGAGGGGGCTTGTGCCTTAGCCGGACGCTATCCCGGATCTCTTGACCTGCCCACCGATCCTGCATCCGCAAAAGCGTCGGGAAGGCTAATAACCTGTTTCCAGGCGTGTGAGGCAGCTGGTTCTCACCTCTAAGGCCTATGGGAAGTTTGGGCGCTCACCGGCGTAAAGTCAATCGGCACCGGACAATCCCTGCAAAACGACAAGGGCCGCCGACTGGGGGGTCGGCGGCCCTCGGGCTCACGGCGGCTGCGTTGGGGGGCTTGGGGTCGCCGCCGGGAGTCTCTCTGTTACGTCAGCCCTTGGGCGGCTCCTGCGGTGCCGGAGCCGGACCCGGACCGGGGCCCTTCCCCGGACCCATGCCATGGCGCGGACCGTCATGGTCGCCCATCGGTCCGCCATGGTGCGGGCCCATATGATGGCCACCCATGCCGCCCGGTCCCGGGTTCAGCATGCGGTCGGCCTGCTTCTGCTGGGCGGGCGTCAGCTGGGCGTAGAGGTCGGTCAGGGCCGGGCGGACGGTCTGGACCTGCTGCAGGTGGGCCTGCATCATCTGCTCGGCGCGTTCAAGGCGCTGCGGCAGGGCTGCCGGCGGCGGGGTGTCCTTGAACTTGACGCACAGATCCTGCGTCGGCTTCAGGCTGGAGCGGGCGGCGTCGGCGAACTTGGTCCAGGCGGCGCGCTGCTGCTCGGTGATGTTCAGCTTCTTCTCCGCATAGGCCAGCTTGCCGGCCAGACGGGCCTCCTGGTCCTCGCACATGCGGGCGAAGTGGCGGTCGGGACCGCCGGCCGGGCCGGGACCGCCGGGCTGCGGACCACCCTGGGCGAAGACCGGAACGGCCACGCCGAGACCGGCGACCAGCAGGGCGGACGTCAGAAGGGCGCGTTTCATGGTGTCGACTCCTCGGTGTGTTGGTGCTGTCTAAACCCCGGATGGAGGGGGCTTATTCCGCTGGGACGGTGCAGGCCTCATCGCCGCCGCTGTCCCGATGACCAGACAATGGGCGCCGAACGTTGCGGTCGAATGTCCGCAAACCGGTCATTTGGTAACAGAGTGTAACCGCGGGCGCCCCCGTAACCGGGCGTTACACATTTCCCCTTCACGCCCGCGGCGCCTCGCCCGATCATGGGGCCATGGACCGCACGCCCCACCTCCTCGTCGTCGACGACGACCGCGAAATCCGCTCCCTCGTCGCCCAGTTCCTGACCAAGCATGGCTTCCGGGTCACCGGGGTCCGGGACGGGGCGGAGATGATGCGCACGCTCGACGGCGCCCGCGTCGACCTGATCGTTCTCGACCTGATGCTGCCGGGGGAGGACGGGCTGTCGCTCTGCCGCCGCCTGCGCGCGACGCCGCAGACGGCGCAGACCCCCGTCATCATGCTGACCGCCATGGGGGAGGAGACCGACCGCATCGTCGGGCTGGAGATGGGCGCCGACGATTACCTGGCGAAGCCCTTCAGCCCGCGCGAGCTGCTGGCCCGCATCAAGGCGGTGCTGCGCCGCGTCTCCGCCCCGCCGGTGGCGGGCGCGCCTGCGGCGGCCGGCACGGTGCTGCGCTTCGAGGGCTGGTCGCTCGACCTCACCAAGCGCGAGCTGCGCTCGCCCGACGGCGTGCTGGTCCAGCTGTCGGCCGGCGAATACGACCTGCTGGTCGCCTTCGTCGAGCATCCGCAGCGGGTGCTGACCCGCGACCAACTGCTCGATCTGGCGCGCGGCCGTTCGGCGGTGCCGTTCGACCGCTCCATCGACGTGCAGGTCAGCCGGCTGCGCCGCAAGATCGAACCCGATCCGGCCGACCCGACGCTGATCAAGACGGTGCGCGGCGGCGGCTATCTCTTCACACCCACCGTCAGTAACGGCGGTGTGGCGCCATGACCGCCCAGCCGGAAACGGCCAAGTCCCAGCCGGAAACGGCCAAGTCCAGGCTCGCCCGCCGCCGCGGCGCCTTCCGCCGGCTTCCCGTCCGCTTCCCCGACAGCCTCGCCGCGCGCATCGCCCTGACGGTGGTGCTGGCGCTGCTGCTGACCCAGGCGATCAGCGCGCTGGTCTATCTGACCGACCGCAGCGAGGGGCCGCCGATCCACGGTCCCACCGTGCTGATCCAGCGCATCACCGCCATCGTCCAGCTGGTGGAGAGCACGCCGCCGCAGGGGCGCGAGCGGGTGGTGCGCGCCATCGACGACCCGGTCCTGCGGGTGGAGCTGAGCCCCGACCGGCCGCCGCCGCTGTCGCCCGGCGCCTATGCCGGCGGCCGGTTCGAAGGGCTGAAGCGCCGGCTGAGCGAGCAGCTCGACACCGCCGACCGCAACATCCTGATCGAGGTCCAGCGCCCGCCCCGCGACGACCCCCGCCCGCCGCCGCCCTTCATGGCGGGCGACGAGCCTCGGCACTGGGGGCCGCATGTCCGGCTGTCGGTGCGGCTCGGCGACGGCTCCTGGCTCAGCTTCACCGGCGGCGAGCCGCTGCCCGGCCCCTTCGGCATCGTCCGCTTCGTGCTGTGGATGGGCGCCATCGTCGCGGTGATCCTGCTGGTGTCGCTGCTCGCCGCCCGCCGGGTGACGGCGCCGCTGGCCGGCTTCGCCGCCGCCGCCGAACGGCTCAGCGTCGACGGGCAGGCCGATCCCCTGCCGGAGGAAGGCCCGCGCGAGCTGCGCGCCGCCACCCGCGCCTTCAACCGGATGCAGGCGCGCCTCGCCCGCTTCGTCGCCGACCGCACCCAGATGCTGGCGGCGATCGGCCACGACCTGCGCACGCCGATCACCCGGCTTCGCCTGCGCGCCGAGCTGGTCGACGACCCGGAGATGCAGCGCCGGATGCTGGCCGACCTCGACGAGATGGAGGCGATGATCTCCGCCACGCTGGCCTTCGCCCGCGACGATGCCCAGCGCGAGCCGCGCGGCCGCTTCGACCTTGCCGACCTGTTGCAGAGCCTGTGCGACGACCGCGTCGATGCCGGCCACCGCGCGCTCTACGACGGCCCCGCCCATGCGGTGGCGGAGGGCCGCACCGTGGCGCTGCGCCGGGCGCTGGCCAACCTGATGGACAACGCCATAAAATATGGCGGCGGCTTCACCGTCCGGCTGGAGACCGGCCCGGACGGCGCCGCCCACTCCGCCCACGCCGCCAATGCCCTGATCCACATCGACGACGACGGCCCCGGCATCCCGGAGGCGGAGTTCGAGAAGGTCTTCGCTCCCTTCTACCGGCTGGAGCGCTCCCGCTCGCGCGACACCGGCGGCGTCGGGCTGGGCCTGTCCACCGCCCGCAGCATCATCCGCGGCCATGGCGGCGACGTGACGCTGGCGAACCGCAAGGGCGGCGGCCTGCGCGCCACGGTGACGCTGCCGCTGTAGTCTCCCTCTCCCGCCTCGGGAGAGGGCATGGAGCCGACGGCCGCAGGCCGGACGACTGCAACGCAGTCGTAGGTGGAATGCGGTCGCGAGACTTGCGAGCGACCTCGGGGCCCATGCGGAGCATGGGAAGGGTGAGGGGGCAATCCAAGGAACATACACGTCGATCCTTGCCTTACCCCTCACCCTCCCCACGCCTGCGGCGCGGGTCCCCTCCCTCTCCCGGGGCGGGAGAGGGCATCCAAGCCCACCCCCGAAATTTCGGATAGAGTCATTCTTTCGCCACGGTCCGGAGACAAATAATCGTCAGTCCCCGACCAGCCTTCCGGCCGGGCGGCTGTGAGCGTATGAGGATCGAAGCAGGAACGTTTCCCGCACTCATCACACAGACCTGACAAGGCCAGCGAGCGCGCCGTGACCGCCGACCGACCGGACCACCACACGGACCCGGACCAGCGCAGGGCCAGCCAGCTCTACGCCGGCCCCCGCCCGATCCGCACCCGCGAAGACCCGTCGCCGCTCGACCGGCTGACGGCCGGTGAGTTCGCGCGCCTGTTCGCCGCCAAGGCGGTCGAGCTTGCCCGCGACCGGCTGGCGGCCGCCGGCAAGGGCAAGCCGCGCCGCAAGTCCCCGCCGCCCTCCGCCGCCCCGCCGGCCACTCCCTACAAGCCGCCCCGCCGCCGGTCCCGCGGCCTGCCCAGCTTCACCCTGCCGTCCTTCACCCTGCCGTCCGTCTCCCTTCCAAGGATCTCCTTGCCGAAACCGAAGCAGCCCGCCCGCCGGTCCGGCGGCAGCCAGACCCCGTCCCCGCAGCTCTCGGCCCAGCCCGCCGGCCGCCCCGGCCGGGCGCCGCAGCAGCCCCGGAAAAACGGCGGCGGCTGGATGAGGCGGCTGGTCCAGTGGGGCCTCGTCGCCGCCATCTGGTGCGGCATCGGGCTGGGCGCCGTGCTGGCGTGGTTCGCGCTCGACCTGCCGGACATCTCCAAGGTGGCGCAGTTCGAACGCCGCGCCTCGATCACCGTGCTGGCCGCCGACGGCAGCGAGTTCGCCCGCTTCGGCGACCTGCACGGCACGACGCTCAGCGTGCGCGACCTGCCGCCGCATCTTGTCGGCGCCGTGCTGGCCATCGAGGACCGCCGCTTCTACAGCCATTTCGGCATCGACCCGCTGGGTCTGGCCCGCGCCGTCTATGTCAACTGGCGCTCCGGCCGGGCGGTGCAGGGCGGCTCCACCATCACCCAGCAGCTCGCCAAGAACCTGTTCCTGACGCCCGAAAAATCGCTGAAGCGCAAGATCCAGGAGGCGATGCTGGCGCTGTGGCTGGAGAGCCGCTTCACCAAGGACCAGATCCTCACCGCCTACCTGAACCGCGTCTATCTCGGCGCCGGCACCTTCGGGGTGGATGCCGCCGCCCGCACCTATTTCGGCAAGCCGGCGACCGAGGTCGACGTGCGCGAGTCGGCGGTGCTGGCCGGCCTGTTGAAGGCACCGTCGCGCTACGCCCCCAGCTCCAACCCCGACGAGTCGGCGGAGCGGGCGCGGGTGGTGATGGCGGCGATGCTGGACGCCGGCTACCTGACCCAGCCGCAGTACGAGGCCGCCCGCGCCGCCAAGCCGTCGCCCAAGCGCAAGCCCGGCGGCGACGGCCGCTATTTCGCCGATTGGGTGACCGATCTGGTGCCGGGCTTCGCCGGCCCCGACCATGGCGACGTGATCGTCCGCACCACGCTGGATCTGAAGATGCAGCGCGCCGCCGAACAGCGGCTGGAGGCCCTGCTGGCCGGTCCCGGCGCCGCCGCCAACGTCCGCCAGGGGGCGCTGGTCGCCATGAGCCCCGACGGCGCGGTGCGGGCGCTGGTCGGCGGCCGCGATTACGACGGCAGCGAATTCAACCGCGCCACCCAGGCGCTGCGCCAGCCGGGATCGGCCTTCAAGCCCTTCGTCTATCTGGCGGCGCTGGAGTCGGGCTGGACCCCCGACAGCATGATCGACGACGCTCCCGTGCAGCTCGCCAACTGGAGCCCCGGCAATTACGACGGCAAGTACCGCGGCAGCATCACGCTGGCCTCGGCGCTGGCCCATTCCTCCAACACCGCGACGGCGCGGCTGATCGACCGGGTCGGCACCGACCGGGTGCGGCGCATCGCGTCCAACCTCGGCATCTCCTCGCCGCTCACCCGCGACCTGTCGCTGGGGCTCGGCACCAGCGAGGTGACGCCGCTGGAGCTGGTCCGCGCCTATGCCGGCATCGCCAACCGCGGCGTTCCCGTCTGGGCCTATGCCATCACCGAGATCAGGAGCCGCGACGGCGTCGTCCTCTACCGGCGCCAGGGCGGCGGCGGCAGCCCGGTGGTCGATCCCGCCCATGCGGTGCAGCTGTCCCACATGATGACCGGCGTGCTCGATTACGGCACCGGCCGCAGCGCGAAGCTGAACCGCCCGGCGGCGGCCAAGTCCGGCACCACCCAGGATTATCACGACGCCTGGTTCGTCGGCTTCACCGCCGATCTGGTCGCCGGCGTCTGGCTGGGCAACGACAACAACGAGGCGATGAGGAAGGTCACCGGCGGCACCCTGCCGGCCAAGCTGTGGCGCGAGTTCATGACAGACGCCCATGCCGGCAAGCCCGCCCGCCCGCTCCCCGGCCTGGACGGCGCCCCCGCCTGGACCCCGCCCCCTGGAAGCATTCCGCCGGGAAGCGTGCAGCCGGCAATCCTGCCGCCGGGTGCCGGGCCGCAGGGAGGGGTGCCTGTGGCGTCCGCCGACGCCCGGTCTGGCGGCATCGGCTCGCTGATCGAGAAGATCGCCGGCGGGTCCGGCGCCGCCCCCAGGGTGCAGTACGACTACAGCAACAGCGGGGTGCGGTAGACACCCTCTCCCGTCCCGGGAGAGGGAAGGGGCCCATGCGCAGCATGGGAAGGGTGAGGGGTGAGCCAAGGATCGGGATCCCTGTTCGGATAGCCCCTCACCCTCCCCACCGCTTCGCGGCGGGTCCCCTCCCTCTCCCGGGGCGGGAGAGGGCTTCAAGTTCCCCCCGGCACCCCGACCCTGCTATACCTCCCCCCGGATTTCTCCAGAGCGGACGACAGATGCAGGCGGACGAGCGATTGGACGGACCGGAGGTGGCTGAGGCGGACAGGGCGAAGGCGGAGGAGGACGAGCGTCCGCTCGCCGCCGTTCTGGCCGCGCTGGCGTCCGAAGGCCCCGCCCCCGCCCCCGCAGCCCACTCTCCGCCCTCCGCCACGCCGCCGTCCTCCCGCCGGCAGGACGGCCCGGGTCCGCAGCCGCCCGCCTCCTCCCTCAACCCGCTGCTCAGCGCCGCCGCTCCGGCCCTGGCGCTTGTCGGCGCGCTCCGCGACGGCAGCCTGGGCGACCCGCCCCGCGCCGCCGCCGCCGCGGCGCTGGAGCGGTTCGACCGCGCCGCCGCCGCGGCCAGCCTCGACGCCGCCGCCATCCGCGCCGCCCGCATCGCGCTCTCGGTGACGCTGGACGACGTCGCCCGCGCCGCCGGGCATGGCGGGGTCACGGTCGCCGAGCCCGATGCCGGCGTGCGCTTCCTCGAACTGCTCGACGGCATGCTGGTCGATCCGCGCCGCCACCGCCACACGCTGGAGCTGTTCTACGCCTGCGTGTCGCTGGGCTTCGAGGGCCGCTACCGCGACAGGCCCGGCGGCGCCCACGACCTCGCCCGCCTGCGCGACGAGCTGTACCGCATCCTGCGCCGCGCCCGCGGCGACGTGGCGGCGGAGCTGTCGCCGGCCTGGACCGGGGTGGCGGAACCGTTCCGGCCGCTCGGCAATCCGTTGAGCGCTGTGCCGGGCTGGATCGTCTGGTCGGTGGTGGCGCTCGGCCTGTCCGGCCTCTACGTCCATCTCGCCGGCACCCTCGACCGGCAGGCCGAGCCGGTGGTCGCCCGCATCGCCGCCTTGCTGCCCGACCGGACGATCGAGATCGCCCGGCTGGTTCCGCCGCCGCCCCCCACCGCCGGCCCGGCGCTGATCGCCCGCATCACCGGCCAGCTCGCCCCGGAAATCCGCACCGGCGCCGTCGAGGTGCTGGCGGGGGAGGATGGCGCCCTGGTCATCCGCATTCCGGCGGCGGCGATGTTCGCCACCGGCAGCGACGCCGTGAAGGCCCGCCACCGCGCCATCGTCGAGCGGGTCGGCCAGACCCTGGCGGCGGAACCCGGCAGCGTGCTGGTTGTCGCCCACACCGACGACCAGACCCCGCCGGGCGGCCGCCTATCCGCCGCGCAATCCCTGACGGCCCAATCCCTGGCAGCCCAATCCCTGACAGACGCCCGGGCCGAGGCGGTGCGCAAGCTGCTGGAACGCTCGCTGCCGCCCGCCCGCCTGTCGGCCGAGGGCCATGGCGACCAGGAGCCGGTCGCGCTGAACGACACGCAGGCCGGTCGCGACGCCAACCGGCGGATCGACATCCGCCTCTACCCGCATTAGGGCGCCCGCCATGGCCGAACCAGCTTCCCCCAAGGCCGGCGCCCCGGCGACGGCGAAGACGGCCGTCAGGCGCCGGAAACCCGCCGCCGCCGCTCCGTCGCCGTACCGCTCGGCCCGCAGCCGCTGGGTGCTGTCGCTGTCCGGCGTTCTGGCGCTGGGGCTGGCCGGCTGGTTGCTGCTGCCGCGTCTGGCCGCAACCTTCGCCCCGCACCTGCTGCCGACCATCCAGCCGGACTGGAGCGTCCGCCTGCTGCCGCTGGTCCTGGCGCTGGCCGGCTGGATCGCCGTCAACCGCCGCATCGACGCCCGCGAGCGTGCCGCCAACGCCCGCCTGCTGGAGGCGCTGGCCGCCCGCCGCGACCCGGAGCTGAAGGCCTCGCTGGAGGAGATCGGCGCGGTGCGCAAGCGGCTCGACGGCGTGCTGGCCCAGCTGCGCAAGCGCCGGGGCGGGCGCTACCTTTACCAGCTTCCCTGGTATCTGGTGATCGGCGCCCCCGGTTCGGGCAAGACCACGGCGCTGGCCAACGCCGGCCTCGCCGCCCGCCCGGCCGACGGCACGATGGCGGGGCCTCTGGCAGGGCTGGGCGGCACCCGCAACTGCGACTGGTGGTTCACCGACCGCGCCGTGCTGATCGACACCGCCGGCCGCTACACCACCCAGGACAGCCGGCGCGCGGTCGATGGCCGGGTGTGGTCCGGCCTGCTCGACCTCCTGAAGGAGCACCGCCCGCGCCAGCCCGCCAACGGCGTTCTCCTCACCGTCAGCATCCCGGAACTGACCGGCTGGACCGACGCCGAGCGGCGCAACCACGCCATCCTGATCCGCCAGCGCCTGAACGAGCTGCGGGTGCAGCTGGGCGTGCGCCTGCCGGTCTATCTGCTGCTGACCAAGGCCGACCTGCTCGACGGCTTCGCCACCTTCTTCGACCCGCTCGACCGCGAGGCGCGCGGGCAGGTCTGGGGCCTGACCCTGCCGGCGGACGAGCCGGCCCCCGACACCTCCGCCCCCGGCTCCTCCGCCGGTCCGCTTCCCGTCTTCCGCGCGCTTTATGCCGGGCTGGTGCGGCGGCTGGACGAGCGGCTGCTCGACCGGCTGCACCAGGAGCCGGACATCCGCCGCCGCAGCGCCGTCTTCGCCCTGCCGCTGCGCGTGGCGGAGCTGGAGCCGGCGCTGGCCGACATCGTCGACACCGCCTTCGGCTCCGAACATGGCGAGGAGACGCCGCGCCTGCGCGGCCTCTACCTGACCAGCGCCACCCAGACCGACGCCTCGCTCGCCCTGCTCGCGCCCGAGGGCGGCCCAGAGGGCGGCGCAGAGGGCGGTCCCGAGGGCGGTCCCGGGACCGGCAGCCCGGCCTCCACCTATTTCCTCGAACGGCTGCTGCCCGACGTGGTGTTCCCGGAGGCCAACCTCGCCCGCGTCGACCGGCGGGTGGAGCGCGCCCGTCGCCGCCGGGCGCTGCTGTCCGCCGCCGCCGCGCTGGCGCTCGCCCTGGCCGTCGGCGGCTGGTGGCTGGTCAGCGCCCGCGGCAACGCCGCCCTGCTGGAGCGCGCCGATGCCGGCGCCGCGGCGGTGGAGGCGGCGCTGCGCCCGCTCGACACCGCGCCGCGGTCGCTGGTCCGGGTGGACGATGCCGACCCCGCGGCGATCCTGCCGGCGCTGGAGGCCCTGCGCGCCCTGCCGTTCGCGTTCGACGATGCGCAGGATCGGCCAGGACAGGTTTGGGCCGGGCAGCTTTGGGCCGGTGAGATATGGACAGGCCGGCTGTGGGCCGGCCCGGCGCTGGCCGGCGGGCTCTACCAGGGGGGCCGCATCGCCGCCCCGGCGCAGGAGGCCTACCGCCGCGCCCTGCGCAGCCAGTTCCTGGCCCGCATCGCCCTGCGGCTGGAGGAGCGGCTGCGCGCCGACTGGGCCTTGCCCGACCAGCTGCGCCAGACCCTGCGCGTCTACCGCATGATCACCGGGCGGATGATCGGCGGGCAGATGGCGGGCGGGCAGATGGCGGGCGGGCAGATGGCCGGTGGGTCGGAGCCGATGGATGCCGGCGCCATGGCGGAATGGCTGGCGCTCGACTGGCAGCGCACGCTGCCCGGCCCGGCCAACGAGGCGCGGCGCCGTGCGCTGGGCGACCATCTGGCCGCCCTGTTCGCCGTCGGCTTCGCCCCGGTCCCGCCCGACGAGGTTCTGGTCGCCCGCGTGCTGGAGGTGCTGGCGCAATCGACGCCCCAGGCCTCTTCCGCCCAATCCGGCCGGGCCGCCCAGCCATGATGGGCTATTTCGCCACGCCGCGCGCCATGGCGGCCGGGGTCGGAGGAATAGGTGCCGATCCGGTGGTGGGATTCCACGGCAAGGTGCCGGCCCGCGGCGATTTCATCGGGCACGGCCTGCCGTCGGCAGTCCTCGGCCCCTGGGACCGCTGGCTGTCCGCGGCGCTGGGCGAGGCCGGCCGCCGCCTGGGTGCCGAATGGGAACCCCTGTTCGCCCAGGCCCCGGTCTGGCGCTTCGCCTTGTCGGCCGGCCTGTGCGGCGCCACCCCGCTGGTCGGGGTCTGGATGCCCAGCGCCGACCGGGTCGGCCGTCGCTATCCCTTCACCATCGCCGCCGGCCTTCCCGCCGGCTTCGACATCGCCGACGCGCCCGCCGCCTGCGGCGCCTGGCTGTCCCGCGCCGAGTCCCTCGCCGCCGACGCCTGCCGCGCCGGCACCGACGTGGAGGGGTTGCCGGCCCGCCTCGCCATCCTCGGCCGGCCGGAACCGGAGCGGGTCAGCCCCGCCACCCGCGCCCTGCTCGACCGCCTGTCCGGCCCCTTGCGCGCCGACGCCAGCCTGTGGTGGACCCGCGGCGCCGGCCGGATCGCGCCGTCGCTGCTGTCCTGCCCCGGCCTCCCCGCCGGCCCCCGCCTGACCGCCTTCCTCGACGGCGCCTGGACCCGCTGGGGCTGGGAGAACGCCGACGAGGGGTAGGGGGGCGGTCGGCGGCGGTCGAGCCCGTGCGGCGGGCGCATGCGGTGGCATCGTCCCCCGCGCCATGATACCGTTTCCATCGCCGCTGCCTGGGTTGCTTGCGAGCGGTTCGGCACAAGCGAAACCCCGACGACCGCTCGCGCAGGCGGGGCCCATGTTTTCCTTGGGATCTTTGACATCGTCCAGAACGAAAGCGAACCAGAAAAGCTGACCGCCCCGACAGCTTTCCGCACCGCTCGATTCCACGGCGTATTGCCGTTGAGTCCGAAGGAGATGACGGCGGGGCTGTCTTCCGAAGCGGAAACGCTTCGGCCTCATTGAAGCCAAGGAAGGTGACGTCCTGACCGGCGATCCGGCCACGTCGTCTTCCGAAGCGGAAACGCTTCGGCCTCATTGAAGCAATCCGCGGTCCAATCGGGTCTATGGATACGGCCAGGGTCTTCCGAAGCGGAAACGCTTCGGCCTCATTGAAGCATCGCCGGCACGATGACATTGGTCGCGGTCCCGACGTACGTCTTCCGAAGCGGAAACGCTTCGGCCTCATTGAAGCAGGCCATAGCCGGCGATGCTGGGCTTGGTGACGAGGCGGGTCTTCCGAAGCGGAAACGCTTCGGCCTCATTGAAGCAGGTAACCGTCGATGCGGACCACCGCGCCGATTCCCTGTCTTCCGAAGCAGAAATGCTTCGGCCTCATTGAAGATGGACATAGAGCTGGACATAGCCGGCCGACTCCTCGAGTCTTCCGAAGCAGAAATGCTTCGGCCTCATTGAAGCTGTTCCCCCCGTCCCGCCGGCATCCTCCCCCCGCCCGCCGCTCTCCATCGCGGCGGGCGGGGCTGTCGGGCCGAACGCGTTACGGCGTCCCCGCCATCTCGCGGTCGAAGCGGGCCAGAGCCTCTTCCAGCCCCCACTGGACCCGCGCCTTCTCGCTGCGGGCGGCCACCGGGCGGCAGGCGTCCTCACGCATACCGTCGCCCACCGGCGGCGTGCAGCCGGGGGCCGACCACAGGCTGTCGCCGGGCAGGAAGCTGTGCTCCAGGCTGGCGCGGGCCAGCCCGACGAGGTCGGCATAGCCGAAGCCGAACTCCTCCACCGCGCGTTGCAGCTCGTTGGTCAGGTCGATCCGGCTGACGCCCTCGTCGTCGGTCGACAGCACCACCGGCACCCCGGCGGCGCGATAGACCGGCAGCGGGTGCGCCTTGCCGCTGACGCCCAGGATCTTGTCGTTGCTGGTCAGGTTGATCTCGACCGCCACCTTGCGCCCGGCCATCGTCCGCAGCAGGCCCTGGGGATCCTCCTCGTACATCACGTCGACGCCATGGCCGATCCGTTTGGCGCCGGCGATCTCCACCGCCTTGCGGATGTGGTCGCGCAGCCGCTCCGGCGGGACGAGGCCCAGCGTCAGCTCGCCGGCATGCAGCGCGACGTTGGTGCCGGGCTGGCGCCGTTTCGCCTCCGCCACCATGCGCATGTGCAGGTCGTAATCGTCGAGCGCCACCGGGTTGTCCTCCGGCGCCACGAAGTTCAGCCCGACGACGCGCGGCTCCTGCGCTTCCAGCAGGGCGTTGAACAGGGTGGTGGCATAGACCGGGCCGGGGCTTTGCGTGCGCGACACCTGCTGGAGGTAGCGCACCGACACGGTACAGCCCGGCCGGGCCGCCGACGTGCCGCAGCCAAGGACGCTGCGCATCCGCGCCTCCGCCGCGTCGATCTCCTGCCGGGCCGGGGCGACCAGGGCCGGAAGCCCGGCGGCGATCAGCCGGTCGGCGGTTCCGGCCAAGTCGGCCGCCGCCTGCGGCGTCCAGGCGAAGGCCTTGCCGATGGCGGCGGCAGGGCCGGTGCCGAAGGACACCATCAGCTCGACATGCCGTTCGCCCTGCCGGCCGGCGCGGTCGACCACCTCGGCCAGCAGGTCGCCGGTGGAGGTGGCGGCGGCGCGGAACCGCCCGAAGGTGGCGAAGAACTGGTCGTGCAGGCTGTAGCCGGAGACCGGCAGCGCATCGCGCGTCGACAGGGCGTCCAGCGCCACCGGGTAGAGCACGCTGTCGGCGATCACTGCCGCGGCGCCCGGCCGGGCCGACCTGGCGTCGCCGCAGGGCGCCTGCGCCGTCGGCGCCACCAGCGTCTTCGCCTTGACGTCGAAGCACAGCCCGGCATCCGCCGCCATCCGCATGTAGGTCTCGGCATAGGCGGCACCGGTCAGGTGGCTGTGCAGGTCCGCCCCCTTGGGCATGCGGTAGAGGAAGGCGCGCAGTTCCGGCGGGCTGGTCCGCACCGCCTGGAACCGCCGCGCCGCCGCCGACCCGCCGGCATCGGCGCCCCCGCCGGCACTGGCGCCGCCCATCTCCGCCGTGGCGCAGCCCGCCAGCAGCAGCGTCGCCGCCAGCGCCCCCGTCACGCCGCCCTTCATTCGTCCACGCGTCATGCACCCGACTCCTTGTTCTCCTTTTGCGAGTATGGATGCGCTGATAATCGCGCGGGCACAACGGTCCTGTCCGGATCGAAAGGCTGTAGCAGGGCGGCAATTCCCGGTATGGTGCGGCGACCTTTCCGTGTTCCCCCTCTCCCGCCTTCCATATCCCGCCGTCTTTGGAGCCGCCGCGATGACCGACACCTCCGCCCCGACCCTGCTCGATGCGGCCAAGCGTTTCCGCAGCAACGATCTGGCGGGGGCGGAACAGGTCTGCCGGGCGATCCTGACCACCGACCCGCACAACGCCCAGGCGCTGCATCTGCTGGGGCTGGTCGCCGCCCACACCGACCATCCGGAAAACGCGCTGGACCTGTTCGCCCAGGCCATCGCGGAGAACGGCAACGACCCGTCCTTCCACAACAGCCGCGGCAGCCTGCTTTTCCAGCAGGCCCGCCCGGCGGAGGCGGAGGAGGCGTTCCGCGCCGGCCTCGCCATCAACCCGCGGCTGCCGGAGCTGCATGGCAACCTCGGCAACGCGCTGAAGGCGCAAAGCCGGCTGGAGGAGGCGGCGGACTGTTTCCGCGCCGCGCTCGACCTGCGGGCGCAAGCGCCGGAGATGCATCATTTCCTCGCCGCCACCCTGCGCGAGCTGGGCGAGCTTGAGGAGGCGGAGGAGCATTTCCGCACCGCGCTGGCCCAGGCGCCCGACTATCTCGACGTGCATTACAGCCTGGCGGAGCTGCTCTCCACCCGCGGCCGGCTGGCCGAGGCGGAGGCGGAGTTCCGCACCGTGCTGGCCGCCGCCCCGCGCTTCGTCCCGGCCCAGGTCGGTCTCGCCCATGTGCTGCAAAGCCTCGACCGCGCGGCCGAGGCCATCGAGGTGATCGAGGCGGCGCGCGAGCAGGCCCCCGACCACCCGATGGTGAAGTTCACCCGCCGGCTGATCTATTCCAACGCGGTGCCCGGCTGGCACCTGCCGATGATCAACGATTTCGAGCGGAACGAGGCTTACAAGCAGTCGCTGGAGCGGGCGGTGAAGCCCGGCCAGCTGGTTCTGGAGATCGGCACCGGCTCCGGCATCGTCGCCATGATGGCGGCGCGCGCCGGTGCCGGGAAGGTGGTGACCTGCGAGGTCAACCCGATCCTCGCCCGCGTCGCCAAGGAAACCGTGGCGCGCAACGGCTATGGCGACCGCATCGACGTGGTGCCGCGCCTGTCGACCCAGCTGACGGTGGGCGAGGGCGGCGATTTGCCGGAGAAGGCCGACGTCTTCGTGTCGGAGCTGATCAACATCGGCATGCTGGCCCCGCGCATGCTGTCGGTGCTGCAACATGCCCGCACCCATCTGGTGAAGCCGGGCGGCGCCGTCATCCCGCGCGCCTCCACCGTCTACGCCATGCTGGTGGAGACGCCCGAACTGGCCCGCATCAACCCGGTGGAGACCATCGACGGCTTCGACATGGGCAGCTTCGACGTCTTCCGCTCGCCCGGCTACCAGCAGATCGACCTCGGCGCCGACGCCCACACCCCGCTGTCGAAGCCCTTCACCGCGCTCGATTTCGACTTCACCCGCAACATGCCGGAGGAGGGCGAGCGGGTGATCGACGTGACCATCGTCACCGCCGGCACCTGCCACGGCGTCGCCTTCTGGTTCGACCTCTTCATGGACGACGAGGTGGTCTACAAGTCGGAAAGCCGGTCGCGCACCAACCACTGGAAGCAGGCGATGACCTTCCTGGAAAAGCCGATCGCGCTGTCGGCCGGCGACCGCCTGCGCATCGTCGCCCGCTACGACAACAACCAGATCTCCTTCGGGGTGGACGGGCTGGCCGGGGGTGAGCGGGAGTAAGCGGACGTGAGCGAAGCCGTCCCGTCCAGCGACAGTCCCCCCAGCGACAGTCCCGCCAACGACATCCCCTCCCGCCGGGCCATCGTCTCCTGGTGCCTCTACGACTGGGCGAATTCGGCCTACAACACCATCGTCACCACCTTCGTCTTCTCGGTCTATTTCGCCCGCGGCGTCGTCGGCGACCCGGTCGAGGGCACCGCGCGGTGGAGTGCGGCGATGACCGTGGCCGGCGTCGCCATCGCCCTGCTCAGCCCGCTGCTGGGCGCCGTCGCCGACCGGGCCGGGCGGCGCAAGCCGTGGATGGCGCTGTTCACCCTGGTCACCGTCCTGTTCACCGCTGCGCTGTGGTGGGTGCGTCCCGATCCGGCCGACGCCGCCTTCGCGCTCGCCTGCGTCGTGGTCGCCACCGTGGCGTTCGAACTGGCCAACGTCTTCTACAACGCCACCCTGCCGGGGCTGGTGCCGGCGCGGCTGCTCGGCCGGGTGTCGGGCTGGGGCTGGGGCATCGGCTATTTCGGCGGGCTGGCCTGCCTCGTCCTGGCGCTGGTCGGCTTCGTCCAGGCACCGGCCCCGCTGTTCGGCCTGTTCGGGATGGAATGGGCAGACTGGGGCCAGCAGGCCAACATCCGCGCCACCGCCCTGCTGGCCGCGGCGTGGTACGGGCTGTTCGCGCTGCCCTATTTCCTGTGGGTGCCGGACGAGCCGGCGACCGGCCACGGCCTGCTGCGGGCGGCGCGCGAGGGGGTGGCGACGCTGCTCGCCACCCTGCGCCACGCCCGGCGTTACCGCGAGGTCGGGCGCTTCCTGATCGCCAGCGCCTTCTACCGGGACGGCATCAACACCATCACCGCCTTCGGCGGCCTCTTCGCCGCCGGGACCTTCGGCATGAGCTTCGAGGAGATCCTGGTCTTCGCCATCGCGCTCAACGTGGTGGCGGGGGCGGGGGCCATCGGCTTCGCCTGGATGGACGACCGGGCGGGGGCCAAGCCGGTGATCCTGATCGCGCTGGCCGGCATGACCGCCTGTTCGGTGCCGCTGCTGCTGGCGACCGAGCGGCTGTGGTTCTGGATCTTCGCGCTCGGGCTCGGGCTGTTCTTCGGGCCGGCGCAGGCGGCCGGGCGGTCGATGATGGCGCGGCTCGCCCCGCCGGGGATGGCGGGCGAGATGTTCGGGCTCTATGGGCTGACCGGCCGCTTCGTCGGCTTTTTCGGGCCGCTGCTGTTCGGGCTGGCGACCCAGGCCTTCGCCAGCCAGCGCGCCGGCATGGCGACGGTTCTGGCTTTCTTCGCCATCGGCTTCGGGCTTATGCTGGCGGTTCGCGAGCCGGCCCGCTAGAAAAGGGCCTGTGTCAAAGCGCCGCACATGAGACCATTCGAGGGCAGAGCTGTTACCTTCGTTTTTGCTGCGACGCACAAAAGTCGAAGCCGAGGGGTACGGACCATGCTGCACATCAAAGACATCGAAGCCTTCGCCCGCATCAACGAGGCCCTGAACGGGGAGCCCGGCCCGGATAATCGGCCGGAGCAGGCCGGTCAGGACGGCACCGGCCATGACAATTCCGGCCCGGCGCATCCGGCGCTGGTGATGGCGATGCTGGCGACCGGCCGCCTGCCGCTGTCGGCGCTGTCGAAATCCGATCAGGCAAAGACCCCGGACGTGCCGACGCCGTGGACCAGGATGTTCCGCCGCTCCTGACAGCGGTCGGTCCGGGTGGGAAGCCCTGGAGTCGGTGGGCAAGATCGACACGGATTTCACGGATTTCACGGATTTCACGGATTTCACGGATTTCACGGATTTCACGGATTTCAGCACGGATTTCACGGATGTGGCGTCCCGAAGCCGCAGCCTCCGGAAAATGTCTGGGCGCCGCCAAGCTCAAGAAAAATCCGTGAAATCCGTGTCTAAATCCGTGAAATCCGTGTGACTCTTGCTCCCGATGCCTCGACCCTCCGTACCGGCGGTCGCTGTTGCAAAAAATCCGTCAAAGAGGAAATTATTCTTATACGCTTCCCGCAGACCCATTTTTCTGCGGAGCCGACCCATGCCCCTCGACAGCCGTAGCTTCACCAACGACCAGTTCCCCCGCTGGGCCGAAGAGCCGCCGACCCCGTCCGAAGGCTCGCTGGTGCCCGGTTCGCAGTTCCATGAGGAACAGTGGATCATGGCCGCCGGCATGCTGGCCCGCGGCAACAGCTTCCTTCAGGTCTCGCGCGCCATGGGGTGCAGCCGGACGACACTCTGGCGCGCCTATTACGGCTCCAAGGATTTCCGTCACAGGGTGTGGTGGGAACGGCAGGCGTTGAACCGCGAGGCCGAACTGCGCCTGTCCTCGCTGCGCATCCTGGTCGCCGAGCAGATCGAGCGGCTGGTCACGTCGGGCGATCCCGCCACCGTCCGCTGGCTGGCCGAACGGCTGGGGCTGTTCGCCGGCCTCTATACTCCAGCCTCCAAGCGGCAAACCACGCAACCAGATCGTCAGCCCGTCCCCGAACTCGATGACGACCTTTCCGGTAGCCTGTGCGAGGGCACCGCGGATTGCCCTCTCTCCCCCGGGGAGAGGGAGGGGACCCGCGCCGCAGGCGTGGGGAGGGTGAGGGGGCCGGCGCGCGACCCGCGCGCCGCCAAGGGGCATGCTGCCCCTTGGCAATCCCCTGGCGCGGTCGTTCCGTCCGCGCTGCCCCCCTCACCCAACCCTCTCCCCAGGGGGGAGAGGGCTTATAAGCGGTCGCCTTACCCAACGACCCTGCCGCGCCACCGGTAGGTGGTGGATGGAACAACCGCCGGAAACCGTTCCACGCTGTTCCATCCCCTCACAGAAGCGACAGCTGGTCCCCCACCGCCGGCGGCACCCGGAAACGGCTGCAATCGAGCTGCCAGCTCCGGCCGCCCAGCCCATGCTTCCGGCAGGCCAGTTTGAAGCGGTGGCGCAGCAGCTCGGCATAGGGACCGCTGCCCTTCATCCGCGTGCCGAATCCGGAGCGGTAGAGCGCGCCGTCGCGGCTCTGCCGCATCAGGCTCAGCACGCGGTCGGCGCGGTTGGGAGCGTGGACGCGCAGCCATTCCTCGAACAGGGAGGCGATCTCCAGCGGCAGGCGCAGCAGGATATAGTTGGCGGCAGTCGCCCCGGCGCCGGCCGCCGCCTCCAGAATGGCCTCCAACTCATGGTCGTTCAGCGCCGGGATCATCGGGCTGGCGAGGACCGCCACCGGCACGCCGGCTTCCGACAGGGCGCGGATCGCCTCCAGCCGGCGGGGCGGGGTGCTGGCCCGCGGCTCCATCGTCCGGGCGAGATCGCGGTCCAGCGTCGTCACCGAGACCGCGACCGATGCCAGCCCTTGCGCCGCCATCGGCGCCAGGATGTCGAGGTCGCGCAGGACCAGCGCCGACTTGGTGATGATGCTGACCGGCTGGTTGAAGTCGCGGCAGACCTCCAGCACCCGGCGGGTGATGCCCTCCGTCCGCTCGATGGGCTGGTAGGGATCGGTGTTGGCCCCCAGCGCCAGCGGCTGGCAGACATAGGATTTCGCCCGCAGCTCCTTGGCCAGCAACTCCGCCGCGTTGCGCTTGGCGAACAGCTTCGTCTCGAAATCCAGCCCCGGCGACAGGCCCAGATACGCGTGGGTCGGCCGGGCGAAGCAATAGATGCAGGCATGCTCGCAGCCCTGATAGGGGTTCACCGAGCGGTCGAAGGGAATGTCGGGCGACTGGTTGGCGGTGACGATCGACTTGGCCGAGGCCGGCGAGACGGTGGTGCGGACCGGATCGGACAGCGCCTCGTTGCCGCTCTCCGCATAGCCGGTCCAACCGTCGTCGGTCAGGACGCGGGTCTCGCGTTCGAACCGCCCGGTGGCGTTGCTGACTGCCCCGCGGCCCTTGATCGGGGATCGCCGTATCTCGTCCATGGCCGCAGCTTAGCCGGGGCAAAATGGAACGTAAAGCGAACAAACGGGGCGAAGTCCCGCCATTGCTTCCGCTACCGAACAAACATAAAGATATCTTTATGCTTGCATGGTTCCGGGACCGCTGATACATCCATGGCCAACGACAGCGGCAGGGCCGGGGATCCGGCGTGCCTGGAATTCCGCTGCCCGACCGTCACCGCCCACCAGGAGTCATCCCTCATGGCCGCCGAATTCACGGACTACAAGGTCAAGGACATCAGCCTCGCGAACTGGGGCCGCAAGGAGATCACCATCGCCGAGACCGAGATGCCGGGCCTGATGGCCCTGCGGTCGGAATTCGGCAACTCCAAGCCGCTGGCCGGCGCCCGCATCGTCGGCTGCCTGCACATGACCATCCAGACCGCCGTGCTGATCGAGACGCTGACGGCGCTCGGCGCCACCGTGCGCTGGTCCTCCTGCAACATCTTCTCGACCCAGGACCAGGCCGCCGCCGCCATCGCCGCCGCCGGCATCCCGGTCTTCGCCTGGAAGGGCGAGACGGAGGAGGAGTTCTGGTGGTGCATCGAGCAGACGCTGCGCGGCCCCGATGGCTGGACCCCGAACATGATCCTGGACGATGGCGGCGACGTCACCCAGATCATGCACGACAAGTATCCGGAGATGCTGGACGGCGTCCGCGGCCTGTCGGAGGAGACCACCACCGGCGTCCATCGTCTCTATGAGATGATGAAGAAGGGCACGCTGAAGGTTCCGGCCATCAACGTGAACGACAGCGTCACCAAGTCGAAGTTCGACAACCTCTACGGTTGCCGTGAGTCGCTGGTCGACGGCATCAAGCGCGCCACCGACGTGATGGTCGCCGGCAAGGTCGCCGTGGTCGCCGGCTATGGCGACGTGGGCAAGGGCTCGGCTGCCTCGCTGCGCTCGCAGGGCGCCCGCGTCATGGTGACGGAGATCGACCCGATCAACGCGCTCCAGGCGGCGATGGAAGGCTATCAGGTCATCACCATGGACGAGGCCGCTCCGCTGGGCGACATCTTCGTCACGGCGACCGGCAACGTCGACGTCATCACGCTCGACCACATGCGGGCCATGAAGGACCGCGCCATCGTCTGCAACATCGGCCACTTCGACAGCGAGATCCAGATCGACGCCCTGCGCAATCTGGTCTGGGAAGAGGTCAAGCCGCAGGTCGACGAGGTCGTGTTCCCCGACGGCAAGCGCCTGATCGTCCTGGCCCAGGGCCGTCTGGTCAATCTGGGCTGCGCCACCGGCCACCCCAGCTTCGTGATGAGCGCCAGCTTCACCAACCAGGTGCTGGCCCAGATCGAGCTGTGGACCAACGCCGCCAACTACGAGAACAAGGTCTACGTCCTGCCCAAGCACCTGGACGAGAAGGTCGCCCGCCTGCATCTGGACAAGATCGGCGCCAAGCTGACCACGCTGACCGCCAAGCAGTCCGAGTACATCGGCGTCAACGCCGCCGGCCCCTACAAGCCGGACCACTACCGCTACTAAGCGGTTGCGGGGGTGAATGAAGAAGGGCCGTCCTTGTGGGGCGGCCCTTTTTCATTGCGGCGCTTGTCACCGGGCGAAAGCGGCATCACCATACGGTGGAAGTGCTGCGGAGGATGGCATGAGCCATATCGGCAAGAGGGACGCGGGCTATGATGCGAATGCATCCAAGCGGCGTGTCGATATCACCTTGAACGAGGATCTACTGCGGCTCGCCGAGGGCTACACCGACAACCTGTCGGACACAATCGAGTCCCTGTTGGCGGCCTGGATGCAGGATGAACGCCGGAAGAGCGATAACGATTTGGAACATCGCCGCAAAGTTGCTGCTGCGTGGAATGCATTCGACGAGAAGCACGGGCGATTCGCCGATGAATGGAACAGCGATTTTATGCCGGAAGACGAGAGCCGCTGATGCCGCAGTTCGATGTGCATCGCAATCCGGGGCGGAGTAGGACGGCAATTCCATATCTTCTGGTCGTGCAAAGTGACCGTTGGGAGGATCGCTCCGATCGGGTGGTGGTGCCGCTGGTCCTGGCCAGCGAGATTTCCTACCATGATCGGACGCTGAATCCGGAATTCACGGTCGAGAATATCAGGGTGCTGATGAACCCACTGCAAACGGCGGCGATTCCCATCAGGATGCTCGGACCATCGATCACCAACCTCGACGCCGAGCATCTCCGCATTATTGCATCACTCGATGCCTTGGTTGCTCAAGGCCGATAGAAAGATGCCGGTACCCTGCACCCCGCAGGACTGCAGCGCTTTCACCGCTGGCCCAGCCACTCCACCATGCCCTTGCCGGCCGCCACGCCCATGGCGAAGCAGCCCTGCAACAGGTAGCCGCCGGTCGGCGCCTCCCAGTCCAGCATCTCGCCGGCCAGGAACAGGCCGGGGCGGCGGGTCAGCATCGACCGCCCGTCCAGCTCCGACAGGCGGACGCCGCCGGCCGTGGAGATGGCGCGTTCGATGGGACGGACGCCGGTCAGCACCATCGACAGCCCCTTGATCTGGCGGGCCAGCGCCACCGGGTCGGTCAGGTCGGCGGCGGGGGCGAACTCGCGCAGCAGGGCGGCGCGCGGGCCGGTCAGGGACAGCGACTTCTTCAGGAAGGTGGACAGCGACTCCGCACCGCGGCGGCGCAGACGCCGGACCAGCTCGGCCTCCGCCATGTCCGGCAGCAGGTCCAGCGTCAGGGTCGCCCAGCCCTCCGCCGCGATGGCATCGCGCAAGGGTGCGCTCAGCGCATAGACCGCCCCGCCTTCGATCCCGGTCTCGGTGATGACGAACTCGCCTTTCAGCCGGCGGCCGGTAGCCGAAAGACCGACACTCTTCACCGGCTGGCCGGCGAAGCGGTCGCGCAGGTGATCGGACCAGGGCACCTCGAATCCCATGTTGGACGGGGTTAGCGGTGCGACCTCCACCCCCAGCCCCTCCAGCAGCGGAACCCAGCCGCCGTCGGACCCGGTGCGCGGCCAGCTCGCCCCGCCCAGCGCCAGCAGGGTGGCGCGCGGGGCGACGGTCACGCTTTGCTCGCCATGGCGGAAGGTCAGGGCGCCGGCCGCGTCCCAGCCGGTCCAACGATGGCGGCTGTGCAGGGTTACGCCCAGCCCGTCCAGCCGCCGCAGCCAGGCGCGCACCAGGGTGGAGGCCTTCATCTGCACCGGGAAGACGCGGCCGCTGCTGCCGACGAAGGTCTCGATGCCCAGCCCGGCCGCCCAGCCGCGCAGATCGTCGGGCGAGAAGCCGGCCAGCAGGCGGCGGAACAGCGGCTCGGCGGCGCCATAGCGCGGCAGGAAACGGTCCAGCGGCTCCGAATGGGTCAGGTTCAGCCCGCCGCGCCCGGCCAGCAGCAGCTTGCGCGCCGGGGTGGGCGTGTGGTCGAACACGGCGACCCGCAGGCCGGCGGCCGCGGCGATCTCCGCCGCCATCAACCCGGCGGGGCCGGCGCCGACGATCGCCACATCCGGGGTCATGTCCGGGGCCGCGTCAGGGGAGGTATGGGGCACTTGGAGACGCCTTCGCAAAAGGAAGTGCCCCCGTCCGTCCCGTGGCTGCGCCGGGACGGACGGGGGCATTCGGGATTCGACCGCGGATCGCTGGAGCTGTCCCCCGGCTGTGTCGGCCGAGCGGAGGCCGGATCAGTCCTCGTAATCCTGGTCCTGGGCCACTTCCTCGGCCAGATCGGCGGCGAGGTCGGCGAAATAGCCGGCATCGACCTCCAGGCCGTTCTCCTCGCAGATGCGCATGAAGATGCGGTAGGCATGCAGGATGGCGACGTCGAGGACGACGAGGTCCCCTTCCTCGCTGTGGCGGTCGGTGATGTCCCGCTCCTGAAGGGTGCCGACGATGTCGTGCGCGGCGGCCTGCAGGACCGCGTCCATGGCTTGCTTATGTTGGGTCGACATCGTGTGAATCCTCGTTCCGGTCGTGCTTCGCGTCCCCGCCCGGCCGGACCGGCGCCGCATGGCCGGCGGGGGTGGCCGAACCGTCGGAGGAAACGGGCGCGTCGGGGGCTCCGTTCGTCCGCGAAAGTTCGGCCTCCCCCTTGTTGTAGAATCCTTTTTCACGGCCGAACAAGCCCCTTCACGGGGGGCCGGGGCGGGTCCTTCCGGGTAGCCTCGTACCGGCCATGGAGAGGGCAGTGGAGAGGGCCGTGGAGGGAGGCCGCTTCAGCGCGCGACGGGGGCCAGCAGGGGCGCGCCGACATAGCCCAGCGCCTTGCCTTTCCGCCCCACCTTGTACCAGCCGCCGATGGCCTCCAGCACGGTGACGCGTTCGCCGGCCTCCAGCACATCCAGCACCTTGGCGTCGCAGACCGGGGCGACCCGCAGATTGCCGGCGGCCCGCAGCCGGGCGACGGTTCCGCCGAAAAGCTTGGGCCGCTGTACCCGTCCGGGCAGGTCGTCGGGCAGGGCGCAGCCGCGGTCCTCGCGGTCCGCCCTGGCATAGCGGCCGGGCTTCGCGGCGGTTGCGGGCTCGGTGCCGGCGGTCCGCGCAGGCGCGGCTTCGGTCAGATAGGCGCTGGTGACGTAGCCCTGCGGCTTGCCGCTTCGGCCGATCCGTTGCCAGCCGTCGGACGGCGCGCCGAAGGCCGTCACCCGCTCGCCCTTCTCCACCGTGTCGAGGACCCGGCCCTTGGCGTCCGGCGTCGCCCGCAGGTAGATGCCGGCGGTGGCGGTCATCGGCCGTTGCGCAGGCCGTTGCGCGGGAACGGCCGCGGGCTGCTTGGCAGGGGATACCTGTGAAGTCGGCTCCTCGGCGACAGCTTGGGGCGCTAGCTCGACCTGCGGCTTCATCGCTGGCAGCGGTGGAGCCTTGACGGCCGTCGCTGCCTCGGCGGCCTTGGGATCGGGCGCCTTCGCGGCAGCGGCCGTTGCCGGGGGCGGAGCGGGGTGCGGGCCGGTCGGTAAGAGCGGACCCGACAAGGGACCGGGAGCTTCCGGGGGATGCTCCCAGACCACGCCGGGGGTCAAAGGTGGGGAAAGCGCCTGTGCCGGCGTCAGGCGGGGAAGGGCGACGATGGGGGCGGGCGACGGGGTCAGCCGTTCGGCCGCGCTGTCCGCCAGCGCGCCGGCCGGGCAGCCGAACGGCCCACCCAGCAGCAGGGCCGGTGTCGCGATCCGCAGCCAGGCGATCAGCCGCGCTCCAGCCATCACCCCCTCCTCAGTCGAGCGTGATGCGGGCGATCAGCGTCGGCAGCGTCTGACAGCGCAGAAGCCCGTCGAGCGTCCGGTGTTCGGCCAGCCGCAGGGTCAGCGCGCAACCGAAGGAGTTCACCGCCAGTTCGGTCTGCGCCAGCGTGCCGATGATGCTGGACGAACGCGCGATGCTGTAGCCGGGCGCCCCCAGCTTGCCGGCCAACGCCCCGTTGACCGGGCTGAACCCGTCGATCTCCAGCGTCATCGGTCCCAGATTCTGCACCACCACCTCGGAACTCGGATCCTCCTTGGTGGCGTAGAGCTGGACCGGGACGGCGCGGTGGCGGGCGATCCAGTCCTTCAGCGCAAGGTTGGCGACCACCGGGTCGCGGCTTTGCAGCGCCGCTTCCATCGCCGTCTGGCGCAGCGCCGGGTCGTTGCCGCCCAGCGCGGCTTCGAAGGCGGCCAGCCGTGCCGCGCGGTCCGTGCCGGTCAGCTTGCCGCGCAGGTCGGCGACCTGGGCGATGCGCGCCTCGACCGCCCGGCGCTCCGTTTCGGCGCGGGCGGCTTCGGCCTTGGCGGCGGCGGTCTGCTGGGCCAGCCTTTCCTCCTCGCGCCGCCGGCGTTCGCTGTCCTCGGCCAGCCGCTGGGCGGCGTCGCGGTCCAGCTGTTCGCGCAGGCTTCTGGCTTCCGGCGTGCCCAGCACGACCGTACGGCCGGGCAGTTCGGCGGCCGGCTTGCCGATGCCGTCGAGCAGGCCGGGGGACTGTGGCGTCAGCGCCACCGTCCAGCCGCCGGCGCCGCGGGTGGCAAGCGCCGTCGCCACCCAGCTCTTGCTCAGTCCGGCCTCCGCCGCCGGGCGCAGGAAGGTCACCGGCCCTTCACGGCTGTCCACCAGATAGGTCGGTCCGCCCAGAACCAGCTTGGCGCTGACCCGTGCCGCCACCTGCGGTTCCGAAGATTGCGGTTCCGGCAGCGGTTCGACGCTCAGCGACTCGATGCGCCAGGGAGCGGGCAGCAGCGCTTCGATCCGCGCACGCAGGAGGGAGTCCGGGATCGTCTCGACCGTGGGGAGCTTGGCGGGGGCGCTGGCCTCCGCAGCCCAGGCGGCCTCGACCGGCACGCCGAGTGCGACCCAGATGGCGATGAGGGTTGCGCCCAGGCTCACTCTAGGGCCTGCCCCGGAGCCCGGCCCGGCACCGGCTGCGATGCGGGCCGCGAATCGTCCGTTTCCCGGTCGCTTCATCGCCGATCCTTCCCCCCGTGTCCGCCGTCCAATGTCCGCCGTCCGGCACTGGTATAGCGAAGGTTCCGGCCAAGGGAAGCGGCTTTTCCCGGCAACCTGTTGATCTGTGGTTGGATGCAATACCCGCCTGCGCCGGATTGTCGCGTCAATCCGCACCCATGGGTCGAATTGGACTTGGACGCCACACGCCACTTGCAATATGGTCACACAAATGGATGTATTGACCCCGTATCGAGAGATCGGGACACGCAACGGATGGGGAACGGGGTTTCCGATGGAGGGCACGGGCGGAGGTAAAGACGGACCGGGGCTGCTCTGCCGCAATGTCAAAGTGAGCGGCCGCCGAACCAGCTTAAGAATGGAGCCGTACATTTGGGATTCGCTGAAGGAAATCTGTGAGCGGGAGCAGATGACCCTCAACGAAATCTGTACCCAGATCGACGAACGGCGTGGGGAAGCGAACCTGACTGCCTCCATCCGCGTCTTCATCGTCAGCTATTACCGCACCGCCATCGGCCAGCGCGGTTTTTCGGAGGACGGCCAGTCGCCCCTGCTGCGCAGGGCGATGGACGATGCCGTTCCGCTGGACTGACGAACGCGGGCGGAATGGGACCGGGTATGCCGGGGGCAGGTGTGACGGGAGCGGTCTATGCGCTCCCGTCCGCCGGGTTTCACCAGCGCAGGCTGGGAACCGCATAAGTCGGCATGTGGCCCGACGCGTCGGCCAGGGCGCGCAGGTTGACCGGATCGACCGCAGCCCCCCAGGCTGCACCGCCCAGTTCCTCCTGGTGAATGCCTGCGGTAACCAGCGCTACGTCGATTCCGGCGGCATTGGCGCCGGCGACATCGGTGCGCAGGCTGTCGCCCACCGCCAGGATGCGGCTCTTGTCGGCGATGCCCAGCAGCTTGAAGCAGCGCTCGTAGACGGGGGCATGGGGCTTGCCGTGCTGGCGCACGTCGCCGCCCATCTCCTCGTAGCGGGCGGCCAGCGTGCCGGCGCAGATCACCAGCATCGGCCCGACCATCACCACCAGATCGGGGTTGGCGCAGATCATCGGCAGACCGGCGGCCAGGCAGGCATCCAACTGCGGCTGATAGTCCGCCACCGTCTCGCCGAAAGTGACGATGCCGGTGTTGACGACGAAATCCGCGTCCTCCGGCGTGGCGGCAACCTGATAGCCGAGCCCGGAGAAGACATCGATGTCGCGCTCCGGTCCGATGTGGTAGAGCCGCCGGCCGAGGGCGGCGTGCCAGGGATCGTCGCGGTCGCGCAGCGCCTCGTAGGTCGCCTCGCCCGAAGTCATGACATGGTGGTAGCGCTCGCGCCCCAGCCCCATGCCGTCCAGCTTCTCGATGACGCCGGGGGTGCGGCGCGGCGCATTGGACAGCAGGCAAATCGTCTTGCCGGCTGCGCCCATGCGGTCCAGGCAGTCGGGCACGCCGGGATAAGGCTGTTCGCCGTCATGCAGCACGCCCCAGAGGTCCAGGATGAACCCGTCATAGCGGTCGATGACCTCGGCGATGCCGGAAATCTGTCGGATGTCGGCCATGGTGTCCGGTCGGTTTGATGGAAAGATAAGGATCGGATTGCATCGATCGGATTGCGTCGACAGGCCGATCTCAGCGTGGTTGCAGCAACTCCGCATAAACCGCCAGCGTGTCGGCGCACATGCGGTCCTTGGTGTAGCGGTCGGCGACGAACGCCATGGCACGGGCGCCGATGGCGTCCCGTTGCCGCGGCGTCAGCGACAGCGCCTCGTCCAGGGCCCGGGCCAGCGCGTCGGGATCGTCCGGCGGCACCACCCAGGCGGTTTCGCCGGGGACGACGGTCTCCTGATAGGCGCCGATGGCCGATACGATCACCGGCTTGCCCATCGCCTGCGCCTCGACGATCACCCGCCCGAAGGCTTCCGGCTCGCGCGAGGCGGAGACGACCACCGTCGACAGCAGATAGGCCGCGGCCATGTCGCTGCAATGGTCGGTCATCCGCACCACGCCGCGCAGGCCGGCATTGGCGATGCGGTTCTCCAGCTCTTCCCGGTAGCCGGTGCGCCCCTGGTCGGAACCGACCAGCAGGGCAAGCACATCCTTGCGTCCCAGCTTGGCCAGCGCGTCGATCAGCACGATCTGGCCCTTCCAGCGGGTCAGCCGGCCGGGTAGCAGGATCACCGGCCGGTCGTCCGGCAGGTTCCATTGCTTGGCAAGGGTCACCAGCCGCGTCGGGCTGACCCGGTCGGGTGCGAAGACGCCGCGGTCGATGCCGCGGTGGATGACGCGCACCCGTTGCGGATCGACCGGGTAGTTGCCCAGCACATGGTCGCGGATGAAGCCGGAGATGGCGATCACCCGCTCGCCGCGCGCCATCACCGAATTGTACCAGCGCTTCAGCCGTCCGCCGACCGGACCCGAGCCGAAATTATAGGGCGCGTGGAAGGTCGTCATATAACGCGCGCCCGTCTCGCGGCAGGCCAGCCACGCGCTCCAGGCCGGCGCGCGGGAGCGGGCATGGACGATGTCCACCTTGTGCTCGCGGATGACGGCGGCCAGCCGACGGGCATTGCGGCGGATGGTCAGCGGGTTCTTGGAGGCCAGCGGCAGCGTCAGGTGGGCGATGCGGGCGCGGTCCAGCTCCCGCACCATCGTCCCGCCCTGGGACGCCACCAGCGGCGTGCCGCCGGCGGCCTGCAGGGCGAGCGCCATGTCGATACAGCCGCGCTCCGCCCCGCCGGTGACCAGCGTCGGCACCACCTGCAGCACCGTCGGCGCCCTCCCTTCCGGCCAATGCTCGGGCCAGCCGGGGACAGGGGTGTCCTGATGGGCGTCCGCGTTGCGCGGGGAATGGTCGGTGGTAAGGTGGGGGTCGAAATCCATGATGCCGGCTGCTCGCAAGGGGCGGCCCGGGACCGGCCGCGGGGCCCGGCAAGCCGGCGCCCCATCGAGCCCGGTGCCCGACCGCGTGCCGGTGTCCGTTGTCGAAGGTGACCGTATGACCGAAACCGCAGCCCAACCGGGCGGCGCGCACCATAGCCTAACGCGCGGTGCCGCGACCATAGCCTATCACCACAGCCCTGCCGGCCCGTCCGGGCAGGGCAAGCCGGGCGTGATGTTCCTTGGCGGCTTCATGTCCGACATGACCGGCGGCAAGGCGACGGCGCTGGAAGCCTGGGCGGTGGCGCGCGGCCTGTCCTTCACCCGCTTCGACTACCAGGGCCACGGCGCTTCCAGTGGGCGGTTCGCCGACGGCACCATCGGCCTGTGGGCCGACGATGCGCTTGCGGTGCTGGACGAGGTGACGGCCGGGCCGCAGATCCTGGTCGGCTCCTCCATGGGCGGCTGGATGATGCTGCTGGCTGCGCTTCGCCGGCCGGAGCGGGTAGCCGGGCTGGTCGGCATCGCGCCGGCCCCCGACTTCACCGAAGACCTGATGTGGGACATCTTCGAAGCCGACATCCGCCGCCAGATCATGGAGGTGGGCGTCTGGAACCGCTCGTCGGACTATGGTCCCGAGCCGCAACCGATCACCCGCGCCCTGATCGAGGACGGCCGCACCCACCTGCTGCTGCGCGGCCCCATCGCCTTCGACGGCCCCGTCCGCCTGCTGCATGGCCAGTGCGACCCCGACGTCCCCTGGCAGTTCAGCCTGCGCATTGCAGAGGCGCTGATCGGCGACGATGTCCGCGTCACGCTGGTGAAGGACGGTGACCATCGCCTGTCCCGTCCCCAGGATCTGGACCTGCTGTGCCGCACCGTCGGCGCCCTGGTGGATGGATTTGGCGGATGAAATCGGAGCGGTTCGGCGTGTCGCTAAAAAAACGTCGTCCGCGTGAAACAGAGGCTTGCATCGCCGCAAACCTCTGGCTATAACGCGGGCCTCTACGGAGGGGTGGCCGAGCGGTTGAAGGCGCACGCCTGGAAAGTGTGTATACGTCAAAAGCGTATCGAGGGTTCGAATCCCTCTCCCTCCGCCACTAACTTTCAGCCCTGCTAAGTGGTTGATTTCCCTGAATAGTTGGCAGGGAAAAACAATCCGGTAGGGTACACGGATGGGGCACACGTTTGCCCCTTCGTTTCGTCCCCAGCAGACGGTAAGAGCTTCCGATCTGGCCCTTTGCGGTGACGTGTTCGTAAAGCTCCCTGGAGACTCGATAGGGCGGCCATTTCCAGCGCCGCTACCCTGGTAGCTTTGTATCTTCCAAATCCCGCCAGAGCGCCGCCTATGGGCTTCTGAGAGGCGATGCGCTCCGGATGCTGTAACGGGTTCTTGTTTCCCGAACCACGATAGGCCCATTTTCGTTCAATGAATGCTGGTCTGCATTGCCTATAATCTCTGTAGGGAACTCAGGTGGTGGCCCATTGCGCGATGTGCAACTTTCAGTGCTTCCGACTTTCAAGGTCCATGCAACAGGCTGAACCCCAGATCGCAATCGATCAATCGGCCCTGCCTGCCCCAATTCTTCCGAACACGGTCGAGAAGCGGCTATTGGCCTATATGCCATGGGCATGACGGTTACGGTTCGCCCACGCGGTAAGACCCAAATGGCGGTGCGGGCGAGCGCGCAATACAATCTGGTCGCCGTATCGGATGCCGAGCCTTATCAGCAGTTCTTCGCCGCCCTGTCGAAGGCGATGTTCCTGACTGCGAACGAAGTGGACTGACCCCTCGCGGTCGGATCCCGAATGCTCCGGTCGGCCGGTTCAGCGCGGCGGGCATACTTCCCGAGTCGTTTCCTGACACAATAGAAAAGCCCGCCCTGCACTTGGCGATTGCCGGTGCGGGGCGGGCTGTCAGTTGTTTCCGGTGCCTGGAACGGAAGGGGACTCGCCCCTTACTTCGACCGCGATACGCGGCGCAGGAAGTCGATGAACTGCGTCTGCTCTTCCGGAGACAGGTCCTTGACCATGCCCTGGTCATGAGCCTGGACGCGTGGGATCAGGTCGTCCATCAGCGTCTGGCCTTCCGGCGACAGGCGCAGTGCGTAGGAGCGGCGATCGTTGGGCGACGGGGCGCGGACGACCAGGCCGCGCGACTCGAGCCGGTCGATCACGGCGACCATCGTCGACCGGTCGATGCCGACCGCCGTGCCCAGATCGGACTGCGACAGGCCTTCATTCTCCCGGATCATGATCAGCACGCCGAACTGGCCGGGCGTGATGTCATGCGGAGCGACCGCGTTCTGGAAGCTCTGGAACACCGCGACCTGAGCCTTGCGCAGGTTGTACCCCACGAGCTCGGGAAGGGGGCCGAGAGCAAGCTTGCCGTTCTTTCCGGGCCGCAGACGCGACCGCCGGTCGGCGGGGGTGGAACGCTCGTTGTCAGTCACCGTGGATGCCATATTTTGGATGAATTGTCGGATGAACGGATAAAATGCGGGTATGGCTTTCGTTTGTCAGCAAGAACCGCACAGGCGACAGGCTATGCATGCCAGATATGCGTTTGGCGTATTGGTGGGAGCGCGCACAAATTCCATCTTGAAGAGTCAAGAAGTGATCGACGCCGATTCGACGCCGATCGCCCGTCCCGCGGTTTCCCCTGCCGCGCCCGGGTTCCCGAATCGGAGCTTCCGACGCCCGGTCCCCCCCAGACCGGGCGTCTTCGTTTCCAGCCGCCCCCTGCACCTCGGCCCCGGTACGTTGGAGCACTTTGCAGGGCAGGGCGGATGGTTGGGCGCTTGGTCCGTTGCCGGCTTTCGGGTTAGCTGTTCGACAGTGTCCCAACCAGAGAGCCGATGCCATGGCCTTCGCCATTCCCCTGTGGTCCCAGCCGGCCGTCCCCGTCACGGGCGGCGATCCGTTCCCGGTGCGGCGTATCTACTGCGTCGGCCGCAACTATGCCGCCCATGCGCGCGAGATGGGCGCCGATCCCGACCGCGAGCCGCCCTTCTTCTTCATGAAGCCGGCCGATGCCATCGTCGCCGACGGCGCCACCATCCCCTATCCGCCGAAGACCGCCAACCTGCATCACGAGATCGAGCTGGTGGTGGCGATTGGGGCCGGCGGCCGCGACATCCCGGTCGACCGGGCGCTGGAGCATGTGTTCGGCTATGCCGTCGGGCTCGATATGACCCGGCGCGACCTGCAGAACGCCGCCAAGAAGGAAGGCAAGCCCTGGGACATGGGCAAGGGCTTCGACCAGTCGGCTCCCTGCTCCGCAATCCGCACCGTTGCCGACATCGGCCACCCGGCCAAGGGGGCCGTCACTTTGCAGGTGAACGGCGAGCCGCGGCAGAAGGGCGACCTGTCCGACCTGATCTGGTCGGTGGGGGAGACGATCTCCTACCTGTCCGGGCTGGTCGAACTGCAGCCGGGCGACCTGATCTACACCGGCACGCCGGAGGGTGTCGGCGCGGTGGTGGCCGGCGACGTGCTGGCCGGTGCGGTCGAGGGCGTCGGCACCCTGACCCTGACCATCGCCTGAGCCGCCGCCGATGCGCATCGCGACCTGGAACATCAATTCGGTCCGCATGCGTCTGGACCTGCTCCTCCGCCTGATGGAGGAGGAGCAGCCGGACGTGATCTGCCTGCAGGAAACCAAGGTGGTGGACGCCGACTTCCCGCTCGCCCCGCTGGCGGAGCGCGGCTATGTCCACGCCCATATCCACGGCATGAAGAGCTACAACGGCGTCGCCATCCTGTCGCGCCTGCCCTTCTCCTCGCACGACGTCCAGCACTGGTGCGGCAAGCAGGATTGCCGCCACGCGCTGGCCCATCTGCCGGGCGGGATCGAGCTGCACAGCGTCTACATCCCGGCGGGCGGCGACATCCCCGACCCGGCGGTGAACGACAAGTTCGCCCACAAGCTCCAGTTCCTGGATGAGATGACCCACTGGCTCAGCACGGAACGGACGTCCGACCGTCCGATGGTGCTGGTCGGCGACCTGAACATCGCGCCCCTGGAGCAGGATGTCTGGAGCCACAGGGAACTCCTGTCCGTGGTCTCCCACACGCCCATCGAGGTCGAGAAGCTGGCGGCGATGCAGGCTTCGGCCGGCTGGGTCGACGCCCTGCGCCGCTTCGTTCCGCCCGAGGAGAAGCTCTACACCTGGTGGAGCTACCGGGCGAAGGACTGGGCGGCTTCCAACCGCGGCCGGCGCCTGGACCATATCTGGGTGACGCCGCCGCTCGAAGGCGCGCTGAAAGGCATCAAGGTGCTGCGCGATGCCCGCGGCTGGGAACCCAAGCCGTCGGACCATGTGCCGGTGATCGTCGATCTGGATGTCTGATGGCTGACTGCCTGACGGGGGGAGGGGGCGGTCGCGCCCCCTCGCTCCGGTAAAGCCTTACCCGAGCAGGCCGATGTTCAACCGCAGCAGTTCCGGCGTGCCGTCCTTGGCCAACCGGAACAGGTGGGCGCAGCCGTTGTGCAGTTCCTCCGCCGGGGCGTCGCGCATGTCCCAGCCGGTGGCGAGCGAATAGAGCGCGCGCAGGATGCCGTTGTGGGCGACGGCACCGGTCGGATGCCCCTCCGCCGCCAGATCGGCGAGCCAGGAGCGCAGGCGGACCTGCACCTCGCGCAGGCTTTCACCGCCGGGTGCCTTGAAGTCCAGCCCCAGCCGGTCGTGGCGGGCCGGCATGCGGCCGTCGGCGCGCAACTCCTCGGTGCGCTGGCCTTCCCACTCGCCCCAATCCATCTCGACGATTCGCGGTTCCGGTTTGGGATCGAGGCCGAGCAGCAGGGCGGTTTCCCAGGCCCGGCGCTTCGGGCTGGCGACCCAGCGCAGTCCGGCCGACTCGGGCGGCAGCCGGTAGCGGGCGACCCGTGCGCGACCGGCGTCGGACAGCGGCTCGTCGATGCTGCCCTGGATGCGCCCTTCGGCGTTCCAGGCGGTCGGGCCGTGGCGGAGGATCAGCAGGGTGGTCATGACGGTACCGGGACGCGGAGACGGGATGCGCCGGCAGTTTAGCGTTTCGCCGTCTTCTGCACCGGCATTTCCTTCACCTGGGCCAGGGCCACGCGGACGCGCGACAGATCGGGCGGCGCGAGGGCTGCCGATTTTCCCGGAGCCTTGGCCGGCTTCGCCGGAGGCTTGTCCGCTTTGGCCCCCGCATCGGCCAGCTGGACGCGGCCCTTGCCGCCGCTCTTCTGGGCCAGCGCCTGCGCCCTGGCGCGGGCACGGGCCTGCGCCTCCAGGATCTGCGGCGCGCGCGGCTCGCCGGTCTTCGGCGTCCAGGTGCGGAAGGGGCCGGTGTCGACATGGACATGGCCGGTGTGGGCGTACATCGCGTAGCCACCGCGCTGCATTGCCGCTGCCTCCTCCGCCAGACGCGACGGCGGAATGCCGGCGATGGAGAAGTCAGCCGCCTGTCCGCGCATGTGATAGGAGTTCTCGGCGACGTTCGCGTTGGTGCGGGCGAGGCTGGCGTTGCTGGCGCTCGACCGGTAGCCCGACGTGATGCGGATCGGCGACTCAGGCGGAGCGCCGACGCGCTGGCGCAGTTCCACCAGCATGTCGATCAGGGCCGGATCGACCGGAATCACCTCGTCGCTGCGGCGGTCGCGGAACAGGGCGGCGATCTCGCGCATCGCGGCCGGATCGTATCCGTCGCCGGGACGCCAGTAGGTGACGGACGTCGTCTCGCCGCTGGCGGGGTGGTGCAGCACCACGCTGCGCGGGGCGCCGTCCAGCTTCGCGCTTTCCAGCGGCGGTGTGGTGGCGCAGCCGCCAAGCTGCGTCGCGACGGTCAGAACGGCAAGCATCCCCAAGGCACGACCGGTCATGCGCATCGCTTTCCCCCGAGCTTTGCACGCTTCAACGCCCCCGCCCGCCCCAATCCAGGCGGGGTTGCACACCGATCTAATACCAAGATTGTCACAGGAGGCCAGTGTGACAAAGCAACCTGTGGCGTATTGAACACGCACAAGCGCTTTTGATGGGTAGATCGGATTGTTGGGGATTCAACTGGTAAGAACCATGCCGGTTCCTAGAGGGACAACTCCATCCCTTCGCGGGCGACCAGCGAGCCGGGGCGCATCGCCTCCGCCTCCGCCGCGATGACGTCCAGCGCGTCGTCGCTGCGGCCGGGATCGTGATGGAAGATCACCGCGCGGCCGACTCCGGCGGCCTCGGCCAGCCGCAGGCATTCCTGCCAGGTCGAATGGCCCCAGCCGACGCGCGACGGGTATTCGGCGTCGGTGTAGGTGCTGTCATACACCATCAGATCGGCACCGCGCAGCAGATCCAGGATCACCGGATCGCGCCCTTCGGCCGGATGCTCGGTGTCGGTCAGGATGCACAGGCTGCGGCCGCCATGCTCCACCCGGTAACCGGTGGCGCCGTCGGGATGATTGAGGCGGCAGGTGCGCACCACGACATCGGGCGCCAGCTCCAGCGTCTGCCCGGCCTGGAAATCGCGGAACTGGCAGTCGGCGCGGAAGATCTCGACCGGCACCGGGAACAGCGGCGCCGTCATCATGTCGGCCAGCACGGTGCGGAAGGGCCGTTCCGGCGGCAGATGGCCGGCCCACAGCCGAATCCGGCTGGCAGGATCGAAGGCCGGGGCGAAGAAGGGCAGGCCGCTGATGTGGTCGAGATGGCTGTGGGTCAGCAGCAGGTCGATGTCCACCGGTCCGCCCTCGCGCGACAGCGACTCGCCCAGCGGCCGGATGCCGGTGCCGCAATCGAAGACGATGTGGGTGCCGCCGCAGCGAACCTCGATGCAGGCGGTGTTGCCGCCATAGCGTACGGTTGCCGGGCCGGGCGATGCGATGCTGCCGCGCACCCCCCAGAAGCGCACGACAAAGGGGGAGATGCCGCCGGCCCCGTCCTGGGCTGGCGGTTGCGCGGGATTGATGGTGGAACGAACGGTCATGACGGCGCCATCGTGGCTGCCAAGCTTGTCCAAGTCTAGTAAATCTCTCCCGCCCTTTTCTCTTCCGGGCGACTCCCACGGATGACAGCCAAGGCTTTCGAACGCGGCATGTCACGAGTCGTCACCCTACGAAGGGCATCTGTCCAAACCCATAAGATGTGGTAGGTTGGGGCCTCGTCGCGTGGTACGCGGCATGACTTCTCCCAGGTCCCCGCGCGGGTGGGGACCGGCTCCGGCGGAACCCGACGCGGATGGATCCTGACAAGCTCGCCAAAGTCCTAGCCATGGCCGAGTCGGAGCATCAGGGCGAGGCGCTGTCCGCACTGCGCGCCGCCCGCATCATGCTGTCCCGCGCCGGGCTGTCCTTCCGCGATCTGGCGGAGCGCGCACGCACGCCGGTGCCGCCGGCTCCCGAACCGCCGCCGACCGTCCATCCATCCGAACCCGCCCCCGCGCCGGCTCCGCCGCCGCCGCCGGACGAGCTGGTCCGTGGCCTGCGCCGGCAGGTGAAGGATCTGGAGCTGGAACTCGCCACCCTGCGCCGGCAGCTCGACAAGGCGGCGGGCGATGCCGACCGCCAGCGCGAGGAGGCCGACCGCTGGCGCACCCTGGCGCGCGAAACCGCGGAGAAGCTGTGGGACATGGGCAAGGCGCTGGAGCGCAAGCACTCCCGCCATGCCGACACCGACAAGCGGCGCGCCGTTCTGGAACTGCTGCAGGATCCCGGCAGCGCGCTGCTGTCTGATCGCGAGATCGCGCGCCGGGTCGGCGTTTCGCCGCACGACGTCGCCCATTGGCGCCGCCGGATGGCGATTGTCGGGCGCAAGCTGCGGCTGCTGCCGGTGGTGCCGCGCGGCCGCGGGCTGTGGGTCGGTCCGTCCGCCTGCGGCCTGGGTGCCGCCCGGCTGGGCAACCAACAGACGAAGTCTTATGCCAAACCCAATGCCAAGCCGCAGGCGGGTGAGCGTCACCGCTGGCTGGGTTTTGCCGGCGAGGTCACCATAGCCGAACGGGGAAGCCGGCGGGGGCTAGCCCCCGTCGGACGGTGAGCGGCGGCCTCAGCCGGTCGGGGATTAGGGCACCAGACGATAGCCGCCGGGCTCCGTCACCAGGATGCGGGCGTTGGACGGATCGGCCTCGATCTTCTGGCGCAGGCGGTAAACGTGGGTCTCCAGCGTGTGAGTGGTAACCGCGGCGTTGTAGCCCCAGACCTCCCCCAGCAGGGTTTCGCGCCCGACCACCAGATCGCCGGCACGGTACAGGTATTTCAGGATCGCCGTTTCCTTCTCGGTCAGGCGGATCTTGCGGTTGGCGGCCTCGTCCATCAGCAGCTTGGCGCCGGGGCGGAAACTGTAGGGGCCGATGGAGAAGACCGCGTCCTCCGTCTGCTCGAACTGGCGCAGTTGGGCGCGCAGGCGGGCGATCAGCACCCCCAGGCGGAAGGGCTTGGTCACATAGTCGCTGGCGCCGGACTCCAGACCCAGGATGGTATCGGCGTCGCTGGCCGACGCGGTCAGCATGATGACCGGGCAGCGCACGCCCTCGCGCCGCAGCAGCTTGCATACGTCGCGCCCGTCCATGTCCGGCAGCCCGACATCGAGCAGGATGGCGGAAAAGCCGGTTCCCGCCCCGGCCGCCGCGCGGACCGCCTTCAGTGCACCGGCGCCGTCGCCCGCCTCCTCGGTCTCGACCTCCTCCAGCAGCCGCAGCTGCTCCGCCAGCGACTGGCGCAGGGCGGTGTCGTCATCGACCAGGAGGATGCGCTTTGCGATGGTCATGGGCTGTATGGGGGCTGCACGGGACCGGGAGGCGGATGCCGTCGGCGGCAGTGCCGGGGCCGCGCCTTAGTAGCATGGCGCCAGTGGATTGTCGTGATGGCTTGTGGCGAGAGGGGCAGCGGCTCTTGCCAAGGCCCTCAGAGGACCGCCAGCAGTGCCGCCGCCCCCTCCGCATCCGGGTCGGCACGGACGATCCGGTCAGGCTGAATGCCCAGCTCCCGCACGGTGGCGGCGACCGCGTCGTCCGGCACCGCGATGCGGCGCATCAGCGCCAGCGCCCCCTGTTCCAGATTGCGGCGGGCCGCGGCCTCGTCGGCGGGCAGCACGGGGTCCGCCCAGTGCAGGCGCTCGACCAGCGCGGTGAAGCGCAGGCGTCGGCTGTCGGCCGGCAGGCTGGCGGCGAGATTGGCCAGGGCATTGCCGTCCAGCAGGACCGGAGCGCCGTCAGGCAGCCGCGCCAGCGCGACGTCGGCCGCCAGGATCGCCGACGGGTCGACCTGCGGGTGCGGGCCGGGCAGGGCATGGATGGTGATGCCGGCCCCGGCGGCGCGCATCGCTTCGACCATGCGGCGGCCATAGGCGTCGGCCGGAAGATCGGCCGGCATCACGAGATGCACGGAAGCGGGTTGGTCAGGGGGCGTTGAACGGGTGGTCACGGGGGAAAGGCTCCCGGTTGAAGGGCTGTGGCAGTCATCCTAACGCCCAGGATTCCGGCGGCGGAGCGGCCCGTTGGAGGTGCCGCCTCCGTCCGGCATTCCGTCCCGATCCGGCCCCGAAGGGTTCCTGGCCCGGACAGGCCGGCGGGATCGTTGCGCCTTCGGCAACGGTGTAGCGCGCGGGAATCGCTGGACAGGGGCGCGCCACCTGCGCTTTGCTTCGCCCGCCGAACGCACCATGTCCCGTTTTTCGCGCCGGAGCCGGCGCACCCGCTACGCAAAGCCGCTGACGATGCAAGCCGAACACTCCTCCGCCACCACCACGGTCACCCTGTCCGCGCCCGCGGCAGCTCCCAAAGCGGCTCCGATCGACGAGGCCGCCGTGCGCGCCGTCGACCGGGCTCTGGCCGCCCTGCGCCGGGGCGAGGTGGTGGCGATCGAGACGGCCGACGGCACCATCGGCGCCGCGGTCTCGGTGGAGTCGGTGGCGCTCGACACGGTGGACCGGCTGAAGGCGCTGACCGGCGGCACTCCCCGGCTGGCGGTCACCCGCCGCCGCGCCGTCGTGCTGGGGCTGGCCGCCGCCGGCGCCGCGCCGCCGGCGAGCGACATTGCCGACGATCAGGCGCCCGGTGCGGCGGCTGAGGCATTCGGCGCCATGACGCTCGACCGGCCCGACGGGCTGACGGCCGACCAAGCCCATGCGCTGGCCGATCCCGAACAATATCCGCAGGCGCAGGATGCGCTGCCGGCCGGCTTGACCGCCACCGAGGCCTGCCCCGGCAGCCGCGAGGCCGCGGCGGTGGACCTCGCCCGGCTGGCCCGCCTGCTGCCCGCCGCCATTACCGCCGACCTGCCGTTGCCGGTGTCTGGTGGGCCGGTTTCTGGTCGGGCAGCGGTCAGCGCCGCGGAGTGGGCGGCGGAGCATGACCTGCTGCTGGTGCGGGCGTCGGACGTCGCCGATTACCGTGTGCATGTGGTGCGGACCCTGCGCCGCGTCGCCGATGCGCGGGTGCCGCTGGTCGGGTCGGAGAACACGCGCATCTACGCCTTCCGCCCGGCCGATGGCGGGCCGGAGCATCTGGCCATCGTCATCGGCGAGCCCGATCCGGCGCAGCCGGTGCTGGCCCGCCTGCATTCTGAATGCTTCACCGGGGACCTGCTGGGGTCGCTGCGCTGTGACTGCGGCGACCAGCTGCGCGGCGCCATCGCCGAGATCGCCCGGCAGGGCAGCGGCGTGCTGCTGTATCTGGCGCAGGAGGGGCGCGGCATCGGGCTGGTCAACAAGCTGCGCGCCTACCGCATCCAGGACCGCGGCTTCGACACGGTGGACGCCAACGAAATCCTCGGCTTCGAGGCCGACGAGCGCGTCTATCTGCCGGCGGCGGAGATGCTGCGGCAGCTTGGCTTCGACTCCGTCCGGCTGATGACCAACAACCCGGAAAAGCTGCGCCAGCTCGCCCGCTGCGGCATCGCCGTGGTGGAACGCGTGGCCCATATCTTCCCCGCCAACGGCCACAACGAGGCCTATCTCCGCACCAAGGCGGAACGCAGCGGCCACATGTTCTGAGTTTTCAGCCCAGCTTGAGCCGGCGAGGCAGGAATCGCCATGCCGGCCCGGCAGTTCTTGCCGCCCCTTTGACCGTCCATGCGATGCTGGGAATCGGATTCCGGGTGCTGACCGTCCGGATCCTCCCGAAATGGGCGATTCCGCACCGGTTCGGGCATGGGGGCTTGGCACGGCGCTTGCTGTACCTGTCGTGACCACCGAGCCGGGAGACCGCCCATGGCCATCGACGCCACCACCATCGACAGCAGCGCCGTTCAGCGTGCGATGCCGCGCGAGAAGGCGTCGCCGGTCATCAACGACGGCCACAATGGCGGCCCGGTGGAAATCCAGGGCGACATGTCCTTCTGGGACTTCCTGGACATCATCAACCCGCTGCAGCACATCCCGCTCGTCAGCACCGTCTATCGCGAGATCACCGGCGACACCATCCAGCCCTCCATGCGGATCATGGGCGACATGCTGTATGGCGGCGTGATCGGCGGCATGGCGTCCATCGCCAACGCGGTGATCGAACAGGCGACGGGTCAGGATGTGGGTGAAACGGTCATGGCCTCGCTCGGCTTTGGGGGAGGTGACCATCCCGCCGCCTCCACTGCCGTCGCGGACGCCTCGGGGGGGCCGGCGGCGTCCGGCTCCCCCGCGGAGCCGCAGCAGGTGCCTGCCGCCGGGCTTGCCGCGGCGCTGGCCGCCGCCAAGCCGGCGGACCTCGCCTCGGCACCGTCGCCGGCCCCCGCCGCCACCGGACAGCCGATCCGGCTTGCCGCCGCGTCGTCGGCCGCTGCCAAAGCCGCGGAGGCCTCGCCGGCCCTCACCGCGCAGCTGGCCGCGGGTGCCGCCCCGCACCCCAGCAAGATGCCGGCGCGCGATACCCCGCTGGCCAGTTCGGCTCTGGCGAAGCATAGCGCCCCCCGCTATGCGGCGCCGGTTCCGGGAGCGGTGACCGCCTCCGCCCGCGCCATCGGTGCCACGGCGGCCAATGGCGGCCAGCCGCAGGCCGCCGGCGCCGGGCAGCCGGCCCCCACCCAGCCGGGGGATGTCGCGCCGGCCGCTTCACCGGCCGCCGGATCGGCTCCGGTCACGCCGGACATGCTGTCGGAGACGATGATGCGCAATCTGGCCAAGTATGAGCAGTCGCGCAAAGCGGCGCAGGCGGCCACCAGCACCACGCGGGTTTCAGGATGAGCATCGAGATCGGTGTGACGCCGGATCGCCCCGGCACCGGCAAGGTCGGACCCGATGGCGTCGGGCCGGTCACCACCGGCCGCCTGCGCTGGCCGGGCGGCGAGGCGCCGTGCGTGCTGGGGCGCGGCGGTGTCCGCACCGACAAGCGGGAGGGCGACGGCGCCACTCCCGTCGGCCGGTTCCCGTTGCGCCGCGTGCTGTGGCGCGCCGACCGGCTGCCGCCGCCGGAGACCGGGCTGCCGCTCCACCCCATTGCCGAGCAGGATGGCTGGTGCGACGCGCCGGAGGATCCCGCCTACAACCGGCCCGTCGTCCGCCCCTATCCGGCCAGCCATGAGGAGATGTGGCGGGACGACCACGTCTACGACATCGTGGTGGTGATGGGGCACAATGACGACCCGGTGGTGCCGGGAATGGGCAGTGCCGTGTTCCTGCACCTCGTCCGCCCCGACCGGACGCCGACCGCGGGCTGCGTCGCGCTGGCGCCCGAGGACATGCTCCGGTTGCTGAAGGATTGCGGGCCGGGCAGCGCGCTCAGCGTTGCCGAGCCGGGTGACTGATGCAGCCGAAGACCGGTCCGGACCTTATTGGGCCGGATAGGGACGCGCACCGAAGATCGCCGTGCCGACGCGCACATGGGTGGCGCCGAAGCGGACGGCGGTTTCGTAATCTCCGCTCATGCCCATGCTGATCTCCGGCAGCCCCAGCCGGCGCGCCATCTCGGCCAGCAGGGCGAAATGCATGGCCGGCTCCTCGTCCACCGGCGGGATGCACATCAGCCCGGTGACCGGCAGCCCCAGCCGGTCGCGGCAGTCGGCCAGGAAGGCCTCGACCTCCGCCGGGGCGATTCCCGCCTTCTGCGGCTCCTCGCCGGTGTTCACCTCGATCAGGCAGCGCGGCCGGCGGCCGGACTTCGCCATTTCCTCCGCCAGCGCCTCGGCCAGCTTCGGGCGGTCCAGGGTCTGGATCACGTCGAACAGGGCGACGGCGTCCTTGACCTTGTTGGTCTGGAGCGGCCCGATCAGATGCAGTTCCAGGTCGGGGAAGCGCTCCTTCAGCGCCGGGAACTTGCCCTTGGCCTCCTGCACGCGGTTCTCGCCGAACACGCGCTGGCCGGCGGCAAGCGCCTCCTCCACCGCTTCGGCCGGATGGGTCTTCGACACCGCGACCAGAGTCACGGCATTCTTGTCGCGCCCGCAGGCGGATGCCGTCTCCGCAATGGCACGCCGCACCGAGTCGAGCCGTGCCGTCACGCTGTCCGCCACCGTGGAACCGCCTGCTTCGGCGCCGGTTTGCGTATCTTTGCCAGTGCCCTGCGTCATCGTCATGGCCGCCCCCAATCCGGTCGCTGCGGGTATACAGCGCTTCCGCGGCGTGTTAGCGGACGGTCCGCGGAAACGCAAGCGCCCCAAGCGACCATGCCCGACGCATCCACATCGCCGGCGGATCGCCGGCGCGGGTATCGTCACCGTTTTGCATATCGAGGAGACCTCCGCATGCGGAGTCCGTTTCGTTCCCTGCTCTCCGCCCTGACGCCGGCCGCCCCTGCCGGCCTGTTCGCCGCCGCAGTGGCCGTCTGGTGCGTCGCCGTTCCCGCCGCCAGACCCGCCCACGCCGAAGAGCATCCGAAGCAGGCCCCCAAGGCCGCCGCCCCGGCGAAGCCCGGTGCCAAGCAAAGCAAGGCCAAGGTCATGCTGGGGTCGCCGATGACCAAGGTCCGCTTCAGCGAGCCGGCCTACCCGCTGACCGACGACGGCACCTATCGCAGCTTCATGGACAAGGTCCTGGACGAATACGGCCGCCGCTGCGTGCGGCAGGAACAGTTCGGCTGGGAGGTCGCGAAGGACGATCAGGAGCGGCTGGACTACATCTTCCAGGGGACCATGGCGAATTACGGCCGCATGGGCTACCTGCTGGGTGAGATCCATCCCAAGTCCGTCACCGATTCGGAGACGATCGTCTTCCTCGGCGACCGCGACAAGGAGCGCTACCTGCTGGTCTGGACGCCGCTGGAGTCGTCGGTGCTGTTCATGCTGTGCGACACGACCGACAAGGACGCCAAAACGGCTCCCAAGAAATAAGAGGGTCGCGGAAGACGACGAAGGGCGGCGGATTGCTCCGTCGCCCTTTTCGTATCCGCCGTTGAACCCCTGCCGCTCAGAAGGCGAAGCGGGTATCCCACAGGACGATGTTGGCGTCGTTGTTCACGCCGCCGACCTTGTTGTCGAGATAGCTGTATTCCAGACCCGTGGTCAGGCCCGGCGCAACGGTGTAGGTCACACCGGCCTGCCAGACATGGGCGCGGGAGTTCAGGCCGGCGAAGTTGCTGTCGATGCCCTTCGCGTCGGTGTAGGTGGCGGCCAGGATCACCGAACCGAAATCGTAGTTGGCGCCGACGATCCAGACCTGCTGGTCGTCCACGCCGCGGGTGCCCTTGGCATAGCCGCTGTCGCCGCTGAAGGCGTAGCTGCCGCCGACCTTGAAGCCGGCGTAGGATAGGTTGGCGCCGACATGGACCGAGGACAGATCCTCAAGCTGGCTGGCGGCCTTGGCGAACTGGTAGGCGGCGCTTGCCTCCAGGCCGAAACCGCCGAACTCGCCCTTGTAGGTGGCCTGGACCTCGCCCATGTCGCGATAGGCGGTGCTGTTCTTGCGGCGGTTGATGTCGGTGTTGCTGCTGCCATAGACCGGCGTGTAGGCGGCGCCGACCTGGAAGCCGGCGAAGCTCGGCGTCAGGTAGATGATCTTGCTGCTGGCGTCGCCCGACTCCAGCGTGCGCAGGCTGCCCAGCGCATAGGGCGCGCCGTTGGCGTTCGCGTAGTAGTTCAGGAACTGCGCGTCCGGCGAACCTTCGATGCCTTCGACGTTCGGGCCGATGATCCCGTATTCGTCCGACAGGCCGTTGATCACGCCGGCCTGGATGGTGCCGAAGCCGCCGTTGACGAACATGAACGCGCGGTCGCTGTCGGTGCTGCGGTTGTTGCCGGTGCCGCCGGCGGCCCGCAGGCGCAGGCGGGCGCCGTATTCCAGGCCATTGTCGGCCTTGGCCGTCGGGGTGATGGTCAGGCGGAAGCGGTTGGCGAACTCGGTCTTGCGCAGGCCGGTGTTGTCGTCCTGGTCGACATAGGCGCCCTGGAAATAGGCGTCGCCGCCCAGCAGGATGTCGAACTTGGACTGTGCAGAAGCGGTGCCGCAGCCGGCGGCGAGAGCAACGGCGGCGCAGCCAATGACGAGAGAACGCTTCATGGATGTCATCCTCGGTGCATGCGTCCCGTCAGGTTGGGGCGCGAGCGGTATCTTGTGACCCCAGACTTAGTCCCGCTACCGGCACTCCGACAAGTGGCGGCAGGGATGGAGGTCAGCTCATTCCGAGGACAGTGGCGGGAAAAGCACGGGACTCCGGATCATGTAAATCCATATATCAAATACTTGTCGATTAATTGAGCGTAGCGGTCAGGCTCCTTGGAGCAAAGGTTTACCTATTTCGGATAGGTTGAGGCGTGACCCCGTTCGGCACGCTCCGGCCCGTCTGTTGACTGGAAAATAAACAAAAAAAGAGGCGGCGGATTTCTCCGCCGCCTTCACGTTTGCTGCCAGGAACCCGTCCCTTAGAAGGAGAAGCGGGTGTCCCACAGAACGATGTTGGCGTCGTTGTTGCGACCGCCGGACTTGTTGTCGACGTAGCTGTATTCCAGACCCGTGGTCAGGCCCGGGGCCACGGCGTAGGTCACACCGCCCTGGTAGACGTGGGCGCGGGCGTAGTCAGCGGCGGTGGCGGCACCGGTGCCGACGTTGGCGCCCTTGGCGTCGGTGTAGGTGGCGGCCAGGATGACCGGGCCGATGGTGTACTGGGCACCGACCAGCCAGACCTGGTTGTCGTCAACGCCACGATGGCCCTTGGCATAGCCGCTGTCGCCGCTGAAGGCGTAGCTGCCGCCGATGGCGAAGGCGCCATAGGTGATGGTGGCGCCGGTGTGGACCGACGACAGATCTTCGAAGCCGGTCGGGGCCTGGGCGAACTGGTAGGCAACGCTGGCTTCGATGCCGACGCCGCTGAAGGCGCCCTTATAGTAGGCCTGAACTTCACCCATGTCGTTGTAGGTGACGTTCTTGCGGCGCTCGATGTTGGTGTTGCTGCTGCCGTAGGTCGGGGTGTAGGCGGCGGTCAGCTTGAAGCCGGCGAAGCTCGGGGTCGAGTAGACGATCTTCGTGCTGGCGTCGCCCGACTCGAGCGTGCGCAGCGAACCGACAACGTACGGCAGCGAGGTCACGCCGTAGTAGTTAAACACCCAGCCGTCCGGGCTACCCGAGATGCCGTCGACGTTCGGGCCGATGACGCCCGAGTCGTCCGACGGGCCGTTCACGACACCGGCCTGGATCGAACCGAACGAGCCGTTCACGAACATGTAGGCGCGGTCGGCGTCGGTCTGGCGGTTGTTGTTGGTGCCGCCCGAGGCGCGCAGACGCAGGCGGGCGCCGTATTCCAGGCCGTTGTCAGCCTTGGCCGTCGGGGTGACGGTCAGACGGAAACGGTTGGCGAATTCGGTCTTGCGCAGGTTGTTGTCGTTGTCCTGGTCGACATAGGCACCCTGGAAGAAGGCGTCGCCGCCCAGCAGGATGTCGAACTTGGACTTGGACTGGGCCGAGGCGGTGCCGCAGCCGGCGGCGAGGGCAACGGCGGCGCAGCCGATGACGAGAGAGCGCTTCATGGATTATCCATCCTTATGCGTACGCCCCGTTTTGGCCGGGAGCGGTCGGTTGTCTTTGTAAGCAAGACTTAACCGCTCTCCAATTACTCCGGCAAGAGGCAAACTGCGGCGCGCTTTCGCATTCGCAACACAGTTGCAACAAAAACACACTCATAACTGGTTGGAATAATTAAAAAATCCAAGAGTGGCTGAATTTTGCTCTTTGGTTGGGATGAAAATCAGGCGGCTTGCCTACAAAGTTGGCAAGGGAAACGCGTGGGCAAGAAAAAAGGCGGTGGCCGAAGCCACCGCCCTTTCCATCCGTTGCCGGACGTTCGATCGAAAGATCGATTAGAACGCCAGGATCGAGCGGACCAGGACGACGTCGCCCTTGTCGTCGCGGAGCGAGGCGTCGTTGTCCAGCTTGAAGTGGTCGTACTGAGCCTGGACGGTCAGGCCCGGAGCGACGGTGTAGCCGACACCGATTTCGTAGACCTGCAGCTCGCGGTCGCCGGCGGTAAAGAACGAACCGGCGTCCTTGCCGTTCTTGTAGTTGGCACCGACAACGATCGGGCCGGCGGTGTACTGAGCGCCGACAACCCAGTTGCGGGTGTTCTCGGTGGCAACGCCCGGACGCTTGTTCTGGCCCGACTTGCCGTAGTCGATGTAGCCGCCGCCGATGGCGAAGCCGGCGTAGCCAACCTGAGCGCCAGCCTGCCAGGCGTTCAGATCCTTGTAGTTCGAACCGACGACGTCGTCGACGGCACGGCCCCAGTTGTAGCCGGCGCTGGCCTTAACGGTCACGCCGCCGAAGGTGTTGTTGTAGTTGGCGCCGACTTCGACGATGTCGGTGTAGGTGCCAGCGCCGCCAGCGGCGAACGTGCCAACCGGCTTGACGCGGTTGACGTCGGTGGCCGAGCTGTCGTTACGCGGGGTGTAGCTGGCGCCAACCTGCAGGCCGGCGAAGCGCGGCGAGAAGTACACGATCTTGGTCGAGTTGGCTTCCGCCACCAGCGACTGGGTGATGATCGTGTTGCCGTTGGTGACGGTCGAAGCGGCGCCGCTGTTCAGACCGTTGGCGGTCGTGCCGATCCAGGCCGGCAGGGCGTCGTAGATGCCGAGCGGCAGGTAGTCGAGCGGGGCAGTCGTGTAGGTCTCGTCGTTGAACGAGTTGGTCACGCCGAGGCGGACCTGACCGAAGGAGCCCTGCGCGAAGATGTAAGCGCGGTCGGCGTCGGTGTTGCGGGCGTTGTTGGTGCCAGCGTTGGCACGCAGACGCATACGCGCACCGTACTCCAGGCCGTTGTCGGCCTTGGCGGACGGGATGATGTTGATGCGCATGCGGTTGCGGAATTCGGTCGAACGCAGGCCGGAGTCCAGATCCTGATCGACGTAGCCGGCTTCGAAGTAGGCGTCGCCGCCGATCTTGACTTCGAACTTGGCCTGGGCGTTGGCAGCGCCAGCGCCGAGGGCGAGAGCGGCGGCGGCAGCGCCGGCCAGCAGATAACGGGTCATGATTTTTGCCTCCATCCTGGCAGCAGATGTTTCAGCCTGGTTGACGTCCTGGCTGAGACTTTCGTACGCACCCCCGCCCTCGCCAGCAAGCGGCAAATCTCCGGGATTGCTGCATTGGGGGGACAGTGTGTCGCACGGAGCACACTAAGAAGGACCCCCTTGGCGAGCCCGCCACAGTGCAACCCGGCAGGCTTCGCCTGTTGTCGTCCTGTTGTGACGGGGCGGGGCAAAGACGCTTCCGCTGTTGCGTGGTGCCGTCCACTTATGGTCTGTTCACCGGCATTCCGCGCGTGACTCGCGCGCGGCAATCCCTTTTCTAAACCGGGTTCCCGACCATGCGCCGTTCGACCGCCCTTCGCCTTGTCCCTGTACTGCTCGCGGCTTCCGTCTCGATCGCCGGCTGCGCAAGCTGGGGCGGCAAGACCGAAACCGTCGAAGAGCAGATGAAGAACAAGGACTACAAGTTCGGCAGCCTGCTCGGCACCGACGGCGGTCTGAACCTGTTCGGCAAGAACAAGCGTGGCGGCGACCAGGACACGGCCGGGGGCATCGGCGTGAACAGCTTCCTGTGGCGCGCCTCGCTCGACACCCTGTCCTTCATGCCGATCGCCTCGGCCGATCCGTTCGGCGGCGTGATCCTGACCGACTGGTACACCCCGCCCGATTCGCCGAACGAACGGTTCAAGGTCAACCTCTACATCATGGACCGCCAGCTGCGCGCCGACGGCGTCCGGGTGTCGGTGTTCAAGCAGCAGCGGACCGGCAACGACTGGCGCGACATCACTGTCGGGCCGGAAACCGCCGGCACCCTGGAGGACGCGGTGCTGACCCGCGCCCGCCAGCTTCGCGTGGCGCAGAACGCCGCCGCTCGCTGACGCGGGCGGCCGGTCCGGGCTGATATCCCGGCCTTTCGAGCATCTGGTACAACGGAAAAACGGCGTCGCGCTCATGTCGCGTTACAATGTCAAGGAAACCGAGGCGAAATGGCAGGGCGTGTGGGACAGCAAGGGCTGTTTCACCGCGCGCGAGGACGCCTCCCGGCCCAAATACTATGTGCTGGAGATGTTCCCCTACCCGTCGGGGCGCATCCACATGGGCCACGTCCGCAACTACACGATCGGCGACGTGATCGCGCGCTTCAAGCGCGCCAAGGGCTTCAACGTCCTGCACCCGATGGGCTGGGACGCCTTCGGCCTGCCGGCCGAGAACGCCGCTCTTGAGAAGAAGGTCCATCCCGCCACCTGGACGCGCGAGAACATCGCGACCATGCGCGGGCAGCTGAAGACGATGGGCCTGTCCATCGACTGGGACCGCGAGATCGCCACCTGCGACGTGGAGTATTATCGCCACGAGCAGAAGATGTTCCTGGATTTCCTGAAGGCGGGCCTCGCCTACCGCAAGGAATCCTGGGTGAACTGGGACCCGGTGGACAACACCGTTCTCGCCAACGAGCAGGTGATCGACGGCCGCGGCTGGCGCACCGGCGCGCTGGTGGAAAAGCGCAAGCTGTCGCAGTGGTTCCTGAAGATCACCGCCTATGCCGAAGACCTGCTGAAGGGCCTGGAGACGCTGGACCGCTGGCCCGAGCGCGTCCGCATCATGCAGGAGAACTGGATCGGCAAGTCCACCGGCGTCCGCTTCCGCTTCAAGATCAAGGGGCGCGAGGACGATCTGGAGGTCTTCACCACCCGCCCGGACACGCTGTTCGGCGCCTCCTTCGCCGCGATCTCCCCGAATCACCCGCTGGCGGCCGAGCTGGCCGCGTCCAGCCCTGAACTGGCCGAGTTCATCGCCGAATGCAACCGGCTGGGCACCAGCGAGGAAGTGATCGAGACCGCGGAGAAGCGCGGCTTCGACACCGGGCTGACTGTCGCGCATCCCTTCGATCCGTCCTGGGAGCTGCCGGTCTACGTCGCCAACTTCGTGCTGATGGAATACGGTACGGGCGCCATCTTCGCCTGCCCGGCGCATGACCAGCGCGACCTGGATTTCGCCCGCAAATACGGTTTGCCGGTCCGCCCGGTGGTGATCCCGGCCGATGCCGACCCGGCCGCCTTCGAGGTCGGGACCGAGGCCTACACCGGTCCCGGCGTGCTGCGGAACTCCGCCTTCCTCGACGGACTCGACACCGAGTCGGCGAAGGTGGAGGCCGGCAAGCGTCTGGAGGCGGCGGAGCAGGGCGAGCGCACCACCCAGTACCGCCTGCGCGACTGGGGCGTGTCCCGCCAGCGCTATTGGGGCTGCCCGATCCCGGTCATCCATTGCGAGTCGTGTGGCATCGTTCCGGTTCCGGACGACCAGCTGCCGGTCGTGCTGCCGGAAGATGTGACCTTCGACAAGCCCGGCAACCCGCTGGACCACCATCCGACCTGGAAGCACACCGGCTGCCCCCAGTGCGGCAAGCCGGCGCTGCGCGAGACGGACACCTTCGACACCTTCATCGAGTCGTCCTGGTATTTCGCCCGCTTCTGCTCGCCGAAGACCGAGAATGCGGCCTTCACCCGCGAGGCGGTCGACTACTGGCTGGGCGTCGACCAGTATATCGGCGGCATCGAGCATGCTGTCCTGCACCTGCTCTACAGCCGCTTCTGGACGCGGGCGCTGAAGACCTGCGGCTACCTGAACCTGGACGAGCCGTTCACCGGCCTGTTCACCCAGGGCATGGTCAACCACGAAACCTACAAGGACTCCGGCACCGGCGCCTGGCTGGCTCCGACCGATCTGACGAAGAACGACCAGGGCGACTGGGTCCGGGCCGATACCGGCGCGCCGGTCAATGTCGGTCGCGTCGAGAAGATGTCGAAGTCCAAGAAGAACGTGGTGGATCCGGCGCACATCATCGGCACCTACGGCGCCGACGCCGCCCGCCTGTTCATGCTGTCCGACAGCCCGCCGGAACGCGATCTGGAATGGACCGAGGCCGGCATCGACGGTGCCTGGCGCTACATCAACCGCCTGTGGCGGATGATGACCGAGGCGGACCTGCCCGCCGCGGGCGCACCGAAGCCCGAGTCGCTCGGCCCGAAGGCCGAGGCCGCCCGCCGCCTGGTCCACAAGACCGTCGCCGGCGTGTCCGATGATCTCGACAAGTTCCGCTTCAACAAGGCGGTCGCCCGCGTTCGCGAGCTGTCCAACGCGCTCGGCGAGCTGGACGGCAAGGGCGAAGGCGAGGGCTGGGTCCTGCGCGAGGGCTTCGAGTCGCTGGTCCGTCTCGTCGGTCCGATGATGCCGCATCTGGGCGAGGAGCTGTGGGCGCAGCTGGGCCACAGCAGCCTGCTGGCCGACCAGCCCTGGCCGGAGGCCGACCCCGCCCTGGTGGTGGAGGACAGCGTCAAGGTCGCGGTCCAGGTCAACGGCAAGCTGCGCGCCACGCTGGAGCTGCCGCGCGACATGGACAAGGATGCGGCGGAGCAGGCGGCGCTTGCCGATGTCAACGTCCAGCGCGCCATGGACGGCAAGCCGGCGCGCAAGGTCATCGTCGTCCCGAACCGGGTGATCAATGTCGTCGTCTGATCCCAGATCGATCCGCCAGGGCTCGCTCCGCCGGAGCCCGCTCCGTCAGGTCATGGCGCGGGGGCTTTTCGCCTTCGCGCTCGGCCTGTCCGCCGTGTCGCTGTCAGGCTGCGGGTTCCAGCCGCTCTATGGCGGCAAGGGCATCGGGGCCGCGGCGTCCGAGCGGCTGATGGAGGTCGACATCGCGTCGATCCCCAACCGGGAAGGGCAGAAGCTCCGCAACCTGCTGATCGACAACTTCTATCCGTCGGAGCGGCCGGGAAATCCGCGCTACCGGCTGGACGTGTCGCTGTTGGCGTCGGAACAGAAGCTCGCCTTGCAGAAGGACGCCACCGCGGTGCGCGCCCAGCTGCTGGTCAACGCTCCCTACCGGCTGACCGACACCCAGACCGGGCAGGTGGTGTTCCAGTCCAACTCGCGCTCGATGGTCAGCTACAACACGCTGGAGCAGCATTACGCTGCCATCGCGACGGTGCAGAACGCCTATGACCGGGCGCTCGAAGACATCTCCAACGACATCACCACCCGCGTCGCCATGTTTCTCGGCCGCGGGTCCTGACCGGCCGGAGATGCGCGGGTGAAGCTCCAACCCAAGGCGATCGACGGTTTTCTGCGCAGCCCGGACCGCAAGGTTCGGGCGGTGCTGCTTTATGGTCCCGACTCGGGTCTCGTCCGCGACCGCGCCCAGACGCTGGGCAGGACGGTGGTGCCGGACCTGTCCGACCCCTTCCGCGTCGCCGAGTTCCAGGGGCGTGCCATCGTCGACGATCCGGCGCGGCTGGCGGATGAGGCGGCGGCGATCTCCTTCACCGGCGGCCGGCGCCTGATCCGCGTCCGCGATGCCGAGGACAACGCCACCGCCGCCTTTACCGCCTTTCTGGAAAATCCGCCGCCGGGCGACAGTCTGGTGGTGGTCGAGTCGGGCGACCTCTCGGCCCGCTCCAAGCTGCGGCTTCTGTTCGAGGGGGACGATGCCGCTGCCGCCATTCCCTGTTATGTCGAGGAGGAGGCGTCGCTCGGCCGCGTCATCGCCGACATTCTGCAAGGCCATGGGCTGACCGCCGATCCCGACGTGCTCAGCTTCCTGGCCGGCAATCTCGTCGGCGACCGCATGGTCGCCCGCGGCGAGGCGGAAAAGCTGGCGCTCTACATGGGCAGCGAAAAGCGCGTGCGGCTGGAGGATGCCCAGGCCTGCATCGGCGACAGCGCCGCCCTGTCGATGGACGAGCCGGTGTGGGCGGCGGCGGAGGGCGACTTCGCGACCCTCGACCGCTCGCTGGCGCGGCTGTTCGCCGAGGGCACCTCGCCGGTGCCGATCCTGCGCGGCGCCCAGCGCCATTTCCAGCGTCTGCAACTGCTCACCGCCCAGGTCGCTGCCGGCAAGTCGCCGGAGGCCGCCGTCGAGTCGCTGCGCCCGCCGGTCTTCTTCAAGCTGAAGACCCGGCTGGTCCGCCAAACCCGCCACTGGTCGCCCAACCATGTCCGGCAGGCGCTGGAACGGCTGGTCGATGCCGAGGCCGACTGCAAGCGCACCAACATGCCGGACGAGACCCTGTGCGCCCGCGTTCTGTTCCAACTCGCCTCGCTGGGAGCCCGGCGCTGAAGCATGGCGCTGACTTGACCGTTGGGGGCGGCGCGCTATCTGGCGGAGCATGAGCGACGCCACCTACACCGCGCCACCGCCCGCCCCCTTCCGGGTCCGCTGGTGGCAACCCCTGCTGTTCTGGATCATTGTCAACGCCTGGGGCTTCGTCGAGCGGGGCGGACAGCCTTTCGCCGGACACCACCCGTCGCCCCTGCAGCCGCCGGGCTGGGTCTTCCCGGTGACGTGGTTCACGTTGAATGTCTTCCAGATCTGGGGCGACATCCGCCTGATCGACCCGGCGCGGCGACTCCGCAGCCGCGGGCTTCTGATCGGTCTCCAGGCGGTGACCTGGGTGATCTACGCCACCTTCAGCCTCGTCTATTTCACGCTGGGCAGCTCGATCCTCGCTGCGGCTTGGACAGTGTCCTTCTTCGTCATCACGTCGATCTGCATCGCGCTGGTGGGGCGGGATGACCACAGCATTGCGCTGATCTGGACGCCGCTAATCCTGTGGACCGGCTTCGCTTCGGTGGTCGGCATCCACAATGCCCTCATCAACCCCGATCCGCTGTTCGGGACTCCGGCCCTTTGGGGATAATACCCGGATAAAAACATTGCGCAGAATATCACCCGGGTATAACCAGTCGGGACTGATAACCTGCGAGGGAACGAAGGCTATGGCGGCCACGGTTGGGAAAGAGAATCGCAAGGCGGCGCTGGCCGCCTACAAGGAGCGCAAAAGCGTTGCCGGCGTCTTCGCCGTCCGTTGCGGGGCCGCCGATACGGTATGGGTGGGCGGCGCGCCGGACCTCGACAAGATCCAGAACCGTCTCTGGTTCCAGTTGAAGATGGGCGGTTGTCCGCACCGCAGCCTTCAGGCGGCTTGGAACGCCCATGGCGCCGAGTCGCTGGCGTTCGAAATCGTCGAGCCGCTGGAGGACGAGGAGCTTGCCTTCGCCCGCGCCGCCGCCCTGAAGGCACGGGTCGCCCATTGGGTTGCGGCTATGCGGGCGGAAGCGATCTGACGGCGAGTGCTCAGCCGCGATAGTCGTGAACCCGGCCGGTGAAGTCGGTCACGCGATAGCGGTTCTCATCCTCCGCTTCGATCCAGGTCGGGGCGGCAGGAGCCTTGCCATGGCCGCCGGGAATGTCGAGGACGTAGGTGGGCTGGCACAAGCCGGACAGCTTTCCGCGCAGGCCGGTCACCAGTGCTTGCCCCTCCGCCAGCGTCGGGCGGAAATGGCTGGTGCCGGCGGCAAGGTCGGGATGGTGCAGGTAATAGGGCTTCACCCGGTTGCGCGCCATCCCGCGGAACAGAGCCTCCAGCGCGGCATGGCTGTCGTTGATGCCCTTCAGCAGCACGGTCTGGCCGACCAGCGGGATGCCGGCCTCGACCAGTCGGGCGAGGGCCGCCCGCACCGGCGGGGTCAACTCGTCGGCATGGTTGATGTGGACGGCGACCCAGGTGGCGAGATCCGGGGCGGTCAGCGCCTCCACCAGTTCCGGCGTGACACGGTCGGGATCGGCGGCGGGGATGCGGCTGTGCAGACGGACGACACCGACATGCGGCATGGCCGACAGCGCCTGGACGATCCCGCGCAGCCGGCGCGGCGACAGCAGCAGCGGATCGCCGCCGGTGACGACGACTTCCCAAACCTCCTCGTGACCGCGGATATAAGCGAGGGCGGCATCCATCTCCTCGGCGGTCAGCGCCTCGCCGCCCGGGCCGACCATCTCGCGGCGGAAGCAGAAGCGGCAATAGACCGCGCAGGCGTGCAGCGGCTTCAGCAGCACCCGGTCGGGATAGCGGTGGACGATGCCCTTCACCGGGCTGCGCGCCACGTCGCCGATGGGATCCTCGAGTTCTTCCGGCGTGCTGTACGCCTCGGCCGGGGAGGGGACATACTGGGCATAGAGGGGATCCTGCGGATCCATGCGTCCGGCCAGCGTCTCGCGCAGGTACGGGGTCAGCGCCACGGCATAGCGGTCGGCGACCGTGCGCACGGCATCGCCGGCCTCCGGCGTCATCAGCCCGGCGGCCACCAGATCGGAAACGCTGTGCAGGGCCTTCATCGCTCTTTCCCGCTTCGACGGAATGGGTCATGTAGGAAAGCGACCGCTCTTACTCCTGCGAGACCCATGCTGTCGACTCTTCCCCGCCTGATCGGCCATCGCGGCGCCAAGGAAAGCGCCCCTGAAAACACCCTCGCCTCGATCCGCGAAGCCGCCCGCCAGGGCGCCCGCTGGGTCGAGGTGGACGTCATGCTGACCCGCGACCAGCGCCCTGTGCTGATCCATGACGACACGCTGGACCGCACCACCACCAGCAGCGGCGCCGTCCCGCTGCTGGATCTGGCGGATTTGCAGACGCTCGACGCCGGGCGCTGGTTCGATGCCGCCTTCGTCGGCGAGCGCGTGCCGACGCTGGTGGAGGCGGTGGCGCTGGTCCACGACCTGGGCCTGGGCCTGAACCTGGAGATCAAGCCCTATCCGGGGCAGGAGGAGATCACGGCGGAGGTGGCGCTGAACACCTTGCGCCCGCTGTGGCGGTCCGACCGGCCGCTTCTGCTCTCCAGCTTCGAGGTTCCCTGCCTGGAGGTGGCGCAGCGTCTGTGGCCGGAGATCCCGCGCGGCTACCTGATGTGGGACCCGCCGGCCGACTGGGCTTCCATCGCCGACCGCATCGGCGCGGCGACGCTGAACATCCACCAGGACCGTCAGACGGCCGACAGCGTGGCTGAGTACCGCGCCACCGGCCGGCCGGTGCTGGCCTACACCGTCAACGATGCGGAGCGCGCCCGGACGCTGTTCGGCTGGGGCGTGTCGGCGGTCTTCACCGATGCGCCCGGCCGGCTGGCCGCCGAACTGGCGGCGGACGCCTGATGGCGAGCCCGATGTTCCGCCGGTGGACCGGTCGATACGCTGACGCTTCCGTTCGCGGCTGCGGCAATTCCTGAACGTTTTTTGCGCGAGGGGATGAATCCGCTCGTCGGGCGCGCCAATTCCTCATATATAGAACCGCACTGGCGATCCCGCCGGAACCCACGCGGATTCCGGCGGAGCTTTTCGTCGTCCGGTAGTCCGCCGCTTTGGTCCGGCATCCCACGGGATGCCACGTTCGGTCTTTGGAGGGTTCGTTGAAGGCGTTGAAGCCGTTGCCGATGTCCGGCCGGGAGGTTTTGCCGCTCGTCGAGGGTGGCAAGGGTATTGCCGTTTCCAACGGCGAAAGCTCCGGCGCCTGGGCGGCTGCCGGCGGGATTGGCACCTTCTCAGGTGTCAACGCCGACAGCTATGATGAGAACGGCAACCTTCTGCCGCAGATCTATAATGGCAAGACCCGGCGCGAGCGCCATGACGAGCTGATCGCCTTCGGCATCGAGGGCGGCATCGCCCAGGCGCGCATCGCGCACGAGACGTCGAACGGCAATGGCCGCATCCACATGAACGTCCTGTGGGAAATGGGCGGCGCCGAGCACATCCTGCATGGCGTGCTGGAAGGCGCCCAGGGCATGATCCACGGCGTCACCTGCGGCGCCGGCATGCCTTACAAGGTTGCCGAGATCGCCGTGAGCTACGGCGTCCATTACTACCCGATCGTCTCGTCGGCCCGCGCCTTCCGCGCCTTGTGGCTGCGTGCCTACCACAAGTTCCGGGAACATCTCGGTGGCGTGGTGTACGAGGATCCGTGGCTGGCCGGCGGTCACAACGGCCTGTCCAACTCCGAAGACCCGCAGAAGCCGGAGGATCCGTTCCCCCGCGTCCTGGCCCTGCGCCAGATGATGAACAGCTTCGGGCTGAACGACACCCCCATCGTGATGGCGGGCGGCGTCTGGTGGCTGTCGGAGTGGGAGGATTGGATCGACAACCCCGACCTGGGACCTGTCGCCTTCCAGTTCGGCACCCGTCCGCTGCTGACCCAGGAGAGCCCGATCTCCATGGCGTGGAAGCGCAAACTGGTGGCGCTGCAGCCGGGCGACGTCTTCCTGAACCGCTTCTCCCCCACCGGCTTCTACTCGTCGGCGGTGAAGAACCCCTTCCTGCTGGACCTGATGGCCCGGTCCGAGCGTCAGGTCGCCTATCTGTCCAAGCCGGTGGGCGAGCATTCGGCCGAATTCCCGGTCGGTCCGCGCGGCCGTCCGGTCTACGTGACCGAAAGCGACAAGCAACGCGCCGAGGGCTGGCTGTCCCAGGGCTTCACCACCGCCCTGAAGACGCCGGACAGCACGCTGGTCTTCGTCACGCCCCAGCAGTCGGAAAAGATCCTGCACGATCAGGTCGACTGCATGGGCTGCCTGTCGGCCTGCGGCTTCTCCAACTGGGCGCAGAACGAGCAAGGCACGACGGGCAAGCGCGCCGATCCGCGTTCCTTCTGCATCCAGAAGACGCTTCAGGCGGTCAGCCACACCGACGACTGCGAAAACCAGCTGATGTTCGCGGGGCACAACGCCTATCGTTTCGCCAGCGATCCTTACTACAACGACGGCTTCATCCCCACGGTGAAGCAGTTGATCGAACGGATCGCCACCGGCTACTGACCGGTCGCATCCACCGGATGGGCAAGGCCGTCGGCGGGAAACCGTCGGCGGCCTTTGCATTGGGCCATTGCTGGCATTCATCCGGTTTGGGCGGCTCTCCAAACCATGTCTCCATTGACGTCGCTGCGACAATGGCTTGCGTGAGCTTTCCGAATGGTTTTACTCTTAAACAGAATGCGGCCTAGTGCCGCGGTTCTGTTTTGGACTCCTTGTCCGATCCCAATGTCGACAGTACGGGGGCCTCGCCCATGATGACCGCCGAACGCCCCTTCAAGCGAGCCCTCGACCGGCTGAACAGTGCCGGACTGCGCCCGACCCGCCAGCGCCTCGGCCTCGCCCGCATGCTGTTCGAAGGCTGCGACCGGCATGTCACCGCGGAGCAACTGCACTGCGAGGCGCTGGCCGCCGACCTGCCGGTGTCGCTGGCGACCGTCTACAACACGCTGAACCAGTTCACCGCCGCCGGGCTTCTGCGCGAGGTGGTGGTGGAGGCGGGGAAGTCCTACTTCGACACCAACACCAGCGACCATCACCATTTCTTCGTCGAGTCAACCGGCCGCCTGGAGGACATCCCCGCCGACCGGCTGACGGTGCAGAACCTTCCGGCTGCCCCCGCCGGTACCCGCGTCGCCCGCGTCGACGTGATCGTCCGCCTGATCGAGGACGAGGTCTGATCCTGCCCCCTTGCCGATGGTCCGGTGCTCAGCCCTCCTCAGGCTGCGTCGGGGCTGGGTCGCGGTCGACGAAGGGCCAGCGGATGAAGGCGAAGGCCCAGACCGCCAGGACGTTGAGGTAGGGGAACAGCAGCAGCAGGATCCACAGCGGGCTGCGCCCTGCCTTGGCCAGAACCCAGCCGCCGGCGATCAGCATGTACATCGTGACGATGGAGCCGATCAGCAGTTCCCAGAAGCCAAGCTGGATCACGGTCTCCGTCATGCCGTCCTCCGTGCCTTGACCTTGCGCGCCTGCCGTGCCGGCAGCACCGTCCATCGGCTGTGCGCCATCACGCCGATAGGCACCACATGCCCGAGCGGCACCAGGGAGAACAGGGCCCACAGCGGCGAGAACCCGGCCCGCCGCAGAATGCGCGACAGCGGCCAGACGATGGCGACCTGGAACAGCATCAGCCCCAGGAGCGGCCCCTGGGACAGGCTATCGATGAAATCCTGCAGCATGCCCGACGGGATCCTCCTTCACATCGTCGCCGAGCAGAGAAGCGCGGGCTGCGGGCTTTGTCGAGGCAAACTTTTCCCCAAGCTCTTCCCCCAAACTCTTGCCAGGCACGGCAGTTGGCCGAAGCATCGCCGATCCTGCCCGGATCAGGGGTGAGCGAACGTGAAAATGTCCGCGCCGGCATGCTACAGTTCGTCGCGTCCGGCCGTTCCGGCTTGACGCCTCTTCAGCATTCAGACGCGGCGGACCATTTCCTTTGACGGATCTCTCCGAACCGGACGGTGGCGCACGCGGGACGTGGTGGCGCTTATCGTCTCTGCCGCCCGTCGCCGCGCTGCGCATCGGCCTGCTTGTGGCGGTGATCGCCGGCTTCTGGCTGGTCGCCTACGCCGACCTTGAGCGGGCGCGCAACCGGGCGATCCATGATGGTCTGCGCCAGACCGCCAACCTCTCGACCCTGCTGGAGGAGGACGCCCGCCGCGTCATGGTCGTGGCGGACCATGCCCTTCGGGCGACGGCGGCCGAGGGGACGATTCCGGCCTATCTGGTTGGGGAAACGGCAGGGGGATCGGGAGCGACCACCGGTCCTGGGCCGGCTCTGCGGACTCTGATGATCGTTGAGCGGGATGGCCGGGTGCGGCAGGCCGCCGGTCTGCACAAGCCTGCCTATGTCGCCGATCCCCCGTTGGCTGAAGCGTTGATGGGGGAGTCGCGCGCATTCGTCGGGCCTTATCGCGAGGCCGAGGGCGGTTGGCGGGCTGCGATGATCCGTCCGCTTGCCAACGGCAGCGCCATGGCGGTGGCTGTGCTCGATCTCGACCGTTTCGCCCGGCTTTATGCGACCCAGGACATCGGCCCGCTCAGCATCATTCTGTTTTACGGTGAGAATGGCGTGGTCCTGTCCCATTCGCGGAGCGGAATGCGCGCTCTCGATGAGAACCGCGCTTTCTTCGCCTCGGTGCTGCCGCGTCTGCCTGCCGGCGAGAATGCCCGGACGCTGTCCGGTCTCGATCCCACGGAGGGACGGGAGCGCATCGGTACGGTGCGCCGTGTGGCGGGGTGGCCGCTTTACGTCTATGTCCGCATCCGGACCGAGGACGTGCTGGCCGGCTGGTACAACGACCGCTGGAAACGCATTCTGGAAACCGCCGCGGTGTCGGTGGTGGTGCTGCTGCTGGCATGGCTGGCGCTGCGGCAGCTCGGCCGGCTGGAGACGACGACTCAGGCGCTGCGCGCCAGCGAACGGCGCTCGCAGGCGCTGTTCGACAGCAGTTTCCAGATCATGGGGCTGCTGGCGCCGGATGGCCGGGTGCTGGCGCTGAACCGGCCGGCCTGCGCCTTGGCCGGCCTGCCTGCCGAAGCGCTGGTCGGACACCGCGCCTGGGAGTTCCGCGGCTGGGCCCGCACGGACGAGTTGGCGGCGGCCTTCCGCCAGTCCATTGAAAAGGCGGCCTCGGGACGTTTCGTCCGTTACGAGACCGATGTGGTTGCCGATGGCCTCACCCGCGTGATGGATGTGACGATCAAGCCGGTCTACGACGACAGGGGCGTCGTCACGGTGCTGGTGGTCGAGGCGCGCGACATCACCGAGCGGGTCGAGGCCGCCGGACGGCTCGCCACGGCACTCGATCAGGCCGAAGCCGCCAACCGGGCCAAGAGCGCCTTCCTGGCGACCATGAGCCACGAACTGCGCACGCCGCTGAACGCCATCATCGGCTTTTCCGACATCATGCTGCACGAACTGTTCGGTCCGCTGGGCAGCCCCCGCTATCGCGACTATGCCCGCCATGTGCAGAACAGCGGCCGCCACCTGCTGGACCTGATCAACGACGTGCTGGACATGTCGAAGCTGGAGGCCGGGCGCTACACGCTGGATGAAAGCTGGATGGAGGCGGCCGAGGCCATCGAGACGTGCCGGGCGCTGGCTGCGGTGCCGGCCGATGTCGGTGGGGTGACGCTGGCGGTCGAATGCCCCCCCGACCTGCCCAATCTGCTGGCCGACGAGCGTGCCTTGCGCCAAGTGCTGCTGAACCTGCTGTCGAACGCGGTCAAGTTCACCCCGCGCGGCGGCCGGGTAACGGTGAGTGCGGTGCGGGAGGGGGATGGCAGGATCGCCATCACCGTGTCCGATACCGGCATCGGCATCGCCGCCGACGCGCTCGCCCGCATCCTTGAACCGTTCCAGCAGGCCGACAGCAGCATCTCCGGGCGGTTCGGCGGCACCGGGCTGGGCCTGTCGATCTGCCGCGACCTGATGGCCCTGCATGGCGGCAGCCTGTCCATCGACAGCGAACCGGGCCGCGGCACCGCCGCCACCATCCGCTTCCCCGCCGACCGCACCGGCCGGCCGGTTGCAGTGGACGGGCTGCCGGCGTAAGCCTGTCGGCGGTCAAGAGCATCGAAAGGCGGACGAGATGATCGGGAATGACGGGAAGCCGGTGTCCAAGGAGAAGTTGCGCGAGCACATCGCCGCCTACAACGGCCAGTCGCGCGGCTCCAAGGAATTCGCGGCGATCCCCCGTGCGCTGGTGACCATCCTGGACGGGCTGAAGCCGGGCAAGACAGGCTACGTCAAATGCCTCGACGGACAGGTCCAGCTGTCGCGCCGCAAGGACAACAGCGTTTCGGCCGGCTGACAACGCAAAGGCGCCCTTCCCCGGATCAGGGGAAGAGCGCCTTGCCTTGGAGTGTCGGGCCGTCAGGCGATCAGTGCTTGGCCGCGGCGGCGGCACCGATGCCGGTCTGGGAGCGGACGAACTGGTCTTCGAAGGCCTCGCGCTCGGCACGGGCCGACGCGCTGCTGTCCAGCTTCGACACGACGATGGTAACGATGAAGGCCAGCGTCATCGAGAACAGGGCCGGCTGCTCGTAGGGGAAGATCGGGGCCGGGTTGTTCAGCACGACGACCCAGACGGCGTTTGACAGCACCACCAGCGTGACGGCGGAGATCAGGCCGGCGATGCCGCCCGCCAGCGCGCCGCGGGTGGTCAGCCCCTTCCAGTACATCGACAGGATCAGCACCGGGAAATTCACCGACGCCGCGACGCCGAAGGTCAGGCCGACCAGGAAGGCGACGTTCTGCTTCTCGAAGGCGATGCCCAGCACGACGGCCAGGACGCCCAGCACCAGCGAGGCGATCTTGGACACGCGCATCTCCTCGCGTTCCGTCGCCTCGCCCTTGCGGATGACGCGGGCGTAGAGGTCGTGGGCGATGGCGGACGCGCCGGCCAGCGCCAGGCCCGACACCACCGCCAGGATGGTGGCGAAGGCGACCGCCGACAGGAAGCCCAGGAACAGGTCGCCGCCCAGCGCCTTGGCCAGATGCATCACCGGCATGTTGCCGCCGCCGATCAGCTTGCCGCCGACCTTGCCGCCTTCGAAGAACTGCGGGTCGGTGCCGACGATGGTGATCGCCGCCATGCCAAGGATGCAGACGAGCAGGAAGAAGAAGCCGATGAAGCCGGAGGCGTAAAAGACCGACTTGCGGGCCTCGCGCGCGTTGGGGACGGTGAAGAAGCGCATCATGATGTGCGGCAGGGCGGCGGTGCCGAACAGCAGGCCCAGCGACAGCGACACCGCTGACACCGGGTCGGCCAGCAGCGTGCCCGGCCCCATGATCTTCACGCCGTCTTTGTGCGAGGCGATGGCGCTCTTGGCGATGGCCTCCAGGCTGAAGCCGAAGCGCGACAGCGCCAGGAAGGCCAGGACCATGCCGCCGCCCAGCAGAAGCACCGCCTTGATGATCTGCACCCAGGTGGTGGCGATCATGCCGCCGAAGGTGACATAGACCACCATCAGCACGCCGACCACGATCACCGCGACATTGTAGTCCAGCCCGAACAGCAGCTTGATCAGCTGGCCGGCGCCGACCATCTGGACGATCAGGTAGAAGCACACCACCGTCAGCGAGCCGATGGCGGCGAAGGTGCGGATCTTGCCCTGGTCCAGCCGGTAGGACGCGATGTCGGCGAAGGTGAAGTGGCCGAGGTTGCGCAGCCGTTCGGCCAGCAGGAACAGGATGATCGGCCAGCCGACGAAGAAGCTGATGGTGTAGACGAAGCCGTCATAGCCCTTGGCGAACACTAGGCTCGACAGGCCGAGCAGCGTCGCCGCCGACATGTAGTCGCCGGCAATCGCCAGACCGTTCTGGAAGCCGGTGATGCCGCCGCCCGCGGTGTAGAAGTCGGAGGTGGACCGGGTGCGGCTGGCCGCCCAATAGGTGATACCCAGCGTCATCAGCACGAAGGCGATGAACATGCCGATGGCCGACAGGTTGATCGGCTGCTTTTCCAGCTGACCGACATCGCCGGCGGCCAGCGCCGGCACGGCGGCGAGGGCGGCGAACAGGGTGGCGGCGCTGGCAGCAAGGAGGATCCGGCGGGCGGTCATTGCAGCGTCTCCCGCGTGATCTCGTCGGTCAGGTCCTGGAAGCGGCCGTTGGCGAAATGGGAATAGACGCCGGTCAGCAGCCAGGACAGGATGATGATGGCGGCCCCGATCGGGAAGCCGACGCTGAGCGACGACTCGTCGGACATCGGCTTGTGAAGCAAGTCGGGCGCGAAGGCGACCACCATCATGAAGGCGTAGTAGCCGACCAGAACGACGGCCGACAGGATCAGGGCCAGCCGGCTGCGCTGGCGCACCAGCTCGTGAAATTTGGGGTTCCGGCGAACCCTCTCGTAGACGGGAGTGTTGGCGGGGGAGTGCATGTTTCCTCCAGACGCTGGACGTCCTTGTGGTGCCCCGACCCGTATCGATGGGACTGGGCTTATGCCCTTCCGGCTAACAAAACACTGTTTCGCAAATTTCCCGGAAATATGACGAATTGTTTCAGTGCAATTCAGGCAACAATCTCACCGATTCGCGTTGAGCCGCGGCGGTGAAGCTGGAATGATGGCGGGGATTGCATCGATCCCTGCATCCCGCCCCCCGCCCGGAAAATGATCCGTTCGCCCCTGTTCCTCCGGCTGTTCTCGGCGATCCTGATCTCGCTCGGGCTGTTCTCCGCGGCGGCCTACGTCTTCTCGGTCCCCTTCATCGAGGAGAAGGCCTACGAGATCGAACGCGACGCCAGCCGGACCATCCTCGACAACGTGTTCGAACTGGTCAGCCGCATCCGCGGCGGGCTGGAGGAACAGCGGGTCGCGACCGTCGACTCCTACAAGACCCGGCTGCGCGACGTGCTGGAGCTGGCCGTCGGCTATATCGAGCATGTCTATGCCCGCGCCGACCGCGGCGAGATCACGATGGAGCAGGCGCGGCGCGAGGCGATGGAGGGGCTGCACGCCTTCCGCTACGGCAACGGCGACTATGTCTGGGCCATCGGCTACGATTCGGTGATCCTGTCGCACCCCTCGCCCGACTATCAGGGGCGCAAGGCCGACGATCTGCGCGACAATCTGGGCCGCCACATCCTGCCCACCATCGTCGCCACCGCCAAGCGCGAGGGGGAGGGGTTCCAGACCTATCCGTGGTGGCGGCCCAATGGCGACGAGCGGGCGCCGAAGCTCAGCTTCTTCAAGGATCTGCCCCGGCGCGGCATCATCGTCGGCACCGGCGCCTATCTGGCCGACGTCGACGCCGAGGTGGAGCGGCGCAAGGCCGACGCCATCGAGGATCTGCGCCAGGCCCTGCGCAAGCTGCGGATCGCCCGCACCGGCTATCTCTACATCTTCGATTCGGCGAACCGGATGATCATCCACCCGAATTCGAACATTGAGGGCACCGCCTTCGGCGACCGGCTGAACTCCGCCACCGGCCGTCCCATCGCCGAGGATTTGAAGGTCGCCGCGGCAAAGGGGGAGCCGCTGACCTACCTGTGGGACAAGCCCGACGATCCCGGCAACTACGCCTACGAGAAGATCAGCTGGGTCCGGCATTTCGAGGGGTTCGACTGGTACATCGCCTCGTCGGTCTATGTGGACGAGCTGCGGCGGTCTTCGGTGGTGCTGGGCAACCGCATCCTTGCCATCGGCATGGCGTTGATGGCGGCGGGCAGCCTGCTGGGCTACATCGCGGTCGGGCGGCTGGTGCGGCCGCTGCGCCGGCTGGCCGACACCGCGGTGCAGGTGAGGGCCGGCGACCTTGGCGCCCAGAGCGGCATCCGCCGCGGCGACGAGATCGGGCTGCTGGCATCGGCCTTCGACGGCATGGTACGCCAGCTGCGCGACACCGTCGCCACGCTGGACAGCCGGGTGCGCGACCGCACGGCGGCGCTGGCGGAGGCGGAGACCCGGCAGCGCGTGATCCTGGATGCGATCCCCGCCTGCATCGCCGGTCTGGACCGCGATGGCCGGCTGACCTTCGCCAATTTGCGCTGGGCCGAACTTGTCGGGCGCGACAAGGCGGCGGTCATCGGCCGCGATCTGGCGTCGGTCGTCGGCCGGCGGGCGATGGCCGCCCTCGCCCCCCATCTCGACCGCTGCCTGTCGGGGGAGGTGGTGACCTTCGAATATGCCTTCCCGCGCCATGGCGGCACCATGGTGACCAAGACAACCCTGATTCCCCATCGTGGCGAGGGGCGGGGCGATGGCTGGGCAGAGGAGGGCGCGGTCACCGGCCTGTTCGTCCTGACCCTCGACATCACCGACGAGAAGCAGACCGAGCGCCAACTGGTGGAGGCTCAGCGGCTGAAGGCGGTCGGCCAGCTGTCCGGCGGGCTGGCGCACGACTTCAACAACCTGCTGTCGATCATCATCGGCAACCTATCGGCAGCGCGCGACCGCTACGCGGCGGTGGAGGGGCTCGACGCCTATCTGGAGCCGGCCCAGCGCGCCGGCCGGCGCGGAGCCGACATCACCGCCCGCCTGCTCGCCTTCTCCCGTCAGCAGCCGCTGAAGCCGGAGCCGATCGAACTGTGCGGACTCTTGCGCGACATGGCGGTGCTGCTGCGCCGGTCCTTCCCCAGTTCCATCGCCATCGGCGTGCCGGGGGAGGGGCGGGAATGCTGGACCATCGCCGACCAGACCCAGCTGGAGAACGCGCTGGTCAATCTCGCCATCAACGCCCGCGACGCCATGCCGAACGGCGGGCGGCTCGACATCGCCGTCGGTATCCGCAAGGTGGAAGGCGACCAGTCCTTCGACGAGCCGGTCCGGTCCGACGATTATCTGGAGATCCGCGTCACCGACACCGGCACCGGCTTCACGCCGGAGGCGCTGGCCCGCGCCGTGGAGCCCTTCTTCACGACCAAAGCTCTCGGTTCCGGCCTGGGGCTGTCGATGGTCTACGGCTTCGTCAAGCAGTCGCGCGGCTATCTGCGCATCGACAGCCGGCCGGGGGAGGGGACCGCCGTCACCCTGCTGCTGCCGCGCGCCGAACCGGTGCCCCGCCTGCAGGAGGCCGACCCGGCGGCAGCGACCGACCCGCAGCCCGGCGGCTGGTCCGGCCAGCTGGCGCTGGTGGCGGAGGACAATGACGATGTCCGGCAGGTGATGCGCCAGCAGCTGGTCGACCTCGGCTTCTCGGTGGTGGAGGCGGCGAGCGGCGACGAGGCGGCGGAGCTGGTTGAGCAGATCGACGGGCTGTCTCTGCTGGTTTCCGACATCGTCATGCCCGGCTTGTCCGGTGTGGAGCTGGCGCGGCGCGCCCGGCTGCTGCGGCCGGCGATGCGGGTGGTTCTGGTCAGCGGATTCGCTGTCGAGTATGGCGACGTCCCCGCCGATGCCGTCATACTGCGCAAGCCATGGGACAAGCGGGACCTGGTGGCGGCCATCGGCCACGCCACCGAACCCGCGCCGGCCTGATAGGATTGGGCCAACAGAACGCACCCAATAGAACGCACCTGGAAAAATCAGGGCGACGAGTGCCGAGGGGAAACGCGCGTGGGACAGAAGAAGCGCATCTATGTGATCGAGGACGAGGCCGACATCCGGCGGCTGGTGACGGAGGTGCTGGAGAGCTACGGCTATGAGGTGACCGGATGGGCCAGTGGGCGGGAGGCGCGGACGGCGATCCAGCGTCAGGCCCCCGACCTCTGTCTGGTCGATCTCGGCCTGCCGGACATGGACGGGCTGACCCTGGTGCGCGAGCTGTGGGAGGATGTGCGCTTCGGCGTCATCATCCTGTCCGGGCGCGGCGGCACCTCCGACCGGGTGCTGGGGCTGGAGCTTGGCGCCGACGATTACATCGTGAAGCCGTTCGAACCGCGGGAACTGGTCGCCCGCGTCAACAGCGCCATCCGCCGCCGCGAGCAGCTGGCCGGAGCGACTGCCGCAGAGGACACGGCACGGGCGCGCTTCGGTCCCTGGGTGTTCGATCTCGGCAACCTGACTCTGACCGCCGACGACGGCCGGCAGGAAAGCCTGACGGCGGCGGAGGCCTCGCTTCTGCTGATGCTGTTGAAGGCGCCCAAGCGCGTGCTGTCGCGCGAGCATTTGCAGGGTCCTGATCAGGATCGCGACGATTTTCCCTACGACCGCAGCATCGATGTCCGCATCTCGCGCATCCGCAAGAAGATCGAGGAGGATCCCCGCACGCCGCGGCTGATCAAGACGGTCTATGGTGCCGGCTACCTGTTCGCCGGCGACGTGAGCTGGTTGCGCTGAAAGTGGCGCCACCCCTGCGTTTGCGCCGCAACACCCTCAATAACAATTGGTCATAATCCTGAGAAAGTTGCGCAAAGCTGATCTGGTACAGGCTGTTTCCAACACCGCCGCGCCCAATGCCGGCGTGCAACAAAGAACCCCTGGGGAGAACGGTCCGATGAGTGAAACTGCCGCCGCAGCCGATGTCTGTGCCAATCCGTACGAGCGCGACCTCGAGCGCAATGCCGCCAATTTCGTCGCCCTGACGCCGCTGACCTTCCTGGAGCGTGCCGCCGCCGTGTGGCCCGACCGGCTGGCCGTCGTCCATGGCCCGGTGCGCCGGACCTGGGCCGAGACCTTCATCCGCGTGCGCCGTCTGGCCGCGGCGCTGGCGAATGTGGGGATCGGCACCGGCGACACTGTCGCCATGCTGGCCGCCAACACGCCGGAACTGTTCGAGGCCCATTTCGGCGTGCCGCTGGCCGGTGCCGTGCTGAACGCCGTCAACACCCGCCTGGATGCCGAAGCCATCGCCTTCATCCTGAAGCATGGCGAAGCGAAGATCCTGATCGTCGACCGCGAGTTCTCCGGCGTCGCCAAGAAGGCGCTGGCCCTGCTCGATGCGCCGATCCCGGTGGTGGACATCGACGATCCGACCTACAGCGGCGGCGAACTGATCGGTGACCGCGATTACGAGTCCTTCATCAGCGATGTCGGTGCCGAACATCCCTGGATCCTGCCGGCCGACGAATGGCAGGCCATCGCGCTGAACTACACCTCCGGCACCACCGGCAACCCGAAGGGCGTCGTCTATCACCACCGCGGTGCCTATCTGAACGCGGTGTCGAACGCGCTGTCCTGGAACATGGGCGATGCGCCCGTGTATCTGTGGACGCTGCCGATGTTCCACTGCAACGGCTGGTGCTTCCCCTGGACCATCGCGGTCACCGCCGGCACCGCCGTCTGCCTGCGTCAGGTCCGCCCCGACACCGTTCTCAAGCTGATCCGCGAAGAACGGGTGACCAACTTCTGCGGCGCGCCCATCGTCCTCAACATGTTGAACAATGCCCCGGCCGAGCTGAAGCAGGGTATCGATCACAAGGTGAAGGTGATGGTTGCCGGCGCCGCCCCGCCCGCCGCCGTCATCGCCGGGATGGAGCGCATGGGCTGGGAAGTCACCCATGTCTACGGCCTGACCGAATGCTACGGCCCGACCGTGGTCTGCGTCTGGCATGACCGCTGGGACGGCCTGTCGCTGGACGAGAAGGCGGCGATCAAGGCGCGCCAGGGCGTGCGCGGCCCGATGCTGGAGGCGGTGGTCGTTGCCGACCCCTTCACGCTGGAGCCGGTACCGAAGGACGGCCGTACGATGGGCGAGATCATGATGCGCGGCAACAACGTCATGAAGGGCTATCTGAAGAACCCCAAGGCGACCGAAGAGGCCTTCGCCGGCGGCTGGTTCCACACCGGCGACCTCGCCGTCTGGCATGAAGACGGCTATGTCGAGATCAAGGACCGCTCGAAGGACATCATCATCTCCGGCGGCGAGAACATCTCGTCCATCGAGGTGGAGGATGTGCTCTACAAGCATCCCGACGTGCTGGAGGCTGCCGTCGTCGCCCGCCATGACGAGAAGTGGGGCGAGACGCCCTGCGCCTTCGTCACGCTGAAGGATGGCGCCACCGCGAGCGAAGCCGACATCATCGCCTTCTGCCGGTCGCACATGGCCCACTTCAAGTGCCCGCGCACGGTGGTGTTCGGCCCGCTGCCGAAGACCTCCACCGGCAAGATCCAGAAATACGTCCTGCGCAAGCAGACCGAGGGGCTTTAAGGGGGCGGGGCGCATTGCCCTCTCCCTGACCCTTTCCTGCATGTCGGCCAAAGCGCCCGCTCTCTCCACCGCCTGACAGGGGAGAGGCTGGGGCAGCGCCCTCCCATGCCTGCACGCCGCCCATTTCCAAAGGGACCTGCGCCATGAAGATCCTCTGCGCCGTCAAGCGCGTCGTCGATTACAACGTCAAGATCCGGGTGAAGACCGACCAGTCCGGGGTCGAGACGTCCAACGTGAAGTTCTCGATGAACCCCTTCGACGAGATCGCCGTCGAAGAGGCGGTCCGTCTCAAGGAGGCCGGCACGGCGACCGAGATCGTCGTGGTGTCCGTCGGCCCGACCGGGTGCCAAGAGACGCTGCGCACGGCTCTGGCCATAGGCGCCGACCGCGCCATCCTGGTGCAGACCGACGTGACGACCGAGCCGCTGGCCGTCGCCAAGGTCCTCAAGGCCCTGGTCGAGAAGGAGGCTCCCGGCCTCGTCATCCTCGGCAAGCAGGCCATCGACGACGACTGCAACCAGACCGGCCAGATGCTGGCGGCCCTGCTCGGCTGGGGCCAGGGCACCTTCGCCTCGAAGGTCGCCCCGACGGGCGATGCCGTCGCAGTCACCCGCGAAATCGACGGTGGGCTTGAGGTCGTGTCGTTGAAGCTGCCGGCGGTGGTCACCGCCGATCTGCGCCTGAACGAGCCGCGCTATGCCTCGCTGCCGAACATCATGAAGGCGAAGAAGAAGCCGCTGGAGACCGTCACGCCGGACAGCCTGGGCGTCGACGTCACGCCGCGCCTGAAGACGGTGAAGGTCGCCGAACCGGCCAAGCGCCAGGCCGGCATCAAGGTGCCGGATGTCGCCACGCTGGTCGACAAGCTGAAGACCGAGGCGCGCGTGATCTGAGCGCCGGCCCCGTGCCAGCACTCTCCGCACCCCGCCCGACAGAGGAACCGCCCCATGCCCATCCTGATCCTTGCCGACCACGACAATGCCAGCCTGAAGTCCGCCGCCGCCCATGCGGTGACCGCCGCCGTACAGATAGCCAAGGGGCTCGGCGGCGACATCCACATCCTCGTCGCCGGCCGCAACGCCGCCCCGGCCGCGGAGCAGGCCGCCAAGCTGGCTGGCGTCACCAAGGTGCTGCTCGCCGACGATGCCGCCTACGAGCACGCCCTGGCCGAGCCGGTCGCGGCCCTGCTGGAGTCGCTCGCCTCCGGCTACAGCCATGTCCTGGCCGCCGCCACCTCGGCCGGAAAGAATGTGCTCCCGCGCGTCGCGGCATTGCTGGATGTCGCGATGATCTCCGACATCACCGCCGTGGTTGCCGCCGACAGCTTCGAGCGGCCGATCTATGCCGGCAACGCCATCGCCACCGTGCAGACGGCCGACCCGATCAAGGTGATCACCGTCCGCACCACCGCCTTCGAGGCGGCACCCGCCACCGGCAGCGCCGTGGTCGAGAGCATTGCCGCCGTCGCCGATCCCGCTCTGTCGGGCTTCGTCTCGGCCGAACTGTCGAAGTCGGAGCGTCCGGAACTGACCTCGGCCCGCATCGTCATCTCCGGCGGGCGCGGCATGCAGTCGGGCGACAACTTCCACCTGCTGGAAGCCATCGCCGACAAGCTGGGGGCCGCCGTGGGTGCCAGCCGCGCCGCCGTCGATGCCGGCTTCGTGCCGAACGACTATCAGGTCGGCCAGACCGGCAAGATCGTGGCGCCGGACCTCTATGTCGCCGTCGGCATCTCGGGCGCCATCCAGCATCTGGCCGGCATGAAGGACAGCAAGGTCATCGTCGCCATCAACAAGGACGAGGAGGCGCCGATCTTCCAGGTCGCCGACTACGGACTCGTCGCCGACCTGTTCAAGGCCCTGCCGGAGTTGCAGCAGGCCTTCTGATTTCGTTCATTTCCTCCGTTACCCGAAGAGGTCCCCCATGACCGCCGCCGCGATCCCCTATACCCCGCCGCTGAAAGAGATCCGCTTCGTCCTCGACCACCTCGCCGGCATGGCCGAGGTGGCGGCTCTACCCGGCTTCGAGGATGCCAGCCCCGACATGGTGGATAGCATCCTGGGCGAAGCGGCGAAGATCGCCGAGAATGTCCTGGCGCCGCTGAACCGCATCGGCGACGTGCAGGGGGCCAAGCTCGGCACCGACGGCGTCGCCCGCACGGCGGAGGGCTGGGGGACGGCGTGGCAGGCGCTGGTGGAAGGCGGCTGGAACGGGTTGCCCTTCGATCCGTCGCGCGGCGGCATGGGGTTGCCCAACCTGCTGAACACCGCGGTGCAGGAGATGTGGCATTCCGCCAACATGGCCTTCGCGCTCTGCCCGATGCTGACGCAGGGGGCGGTGAACGCGGTTCAGCTCTATGGCTCGGAGGCGCTGAAGGACCTCTACCTGCCCCGGATGATCTCGGGCGAGTGGACCGGCACCATGAACATCACCGAGCCGCAGGCGGGGTCGGATCTCGCCGCCACGCGGTCGCGCGCGGTGCCGAACGGCGACCATTACCTCGTCACCGGGCAGAAGATCTTCATCACCTACGGCGACCATGACCTGGCGGAGAACATCGTCCATCTGGTGCTGGCCCGCCTGCCCGACGCGCCTCCCGGCGTGAAGGGCATCAGCCTGTTCGTCGTGCCGAAATTCCTGGTCAATCCGGACGGCAGCCTTGGTGCCCGCAATCAGGTCAAGTGCGTGTCGCTGGAGCACAAGCTGGGCATCCACGGCAGCCCGACCGCCGTGCTGTCCTTCGGCGACGAGGGCGGGGCGACCGGCTTCCTGGTGGGCGAGCCGAACCGCGGCCTGGAATACATGTTCACCATGATGAACCATGCCCGGCTGAACGTCGCCATGCAGGGCCTGTCGATTGCCGAGCGCGCCTACCAGCAGGCGCTGGCCTATGCCCGCGACCGCGTGCAGGGCAAGCCGCTGGGCTGGACTGAGGGGCAGTCGAAGGGCATCGTCAACCATCCCGACGTCCGCCGCCTGCTGATGGGCATGAAGGCGCGGATCGAGGCAATGCGCGGCATCCTCTACACTGCCGCCGCCGCGGTCGACGTGGCGCACCACCATGCCGACGAGGCCACCCGCGGCCGGGCTGCCCTGCTGGTCGATCTGCTGACCCCCATCGCCAAGGGCTGGTGCACCGAGACCGGCCAGCAGCTGGCGTCGGACGGCGTGCAGGTCCATGGCGGCATGGGCTTCATCGAGGAGACAGGGGCCGCCCAGCACCTGCGCGACGCCCGCATCACCACGATCTACGAGGGCACGACCGCCATCCAGGCCAACGACCTGATCAACCGCAAGATCCTGCGCGACGGCGGGGCGACGGCCAACGGCTTGCTGGACGAGATCGCGGCGCTGGGCGGCGAGCTGTCCGGCCATGCCGACGAGGCACTGCGCGTCACCGGGGCGGAGCTGACCGCCGCGGTGCATGAGACCAGGCAGGCGATTGCCTGGGTGCTGACGACGGCGAAGCAGGACCCGCGCCTGCCGGCCGCCGCGTCGGTGACGGTGCTGGAGCTGATGGGCGTGGTCGCCGGCGGCTGGCAGCTTGCCCGCGCCGCCAAGGTGGCGGCGGAGCGGCTGGCGGAGGGCGATGCCGACACCGCCTTCCTGTCGGCCAAGCCGCTGACCGCCCGCTTCTTCGCCACCCATGTGCTGCCGAAGGCGGCGGCGCTGCGGGCGACCGTCGTCAACGGCTCCGCGAGCGTGATGGCGCTGAGCGAGGAGCAGCTGTTCGGCGCGGCTTGACCGGGCCGCGCTTGCCGGTTGGTGCCGGGGTCTTTGCCCCAGTCGAGGGAGTCGCGGGCGGTTGGGGGACCTCCCGCCACTGCCCCGGCGCCAACCCGTCCAGCGTCCAGTCGCCGATGGCCCAGCGGATCAGCCGCAGGGTTGGGAAACCGACCGCTGCGGTCATGCGGCGGACCTGCCGGTTGCGTCCCTCGCGGATGGTGAGCGCAATCCAACTGGTGGGAATGGCGGCGCGGTAGCGCACCGGCGGATCGCGCGGCCACAGCGACTCGGGCTCGTCAATCCCCCGCACTTCGGCCGGCAGGGTGGGGCCGTCCTTCAGCGTGACGCCGCGGCGCAGCGCCTCCAGCGCCTCGTCGGTCGGCACGCCCTCCACCTGCACCCAGTAGGTCTTCGGCATCTTGTTGGCCGGCGAGGCGATGCGGGCGATCAGCGGGCCGTCGTCGCTCAGCGCCAGCAGCCCCTCGCTGTCGCGGTCGAGCCGGCCGGCGGCATAGACGCCCTTCACCGGAACCAGCTCCGCCAAGGTCGGGCGGCCCTGGTCGTCGGTGAATTGTGGCAGCACGCCATAGGGCTTGTTCAGCAGGATCAGGCGCGGCACTGGCTTGCTTCCTTGCGGAGTTCGGGAAAGGCGCTATCGTTCGCACCCCAATATGATCTCTTGATAGCAGGGGTTCGGCCGTGACGCTTCTGTTCTGCTCCGCCAGCGACAGCGCCGAGGATTGGCGCCGGGAAATCGCCCGTCATCTTCCCGGGCTGGAGATGCGCGTCTGGCCCGAGACCGGCGATGTCGCCGACATCGAGGTCGCCGTGGTGTGGAAGCCGCCAGCCGGCATGCTGGCGACCCTGCCCAACCTGAAGCTGATCGTGTCGCTCGGCGCCGGGGTGGAGCCGATCCTGCTGGATCCGACCCTGCCGGACGTGCCGCTGGTGCGCATGGTCGCGGACGGGCTGACGGCCGACATGGCCGGCTATGTCGTCTTCCAGCTGCTCTACTGGCACCGGCTGATGGACCGCTACGACGCTCTCCAGGCCGAGGCGCGGTGGGAGCAGCTCGATCATCGCCCGGCGTCCGAGGTGACGGTCGGCATCCTGGGCATGGGCGAGCTGGGGGCGGCATCGGCCCGCACGCTGCGGACGCTGGAATACCGGCTGATGGGCTGGAGCCGCAGCCCCAAGAGCATCGAGGGGGTGGAGAGCTTCTCCGGTCCCGACGGGCTGGCGGCGATGCTGCCGCAATGCGATGTGCTGGTCTGCCTGCTGCCGCTGACCGACGAGACCCGCGGCATCATGAATGCCGGCCTGTTCGCCGCCCTGCCCAAGGGGGCGGTTGTCATCAACGCGGCGCGCGGCGGGCATCTGGTCGAGTCGGACCTGCTGGACGCGCTGGAAAGCGGGCATCTGCGCGGCGCCAGCCTGGATGTCTTCGCGACGGAGCCGCTGCCGGCGGACCATCCGCTCTGGCGTCACCCACGGGTCCGCATCACCCCCCATGTCGCCGGGGTCACCCACCCGTCGCTGTGCGCCGGGCAGGTGGCCACCGCGGTGACCGCCCTGCGTGAAGGCCGGCCGATACCCAATCTGGTGGACCGCAGCCGGGGCTACTGAGGGTTATTCTCTGCCCTCAATCGGCGGTCACGGCCCTTACAGCATCTGAACGGCGATCACCGCCAGCAGGGCCGCGATCACCCACAGGGCGGCGCGGTCCGAGCGGCGGCGGCTTTCCCAGCCGTTCAGCATCTGGCGGACGGTCTGCGGGTGCAGCCGTACGCCGCCTTCCGAAATGTCGCGGGTCACCCGCTCCGCCTCGCTGACCAGGGCGGGGAGGCGGCGGACGGTGGACAGGATGGCGCCGGCATCGTTGATGAACTGCGCCTCCGGCCCGCGGTTCTCGCGCATCCACTCCTCGATCAGCGGGCGGGCCAGTTCCCACATGTTGATGTTGGGGTTCAGCAGCCGGCCGACACCCTCGGCCGTCAGCATGCTCTTTTGCAGGAGAAGCAGCTGCGGCTGGGTCTCCATCTCGAACTGTTCGGTGACGGCGAACAGCTGGGCCAGCAGCCGGCCGACCGAGATGTCGGCCAGCGGCTTGTTCTGCAAGGGCTCGCCGATGGCGCGGCAGGCCTGGGTGAAGATCTCGATGGACTGGTGGCGCGGCACGTAGCCGGCCTCGAAATGCACCAGCGCGACGCGGCGGTAGTCGCCGGTCAGGAAGCCGATCAGCATGTCGGCGAGGTAATAGCGCGTCTCGCGGTCCAGCCGGCCCATGATGCCGAAATCGACGGCGGTGATGGTGCCCTGTTCGTTGATGAACAGGTTGCCGGGATGCAGGTCGGCGTGGAAGAAGCCGTCGCGGAAGACCTGGTTGAAGAAGCTGGCCGAGGCCATCGCCAGGATCTCATCGCGGTCGAAGCCGGCGGCGGAGATGCGCGCCGGCTCGTCCACCTTGAAGCCGCGGATGCGCTCCAGCGTCAGCACCCGGCCGCCGGTGCGCTCCCAATCGACCTTCGGCACGTTGAAAGTGTCGTCGTCCTTGAAGTTCGACGCCAGCTCCGACGCGGCGGCGGCCTCCATCCGCAGATCCATCTCCAGCCGCGAGGTGCGGGCGAAGGTGTCGACGATTTCGGTCAGACGCAGCCGCTTCAGCCTGGGCAGGACCCATTGGGCGAGCGCCGCCAGCCGGTAGAACAGGTCGATGTCGCGCTCGAAGGCCTGCTCGATCCCCGGACGCAGCACCTTGACCGCTACCTCCTGCCCGTCGGCGGTGACGGCGAAATGGACCTGGGCGATGGAGGCGGCGGCGACCGGCTTGTCGTCGAAGCTCTGGAACAGCGCCTGGACCGGCTGGCCGAACTCCGCCTCGACGATGGCGCGGGCCTGATGGGCGGGGAAGGGCGGCAGCTTGTCCTGCAACTCGGCCAGATCGACTGCCATCCGCTCGCCGACCAGATCGGAGCGGGTGGACAGCAGCTGGCCCAGCTTGATGTAGGTGGGGCCGAGTTCGGCCAGTGCGCGGGCGAGCCGCTCGCCCTCGCGGCCGGGCACGTCCTTGCGGGCAACCCGGCGCCACAGCCAGAGCAGGCCGGGAGCCGTGCCGAGCAGGCTGGTGGGCAGGGCATCATGACGGGCGACCGTCCGGCCGATCACGGCCATCCGGATCAGGTTGCGCAGGATGCGGAACACGGGAGGTTAAATCCGCCAGCCGGAATGGATGGCGGCGATCCCGCCCGACAGGTTGCGTACCCGCACCGCACCGAACCCTGCCGCCTCGATCCGTTTGGCCAGATCGGCCTGCTGCGGGAAGCGGCGGATGCTCTCGGCCAGATAGCGGTAGCTCGCCTCGTCCTTCGCCACCACGCGGCCCATGAAGGGCAGCACCTGGAAGGAATAGACGTCGTACAGCTCGCGCAGAACCGGCAGCACGACGTGGCTGAATTCCAGGCAGTAGAACTTGCCGCCGGGCTTCAGGACCCGGTGGGCCTCCTTGATCGCCTCGTCGATGCGGGTGACGTTGCGCAGGCCGAAGGCGATGGTGTAGGCGTCGACCGAGCGCGGGGCGATGGGCAGCCGTTCCGCGTCGCCGACCGTCCATTGCACGCCGGACAGGATGTTGCGGTCGACGGCGCGGTCGCGCCCGACCCGGACCATCGCCTCGGTGATGTCGCAGACCACCGCCGCCCCGCCGCCCTTCTTGAGGAAGCGGAAGGCGATGTCGCCGGTGCCGCCCGCCACGTCGAGCAGGGTCATGTCCGGCTTGGGCGCCACCATCTCCATCAGCGTGTCCTTCCACAGCCGATGGATGCCGCCCGACATCAGGTCGTTCATCAGGTCGTAGTTGGTCGCCACGCTGTCGAAGACGGCGCGGACCAGCCCGGACTTGGCGGACGGATCGACGGGGGTGAAGCCGAACCAGTTGCCTTCGGCACCGGACGCGGGTTTTTGCGGGTCGGGGATGCGGTCGCTCATGGCCGGGAAGATAGCGCGGGCAGGGGCCATGCGCCAGCGGGGGCGTGCAATGCGGAAGCCGCTGCGGCGAATGGCGTAGGGCGGATGGGGGCGCCGGCCGGAGGTGTCTGCGATGGAACGGCGTGGAACAGTTTTGCGTGTCTGTTCCACGGGGTGCGGTTGGGCGGCGGGCCGGCCGTCCGATGCGGGATGGAACAGGGTGAAACAGTTTTCCGCCGATGTTCCATCCGGTGCTCCATCGCATGGGGTGGGTCTGAAATCCTAGCACGGAAAGCGTGTCCGCAGGAGGGGGGGCCGGCAAAACTGGGACTGCCCCAACGTCGCCTCATCCCCGCGAAGGCCGAAGATGAGCCTTGGGTCCATGGCGTTGCAGAAAGCCTCTCCGCCACATCCCCCTTGCATCGCGCCGTCCCCGCGCGTATAAGCGCAGCCTTCCACGGGCGGCGAGGCTGGGCCGGAAGGCTCAGGGCATGCCCACCCGTCCGTTGGAATTCCGCCTCATTTCCACCCAGGAAACGAAAATGCCCAAGCTGAAGACGAAGAGCGGCGCCAAGAAGCGCTTCAAGGTGACCGCCACGGGTAAGGTCCGCGCTCAGGCCGCCTACAAGCGCCACTGCCTGGAACAGAAGTCCCCGAACATGAAGCGCAACGCGCGCGGCATGATGACCCTGTGCGACTCCAACGCCCGCACGGTGCTGAAGAACTGGCTGCGCAACGCCTGATCTCGGCACATCATAGAATTTCGGAAGGACTGAACCATGGCTCGTGTTAAGCGCGGCGTCACGACGCACGCCCGTCACCGCAAGATCCTGAAGCTCGCCAAGGGCTACCGGGGTCGCAATTCCAAGAATTTCCGCATTGCGGTCGAGAAGGTCGAGAAGGCGCTTCGTTATGCCTATCGCGATCGCCGCAACAAGAAGCGCGATTTCCGCGGCCTGTGGATCCAGCGCATCAACGCCGGCGTCCGTCAGTACGGCCTGACCTACTCGCGCTTCATCAACGGCATCAAGCTGGCCGGCATCGAGATCGACCGCAAGGTCCTGTCCGATCTGGCCGCGCGCGAGCCGGAGGCCTTTAAGACCTTGGTGGACCAGGCCCAGGCCGCGCTCGCCTCCAAGGCCGCCGCGTAACGCGCCTCGCGTTTCCTCAAGTCAGGGAACGCTTGCCGTCACGGCGTCAGTTGTAAGAGAAGGGAGCCGGGCCGCTGGGCCGGCTCCCTTTTTCTTTTTGCACCGTTTTCTTCCCCACGCTTGCCGGGAACCGCCATGCTCGACGCGCTGAAAGACGAACTTCTGTCGCAGGTCAACGCCGCCGCCGATCTCTCGGCGCTGGACGAGGTGCGGGTCTCCGCGCTCGGCAAGAAGGGGCGCATCACCGGCTTCATGAAGGAGCTGGGGAACCTCACGCCGGACGAGCGCAAGGAGCGCGGTCAGGCGCTGAACGCGCTGAAGGACGAGATCGCCGCCGCCATCGACGCGCGCAAGGCCGACCTCGCCGCCGCCCACCTGAAGGCGCGGCTGGAGGCCGAGCGGGTCGACGTCACCCTGCCGGTCCGGCCCGAGTCGGAGGGGCGCATCCACCCGATCAGCCAGACGATGGACGAGATGATCGCCATCTTCGCCGAGATGGGCTTCTCGGTCGCCGAAGGGCCGGACATCGAGGACGATTTCCACAACTTCACCGCCCTGAACTTCCCGCCCGGCCACCCGGCGCGCGACATGCACGACACCTTCTATCTGCCCGACGCGGATGAGAAGAAGATGCTGCTGCGCACCCACACCAGCCCGGTGCAGGTCCGCACCATGCTGAACAACAAGCCGCCGATCCGCATCATCGCGCCGGGGCGCACCTACCGCTCCGACTACGACATGACCCACACCCCGATGTTCCACCAGATCGAGGGGCTGGTCATCGACGAGGCGACCAACATGGGGCACCTGAAGGGCTGCCTCGTGGAGTTCTGCCGCGCCTTCTTCGACGTGGACGACCTGCCGCTGCGCTTCCGCCCCAGCTTCTTCCCCTTCACCGAACCGTCGGCGGAGGTCGATATCGGCTGCTCCCGCAAGGGCGGCGAGCTGAAGCTGGGCAATTACGGCGACTGGCTGGAGATCCTCGGCTGCGGCATGGTCCACCCGAACGTGCTGGAAGCCTGCGGCATCGACAGCACCAAGTACCAGGGCTTCGCCTTCGGCATGGGGGTGGAGCGCGTGGCGATGCTGAAATACGGCATCCCCGACCTGCGCACCTTCTTCGAAGCCGACCTGCGCTGGCTGAAGCATTACGGCTTCGCCGCCCTCGACATTCCCAACATCGCCCACGGCCTGACGCGCTAAGGAGCCGGACCCATGAAGTTCACGCTGTCCTGGCTGAAGGACCATCTGGAGACCGACGCCTCGCTCGACCAGATCACGGAAAAGCTGACCGCCCTCGGGCTCGAGGTCGAAGGCATCCAAGACCGGTCGAAGGAACTGGAGCCCTTCCGCGTCGCCCATGTCGTCTCGGCCGAAAAGCACCCGGACGCCGACAAGCTGCGCGTGCTGATGGTCGATACCGGCGCCGGCACCCTCCAGGTGGTCTGCGGCGCCCCGAATGCGCGCGCCGGCATGAAGGGCGTCTTCGCGCCGGAGGGGACCTATGTCCCCGGTTCCGACATCACGCTGAAGAAGGGCGTCATCCGCGGCGTCGAGTCGAACGGCATGATGTGCTCCAAGCGCGAGCTGAAGCTGTCGGACGAGCATGAGGGCATCATCGAGCTGCCGGACGACGCCCCCGTCGGCGCCGGCTTTGCCGACTATGCCGGGCTGAACGATCCGGTCATCGACATCAACCTGACGCCCGACCGCGCCGACTGCGCCGGGATCCGCGGCATCGCCCGCGACCTCGCAGCATCCGGCATGGGCACGCTGAAGCCGCTGACCGAGGGGCATCTGGACGCCTCGCCGGTCACCGGGGCCTTCGCCAGCCCGGTCGGGGTGAGCATCGATGTGCCCGAGGCCTGCCCGCTGTTCGTCGGCCGCTATATCCGCGGCGTGAAGAACGGCCCGTCGCCGAAGTGGTTGCAGGACAAGCTGGTCTCCATCGGCCTGCGTCCGATCTCGGCGCTGGTCGACATCACCAACTACCTGACCTTCGACGCCGCCCGCCCGCTGCACGTCTTCGACGCCGACACGGTGAAGGGCAACATCACCGTCCGCATGGGTCGCGAGGGCGAGACGCTGGCGGCGCTGAACGGCAAGGAATACGCGCTGGACGCCGCCATGACCGTGGTGGCCGACGACGAGCGGGCGGAGGCTCTGGCCGGCATCGTCGGCGGCGAGCCGACCGGCTGCACCGAGCAGACCGTCAACGTCTTCGTCGAGGCGGCGCTGTTCGACCCGGTGCGCACGGCGCAGACCGGCCGCCGGCTGGGCATCGATTCGGATGCGCGCTACCGCTTCGAGCGCGGCGTCGATCCGGCGGCCGTGTTCGCCGGCATGGAGCGGGCCACGCGCCTGATCCTGGAACTGTGCGGCGGCGAGCCGTCGGAACTGGTGGTCGCCGGAGCCGAACCGAACTGGAAGCGCAGCCTGACCTTGCGTCCGGGCCGCGTCGCCGCGCTGGGCGGCGTCGATCTGCCGCGCGAGCGTCAGGAGCGGATCCTGGCCGATCTCGGCTTCACCCTTGAGGGCGAGGATGCCGAGGGCCGTCTGGTCGTCGGCGTTCCGTCCTGGCGCGCCGATGTCCATGGCGAGGCCGATCTGGTCGAGGAGGTGCTGCGCGTCCATGGCTTCGACGCCATCCCGGCGACGCCGCTGCCGCGCGAGACGGTGCTGACCCGCCCGGCCCTGACGTTGAAGCAACGCCGCGTCGCGCTGGCCAAGCGCACGCTGGCCGCCCGTGGCCTGTCGGAGGCGGTGACCTGGTCCTTCCTGTCCGGCCCGGTCGCCGGGCTGTTCGGCGGCGGACAGCCGGGCCTGCGGCTGGTCAACCCGATCAGCAGCGATCTCGACGTCATGCGTCCGTCGGTCCTGCCCAACCTGATCCAGGCCGCCGGCCGCAACGCCGACCGCGGCTTCGCCGACGTGCGCCTGTTCGAGGTCGGGGCGGCCTTCCGCACCCCGGCGCCGGACGGCCAGGATACGGTTGCCGCCGGCATCCGCGCCGGTGCGGCGGTACCCCACCATTGGTCGGAGAAGGCCCGCGGCGTCGACGTGTTCGATGCCAAGGCCGATGCGCTGGCGGTGCTGGAGGCGGTCGGCGCCCCGGCCGGCAACCTGCAGGTCACCACCGATGCGCCGGGCTGGTACCATCCCGGCCGTTCCGGCGTGCTGCGACTCGGCCCCACCGTGATGGCGCGCTTCGGCGAGATCCATCCGTCGGTGCTGGACGCGCTGGGCGTCAAGGGGCCGGTCGTCGGCTTCGAGGTGATGCTGGACGCCGTGCCGCTGCCCAAGAAGAAGGGCGGCACCGCCAAGCCGATGGTCCAACTCTCCGCCTTCCAGCCGGTGGAGCGCGATTTCGCCTTCGTCGTCGACCGCAAGGTGGAGGCCGACAAGATCCTCCGTGCCGTCAAGGGCGCCGACAAGGCGCTGGTCAAGGATGTCGCAGTCTTCGACGTCTATGAAGGGCCGGGAGTGGGTGAAGGTCGCAAGTCGGTCGCCGTGTCGGTCACCTACCAGCCGACCTCCGCAACCCTGACCGATGAGGCGATCGAGGCCGTCGGCCAGAAAATCGTTGCCGCGGTGGTCAAGGCGACCGGAGGAAATCTTCGCGCTTGAGAAAAACCCTCCGGGGTTGAAATCGCCGTTATGTAAGAGACAGGGCCTCCGCTTCGGCGGGGGCTCTTTTCGTTTGGCCTACCTGAAGGATTCACGAAAGGCTCCTTCACGATAGCTCACCGCGCAATCATATGATGAATTGCTGATTGATGAATCTCGAGTGCATTCGCTAAGGGAAAACCCTGAGACTGTTTGTTGCAATTCAATGTTTGACGCCAGGACGTTGATCTATGGGAAGATTGGGGGTCAGGATTGTTTGCCCCCGGTGGACCCACGATGTGTTCGATGTCACGATTACGGCACAGGCGATGCGTGCATTGCCTTGGCAAGTCGAATGCCCATCACACTGCAAGCGACGAAGCGGGGGAAGTCTATGGTTGATCCAGCGGACGGTAAGGCAACCAAACCGGAGTCCGGCAAGCCACTCATCCTGGTGGTGGACGACGACCGCTCGATCGTCGAAGGGCTGGCGATCCTGTTGGACGGCTGGGGGTACGAGGTGGTCAAGGCGCTCAGCGCCGCCGCGCTGGAGGCACAGCTCGGTGGGTTGGGCCGGGTGCCGAACCTGATCATCGCCGACCATTACCTGCCGGCCGGCCGCACCGGACGCGAGGTGGTGGAGCGTGTCCGCACCGAAACCGGGCAGCAAATCCCGGCCATCATCCTGACCGGCGACAGCACGCCCGAGCGCCGCGACGAGGCCCAGCTCATGGGCTGCGAGCTGCTGCTGAAGCCGGTTCAGGTCGGGCCGCTGCGCGAGGCGGTCGAAGCGCTGTGCAGCCGCTAGGGCCGATTTATTCCGAGTGAAGGTGAGGTTGCTGCAACCGGCCCGTCAGGTGGCCGGTCCTGCTGCGGAACGGGGCAGGTCGATCTCCGGCAGCACGGCGAGGAAGGCATCGACCACCGCCGGGTCGAACCGCAGACCGGCCAGCCGGCGGATTTCATCCACGGCGTGATCGCGGCCCAGCGCCGGACGATAGGGCCGGTCTCGCGTCATGGCGTCATAGGCGTCGGCAACGGCGACGATGCGGGCGCACAGCGGGATCGCCGCCCCGGTGCGGCCGTCAGGATAGCCGGTGCCATCCCAATTCTCGTGGTGCCAGCGTGCCACCGCCGCCCCCAGATGAAGATGGGTCGGGCCGTCGGCCAGATGGCTCGCCTGGTTCAGCAGGCTGGCGCCGGCCACCGTATGGGCCTGCATGGCGCTGCGCTCCGCCGCATCGAGCGGGCCGGGCTTCGACAGGATCGCCGGGTTCACCGCGGCATTGCCGATGTCGTGCAGAATGGCCGCGAGGCCGATGATCTCCAGCGTCGAGTCGTCCAGCGTGTCGGCGAAGAGACCGTCGGCATGCAGGCGGCGGGCGATCCGTTCGGTGATTGCGGCGATGCGCAGCAACCGGCAGAACCGGTCGTCCTCCGCCCCGTCCACCGCCCCGCCCACTGCCCCGTCCTCTGCCGCATCCGCGCCCATGTCAGTGCAGGCGGCCCCATCCTTGGCAGGCCCGTCGGCGGTCAGCGCGCCGCGGCCGCGCTCGGCCAGATCGGCCAGCGCCGCCAGCGTGCCCCGCTGGGCGCGGTAGAGCTGCTCGTACTGGTGCAGATTGTCGAAACCGACGGAAATCTTGCCGCAGAACACCTCGATCAGCTTGCGGTCCAACTCCGACAGCGGCCGGTTGGAGCGCAGGTAGACCACCGTTTCCCGGTCGTTCGGCGTGCGGATGTAGAGCGTGCAATGGTCGCCGGTAAAGACATGCGCCCGCTTTTCCAGGCAGGCGCTCACCGCGGCCAGCACCGCCGGATCGACATGGCCGGCGGCGGGTTCATTGATGAGATCCTCGAACCGGCCCGATCCGGCCAGCACATAGAGGCCGTTGCCGGTTGCCGCCTCGACCGCCGGGTTGCTGCTACCCGGGGTTCCGGCACTGCCGCGCTGCACGCACAGGATGGCGTCCGGCCCCACCCCCAGCAGGCCCGACAGCTGGGTCAGCACGCCGGCCGCGAACAGCTTCATCGAGCGGGCGCGGAACAGCGACGACGACGCCTCGATGATCTTCTCCAGGCCGCGGCGGTTGGCGTCGATCGCCACGATGTCCTCGTAGGAGCGGAGCGCCGCGACCGTGGTGGTGAACAGCTGCTGGGCGGTCAGCTGGGTCTTCGCCTTGTAGTCGTTGATGTCGTAATCGAGGATCACCGCCCGTTCCGGCGCCTGTCCCGGCTGGCCGGTGCGCAGGATGATGCGCACGTTGCGGTTCTGCAGTTCTTCGCGGATGTGGTGGACCAGCCGCAGGCCGGCATCCTCCGTCTCCATCACCACGTCGAGCAGGATCAGCGCGATGTCGCTCTCCCGCGCCAGGATCCGCCGGGCCTCCGCCGCCGAATGGGCGGACAGGAAGCGGGCCTTGCGGCCCTTGAAGGCGAAGTCGGACAGGACCAGCTTGGTGATCGCATGGACCTCCGGCTCGTCATCGACGATCAGCATGGTCCAGCGGCTGCCGGGCGCCTCCCCGGCGGCGGCATCTTCGGGACCATTTCCGGGGCCATCTTCCGGGGCGGCATCGTCGAGGAAGACCATATCCTCGTCGGCCGGCTCGGGGGCCGGCTCGGGGGCCGGCTCGGGGGCCGGCCCGGTTGCCGGATCGGTGCGGGGGGCGTCCTCAGGTCCGGTCGGGTCGGCGTCGGTCATGGCTCTTCAATCGTGAAAGGGTCATGAGGACGGGCTTGGCCGGCCCGCATGGCGGTCGTTCATCAAAACGTATCCAGCTCGATCACCGTACAATCGAGCGCGCGTTGTGCCAACGTGCCGCAGGCGGTGTCGACCTGCAAGCGCGTGAAAGGGGCGACGCCGACCTCGTACAGCAGCCGGCCCTTGCGGAACACCGGCCAGACCATCGGCGGCAGGTCGCGATAGGCGCTGCCCGGCCCGGCGGTGAACTCCTTCCAGGCGCGCAAGCCCTCGGCGTAGCTGACATATTCGCCGAGCTTGATGCCGTAGAGCATGCCCGGCTCGACCGGCGGCATCCCCGGCAGCGGATAGGGGGCGGCCACCCCGACCAGCCCCTGGACCGGGGCCAGGGCGCGGGTGCCGGCGGGCAGGGCCAGCGTGGCCTCGCCATCGGCGGCACCGATCAGCGCCACCACGTCGCCCTTGCGCAGGGTGAAGCTGCGCCGCTTGCGGTTGGCCAGGATCTCGGTCGCGGGAATCGGGCCGGCGGCGACGACATAGCCCTCCGCCGGGGTCTGCGCCGCCTTGTCCCAGGCCGCGCGCGGCACGACCGCGGCGCTGCGGTGGGATGGAGGGGCATCCGCCGGCTGGTTGGCGGTGGGCTTGGACGGCCGAGGCCCTTCGCCGCCGATTGCCGGCCGGCCGGTGACCATCAGCGCCGGGTCCAGCGAGTCGGCAGGGACATAGCCGATGGGCTGGCCGCCGATGGCGATCTCCGTCCAATAGGTGCCGCGCGGCGTGCCGAGAGCGTTGAGCGCCTTGCCCTGCTTCAGCGTCATGACGATGCGGGCATCCTCGCTGGGGCCGATCCGCACCTCGATGTCGCGGTTCAGCACCACCTCGCCGGTCAGCGGGGCGCCGATGGCGACGGGGCTCTGCGCCCAGGCCGGCGGGGTTGCTGCAACGATGCCGGCACAGGCGAGGAGAAGGGCGAGCGCCGGAAGGAGGCAACGGGTCGGCACGGCGATCATTGGGCGGCTTCCTTGGCAGTCACCTGTGGGGCAGTCACCTGTGAGGCAAGCGGCGGCTTCCGGCGGCCCAGCAACTGGCCGCCGACGAGGTCGTGGATCGCGTCGGCCAGCAGCCGCACCGGCTTCGGCGCCGTGCCGCGGGCGCGGTGCAGGGCGATGTCGACGTCCGGCAGGTCGGGAAAGCCCTCCGCCGCACCGATGCGGCGCAGGCTGGGCGGGACGGTGCAGGCCTCCATCGCCGTCACCCCCAGCCCGCCCATCACCGCGCCATGGACGGCGACGACGCTCTTGCTGGTGAAGGCGACGCGCCAGTCGCGCCCAATCCCGTCCAGGGCGGCGACGGCGATGTCGCGCACGACGCAGCCCTTGGGGAACAGCGCCAGCGGCAGCGGGTCCAGGCTTTCCACCGGACGGTAGCCCGGCAGCGGCGATGCGGGGTCGAGCGGCGGGGCGACCCAGGACACCGGCTCCTGCCGCACCAGCTCGCCGCCCGCCTCGCCGGCCTTGCGGGTGATCAGCGCCAGGTCGTAGCGGCCCTTCTCGATCTCCGCCACCAGATCGGGGCTGTTGTCGCAGACGACCTCGACCATCACGTCGGGATAGGCGGCGTTGAAGCGGGCCAGGACCTCCGGCAGCAGCATGGTGGCGTAATCGTCGGGCGTGCCGATGCGCACGCTCGCCACCGTCGGGCTGCGGTGCATCAGCGCCAGCACCTCGTCGTTCAGGGTCAGCATGCGCCGGGCATAGGCCAGCAGCACCTCGCCGTCGCGGGTCATGCGCACGCCGTGGGTGTCGCGTTCGAACACGCGCTTGCCCACCGTGTCCTCCAGCCGGCGCACCTGCTGGCTGACCGCCGCCTGGGTGCGGCCCAGCCTTTCGCCGGCACGGGTGAAGCTGGCGCTGTCGGCCACGGCGACGAAGGCGCGCAGCAGGTCGGTGTCGAGATTGGCGGGCATTTTGGGAACCGGAAGTTGCCGCTTATTCAAGCAGAGCGCCGGCCCGTCCGCAACGGTGCGGTCATTACGAATCGTGATGACACCATAATGCCTATTCGTTTCCAAGGGATTGGCGCACCCCCCATTGTCGGCCTCCGACCCCTTTGGAGTTTCCGATCATGTCGCTGTTCGCCGCCTGGACCGGCACGGTTCTCGGTGCCGCCCGCCTGGAGCCGCCCGCCATCCCGACCCCGGCCGTGCCGGAACCGCGGCGCTTCCGCTTTGCCTACAACCCGCTGCCGTCGGGTGTGCCCGCGTTGGGTTATCGGCTGACCGCGGAGCATGCGCCGTCGTCGGTGCGGTCGCCGCTGGCAACTCCGGGCCGCCAGCGTCTTGAGAAGTAGGCGGGCCGCAGCCTATCCTGCCGCCGATAACTATGCGGGCAGGAGTGGGCGATGGGGCGGGTCTATGTGCTGTACACCGGGGGCACCATCGGGTGCGTGACCAATCCCAACGGGGCGCTGGCGCCGGTGCCGGGCATGGAGTTCGAAAAGCTGGCCCTGTCGGTGCCCGGCCTGTCGGACCACCGGGTGAGGGATTATCCGGACCTGACCTGGACCATGGACTGGTTCGACCGCACGCTCGACAGTTCCAACATGACGCCGGCGGACTGGGGCGCCATCGCCCGGCGGCTGCTGTCGGTCTATGACCGGTATGACGGCTTCGTCGTGCTGCACGGCACCGACAGCATGGCCTACAGCGCGTCGGCCCTGTCCTTCCTGCTGCCCGGCCTGTCGAAGCCGGTGGTGTTCAGCGGATCGCAGGTGCCGCTGTCCTTCACGCTGAGCGATGCGCCGGCCAATCTGGTCGGCGCCATCGTGGCGGCCGGCACCCTGCCGGTGCCGGAGGTCTGCGTCTATTTCGATACCAGGCTGCTGCGCGGCAATCGGTCGTCGAAGGTCGATGCCAACCGCTTCGCCGGCTTCGATTCCCCCAACTTCCCGCCGCTCGCCACCATCGGCAGCGTGATCGCCCGCAACGAGCCGCATTGGCTGCCGATGCCGGACACCGGCGTTTCGCTGGCCGAGCCGGACAACCGGGCCAGGCGGATGGCGGCGCTGGACGCCCTTCCGGCGGCGCTGGCGGCCTTCTCCGTCGTCATGCTGTGGCTCTATCCCGGCATCCGCGCCAGCACGGTGTCGGCGATGCTGACCGGCACCAGCCCGGCGGCGAAGGGGGTGATCGTGCTGGCCTACGGCGAGGGCAACGGCTCGACCGATCCGGACTTCCTCGACACGCTGTCGGCGGCGGTGAGGGCCGGGGTCGTGCTGATGGACAACACCCAGGTGCAGCGCGGCGCGGTGCTGCCCGGCGCCTATGCCACTGGCCTCGGCGCCGTGGGGGCGGTCGGCGCCTATGACATGACGCCGGAAGCCAGCTACGCCAAGTTGGTCTGCCTGTTCGCCGCCGGGCTGGACGCCGCGGCGGTCAAGGCGGCGATGCCGGTGCCGCAGGCCGGCGAACTGACGGTGATCGAGGTCTGAGACGCGCCTGTGCGGAGGCGGGGGCCGTTCGGGCCCTCCGCCTCCGGCACTGGCTTACAGGCCCGGCTTACTGGCCCATGCCGGGCTGGGCCGGGGCCATGGTGCCGCGGTTCATCGTGCCGTTGCCCATCGTGCCCTGATTCATGGTCTCGGTGCCCATCGAGCCATTGCCCATCGAACCCTGGTTCATCGTGCCCTGGTTCATCGAACCGGAGCCCATGCCGCCGTTCATCGAGCCGCCCATCGAGCCGCTCCCCATCTGGCCGCCCATGGCGCCGCCGGTCGAGCTGCCGTAGCCGGTGTTGGCTTGGCTGCTGTACTGGGCGAGCTGCTGAAGCTCCATCTGGTCCTGCATGACGACGACCTGTTTGCCGCGCCGCTCGAAGGAGGCCGGGGGCAGCATGACCGACTGGCCGGACTTGGCCAGCTTCAGCTCGACCATGGTCTGGCCGTCGGCGCCGGTGGTGACGTTCTGGATGGTGCCGGCGACGGGGCCGCCATGGCGGTGGACCACCCGCTTGCCGATCATGTCCCGGCTGGCCTGGACGTCGCGGGCGCCGGTGTCCATCGTGCCGTTGGCGACGGCGTTGGACTTGGCCGACCCGCTGGTCTGGGCGTGGCCGGGCGCGGCAACGGCCATCAGCATCAGGGCCGGAACCGCGGCGGCGAGAAACTTGCGCATGTCATCCTCCCGGATTGAACCACAACAGGGGAGGCGCCGCGCGGGAGCGGCACCGTCCTGGGTGTGATGACACCCGAACGGCCGTTTTGTTGCGCAAGTTGTACGGAATTGCCGGTCTGCACAAAAAAGGCGGGCCGAAGCCCGCCTTGTCCGTTTTCCTTACTCGTCGCCCATCTTGAGCGCGGCGATGAAGGCGCTCTGCGGGATTTCGACCTGCCCGAACTGGCGCATGCGCTTCTTGCCTTCCTTCTGCTTGTCCAGCAGCTTGCGCTTGCGGCTGATGTCGCCGCCGTAGCACTTGGCGGTCACGTCCTTGCGCATGGCGCTGATGCTCTCGCGGGCGATGATCTTGCCGCCGATGGCGGCCTGCACCGCGATCTTGAACAGCTGGCGCGGGATCAGCTCCTTCAGCCGTTCGCACAGCTGGCGGCCGCGGCGTTCGGACTGGCTGCGGTGGACGATCATCGACAGGGCGTCCACCGGCTCGGCATTCACCAGGATCGACAGCTTCACGAGGTCGCCTTCCTCATAGCTGTCCATCTGGTAGTCGAAGCTGGCATAGCCGCGGCTGATCGATTTCAACCGGTCGTAGAAGTCGAACACCACCTCGTTCAGCGGCAGGCGATAGACCAGCATGGCGCGGGCGCCGGCATAGGTCAGCTCGATCTGCTGGCCGCGCCGCTCGGTGCACAGCTGGAGAACGCCGCCGAGATACTCGTCGGGCAGCATGATCGTCGCCTTGATCCACGGCTCGTCGATGTGGTCGATCCGCATCACGTCGGGCATGTCGGCCGGGTTGTGCAGGTCGCGCACCGTCCCGTCGGTCATCGTCAGCTTGTAGACCACCGAGGGGGCGGTGGTGATGAGGTCGAGGTTGAACTCGCGCTCCAGCCGCTCCTGGATGATCTCCAGATGCAGGAGGCCGAGGAAGCCGCAGCGGAAGCCGAAGCCCAGCGCCGCCGACGTCTCCGCCTCGTAATGGAAGCTGGCGTCGTTCAGCTTCAGCTTGCCCAGGCTGTCGCGCAGCCGCTCGAAATCGGCGGCGTCGACCGGGAACAGGCCGCACCACACCACGGGAATCGACGGCTTGAAGCCTTCCAGCGCTTCGGCGGCCGGCTTGCGCTCGTCGGTGATGGTGTCGCCGACCTTGGTCTGGGTGATGTCCTTGATCGCGGCGGTGATGAAGCCCATCTCGCCCGGCCGCAGCTCGCCGGTCAGCAGCGCCTTCGGGGTGAAGACGCCGACGCGGTCGACATCGTGGGCCGAGCCGGCGGCCATGAAGCGGACCTTCTGGTTCACCTTCAGCACGCCGTCGACGACGCGCACCAGAATGACGACGCCGAGATAGGGGTCGTACCAGCTGTCGACCAGCAGGGCCTTCAGCGGCGCGTCGGCATCGCCCTTGGGCGGCGGCAGGCGCTTGACCACCGCCTCCAGCACAGCACCGATGTTGAGGCCGGACTTGGCCGAGATCTCCACCGCGTCCGAGGCGTCGAGCCCGATCACGTCCTCGATCTGCTGCTTGATCCGCTCCGGTTCGGCGGCGGGCAGGTCGATCTTGTTGAGGACCGGGATGATCTCGTGGTTGTTGTCGATCGCCTGATAGACGTTGGCGAGCGTCTGCGCCTCGACCCCCTGGGAGGCATCGACCACCAGGATCGAGCCCTCGCAGGCGGCCAAGGACCGGCTGACCTCATAGGCGAAGTCGACGTGGCCGGGGGTGTCCATCAGGTTCAGCGTGTACTGCTTGCCGTCCTCCGCCTTGTAGAGCAGGCGGACGGTCTGGGCCTTGATGGTGATGCCGCGCTCGCGCTCGATGTCCATGCTGTCGAGCACCTGCTCGCGCATCTCGCGCGCGTCGAGGCCGCCGCACTGCTGGATCAACCGGTCGGCAAGGGTCGACTTGCCATGGTCGATGTGGGCGATGATCGAGAAATTGCGGATGTGCGAGAGGTCAGTCATCGGGGCCCAAACAAGCGAGAGTTTGCCGGGAACATAGGGCGGACAGGGGATGGGCGCAATGATGGTGTGTCGGCGGGGGGCACGCAGCGCGTACGGGCGGTTGCGGCGAGGGGCGAAGTGGGGCGGATGGAACGGGATGGAACGCTTTTCGGCGGGGTGTTCACTGTTCCATCGCGGGCGGGCGGGGTGGCGGGGCCGGCGGGGCGTGGAACGTGTGGAACAGGATGGAACGGTTTTGCGGGGTGTGTTCAGTGTTCCATGCGGGCGGGCGCGAAGGGGGAGGACGCACGGAGGGAGGACGGGCCGCTGGGCGGCTTCGGCGGAGCGGGCGGAGGTGGCGGATCGCCACTGTCGGGGCATGCGGTGCCCTCCGCGGGTGGGGGAGGGCGTAGCGTAGCATGGATCGGGGAGGGGGGTAAGGGTTGGGTGGAAATAGGAGTTGGGGCTTGGGTTAATGTTGTAATGGGGCTGGGTGTTTGGGGGGGTGCCCCAGTTGTCGAGCCCGTCTGCGATGTCGCGCAGGTGAATCGTTTGACCAACCGCAGCCTGCAAACGGGCTTCGGTGATGGCGCAAGTCAGCGCGTTGTCATCAATCGATTCGAATACAGTTACAGGCCATGCTATTGTCTTGAATCTACCAGTTATTCTATGGTTTTGAAGAAATCATCTTTTAGTCGATGTTTGAAGTTCATATTGGTTTCTGATTGTATAAATTCAGTAGATTAACGTCTATTTTTAGGCGCCCGTTTTACGACTGCTTCCCATTCGCGACCCGTGACAGGGGATTGAAGAAAGAAATCAGTAAGGATATCTACAAAGTCTTGAATTTCCCCATGGTTGTTGTGATTTATTTCAAATTGTACGTTTCCATCGTTCAGATGGCAGCGTAGCCGAAGCTGTTTTTCTGCGGCCCGATTAACAAGACGTTGTGGATCAATGTGATTGATAATTCCGTGTCGATGTGCAGCAGCTAATCTCTTTGCCAATAGAGTGCGTTTTCCAATTTCGCTTTTCAAGGCTTGCACATTTTCTCCCAAGCCAAAACGAACGGCTAAAGCGTCTAATGCTTCGGCGGCCTTTCGAATTGTAACGTCACGAATATTGGTGACGGACTCAAATGTCCGAAAGTTCAATATAAATACCATGCCTTCCCAAGCGAGGAAATCAATGGCACCATCAAAATTCACAACAGCTCCATCGATCGCTACCATCTCATTTTGCTCGCGACTGAAAATAGCTGAAACCATGCCTTTTTCTCGCAGAGTGACCGTTAATCCGCGAGAGCCACGAACAAGCGTAAGAGGGCGACCATCAGAGAAATTGAGCCGCGTGATGTAGAAGCGTGCTCTCTCTACTACTTTCTCATCACCATCGAATCTAACAGGCCAATCATCGCCTGGAATTTCGTTAAGCCAAGCTGCTATAGCAGGTACGTCAGTAAGAGATATGATTCCTATACTGCCGTCGGCCATTGCGTCAAAATCAAACTCCTGAAGTACTTGATCATCGGTTGCGCGGCTTTCCAACTTGAGCAACGCATCTCGAGCGGAAGATGCGATTCGATCTGCCACCGCCCCTTGCATAGCAATTTTATGCCAATCATTTCGTCGATCTCGTGTGCGGGGCGAAAAAATAAATACATGGCAACCGATTCGTCCCTGTTCGTCCAAGGCCACACGCATATCGGTCAGAGCTGCAAAAGCGTCGTCTATCAGCGGCATGGCATCTCTCAAATTACGAAGAGAAGTATAACTTTGACGGCTGAATTTCGTGCAGTGTAACAGTTTCTTCAGGGAAGATCTCCTGTTTCTGCGTAATGACCGTTATGGAGCGACTGTTTGGTAGCTCAACCCGGAAAATCCTATATTTGAATAATAAAAAGTAGGGATTGACATACATGGTGTCCGTTCGAATCATGATAAGGATCAGGACAGCATAAAAAACAATTGCTGGCGCAACCTTGGCGACTGAGCTTAAATCATCAATCATAAGAGGTGGAATATAGGAAAGCATGTAACTTAGCACGCTTCCATCAAGCGATTCCAAAGGTTTTACTGAATATCTAGAAGGTGATGCTGCGGAAAAGCCATTACGCAAATTTAAGAATACAAAAAATGACAGGATAAAAAATATTCCTGCGATTAACATCACGATAACATCGTTTCCTTTTAAGCCCTGCTTCATCCATTCGTGCTGCACTGCTAGACCTATACAGAGCAACAGATAAAGCGGCCCAAATGAACAGAATAGGAAGCGAGCACGATACCACGTCGTCATCCCTTCCTCCCGAACAAAAGTAGAACATGGCAGATATGGAACACGCTTTCAATCAACTTCTGCCATATCTAACATATGTAGCCTCTGCAAGCCTGGACCTCTCCCAACAAACAGCAGCTCGCTTCAGCTTCTTGGCGACATATCTCCCGCTAACACGGGGGGGCCTACTCCGCCCCCACTACCATCGGCACCACCCGGCAATCTCCGCACACCAGATCCACGTCTATCTCCGCCGCGACCAGTTCCGGCCGGATGCTCATGCCGTCGCGGACCAGCCGCACCAGACCGTGCTTCGCTAAGTCTTGCAGAGCGCGCGAGACGTTGGGCTGGGCTCGGTTGGCAAGTTGAGCGAGGCGGGACACCGTCTCCGGTCGTTCGGTAGCGATCAGTTGCATCAATGTCCGGTTGGCCGGGGTCAACAGGCCGAGAAGGCCGGAGACCGCCTCGCCATCGGTGACGGACTGCACTGGGGGAACCGGGCGGGTGCCACGGGCGACCGCCAGCATCTCGTCGCGCAAATCATGCAAGGTCCGCATTCTCGGGTTCCCTGGCGTCTTTTGGTGTCTTCAACGCAGTGGCCGGTGAAGCGCTTTCAGTATGCGCTGGGCGAGGGGATGCGGCCATCACATTTGCCTTCGCGCGGGCAGGGACGCGCAAGAGGCCATGCGGTTCGGGACTCTCGGGGTGCCCCTCACCCTCCCCACGCCTTCGGCGCGGGTCCCCTCCCTCTCCCGGGGCGGGAGAGGGTGACGGGCGCGCTTCGGCGCGCCGCCAAGGGGCATGCTGCCCCTTCGCAATCCCCTGGCAAAGGCTGGCGCCTTTGCTGCCCCCTCACCCTGACCCTCTCCCCAGGGGGGAGAGGGGATTGGGGGCGTTGCGGTGCGGGGTGGGCCGTTACCGCCCCCTCGGCTTCGCCCGCGCGGTCGGTTCGGCTTCCAGCGGGTTGTCGGGCCAGTAGTGTTTCGGGTACTGGCCCTTCAAATCCGCCTTCACCGCCTTGTAGGCGTTAGCCCAGAAGCTCGCGAGGTCGCGGGTGACCTGCACCGGGCGGCGGGCGGGGGACAGCAGGTGCAGCAGCAGGGGCACCCGGCCGCCGGCGATGCGCGGAGTCTCGGCCAGACCGAACATCTCCTGCAAGCGCACCGCCAGCACCGGCTCCTCGCCGTCATAGTCGATGGGGATGCGGGAGCCGCTCGGCACCTCGACGTGGGTCGGGGCCTCGGCGTCCAGGCGGGTCTTGAGGTCCCAGGGCAGAAGGGCGCGCAGCGCGCTCGACAGGTCGATGCGCTCCAGATGGGCGCGGCGCGACACGCCGTCGAGGAAGGGGGCCAGCCACTCCTCCAGACCGTCCATCAGGGCGGCGTCGGACAGGTCGGGCCAGCCGTTGGCGTCGCCCTCGCGGGTGCGCAGGAACATCACGCGGGTGCGCCATTTGCGCAGCTCGTCGGTCCAGGGCAGGCAGGTCGGGCCCAGCGCGCGGATGCCCTCGATCATCGCGGCGGTCATCGCGTCCGCCGGCGGCTTGGCCAGCTTCTCGTCCTTCAGGATCAGGGCGAACAGCATGCGGCGGCGGCGCGCCAGCACCGTCTGCTCGCGCGCGTCCCAGGCGACGATGGTCTCCGTGCGGATGTCGTCGGCGAAGCTCTCCTCCAGATCGGCCAGCGTGACCGGGGCGGCCAGGAAGATGCGCGATTCGCGGGCGGCGCCGTCGAGGTCGGCGATGGCGAGCCACTCCTCGGCCGACAGCGGCTCGGCCTGCTGGAAATAGGCGCCGCGCCCGCCCGACAGGCGGTACTGCGCCGCGACTCCGCCCGGTTGGCCGCCGGGGCGGCGCTGGCCGATGCGGTCGGGATAGGCGAGCGCCACCAGCAGGCCGACGGCCTGCGAGTCCATCGCGTCGTCGTCGCGCACGCCAAGCTGGCGGCGCCACTGCCGGGCCTGCTTCACCGCCTGCTGCGCCCCGCCGCGGTCGACGCTGAGGCCGCGCGCCGCACCCTGACCACCGCGCTCTTCGCCGCGCAGCAGGTCGACGCGCAGGCGCAGGTCGGCGTCGCGGAAACCGGGCTGGCTGCGGACGATGTCGCGCTCGCCCAGCAGGGCCGCGACCAGACAGGCGAGCGCGCCCTGGCCCATCGCCTTGCCGGCCAGCATCATGTGGGCCAGACGCGGATGCACGCCGAAGCCGGCCATGCGGCGGCCGTGCGGGGTGATGGCGCCCGATTTGTCGAGACCGCCGAGGCCGGTCAGCAGCTCGCGCGCCTGGGCCATCGCCGCGGCCGGCGGCTGGTCGAGCCAGGACAGGCCGGCGGGGTCGGAGACACCCCACACCGCAAGCTCCAGCGCCAGCGGGGCGAGGTCGGCGTCGGCGATCTCCGGCGTGGTGAAGGGGGCCAGCGCCTTGTGCGTCGCCTCCGGCCACAGGCGGTAGCAGACGCCGGGCTCCAGACGGCCGGCGCGGCCACGGCGCTGCTCGGCCGAGGCCTGGCTGACCTTCACCGTCGCCAGACGGGTCATGCCGCCGCGCGGGTCGAAGCGCGGAACCCGCATCAGCCCGCTGTCCACCACGATGCGGATGCCCTCGATGGTCAGGCTGGTCTCGGCGATGGAGGTCGCCAGCACGATCTTGCGCTGGCCGGGCGGGGTGGGGCCGATGGCGCGGTCCTGCGCCTCGGCCGACAGGTCGCCATAGAGCGGGGCGATGACGGTGTTCGGGCCGAGGTCGGACTGGTCGAGCAGGGACTGGACGCGGCGGATCTCGCCGACGCCGGGCAGGAAGACCAGGGCGTTGCCGGGCTCCTCGCGCAGCGCGCGGCGGACGGCGGCGGCCACCGCGTCCTCGATGCGGGTGCCTTGCGCTGGGGCGTCGAGGTGGCGGGTCTCGACCGGGTGGGCGCGGCCCTCGCTGGTCACCATCTGGGCGGGGCCTTGCGTGTCCGCGAGAAGGGCGGCGACCGGGGCGGCGTCGAGCGTCGCCGACATCACGACGAGGCGCAGATCGTCGCGCAGCGCGCCGCGCGCCTCCTGCACCAGGGCCAGGGCGAGGTCGCTGTCGATGCCGCGCTCGTGGAACTCGTCGAACAGGACGGCGCCGACGGCGGGAAGCTCCGGATCCTCCTGAAGCTGGCGCAGGAACAGGCCGTCGGTCACCACCTCGATCCGCGTCCTCGGGCCGACCTTGGTATCCAGGCGGACGCGGTAGCCGACGGTCTCGCCCACCGCCTCCCCCAGCATCGACGCCATCCGGCGGGCGGCGGCGCGGGCGGCGAGACGCCGCGGCTCCAGCACCAGGATCTTGCGGCCCTTCAGCCAACCGGCCTCCAGCAGGGCCAGCGGCACGCGGGTGGTCTTGCCCGCACCCGGCGGGGCCTGGAGCACGGCGGTGCCGCGGCTGTCCAGCGCCTCCAAGAGGGCGGGCAGGACGGGATCGATTGGCAGGGCGGGGAAGGCGGGCTTGCTCATGGGGGGAGTCTGCTGCCGCGAACCGGCGTGAAAGGCAATGCTTTTCGGGTGCCGGCAGGCGCGGCACGCGCCAAAAGGTCGCAGGGGTGGGGCAGCGGGAGAGCGGTCGCGACCGATGGCCTTAAAAACTGTATGGTTTTGCTGTCGTCGGGCTTTTTCGCACCTCAAAGGGACCCATGACCGATATCCACGACGCCGCCCTGTTCCTCGCCCACGCCTGTGCGCTGGAGGAGGACGCCGCCAACCGCTTCTCCGACCTGTCGGAGGCGATGAAGACCTATGGCAACCAGGAGGTCGCGGCCTTCTTCGGCCAGATGGCGAAATTCTCGCGCCTGCATCTGGCCGAGGCGCGGGAACGGTCGGGCTTTCGCAAGATCCCCGATCTGGCGCCGGAAGACTTCCAGTGGCCGGACGGCGACAGCCCGGAAGCGGCCTCGATGGAAGGCTCGCACTATCTGATGACGGTGGAATACGCGCTGGAGCTGGCGCTCGACAGCGAGCGGCGCGGGCAGGCCTTCTATGCCGAGGTGGCGAAGACCACCACCGACGCCGAGGTCCGCATGATGGCCGAGGAGTTCGCCGCCGAAGAGGCCGAGCATGTCGCCCAGCTGGAGGTGTGGGCCAAGCGCTATCCGGCCTTGCAGGCTTGAAGAGTGAGGAAGGGGGCGCTGGCTGCCCCCTCCCCTGGTTACTTTGACAGGGCGGACCAGTCGATCTCGTACACCTTGTCGGCCGGCTGGTAGGTCTTGAAGGCGGCGATCACGTCGTCGACGCTGACGCCGCCCGGCACGTTCTGGATTTCATAGACGACCGAGCTGCCGCTGGTCGGGCCGACGTCGGCGTTGCGGTGGGCCTGCGAGACCAGCCCTTCGCCGGCCTTCTTGATCATGATGGAAGCCATGCATCCGTCTCCTGTTGCGACTCGCCCGACGGCAAAACCATAAACAAAAAGTGGTTTAACCGGAAGGCGGAAAGAACGGCGACGTTTGCACTGCGTCATTTTGGGAGCGGCGCTCAGGGCAGGGAGGCGGCCTCCGTCACCGGGGCGCGGCCGGGCATGCGGTCGGGCTGGGCGCCGCGCAGCGCCCCGGCGATGCCGCCGGTCAGCCAGACCGAGAAGGCCTTGCGGCCGGTGTCGCTGGCCTGATCGCAGGCGGCGGTGGGGGCGGCGTCCTCATAGTCCTCGGGCTCCACGGCTGCGGTGCTGCCGTAGTTCCACAAGGGCAGCGAGGCGGCGGAGGGCTGGGCTGACGGCTCGGCGGCCGAGGCGCTGGAGATCAGGCTGGGCGCCTGCCGGGCCGGGCGGCTGTGCACCTCGATCAGGGCGACGCGGATGCCGGCGGCCCAGGCGCGGTCGATGAAGGCGCGGACCTGCCGCTCGGTGGCGCTGGAGCCGGCGACGGCCCCGGGCGCTCCGCCGGTCAGCCAGGCCGATGGCGTCGGGCCGCAGCCGCGCCGGTATTGCAGGGCCACCTGATCCTGCACATAGGTCTGGCCACGATAGAGGCGCATCAGGCCGTTGCCGTAGCGCTGGAGTTCGTCGACCGGACCGCGGCTGGCGGTCAGCAGGTTGCGGTCGATCAGGATCAGCGTCGGCTTGACGGCGATCAGCCGGTCGAGCAGCGGTTCGAAATCGGCGAACTGGGCCTGCCGGTGGACGATGCGCAGGAATTCCAGGTTGGGCACGCCACGCTCGGCGGCGACCTTCGCCATGCTGCGCTCGTCCAGCGTGGCGTCGCGCAGCGCGGTGTCGCCCAGCGCCACCACCATCACCGAATCGGGGAGGCGGGCGGCCCGCTCGGCCACCGTGTTGATGCGGTTCAGATTGTACCAGGCGAAGGGCTGGTCGTAGAGCATGGACCCGGTCCACAGCACCCCCAGCGCCGCCAGCCCGGCCAGCATCAGCGGCGCGATCAGCACCGTCCCCAGCACTCCCCAGCGCCGCCTGCCGCGCCGCGGCGTCTCCGCGGCGCTGGCTTCCCCGGCGTGGGGGGAAACGGATTGCTGGTCCGGCTGAGACTGGGACGGGGGCTCCTGCGGGTCGAGATGGGGCATCGGGCGTCTCCGGGCGTGCTGCGGCTCCTCCCACAACGCGCGGGGGAGGTGAATCGACACGCGGTAATTGGGGGTATCCCCAAGGTCCCGGAACACCTCCGCCGCAGGGTCCCGGTTTGCCGAACGCGCCGTTTGTGTGTAGGCTCCGACCATGGAGGACGGCCTTGCCGCAGGGTTGGCCCCTTACAACAGGATTGGGCGATGAGCACCGAGATCCGCACCTTCAGCATTCCCGACGCCGCCGCCGAAGAGGCGCAGGCGGAGCTGTCCAGCTTCCTGCGGACGGTCGAGGTCCAGCGCATCGAAACCGCCTATGCCGACGGGGCGTGGCGCGTGCTGGTGCTGTTCACCGACCTCCGCCGCAAGGAGGAATCGCAGCAGATCGAGGCCGCCATCGCCGCGGCGCTGAACGGCTGGCGCGACAAGGCCGCCGCCCAGGCCGGGGTGACGCGCGACGCCATTCTGGCCGACGATCTGGTGCAGGAGATCGCCCGCTTCGCTCCCACGACGGAGCATGAGCTGGCGATCATCGTGAATGCCCGCGGTCAGGCCATCTCGCCCCAGGGCGGCGAGATCGTGCAGGTGGTGCGCTCGACGCTGGACCTGCTGATCGACTGACCGGCTCCCGAAGGGACGGCCGGCGGAGTCCTATCCGATTCGGCAAGGCAATGCACAGCCAAAAGCTGTGGCCGACCTGCCGTAAGCGTCAGTTGGTTCGGGCGGGCTGGTATGCCAGGATTTCCCCTTCACTGGCACCGGTGGATGGGATGGCTGTGGCTTCGAAGGATCATCCGAAACGTCGTGGCGCGGCACCGCACGTGGCTACGGCGGACGCGGTGTGGACCATGGTTCCGGACTATCGCAAGATGGCGCAGGAACTGGCCCGGCTGGGGGTGGAAGCCGCCCGGCGCGCCCGCATGACCGGCAACGGGCAGTTTGACCGGCTCGCCCACACCCTGACCAGCCGGGCGGACGAGATCCTGGACGATCTGGAGCGCGGCCGGAAGATTTGACGGCAGGATTGGACGGTTGGGGAAAAAGGAAACGGCGCCCGGATGGGGCGCCGTTTTTGTTTTCGCAAGTCTGCCGGGTGCCCCCTCGCCCCAACCCTCTCCCCGGAGGGAGAGGGGAGTGCCGGGGGCAATCGGCCTTCAGACCCGGCCTCAGACCACCTTGGCGCCGTGCATGGCGGCGATCTGGTCCTTGCTGTAGCCGAGCTGGGCCAGGACCTCGTCCGTGTGCTCGCCGAGCAGCGGCGAGCCGGTGACCTCGACCGTCATGTCCGAGAACTTGATCGGGCTGCCGACGGTCAGGTACTTGCCGCGCTGCTTGTGGTCGACCTCGACGACGGTGCCGCTGGCGCGCAGCGACGGGTCCTCGGCGATCTCCTTCATCGACAGCACCGGCGCACACGGGATGTCGTACTTGCGCAGGATGTCGACGGCCTCGAACTTGGTCTTGTCCTTCAGCCAATCCTCGATGATCGCGAAGATGTCGAAGATCTTGTCCTGACGGGCGAGAGCCGTGTTGTAGGCCGGATCGTCGATCCACTCCTCGCGGCCCAGAGCCTTGCAGATCGGCGCCCAGGCATGGCCCTGGATGGTGAAGTAGATGTAGGCGTTGGGATCGGTCTCCCAGCCCTTGCACTTCAGCACCCAGCCCGGCTGGCCGCCGCCGCCGGCATTGCCGCCGCGCGGAACCACGTCGGTGAACTTGCCGTGCGGGTACTGCGGGTATTCCTCCAGGTAGCCGACGCGGTCCAGGCGCTGCTGGTCGCGCAGCTTGACGCGGCAGAGGTTCAGCACGCTGTCCTGCATCGACACGGCGACCTTCTGGCCCTTGCCGGTCTTGGTGCGGGCCATGAGCGCGGTCAGGATGCCGATGGCGAGGTGCATGCCGGTGTTGCTGTCGCCGAGAGCGGCGGCGGACACGGTCGGCGGGCCATCCCAGAAGCCGGTGGTGGAGGCGGCACCGCCGGCGCACTGGGCGACGTTCTCATAGACCTTCAGGTCCTGGTAATGGTGGCCGTCGCTGAAGCCCTTGACCGAGGCGACGATCATGCCGGGGTTCAATTCCTTGATCTTGTCCCAGCTGAAGCCCATGCGATCCAGCGCGCCGGGGCCGAAATTCTCGACCAGCACGTCGGATTCCTTGATCAGACGGGTCAGGACTTCCTTGCCCTCGGCGGTCTTGGTGTCCAGCGTCAGGGAGCGCTTGTTGCTGTTGAGCATGGTGAAGTACAGCGCGTCGGCATCCGGGATGTCGCGCAGCTGGCTGCGGGTGACGTCGCCGGCGCCCGGACGTTCGACCTTGATCACGTCCGCGCCGTACCAGGCCAGAAGCTGGGTGCAGGCGGGGCCGGCCTGCACGTGGGTGAAGTCGATGATCTTGATGCCTTCGAGCGGCTTGGTCATGACTGCAACACTCCCTTATTTCGCGTTGTTTCAGTTTGTCTGCTGGATTTGATCTTCGGAGACCGGCCCCGATTCGATCTTCGGGGCCTGCTCCCGTGGTCCGCTCGCGCTCAGCCGGCGGCAGCGACGCCGGCTTTGGCGGCGGCTTCGAGGTCGGTGAGGCGGCGGCGCAATGTCCGCTCTTCGGTCCAGCGGGCGGTTTCGTCCCGCACCACGGCGGCGATCCCGGTCACCGCACCGTCGGTCCCGCGCAAAAGCGCGACGGTGAAGGCGATCGACAGGCTGTGCCCGTCCTTGTGGACCGCCGGAACCCGAAGCAGGTCATGGCCGTAGCGGGTCTCGCCGGTGGCCATGGTGTTTTCATACCCATCCCAATGACGCTGGCGCTGGCGTTCCGGAATGATGATGTCGAGCGACTTGCCCATCGCCTCGTCGGCGGTGAAGCCGAACATCCGCTCCGCCGCCGCATTCCACAGGGCGATGGCGCCGGCCGGATCGGACACGATGACGGCATCGCCGATCGCCGCCACCAGCTGTTCGCAATCCACAACCGCGGGCGAACCCGCTGCTGTCCTCTCGTCCATGTCGATCTCCTTGGTGCCCGCCCCCTCTTGGATTGGGCACCGGGGGAGCCGGTGCGGCGATGGCCCGGAAGCCGCCGTCGCACTGACATTATCGATACGGTATACCAGATACCATATCTCTGGCAAGAGGATTTGAGCGCTCCGCGAACTGTTGTTTGCGCGAACCTTTCGGGAGTTCCCTCTCCCGCCCCGGGAGAGGGAGGGGACCCACGAAGTGGGGAGGGTGAGGGGCGATCCGGACATGGATTTCCGATCCTTGGATCACCCCTCACCCTTCCCAAGCTTCGCTTGGGCCCCTTCCCTCTCCCGGGGCGGGAGAGGGAGTGCAAAAAGAAAAAGGGCGCCTTGCGGCGCCCCTTCAGGGTTCCAAGGGCGGAAGCCCTTGGACGGGTGGGTCAAGGGAGGGCAGTTGCCCTCCCTTGCCTCGTTAAGCCCGGTATGTCGGATCAGACGTCCAGCAGCAGGCGGCGCGGATCCTCGATCAGCTCCTTGATGCGGACGAGGAAGGTGACCGCTTCCTTGCCGTCGATGATGCGGTGATCGTAGGACAGCGCCAGATACATCATCGGGCGGACCTCGATCTTGCCGCCGACGACGACCGCGCGGTCCATCGTCTTGTGCATGCCGAGGATAGCCGACTGCGGCGGGTTGATGATCGGGGTCGACATCAGCGAGCCGTAGACACCACCGTTGGAGATGGTGAAGGTGCCCCCGGTCAGCTCGTCCATCGACAGCTTGCCGTCGCGGCCCTTCTTGCCGAGTGCTGCGATGGTGCCCTCGACGCCGGCGAAGTCCAGCTGGTCGGCGTTGCGCACCACCGGAACCACCAGACCCTGCGGCGTGCCGACGGCGACACCGATGTCATAGTAGTTCTTGTAGACGATGTCGGTGCCGTCGATCTCGGCGTTGACGGCCGGGATTTCCTTCAGGGCCTGGACGGCGGCCTTGACGAAGAAGGACATGAAGCCGAGCCGCACCTTGTGGCGCTTTTCGAAATAGTCCTTGTACTCGGCGCGCAGAGCCATCGCCGCCGACATGTCCACCTCGTTGAAGGTGGTCAGCATGGCGGCGCTGTTCTGGGCCTCCTTCAGACGCTCGGCGATGCGCTGGCGCAGGCGGGTCATGCGGACGCGCTCTTCCTGAGATGCCCGCGGACGGTCGCCCTGGGTGCCGGCGGCCCACTGGACCTTCGGGGCCGGAGCCGGGGCGGCCGGCTTGGCGGCGGGAGCGGCAACCGGGGCGGCGATGACGTCGCCCTTGGTGATGCGGCCGTCCTTGCCCGAACCGGCGATGGCGGACGTGTCGACGCCCTTCTCGTCGGCCAGCTTGCGGGCGGCCGGGCCGGAGGCGGCGATGTTGCCCGGAGCGGCGGCAGCAGCGGGGGCGGCAGCCGGGGCCGGGGCGGCGGCGGGAGCCGGAGCAGCGGCCGGAGCGGCGGCGGCCGGGGCGGCGGCAGCGCCGGCGCCTTCGGTGAGGACGCCCAGCAGGGCGCCGACCTCGACGTTCGCACCTTCCGCGGCGACGATCTCGGCCAGCACGCCGGCGGCCGGGGCGTTCACCTCGAGCGTGACCTTGTCGGTCTCCAGCTCGACCAGCGCCTCGTCCATGGCGACGGCCTCGCCGGCCTTCTTCAGCCAGCGGGCGACCGTCGCCTCGGAGACGGACTCACCCAGCGTGGGGACCTTGATTTCGGTAGCCATTTCTTATTCCTCGTTCGTCTTCTTGTTCGCTTGGGTGAGGGTCAGCGGACCGTCAGGGCTTCATCCAGGAGCTTGGCCTGCTCCTTGTTGTGGCGCTTCAGCAGGCCGGTCGCCGGCGAGGCGGTGGCCGGGCGGCCGACATAGGACGGGCGGCCGGCCTTGTGGCCGACGTCCTTCAGCACGGCTTCCAGGCGGCGGTCGGCGAAGAACCAGGCGCCCTGGTTCTCCGGCTCTTCCTGGCACCAGACCAGCTCGGCGTTCGGATACTTGGCGAACTCGGCCGCCAGCGCATCCTTCGGGAACGGGTAGAGCTGTTCCAGGCGCAGGATGACGACGTCCTTGATGCCGCGGCTCATGCGCTCCTGCAGCAGGTCGTAATAGACCTTGCCGGAGCAGACGACGATGCGGCGGATCTTGTCGTTGGCGGCCAGATCGTTGGCGGTCTCGCCCAGCACGCGGTGGAACGTGCTGCCCGGGCCCATCTCCGACAGGTCGGAGATGCACAGCTTGTGGCGCAGCAGCGACTTCGGCGTGAACAGCACCAGCGGCTTGCGGAAGCTGCGGCGGATCTGGCGGCGGAAGACGTGGAACAGGTTGGCCGGCGTCGTCACGTTGCAGATCTGCCAGTTGTCCTCGGCGCACATCTGCAGGAAGCGTTCCGGACGGGCGGACGAGTGTTCCGGGCCCTGGCCCTCGTAGCCGTGCGGCAGCAGCAGCACCAGGCCGGACATGCGCAGCCACTTGGACTCGCCCGACGAGATGAACTGGTCGATGATGGTCTGCGCGGTGTTGGCGAAATCGCCGAACTGCGCTTCCCACAGCACCAGATTGTGCGGCTCGGCCAGCGAATAGCCGTATTCGTAGCCGACGACGGCGGCTTCCGACAGCGGGCTGTCATGGACCTCGAAGGTCGCCTGGTCCGGGCTGACGTGGCAGAGCGGGACGTACTTCTCTTCGGTGTTCTGGTCGTACATCACCGCATGGCGGTGCGAGAAGGTGCCGCGGCCGGAATCCTGGCCCGACAGGCGGACGCCGGTGCCCTCGGCGACCAGCGTGGCGTAGGCCAGCGCCTCGGCGGTCGCCCAGTCGATGCCTTCGCCGGTCTCCAGCGTCTTCTTCTTGGCTTCCAGCTGGCGCGCGATCTTGGAATTGATCGCGAAGTCCTTCGGATACTCGCAGAGCTTGAAGCCGATCTGCTTCAGCTTGTCGAGCTCCACGCCGGTCTCGCCGCGGTGGGCGGTGTTGGCGCCCTGCGCCTCCAGCCCGGCCCACTTGCCTTCCAGCCAGTCGGCCTTGTTCGGCTTGTAGGTGCTGGACGCCTCGAACTCGGCCTCCAGCTTCTTCATGAAGTCCTGGGTGATCTGGTCGCCCTCGGACTGGGTGATCACGTTCTCCGCCACCAGCTGCTTGGCATACAGCTCGCGCGTGGTCGCGTGGGAGCGGATGTTCTTGTACATGATCGGCTGGGTGAAGCCCGGCTCGTCGCCCTCGTTGTGGCCGTGGCGGCGGTAGCAGACCATGTCGATCACGACGTCCCGCTTGAACTTCTGGCGGAACTCGATGGCGATGCGGCTGACATGGACGACGGCTTCGGGATCGTCGCCGTTCACGTGGAAGATCGGCGCCTGCACCATCTTGGCCATGTCGGAGCAGTACACGCCCGACCGCGAATAGGTCGGGTTGGTGGTGAAGCCGATCTGGTTGTTGATGATGAAGTGCATGGTGCCGCCGGTGCGGTAGCCGCGCAGCTCCGACAGGCCCAGCGTCTCGGCCACGATGCCCTGGCCGGCGAAGGCGGCGTCGCCGTGGATCAGCACGCCCATCACCTGCTCGCGCTCAAGGTCGCGGCGCTGCTGCTGCTTGGCGCGCACCTTGCCCAGCACGACCGGGTTGACCCATTCCAGGTGGGACGGGTTGGCGGTCAGCGACAGGTGGACGATGTTGCCGTTGAAGTCGCGGTCCGACGAGGTGCCGAGATGGTACTTCACGTCGCCGGAGCCCTGGACGTCCTCGGGGCTCGACGGGTTGCCCTGGAACTCCGAGAAGACGGCGGAGAAGGGCTTGCCCATGAAGTTGGTCAGCATGTTCAGACGGCCGCGGTGGGCCATGCCGACGACGGCCTCCTTGAGGCCGAGCTGGCCGCCGCGCTTCAGGATCTGCTCCAGCGCGGGGATCATCGACTCGCCGCCCTCAAGGCCGAAGCGCTTGGTGCCGGTGTATTTCAGCTGCAGGAACTTCTCGAAGCCCTCGGCCGCGGTCAGCCGCTCCAGGATGGCGCGCTTGCCGTTCACCGTGAAGTCGGTGTGGTTGCGGCCGCCCTCGATGCGCTCCTGGATCCAGGCCTTCTCTTCCGGATCCTGGATGTGCATGAACTCGACGCCGATCGTCCCGCAATAGGTCTTGTGCAGGATGTCGAGGATCTGGCGCAGCGTCGCCGTTTCCAGCCCGAGCGAGTAGTTCAGGAAGATCGGACGGTCGAGGTCGTCCGGGCCGAAGCCGTAGGTCGCCGGATCCAGCTCCGGGTGCGGCTCGCGCTTCTCCAGGCCCAGCGGGTCGAAATGCGCGTTCATATGGCCGCGGACGCGGAAGACGCGGATCAGCATCAGGGCGCGGATGCTGTCCAGCGTGGCGGCGCGCAGCTGCTGCGGGCTGATGCCGCCGTAGACCTGCTGGGTATGGGACAGCATGGCGCCGTTGCCGGGGCCGTTCATCGCCGCGGCGGCGCCGTTCGTGGCGGCGCCGTTGGGGGTGGCGACGATGAAGCTCTCGGCGACCGGGTCGCGCTTGGCCTTGGGGTCCTCCAGATCGGACACGGTCCAGGACGCGCCGCGCAGCTCGTCCAGGACGGCGCGCGAATCCTCGTCCAGATCCTGGAAGAAGCTGTTCCAGCTGGGATCGACGGCGGCCGGGTTGGACAGGTAGCTGGCGTAGAGCTCGGCGACGTAACCGGCGTTCGAGCCGAAGAGGAACGAGGTCTGTTCCAGATTTGCCGACATGGTTTCACCTCGGGCCGTGAGCCCGATTCCCTGTGGGAGATGATCGCGAGTGATGAAGGGGGCGGGAGATCGATGGATACCCATGTGCAAGAACCGGCGAGGGGAGCCGGTGGGATGCGAGGTGGGATGCCGTGCGCACCGCCGACGCTTGCATATGGGTTCCCAGGACCAACCGTCCAAGAGGATAGGCCGAAGGGGCGTCGGGCGGGGCACCGCAGCGTCCCGCCCGTCAACCTCTTCGAAAGGCGTCCTCTTTTCAAAGGCATCAGGCCGCGGGCGTCACGTCGCCGTGACGCCCGCAGGCGATCAGCCCTTGAACACCTTCAGCATGGTGGAGCCCAGGCTGGCGGGGCTGTCGGCGACGGCGATGCCGACCGACTTCATGAAGTCGATCTTGAAGTCGGCGGTGTCGTTGCCGCCGGAAATCACCGCGCCGGCATGGCCCATGCGGCGTCCCGGAGGAGCCGTGCGGCCGGCGATGAAGCCGACGACCGGCTTCTTGGTGCCCGAGGCCTTGATGAACTCGGCGCCGAGGCTCCCGGCCTCGTCATCCTCGGCAAGCAGGCCATCGACGACGACTGCAACCAGACCGGCCAGATGCTGGCGGCGCTGCTCGGCTGGGGCCAGGGCACCTTCGCCTCGAAGATCGCCGCCGGTGACGGCACGGTCGCCGTGACCCGCGAGATCGACGGCGGGCTGGAGACGGTGGAGCTGAAGCTGCCGGCGGTGGTCACCGCCGACCTGCGCCTGAACGAGCCGCGCTATGCTTCGCTGCCGAACATCATGAAGGCGAAGAAGAAGCCGCTGGAGACCGTCACGCCGGACAGCCTGGGCGTCGA
>NZ_PDKW01000043.1:2252018-2348744 GCF_002573965.1 Azospirillum palustre | reverse complement strand
GCCCGCATCGTCATCTCCGGCGGGCGCGGTATGCAGTCGGGCGACAACTTCCCGATGCTGGAGGCTCTGGCCGACAAGCTGGGTGCCGCCGTGGGTGCCAGCCGGGCCGCGGTCGATGCCGGATACGTGCCGAACGACTATCAGGTCGGCCAGACTGGCAAGATCGTCGCGCCCGACCTGTATGTCGCCGTCGGAATCTCGGGCGCCATCCAGCATCTGGCAGGCATGAAGGACAGCAAGGTGATCGTCGCCATCAACAAGGACGAGGAGGCGCCGATCTTCCAGGTCGCCGACTACGGCCTCGTCGCCGACCTGTTCACCGCGGTGCCGGAACTGACTGCCCATCTCTGAAGCAAAACCGATTGCTGCTCTCGACAAGTTCACTCCCGCGATGTGTTGGTCTGACGCGGCTAGGTACAAAGGAGTTTATGGACGTCCCGGTATTGCATTCAGGAGCATTAGAACCAGACGACCTCACACTAGTGGAAGGTGCCCTGGGCTCCGGTGAAGCCCTGGCAGATCACCTTCGTGTTCTTGTCGACGAGAACAGCCATGTTACGCGGCCTCCTTCACGGCCTTGACCACCTTTTCGGCGGCATCGGCGAGGTTGTCGGCCGAGAGGATCGGCAGGCCGGATTCGGCCAGGATCTTCTTGCCCAGATCGACGTTGGTGCCTTCCAGGCGCACCACCAGCGGAACGTGCAGGTGCACTTCGCGCGCCGCGGCGACCACGCCCTCGGCGATCACGTCGCAGCGCATGATGCCGCCGAAGATGTTGACCAGGATGCCTTCGACGTTGCTGTCGGACAGGATCAGCTTGAAGGCCGCGGTGACGCGCTCCTTCGTGGCGCCGCCGCCGACGTCGAGGAAGTTGGCCGGCTCGCCGCCATACAGCTTGATGATGTCCATGGTGGCCATCGCCAGGCCGGCGCCGTTGACCATGCAGCCGATGTTGCCGTCGAGCTTGACGTAGTTGAGGCTGTGCTTGGCGGCCTCGATCTCCGACGGATCCTCTTCGGCCTCGTCGCGCAGCTCTTCCACGTCCTTGTGACGGAACAGCGCGTTGTCGTCGAAGTTCATCTTGGCGTCGAGCGCCAGGATGTCGCCGGCGCCGGTGACGATCAGCGGGTTGATCTCGACGATGGCGCAGTCCAGGTCCACGAAGGCCTTGTAGGCGGCCTGGATGAACTTGGCGGCGGCACCGACCTGCTTGCCTTCCAGGCCCAGCGCGAAGGCGACCTTGCGGGTGTGGTAGCCCTGGATGCCGGTGGCCGGGTCGACCGCGACCTTGATGATCTTCTCGGGCGTGTTATGGGCGACCTCTTCGATCTCCATGCCGCCTTCGGTCGAGGCCATGATCGTCACGCGGCCGGTGGCGCGGTCGATCAGCATGCCGAGGTACAGCTCGCGCTTGATGTCGGCGCCTTCCTCGATGTAGAGGCGCTTGACCTCGCGGCCTTCCGCGCCGGTCTGCTTCGTCACCAGGACGCTGTTCAGCATCTCGGCGGCGTTCTTGCCGACTTCCTCGATCGACTTGACGACGCGGACGCCGCCCTTGCCCTCGGGGTTGTTCTTGAAGCGGCCGGCGCCGCGGCCACCGGCGTGGATCTGGGACTTCACGACCCAGACCGGACCGCCCAGCTCGCGGGCGACCGTCTCGGCCTCCTGCGGGGTGTAGGCAACGCCGCCGCGGGGAACCGCGACGCCGTACTTCTTCAGCAGGCTTTTCGCCTGGTACTCATGGATGTTCATCGGGCGTCCATCTGTTTTTTGGTTCGGCTGACGAAACGGGTCGACTGAAGGACAAGACGGGCGCACCACCGGCGCCGTCCCGACCCGAACTGGGGGCAGGGACGGCGCCGGAGACCGCGCAAGCCGTTCTTTAGGAAGCGGACTTCTCGGCGTCCAGCTTCTTGACGACGTCGACCAGCGTCTTCACCGCGTCGACGGAGTTCTGGAACATCGCCTTCTCTTCGTCGTTCAGCTCGATCTCGATGATCTTCTCGACGCCGCCGGCGCCGATGATCGTCGGGACGCCGACGTAGAGGTCGTCCTGGCCGTACTGGCCGCTCAGGTGGGCGGCGACCGGCAGAACGCGCTTCTGGTCCTTGAGGTAGGACTCGGCCATCTGGATGGCGGAGGCGGCCGGGGCGTAGAAGGCCGAGCCGTTGCCCAGCAGCTTGACGATCTCGGCGCCGCCGTCACGGGTGCGCTGAACGATGGCGTCCAGCTTCTCCTGCGTGGTCCAGCCCATCTTGACCAGATCGGGCAGCGGGATGCCGGCGACGGTGGAGTAGCGCACCAGCGGGACCATCGTGTCGCCGTGGCCGCCCAGCACGAAGGCGGTGACGTCCTCGACCGAGACGTTGAACTCTTCGGCCAGGAAGTAGCGGAAGCGGGCCGAGTCGAGCACGCCGGCCATGCCGACCACGCGCTCCGGCGGCAGGCCGGACGCCTGCTGCAGCACCCACACCATCACGTCGAGCGGGTTGGTGATGACGATGACGAAGGCGTTGGGGGCGTGCTTGCCGATGGCCTCGCCGACGGTCTTGCAGACGCCGCTGTTGATGCCGATCAGGTCGTCGCGGCTCATGCCCGGCTTGCGCGGGATGCCGGCGGTGACGATCACGACATCGGCACCCTCGATGGCCGAGTAGTCGTTGCCGCCGGTCAGGCTGACGTTGTAGCCCTCGACCGGGGCGGCCTCGGCGAGATCCAGAGCCTTGCCGGCGGGGGTGCCGGGGACGATGTCGAACAGGACGACGTCGCCCAGTTCCTTCTGGGCAGCGAGCAGAGCCAGCGTGCCGCCAATCTGGCCGGCACCGACGAGCGCAATCTTCTTGCGAGCCATGGAGCGTTCCCTAAAACGTTTGAGCGTCCCCCATTCAGCGGGAGACTAGAACCGTTGGTCATTCTAACGTCTTAGGGATCCAGCGCCCCGAGATTTCGGAAGCGTAGGTAGCGCGTTTTGTCGCGGAGGGCAAGCATGACCGCAAGCGGAGCATTGCAGCGTTGCGTCGCACCCCCGATGATCCTTTCCAAACGCCGCAGCGTTGGGCTTTATACGTATGGTTCGCGTCCGGTCCTTACCTTGTTCGAATATGGTCGAAGGAGAGCGCAGATGGCCAAGCTCGTGGCCCGTTTCATTCCCGGTCTGACCATGTCGCTGGCGCTTGCCGCCGGTGTCCTGGGGGCCGGTGCAGCCCAGGCCCAGACGGTCGGCGACTACACCGCCGCCATGGCCGCCGCCCCGATCACCGACCCGGCGGCGGAGGCCAGCGCCGCCTATTGCCGGCCGCTGACCAATTATGTCTACACCTCGATCCCCGACAACCAGCGCTCCAGCTGGGTGATGCCGCTGGTGACGCTGGACGGGACGCAGTCGGCGGAGATCTCCGCCAAGCGCGACGCCTGCCTGAAGGTGCGCCAGCAGGCGCTGATCGCCTTCGACGCCGGCACCGGCGAGCAGATCGTCACCCCGGCCGAGGCGATGGAAGGCCCGACCGACCGCGGCCCCTATTACAAGGAGCCGTCGCCCGACGCCCCGATCCCGCACACCGGCCGCGCCACCCCGCGCCAGCCGATGCCGCGCGGTGGCGTGCAGTAAGCTGAACAGTCAGGGCCCGACGCCGTAGCGTTCCAGGTGGCGGGCCATCTCGGCGGGGGACAGCGGGAAGCCGCTGCCCTGCCGGGCGTTCAGCATGGCGCGCGGGTGGATGCCGGCGGCGCGCGCCTGGATCTGCATGGCGCACCGCATCGACAGGCCGGCGCGCCAGACCAGCGCGGTGACCGCCTGCGGGTCGTGGGCATCGAGGATCAGATCCACCACATCCGGCGCCACACGGGCGCGCAAAGTCAGTGCCGCCCGCACGAAACCGGTCTCGTTCCACGACATCGCGTCGCTGAGCGCCGTTTCGTCGAGCTTCCCCTGCCGGTGCAGGCGGACGGCGCGGCGTTCCGGCGGCTCTGCCTGGTCGGGGGCCTCGGCCCAGTCGATGCGGCGGCGGGTTGTCGCGGCGATCTCCGCCACCGTGGCCTCGTCGAGGTCGCCACGGCGGCGCAACGCCTCGACCACCGCCAGATCGACGAAATCGGCCAGCCGCAGCGCCAGCCGGCGGGGCAGGGCCGGGCGGCGGGCCAGCTTCTCCCGCCAGTCGGGATGGTGGGCCGACTGCTCCACCAGCGCTTCCAGGGTGGGTTCGGCGATCACCGCACCGCTGTTGTCGAGCAGGATGCCGGTCGCCTCGGCATGGCCGCTGCCGGCGATGGCGTCGGACAGGGCGGCGCCGATGCTGTGGCGCCGGGCGATGGCCGACAGGGCCCAGCCGGCGGGGGCCGCGGCGACGATGTCCAGCAGATCCTCGTCGCCCAGCGCCGCACAGCAGCGCAGCACCGGCTCGGCCACCGAGCGTTCGACATCGCGCGCCAGCGTCGCCACCACCGAGGGCGGGGCGCAGGCGATATCCTTGATCGCCGTCGCCAGCGCCTCGCGCACGCGGACGATGTGGTCGCGGGCCAGCTGCTCCAGCGCACGGGTCGCGACGGTGCTGACGGTGTCGGCCCCGCCCGGTGGCAGGTCGGGCAACAGGTGGCACAGCTTGCGGGCCAGGGTGGAGCGCACGTCCGCATCGCCCATGCCGGCCAGCCGCGACTCGACCAGAACGTCGCCGACCTGACGGGCGACACCGCGTCCGGGATGGGGGGCGGCAGCGGGGGGCGGTGCTGGCACGGGTTCCAGCACCGGCGCTGGGGCCGGTTCCGGCGACTCGGCGAACAGATAGTCCATCAGCTCGGGCGCGACGCCGCACTCCGTCTCCGGCGGAAGACGGGGGGAGGGGCGGGCCGAGGGACGGGCCGAGGGACGGGACGGGGAGCGCCGGGCTGTCACCGGACCTGAAGCCTTGTGGTTGGGCCGCGGCCGGAGCGGAGCGGCAGCTGTGGGATCGTGCAGACCATCGAAACGCTCCCCTGGTTAACGGCCCCCTAATTCGGCGGCGGTGCGGCCTGTGACATCCCACGAGGCCGGCGGCGAACCTCAGCGCCGCTTGGCCGCCGGGGTGCTGCCCAGCATGCTGCGCTGCGCCAGCATCGGGCGCGGCATCTGCCGGCCGCCCAGCACGCGGACCGGCACGGATTGCTCCTGCCGGTGCTTGTCGAACTGGTCGAAGATGCGCAGCAGCGCCTCCGCCGTGCCTTCGCCATACTGGATGTCGGTGCGGGCGCGGCCCAGTTCGGTGCGCAGCCCGTCGCGCAGCCGGCCGAACAGCGCGTCGAACAGCGCCTGGAAATGCTCCTCGGCGAAGACGAAATGACGCTCGCGCAGCTGGTCGGTCATCCGCCGCATGAAGGTCTGGCGCTGCTGGTGGAACTGCCGGAAGCGCAGCATCACCCGGATGAAGGGCGTGTCGGCCAGCACCGCCAGCGTCTCCTCATGCGCCAGCCGCTGCCAGACCTCGCCATCGCGGTCGGTCCCCAGCCGGTTGAACAGGGCGATGACGCTGGCATTCATCGCCTCCCATTCCTTTTCATAGAACAGGGCGGTCAGGGTCGATTGCAGGCCGGGAAGGATCACCTGGGGAAAGCTGGCTCCGGTGATCGGATCCATGCTGTCGGGCAGCCGGGTGCGCAGGGCCGAAACCATCAGGCGGGTGACGAAGTCGCGGCGGCGCCCGCCGGCCCCGATCTGCGGAGGCTCCTCCCCCAAAGGGCTGGCGCCTCCCCCACAGCCCCCGCAGCTCGACGCCGTGCAGGATTGGCAGATCGAGGCGAACAGCGGCAGCACCGACGGCCAGTGCGCCATCATCAACCCCATGGCGCGGGTGAATTCCTCGCGCGACAGGACGCCCTTGGCGGTGAATTGCGGCTCCAGCGCCTCCTGAAAGGTGCTGACCAGAGCCTGGGCCGTGCGATGGTGGCGTTCGAACGGCGGCTGATCGGCGGTCATCCCACGCCCTCCCTCCCGGTTCATCCCAGCCGGCCGGCGGCTGGGCCGGACGCGGTTACCGGAACAATTTATCCGGTATTTTATCTAATCCGGCTGTGACGGCCATCACAGGGCGGTGTCGGGAGAGAGAGGGAAGGGGACGCCGCGGGCAAAAAAAGGGCCGCATCCCAAATGGGAGCGGCCTTTAGTCTAGGGAGGAAACGCACTGCAAAATGCAGTAACGAGGCGGAGTTTAAGCCCGCAGCCGTGTTAGCGGTACCACGGTTTTCGTATTGGTGCGGTGCGACATCCGCATAGCGCGGTATGGAATAGAGTTTGGTTTGCCCAGCCCCTATGCGGGAAGGCAGCTTTCTGCCCGTTTCATGGGCAGGCAGCAGCTTGCGGGAAGAGCGAACGATCAAATTCGAAAATCATCGCGCCAGGGAATGTTCGCAAACGAAAAAAGGGGGCGTCTCGCGACACCCCCTTTTCCAATCCCATGCGGACCGCAGCGTCAGGCCGCCAGCTTCTCGCGGATCAGCGCCTTGGTCTCCTCGATGCCGTAAAGCTGGATGAAGGAGCCCATGCGCGGGCCGGTGGTCTGGCCCAGCAGCACCTCATACAGCGCCTGGAACCAGGCGCGCAGCTCGGTGAAGCCGTGCGCCTTGCCGACCTCGAACACCTCGTTCTGGATGGTGTCGGCGCGGGCGTCAGCCGGCACGCTGTCGAGCTTGACCAGCAGGTCCTGCAAGGCCGCGCGCTCGGCGTCGGTCGGCGCACGGAACTGCTTGGTCGGCTTCACCTGATCCTGGTAGTAGCGCACGGCATAGCCGACCATGCTGTCGAGGAACGGGCTGTTCTCCGGCGTGGCGTCGGGCGCGTAGCGGCGGATGAAGCCCCACATGGCGTCCTTGGTCTCGGCATTCGCCGCACCGGCCAGATTGAGCAGCAGGTTGAACGACACGTCGGAGCGCACCGCCGGCGGCTTGCCGTTGTGGATGTGCCAGGCCGGGTTCTCCAGCTTCTTCGCCGGCTCCTCGCCATGGACCCTGTCGACGAAGGTCAGATACTCGTCGACGGCGCGCGGGATGACGTCGAAATAGAGACGCTTGGCCGACTTCGGCTTCTGGAACATGTAGAGGGCGAGGCTTTCCTGCGGCGCGTAGGCCAGCCATTCCTCCATGGTCAGGCCGTTGCCCTTCGACTTGGAGATCTTCTGGCCCTTGTCGTCGAGGAACAGCTCGTAATTGAAGCCTTCCGGCGGGGTGCCGCCAAGGATTTTGCAGATTTTGCCGGCGAGATCGGCCGAGGGAATCAGGTCCTTGCCGTACATCTCGTAATCGACGCCGAGGCCGAACCAGCGCATGCCCCAGTCGGGCTTCCATTGCAGCTTCACATGGCCGCCGGTGACCGGCAGCTCGACCTTCTTCCCATCCTCGTCCTCGAAGACGATGGTGCCGGCATCGGTGTTGCGCTCCAGCATCGGCACCTGGAGGACCCGGCCGGTCGAGGGGGAGACCGGCAGGAAGGGGCTGTAGGTCGCCTGACGCTCCGCACCGAGCGTGGGCAGCATCACCGCCATTACCTCGTCGTAATGGCGCAGGATGCCGAGCAGCGCCTCGTCGAAGCGGCCCGACTTGTACCAGTCGGTGGAGGACTGGAACTCGTACTCGAAGCCGAAGCTGTCGAGGAAGGCGCGCAGCCGGGCGTTGTTGTGGGCGCCGAAGCTGTCATGGGTGCCGAAGGGATCGGGCACCTGGGTCAGCGGCTTGCCGAGATTGGCCGCCACCATCTCCTTGTTGGGGATGTTGTCGGGGACCTTGCGCAGCCCGTCCATGTCGTCCGAGAAGCAGAACAGCTTGGTGGACAAGTCGCTCATGGTCTGGAAGGCGTGGCGCACCATGCTGGTGCGCGCCACCTCGCCGAAGGTGCCGAGATGCGGCAGGCCCGACGGACCGTAACCGGTCTCGAACAGGACATAGCCTTTGGCGGGCGGAGCTTTCGCGAAGCGCGCGACCAGTTTGCGCGCCTCCTCGAACGGCCATGCCTTCGCCTGCAACGCCAGATCCCGTTCGCCGGTCATCGTCGGACCCTTTCGAAACCACAAAGATAAAGTTGGGAATGAGGGCAAAGACCCTAGGGCCGGGCGGGCGTGGCGTCAACCTTGGGCGTCCGGCCTGGCTGGCATGGATGTCTGGCGGGGGACGTCTTTGGTGGGTCTTGCGGCACCCTTTCGCCCGGTCCATCCTGCGCCCCCCGCGGAATCGGCCTTGCGGGAGTTGGCGGGGTTTTGGGGCGATGAGCTGGCTCTATCTGGTGGTGGCGATCCTGTTCGAGGTCGTCGGCACGTCGGCGATGAAGATGTCGGACGGGATGACGCGGCTCGGCCCGGCGGCGGTCGTGGTGGTGTGCTACGGCATCGCCTTCCTGCTGCTGGCCAAGGCGCTGCGCACGATGGAGGTCGGCATCGCCTACGCGATCTGGTCGGCGACGGGCACCGCCGCCATCGCCGCCATCGGCGTCTTCGTCTTCGGCGAATCGCTGACGGCGATGAAGGTGGTCGGCATCCTCCTGATCGTCGCCGGGGTGATCAGCCTGCACATGGCGAGCGGGCCGGCCTAAACCCCGACCTTGAACGGGTTCACCTGCCGGGCGGCGCGCTCCACCGCCTCGGCGGGGCCGGGGCGGCCGAGGAAATAGCCCTGGGCGAAGTCGCAGTTCAGGCCGCGCAGGGCCTCCAGCGTCTCGGCATCCTCCACCCCCTCCGCCACGGCGGTCAGGTTCAGGCTGTGGGCCATCTGGATGACGGCGGCGGTGATCTTGGCGCTGTCGTGGTTGCGGGTGAGGTCGGCGACGAAACTGCGGTCGATCTTCAGCTTGTCCACCGCCAGACGGCCGATGTAGGACAGGTTGGAATAGCCGGTGCCGAAATCGTCGATCGACACCTGCACCCCCATCGCCTTGATCCGGCGCAGATTGTCCATCACCAGGTCGGTGTTCTGGATCAGCATCGATTCGGTCAGCTCCAGCTCCAGCAGCAGCGGGTCGAGCCCGCTGTCGCTCAGCGCCCGCGTCACCGTGGCCACGAGGTCGTTGCGCTGAAGCTGCAAGGCCGACAGGTTGACCGCCACCGACAGCGGCAGCCCCTGGGCGTGCCATTGCGCCGCCTGCCGGCAGGCCTCGGTCAGGACCCAGGCGCCGATCGGCACGATCAGGCCGCTGTCCTCGGCGATCGGAATGAAATCGCCGGGCGGGACCATGCCCTTGTCCGGATGATTCCAGCGCACCAGCGCCTCGGCACCGGTCACGGCGCCGGTCTCCAGGCAGACCTGCGGCTGGTAATGGATCAGGAACTCCCCCCGCTCCAGCGCGCGGCGCAGGCCGCTGCGGGTGGACAGGTGGGCCACCGCCTCGGCGTTCATCGCCTCGGCATAGAAGCGGTGGGTGTCGCGGCCGGCGGCCTTGGCGTGGTGGAGCGCGGTGTCGGCATTCTTCAGCAGGGTGGCGAAATCCTTCCCGTCGGCCGGGGCCATGGCCACGCCCGACGACAGGGTGAGCGTCAGCTCGTGCCCGCCGACCTGGAAGGGGTCGGCCATCGCCTCGTGCAGGGAGGCGACGGTTTCCACCACCGTGTCGATGTCGGGCTTGCCGGACAGCAGCAGGATGAACTCGTCGCCGCCGCCGCGGCTGACCGTGTCGGTCTCGCGCACCGCCGCCTTCAGCCGGTCCGCCACCGCGCGCAGCAGCGCGTCGCCGACGGCGTGGCCCAGGCTGTCGTTCACCGTCTTGAAGCGGTCCAGGCCGCAGGCGACCAGCGCCACCAGCCGGCCGTTGCGCTCCGACCGGGCCAGCGCCTGTTCGGTGCGGTCCTGCACCAGGATGCGGTTGGGCAGCAGGGTCAGCGCGTCGTGGCGCGACAGATACTCCATCCGCTCCTGCGCCGCCTTGCGTTCGGTGATGTCGCGGATGAGAACGAGAACCCGGCGGTCGTTGCCGTCGATGACGGCGCGCCGCATGCTGACCTCCACCCAGAACAGCGACCCGTCCAGCCGGCGGGCATGCCATTCGAACAGCTGCGGTTCGCCGTCGGCCGCCTTGCGGATCCAGGCCGCCGCCTCGCTGCGCGTGTAGGGCGGCGTGCCGGAGCTGAGCATCCCGGCGGTGATGTCCGAAAGCGGCAGGCCTTCCACCCGGTACATCTCCATCATCCTGCGGTTGGCTTCCAGGATGGAGCCGCTGTCCAGGTCGTGGATGAAGATGGCGTCGGTGACGCTGTCGAAGATGGTGCGGACGCGCTCCTCGCTGGCGGTCAGGGCGGCGACCGCGGTGCGCAGGCTCTCGGTCTTGCTTTCGACCTGCCGGCGCAGCAGCAGGACCCAGACCAGCGCGCCGGCGCCCAGGACGGCCAGCCCGGCCAGCAGCTTGACCAGCAGGTCCATCGTCTGCGGGCTGACCAGGCCGGTGAGGGGGCGGCCGAGCCAGCGCTCCTCCACCGCCTTGCGCTCTTCCGGGGCGATGCGGGCGAAGCCGTCGGCGATCAGGCGGAACAGGGCGGCGTTGCCCTTGCGCACCGCCCAGTGCAGTTCGCCGGTGTAGAGCGGCTCGGTGTAGCGGAAGCGCCCCTGCACCCCGCGCTTGGTCATGTAATAGCGGGCCGAGGGGTCGTCCATGCAGAAGACCCGGGTTTCCTGGCGCGAGGCGGCATCGACCATCGCCTCGAAACCGGGATAGCGCTGGAAGGCGGTGATGCCCTGGTCGGTCAGCCATTCGATGCAGAAATCGCCGTCCTTCACCCCGACCGTGAAGGCGCGCAGCGAATCCACCCCGGTGATGCCGCTGAGGTCGGCGCTGAACCAGATCGGCACGTCGACGCGGGCATAGGGCTTGGAGAAATCGTAGATCGCCTCGCGGGCGCTGTTGCGGAAGATGGTCTCGATGACGTCGGCGTCGCCCCTGTCCATCGCCTGCCGGGCGAGCCCCCAGTCGAGCGGCATCATCCGCACCGGGATGCCGGTCTTCTGCGACCACAGCATCCAGATGTCCTTCACGATGCCGACATGGGCGCCGTCCGGCGTGTGGAAGCTGTAGGGCGGGTAATTGTTGTCCAGCGTCACCCGGATCTCGGCCGGGCGGGGGCCGGTCTCCGCAAGCGTGGCCGGCACCGGCGTGTTGATCGCAGCCGCCGGGTCGCCGGCCAGAAGCGACAGCAGCAGGATCGCCAGCAACCGCGAGACCGCGGTCCGCGCACTGCGGATCGCCATGGGAAGCCCCATGGGGATCGCCTTGGACCTCCCCTCGCGCCTCATGGAGGCACCCCGGGCGGAACGGTCGATGGACAGCGCGTGGCGGACATGGACATGGCCCTTGCCGAGGTCATGGACAGCGCAGGCGTGCGAGGCCATCTCCTCGCCGCCATCGCCAGCTTATCGAAGAGGGTAACCCGTTCGACGCGCTGCGGCAACGAGGGGTTCTTGCACGCCTGTGACAAGCTCCCGCGCCGATGGCAGCCGGTGCGCCCGGCAAGGGATCAGGGCGAGCGGCCGGCGGGCGGAGCGGCGGGCCGGGAATTGGACGGATGGCCGGCCCGGTCGTTCACCTGGGCGCGCAGGGCATCGCGGATTTCCTCCAGCAGCTGCTCCTGCCGCGGCGGCGTCTTCAGGGTTTCCTTGTGCAGGATGTGCAGCCGGTTGACCTGCCGGACGATCAGGAACAGGGCGCCCGACACGATCAGGAAATTGATGCAGGCGTTGATGAAGCGGCCATAGTTGACGGTCGCCGCACCCGCCTTCTCGGCGGCCTGGAGCGAATCGTACTGGCCGCCGGACAGGCTGAAGAAATAGTTGGAGAAGTCGATGCCGCCCATGACCCAGCCGATGGGCGGCATCAGGATGTCCTTGACCAGGGAATTGACGATTCCCGTAAAGGCGGCACCGATGATGATGCCGACCGCCAGCTCCACGACATTGCCGCGGCTGATGAATTTCTTGAATTCTTCGAACATGGCGTCCCGTTTCTCCGTGGTCACGGAAGGGAAACGGGACGGAGCAGGGATGGTTTCATAAGGCCCCCTCTTGCCCCGGACAGGACCGGGGGAAGAGGGGGTGACTTCGGCTCTTTACGCCATGCGGCCGTGGCAGTGCTTGAACTTCTTGCCGGAGCCGCAGGGGCAGGCGGCGTTGCGCGGGGTGTTCTCCATCACCTCGGCCGGCAGCGGCTGGTCTTCCGGCGTGCCCACCAGCGAGGAGGCGAGCGAGGAGGCGCGGACCATGCCGTCCGGCAGGGCTTCGCCGTCACCGGCCCCCATGGCGGCCATCGCCAGGGCCGGGTCCATGCGGCCCTCGTGCATCTCCTGCATCTGGCGGGCGAACAGCTCCTCCTGCGACGGCGCCATGCGGATTTCGACATGCATCAGGATGGTGGTGACCTGCTCGCGCAGCGCCATCAGCATGCTGTCGAACAGCTCGAAGGCCTCGCGCTTGTACTCGTTCAGCGGGTCCTTCTGGGCATAGGCGCGCAGGTTGATGCCCTGGCGCAGATGGTCGAGCTGGAGCAGATGGTCCTTCCATTCCTGGTCCAGGATCTGGAGCAGGATGCTCTTCTCGACATGCCGCATCGTCTCGGCGCCGTAGGCCTCCTCCTTGTCCGCATATTTACGGTCGGCGGCCTCGCGCACGCGCTCCTCGATCTCCGGCTCGGCGATGCCCTCTTCCTTGGCCCACTCCTGGACCGGCAGGTCCATGCCCAGCACGCGGTTGACCGCCTCGTGCAGGCCGGCGATGTCCCACTGCTCGGAGTAGCTGTTCGCCGGAATGGCGGTCGACACCATGTTGGCGATGATCTGGTGGCGCATCTCGCGGATTTCCTCCGCGATGTCCTCGCTCTCCATCACCTCGTGGCGCTGCTCATAGACGACCTTGCGCTGGTCGTTCATGACGTTGTCGAACTTCAGCAGGTTCTTGCGGACCTCGAAGTGATGCGCCTCGACCTTCTGCTGCGCCTTTTCCAGCGCCTTGTTGATCCAGGGATGGATGATCGCCTCGCCTTCCTTCAGGCCGAGACGCTGGAGCATGCTGTCCATCCGCTCCGACCCGAAGATGCGCATCAGGTCGTCTTCCAGCGACAGGAAGAACTTCGAGGTGCCGGGATCGCCCTGGCGGCCGGAACGGCCGCGCAGCTGGTTGTCGATGCGGCGGCTCTCGTGCCGCTCGGTGCCGATGACGTAGAGGCCGCCGGCCTGCTTGACCTTCTCGCGCGCTTCCGCGATCTCGGCCTCGATCTGGGCAATGCGGGCGTCGCGCTCCGGGCCTTCCGGAATGTCGGCCAGCTCGACCTCGATCCGCATCTGGAGATTGCCGCCCAGCTGGATGTCGGTGCCGCGGCCGGCCATGTTGGTGGCGACCGTCACCGCGCCGGCGCGGCCGGCCTGGGCCACGATGTAGGCTTCCTGCTCGTGGTGGCGGGCGTTCAGGACGTTGTGCGGAATGTTGCGCTTGGTCAGCAGCTCCGACAGCAGTTCCGACTTCTCGATCGAGGTGGTACCGACCAGGACCGGCTGGCCGCGCTTGCGCGCGTCCTCGATCAGGTCGGTCATCGCGTGGTACTTCTCGGTCGCGGTGCGGTAGACCTCGTCGTCATGGTCGATGCGCTTGACCGGGACGTTGGTCGGCATGTCGACCACTTCCAGCCCGTAGATCTCGCCGAACTCCGCCGCCTCGGTCAGCGCGGTGCCGGTCATGCCGGCCAGCTTCGGGTAGATGCGGAAGTAGTTCTGGAAGGTGATGGAGGCCAGCGTCTGGTTCTCGCGCTGGATCGTCACCTTCTCCTTGGCTTCCAGCGCCTGGTGCAGGCCTTCGGAGAAGCGGCGGCCGTCCATCATGCGGCCGGTGAACTCGTCGATGATGACGACCTTGTCGTCCTTGACGATGTAGTCCTTGTCGCGCTGGAACAGCATGTGGGCGCGCAGCGCCTGCTGCGAATGGTGGACCAGCGCCACGTTCTGGATGTCGTAGAGCCCGCCGGTCTTCAGCAGCCCGGCCTCGGCCAGCAGCTGCTCCATATGCTCCTGGCCGGCTTCGGTGAAGCTGACGGTGCGGTGCTTCTCGTCCTTCTCGTAATCCTCGGCCACCAGCATCGGGATCAGCCGGTCGACCTGGACATACATCTCGGACGAATCGGTCGAGGGGCCGGAGATGATCAGCGGCGTGCGCGCCTCGTCGATCAGGATCGAGTCGACCTCGTCGACGATGGCGAAGTTGAAGGGCCGCTGGACCAGCTCCTCCAGCCGGAACTTCATGTTGTCGCGCAGATAGTCGAAGCCGAACTCGTTGTTCGTGCCGTAGGTGATGTCGGCGGCGTAGGCGGCGCGCCGCTCGTCGTCGTCCAGCCCATGGACGATGCAGCCGGTGGACAGCCCGAGGAAGCCGTAGACCCGCGCCATCCAGCCGCTGTCGCGCGAGGCGAGGTAGTCGTTCACGGTGACGACGTGGACGCCCTTGCCTTCCAGCGCGTTCAGGTAGACGGCCAGCGTGGCGACCAGCGTCTTGCCTTCGCCGGTGCGCATCTCGGCGATCTTGCCGCTGTGCAGGACCATGCCGCCCATCAGCTGAACGTCGAAGTGACGCTGGCCCAGCACGCGCTTGGCCGCCTCGCGCACGGTGGCGAAGGCGTCGGGCAGGATGTCGTCCAGCGTCTCGCCCTTGGCCAGCCGTTCGCGCAGCCAGCCGGTGCGACCCTTCAGCTGGTCGTCCGACAGCGCGGCGACCGACGGCTCCAGCGCGTTGATCTGAGCCACGGTCTTGTGCAGCGCCTTGACCGCGCGCGTGTTGGCGGTGCCGAAAATCTTGCGGGCGAGAGCGCCGAACATGAAAACCTCGGGAGTAAAGCGGAATGTGGGCCAGCCTATCGACGGGTCTCACATAGGACTATGGCAAGGCGCTGTCAACGAGACCGGGCCGGCGGGGGCCCCGTTGCGGCATTTGCGCAGAGGGCGGGGCGGGAGCGCAGAGCGGGATGCGGGGCGGCGGCAGGGCGGTGGCAGCGCGCTTGGGGCATGACCGTTTGATGAATTCGCGTCCAGAAACCGCCGCGGCGGTTGGCTGTCGCCGGTGGGGGCTGGTATCCCCTGCGGCGGAACACAGCTAATGGGCGGTGGCCGCGCGCGGGACAATGGGGACCCTTGCCCCGCGCGGCTTAGCCATGCTTAATCCCCTGCGGAATCGGGCGCGGAGCGGCGGATGGCTCCGATGCCGCAGACCATGCGAAACGGGCGCCGGCCCATCGGCCGCCCATTTGTGAAGCATCCGCCGGAAGGAAACAGACACGCCATGGTTCAACGAGTGTTCCGCACCGCGCTCCTGTCGGTTGCCGCCTGTGGCATCGCGCTGGCCGCCCACGCCCAGACGCCGGCTCCCGCCACCCCGGCGCCGGCCGCTCCGGCCCCGGCTGCCGCTGCTGCTCCGGCCGCTCCGGCCGATCCGGTGGTCGCCCGCGTCAACGGCGAGGAGCTGCACAAGTCGGACGTCACCCGCATGGTCTCGCAGCTGCCGCCGCAGGTGCAGCAGATGCCGATCGAGATGATCTATCCGGCGGTGATCGACCAGCTGGTCAGCGGCAAGCTGGTCTCCTCGGCCGGCTACAAGGCCGGTCTGGCCGATTCGGCCGAGGTGAAGGACGAGATCAAGCGCGCCGAGGAGCGCGCGGTGCAGCGCGCCTACATCCAGAAGGAAATCAAGGCCCGCGTGACGCCGGAGGCGCTGAACAAGGCCTATCAGGACTACCTGAAGGAGAACCCGGCGCAGGAGGAGGTCAAGGCCGCCCACATCCTGGTCGAGAAGGAAGACGAGGCCAAGGCCATCATCGCCCAGCTGAAGAAGGGCGGCGATTTCGCCAAGCTGGCCAAGGAGAAGTCCAAGGACGCCGCCGCTGCTGCCCAGGGCGGCGACCTCGGCTACTTCACCAAGGACGCGATGGTCGAGCCCTTCGCCAACGCTGCCTTCGCCATGAAGCCGGGCGAGATCAGCAAGGAGCCGGTCAAGACCCAGTTCGGCTATCACATCATCAAGGTCGAGGACAAGCGGACCCAGCCGCAGCCGACGCTGGACGAAGTGAAGCCGCAGCTGGAGCAGACCCTGTCGAAAGACATGGTCACCGCGCTCGTCGAGGAACTGCGCGGCAAGGCGAAGATCGAGACCTTCCAGCTCGACGGCTCGCCGATGCCGAAGGAAGAGCCGGCGGCCGCTCCGGCCACCCCGGCCGCTCCGGCGGAACCGGCGAAGAAGTAAGTTCCGGCGCTCCGGCCCCCGCCGCCCCTTATCCCCGCACCTGCGGAGACGAGGGCGATGGGGGCCGGAGGCTCCGACAGTTTCATCGCGTCACCACGCCACCACCACTCCCCACCACGGGAATTTCCGTCATGGCCACGACCCTCTCCCCCTTGGCTCCCGCAAGCTTCCCGACGCTGCCGCCCATCGCGGGCGTGCGCATCGCCACGGCGAACAGCGGCATCCGATACAAGGGCCGCGACGATCTGCTGCTGGCCGTGCTGGATCCCGGCACCAGCGTGGCGGGCGTGCTGACCCGGTCGCTGACCTGCTCGGCCCCGGTGATCTGGTGCCGCGACAGCCTGCCCAAGGGGTCGGCCCGCGCCGTGGTGGTGAATGCCGGCAACGCCAACGCCTTCACCGGCAAGGCGGGCGACGCCACCGTTCAGGCGACCGTCGACGCCGCCGCCGAGCTGGCGGGCTGCGCCCCGGACGAGGTCTATATCGCGTCGACCGGCGTGATCGGCATCCCGCTGGCCGCCGACGCCATCGGCAAGTGCCTGGCGCCGATGGTGCCGACCCTCGCCGCCGATTCGGCCGCGTGGGAGAAGGCCGCCCGCGCCATCATGACCACCGACACCTTCCCGAAGGGCTCGGTGCGCACCGCCAGGATCGGCGGGACGACGGTGACCATCGCCGGTTTCGCCAAGGGCTCGGGCATGATCGCGCCGGACATGGCGACGATGCTGGGCTTCGTCTTCACCGACGCCGCCATCGCCGCCACCGCGCTGCAGGACATGCTGTCGGAGTTCACCGAGCGCACCTTCAACGCCGTCACCGTCGATGGCGACACCTCGACCAGCGACACTCTGCTGCTGTTCGCGACGGGCAAGGCGGGCAACGCCCCGGTGTCGAGCGCCGATGCCGCCGAACTGGCGGAGTTCCGCGCCGCGCTGGAGGATCTGCTGCTCGATCTGGCCTTGCAGGTGGTGCGTGACGGCGAGGGGGCGACCAAGTTCATCGCCATCACCGTGCGCGGCGCCGACAGCGACGCCGCCGCCAAGCGGATCGGCATGACGGTGGCGAACTCGCCGCTGGTCAAGACCGCCATCGCCGGCGAGGACGCCAACTGGGGCCGCATCGTCGCCGCCATCGGCCGCGCCGGCGAGCGCGCAGACCGCGACCTGATCAGGATCACCGTCGGCGGCACCCTGATCTGCGCCGAGGGGATGGAAGTCCCGGGTTACGACGAGACGCCGGTCACCGCCCACATGAAGGGCAAGGAGGTCGACATCGACATCGACCTTGGCCTGGGCAAGGGGACGGCGAAGGTGTGGACCTGCGACCTGACCCACGGCTACATCGACATCAACGGCAGCTATCGGAGCTGACGGGCCATCGGAGTCGCGTGATGACCGCCTGTTTCGATCCCAGCTCCACCCCCGCCCCCGGTTCGCTGCCGGTTCTGCTGGTCGTCGCGGTGGCGCTCGTCGATGCCGACGGGCGCGTGCTGCTGGCCCAGCGCCCGCCCGGCAAGTCGCTGGCCGGCCTGTGGGAGTTCCCCGGCGGCAAGGTCGATGCCGGGGAGACGCCGGAGGCGGCGCTGGTGCGCGAGCTGAAGGAGGAGCTGGGTATCGACACGGCGGCCAGCTGCCTCGCCCCCTTCACCTTCGCCTCGCACAGCTACGAGCGCTTCCATCTGTTGATGCCGCTCTATGTCTGCCGGGTGTGGGAGGGCGACGTGATGCCGCGGGAAGGGCAGACGCTCGCCTGGGTCTATCCGAACCGGATGGGCGATTACCCGATGCCGCCGGCCGACGTTCCGCTGGTGGCGATGCTGCGGGATCTGCTGTAGGGGCGATACCGCGCGTTGAAAATCGGGCTGCGCGGCTGTATATTTTTCGGAGGTGGCCGACGGGTGTTCCTGCACCCGCCGGCACGCTCCCAGTGCTTAGCGCCGGATCAGGCGGATTTCGATCCGCCATCTCCGCCACTGGAGCACCAGGAAGAAGGGCATCTTCTTCATGCCACCTTCCTCCTTCTGAAACGGCGGATGGACCACCCATCCGCCGTTTTCAGTTTACACGCGGACGATGAGCAGCCGGTATCTTTTCACACCGATGTGTGGTGGCGGCCGGTTGCCGTTCGGGGCAGGTCCGACCTTTGTTCCCGGACGCGTCCCTTTGCGGCTTTGCCCTGGAGGCGATCTGTGCGACATGATGGGGCGTTGAGACGACAAGCCGGATCTCCGGCACCACTTTCCTGAACCGCATCGGCGTGGATTCGTTGTTTTCCTACAGCAACCCGGGTGCGTCGGACGATGCCTCCGGTCAACGGCCGGCCACGGCGCTCGACGCGCTGCGGACGGTGTTCGGCTACGACTCCTTCCGCGGCCAGCAGGCCGACATCATCGACCATGTGGTGCGCGGCGGCGACGCGCTGGTGCTGATGCCGACCGGCGGCGGCAAGTCGCTGTGCTATCAGATCCCGGCCCTGGTGCGCGACGGCGTGACGGTGGTGGTCTCGCCGCTGATCGCCCTGATGCGCGATCAGGTGACCGCCTTGCGGGAACTCGGCGTGCGCGCCGCCTTCCTCAACTCCTCCCTCGGCCCGGCCGAGGCGCGGGAGGTGGAGCGGGCGATGGTGCAGGGCGAGATCGACCTCGTCTATGTCGCCCCCGAACGGCTGGTGACGCCGCGCTTCCTCGACCTGCTCGACCGCACCCGGCTGGCGCTGTTTGCGCTGGACGAGGCGCATTGCGTGTCGCAGTGGGGGCACGATTTCCGGCCCGAATATCTGCAGCTGTCGATCCTGCACGAACGCCACCCGGCGGTGCCGCGCATCGCGCTGACCGCCACCGCCGACGTGCAGACCCGCGCCGAGATCAAGGACAAGCTTGGGCTGACCGACGCCCGCGTCTTCCTGTCCAGCTTCGACCGCCCCAACATCACCTACCGCGTGGTGCCGAAGAAGAGCGAGCGCCAGCAGATGCTGGCCTTCCTGCGCGACAACCATCCGGAAGACGCCGGCATCGTCTATTGCATGTCGCGCAACAAGGTGGAGGAGGTCGCGGCCTGGCTGAACCAACAGGGCCGCGAGGCTCTGCCCTACCATGCCGGGCTGCCGGCCGAGACGCGCGAGGCCAACCAGGACCGCTTCATCAAGAGCGAGGGTCTGGTGATGGTGGCGACGGTCGCCTTCGGCATGGGCATCGACAAGCCGAACGTCCGTTTCGTCTGCCACCTCGACCCGCCCAAGAGCCTGGAAGCCTATTACCAGGAGACCGGCCGCGCCGGCCGCGACGGGCTGCCCGCCAACGCCTGGATGGCCTACGGCATGGCCGACGTGGTGATGCTGCGCCAGATGCTGGAGCAGTCGGAGGCGGGCGACAGCCACCGCCGGGTGGAGCGCGGCAAGCTGGAGGCCCTGCTGGGCTTCTGCGAGACGTCGGACTGCCGCCGTCAGGTGCTGCTGAACTATTTCAACGAGACGCTGCCGCAGCCCTGCGGCAACTGCGACACCTGCCTGGACCCGGTCGAGACCTGGGACGGCACCATCGCCGCGCAGAAGGCTTTGTCGGCGGTCTACCGCACCGGGCAGCGCTATGGCGCCGGCCACCTGATCGACGTGCTGGTCGGCAACGCCACCGAGAAGGTGGTGCAGCAGAGCCATGACCAGCTGAAGACCTTCGGCGTCGGCAAGGATCTGACCAAGGTCGAATGGCAGTCGGTCTACCGCCAGCTGGTGGCGACCGGCCTGCTGACCGTCGATCTGGAAGGTTACGGCGGCTTCCGCCTGACCGATGCCGGGGTCGCCGTCATCAAGGGGCAGCGGGTGGTGAAGCTGCGCAAGGACCCGGTGCTGGAGCGCCGGCGCGGCGTCCACGACGCTCTGCGCCGCCACAGCGCGCGGGGCGGATCGGTCGGCGGGAGCGGGGAAGGCGTGTCGCGCTCCGGCGCCCGCGGAGCGCTGTCGGCGGCGGACGACGCGCTGTGGCATGCGTTGAAGGACTGCCGGACGGCTCTGGCCAAGGCGCAAAGCGTGCCGCCCTATGTGATCTTCCACGACAGTACGCTGTTGGAGATGGTGGCCCAGCGCCCCCGCGACCACGCCACCTTCGCCCATCTGCCGGGGGTCGGCGGGCGCAAGCTGGAACGCTACGCCGACGCCTTCCTGGAGGTGATCCGGCAGCACGGGTAAGGCTTTCGGGCGCATGGCAGGTTTGAGGACGGGCGGCCGATTTTTCCGAAATTCACCGCTTGCATCCCGGCAAGCACCTCGCTATGTTCCGCGCCACAACGACGCCGCAGTAGCTCAGGGGTAGAGCAACTGATTCGTAATCAGTAGGTCCGGGGTTCAAATCCCTGTTGCGGCACCAGTTTCTTCAAGGGCTCGGCAAGCAACTGCCGGGCCCTTGATCGTTTCTGGGGTGTTGCGCGGCTCTCCGTTATGGCGCTGGTCAATCGAGTGCTTGGCGGTCGCCGCAAACAACTCGGGCGCCGCATCTCCCGACACGGCGCCCGTCCCTCATCCCACAAAACCCTTCGCCCTCACTCCACCGGGTAAGGCGGCTTCGTGTAGCCGGCCGGCGACAGGGTGAAGATCTCCGCACCGTCCGCCGTCACGCCGATGGAATGCTCGAACTGGGCGGACAGCGACTTGTCCTTCGTCACGGCGGTCCAGCCGTCGCCCAGGATCTTCACGTCGGGGCGGCCGGTGTTGATCATCGGCTCGATGGTGAAAATCATGCCTTCCCGCAGGACCAAGCCTTCGCCGGGCTTGCCGTAATGCAGGACCGACGGCGGCTCGTGGAAGACGCGGCCGACGCCGTGGCCGCAGAAGTCGCGCACCACCGAGAAGCGGTGGGACTCCGCGAAGGTCTGGATGGCGTGGCCGATGTCGCCCAGCGTGGCGCCCGGCTTCACCGCGGCGATGCCGATCATCAGCGCGTCATAGGTGACGTCCACCAGCTTGCGCGCCTTCACGCCGACGTCGCCGCACAGATACATGCGGCTGCTGTCGCCGTACCAGCCGTCGACGATCGGCGTGACGTCGATGTTCAGGATGTCGCCGTCGACCAGACGCTTGTCGCCGGGAATGCCGTGGCAGACGACATGGTTGACCGAGATGCAGTTGGCGCGCGGAAAACCGCGATAGCCCAGCGGGGCGGGGATGCCGCCATGGTCGCGGATGAACTGCTCCAGCAGGCGGTCGAGCTCGCCGGTGGTGACGCCGGGCTGCACATAGGGGACGATGTAGTCCAGTGCCAGCGCGGCCAGACGACCGGCCTTGCGCATGCCTTCGAATCCCTCCGGACCATGAAGGCGGACGCGGTTGGATTCGACGTGATCCTGTTCCAAGACGAAAGCCCCTATGCCAGGTAACCAAAAGCCGGATGCCGAAGGCCTGCTGCCGCGACCCTAGAGCCGGATCGGCAACGGCCGGTCCAATTCAATCGATTCGGGGGTGATCGCGCAAGACCAACACAGCGCCTCCACCCCAGAATCCAACGCGCGGCGCAGTCCGTCATGATAGGCCGGATCGAGATCGGCCGCCGTGCGGAAATGGGAACAATCGCCGCGCTGGACAAGGTAGAGCATGACCGCGCGGCAGCCCTGCGCCACCATCGCCGTCATCTCCTCCAGATGCTTGGCGCCGCGGGCGGTCACGCAGTCCGGAAACTCGGCGGCGTCGCCATGCGGGCCGTCGGGGCGGCGCAGATGGACGTTCTTGACCTCGACATAGGCGGGTGGCCGGGCTCCCGGCTTGGCTGGATCGTCCTCCAGCAGCACGTCGATGCGGCTGTTGCGGCCGTATTTCACCTCGCGCCGCAGCCGGTCGTAACCGGCCAGTTCCGGGATGGTGCCGGCGGAGATCGCGGCGGCGACCAGGGCGTTGGGATGGCCGGTGTTGACGCCGACCAGCCCCTCGCCCCAGGGGGCGGCGGCCTCCACAAGTTCCAGCGTGTGGGCCAGCTTGCGCTTGGGGTTGTCGGAGCGCGACAGCCAGACGGCGGAGCCCGGGATGTCCAGCCCGATCATGCTGCCGGAATTGGGGACATGCACCGTCACCTCCACCCCGTCCAGCAGGACGTCGGCAAGGAACCGCTTGTAGCGGCGGATCAGGCGGCCTTGAAGAAGGGGGGTGGGAAAGCGCATCTTGGCGGCGACGCTACCCTTGGCCTTCCCGCCCGACAAGTGCGTTCCGATGGAGATCCCCGCCAGATGACGTCCGAAGCTGCTGCAAACGAGACTGGAGCCAACCCGACCGCCGCCGTGCTGGTGATCGGCAACGAGATCCTGTCGGGCCGCACCAAGGACGCCAACCTGGGGCATATCGCCGAGAAGCTGACGGAGATCGGCGTGCGGCTGCGCGAGGCCCGCGTGGTGCCGGACGTGGAGGACGAGGTCGTCGCCGCGGTCAACGCCCTGCGCGCCCGCTACACCTATGTCTTCACCACCGGCGGCATCGGTCCGACCCACGACGACATCACCGCCGCCTGTGTCGCCAAGGCGTTCGGCGTGGCGCTGGAGCGCAATCCGGAGGCCGTGGCCCGGCTTGAGCGCCATTACGCCGCCGGCCAGCTGAACGAGGCGCGGCTGCGCATGGCCAACGTCCCGGCCGGCGGCATCCTGATCGACAACCCGATCAGCCAGGCGCCGGGCTTCCAGATCGGCAATGTCTTCGTCATGGCCGGCGTGCCCAACATCATGCGGGCGATGCTGGACGGCATCCTGCCGCGGCTGGCCGGCGGGCCGGCCCTGCATGCCCGCACGGTGGCCTGCGAACTGGGCGAGGGGGTGATCGCCGCCGAGCTGTCGGCCTTGCAGGACCGCCATCCGGCGTTGGAGATCGGCAGCTATCCTTACTTCCGCAACGGCTTCTTCGGCGTCAGCCTGCTGCTGCGCGGCACCGACGAGGCGGAGGTGACGGGCGCGGCCGATGAGCTGGTGGAGATCATCCGCGGTCTTGGCGGCACGCCCACCGTGACGGTCGGTACGAAAGGATAGTGGTGGGTATGACGGCCGCTCTGACGAGGGATATGTCGGCGGATCGATTGCCGCGGACCGATCCGGTCCTACATTAACTTTCTGTCATCTCCGTCTTGCCCGCCGCGGGAGCCCCGCCATGAAGAGCTTCGAGAAATCAGCGCTGCTGTTTCTTCTCCGCCACCTGTTCGCCGGCATCGTCGGCGCCGTGGTGCTGGCAAGCGGGCTGTTGTGGTTCGACGTCGCCAAGCTGGCGACCCTGATCGGCAGCAGCGAATATGGCATCACCGCCACGGTGATGCTCTATGCCGGGCTGATGCTGACCTTCGGCAGCGTGTCGATGGGAATCGGCATCATGACGATGAACGAGGACACCCGCCCCTAACGCCGCGGCATGACACCGCGGCAGGGTTGCCTTCAGTTGCCGAACGGTCCGAAGCGGTCGTAGATCCAGACAAGGGCGACGATCAGCGCCAGCCACAGCGCCGCGTTGCGCAGCACCACCCCACGGTTGCGGCGAAGGGCTGCCGGTACCACGAGAACCGCGACCATCAGCAGCGCCACCAGCGACATCCATTGCGTCTCGCTCACGCCGTCTCCTTCCTGTCCCCGATCTGACCTGACCCGGCCCCCAGTTGCGCATCCTTCGATATGGGAATGCCTGCGGTTTTGCGAAGGCCCCTTGACCCGCGGCCCCGCGATTGTCTAAGTCATGACCACGGAACGGTGCGTTGCATATCCTAGTATGCAATCTCCGCGGGCAACGCGGGACCGCTTCGTGGACATGAGCTTTGCCTTCGTTGGTCCGGTGCGCCAGCATCGGCTTGCAATGGCAGAGTCCGGGGCGCGGGCGTGGCGAAACCGGTAGACGCAAGGGACTTAAAATCCCTCGCCGTAAGGTATGCGGGTTCGAGTCCCGCCGCCCGCACCATATTGACTATGCTGTGAAATTTCAGTCCTGCCGCTGGCTGGCGGCGATACGGCAACGGCTTCGGGCCGGTGGGCGGAAGCCTCACCGAACCTCGACCGTGCCGCAGCTGCGCCGATGGGCCAGCAGACAGTCCTCAGTGTTGGACTGATGCATCAAGGCGCCCATCAGCCAGTATCCCAGAGCAAGGACGATCATGATGGCGATGGCCGCGCCGACATTGGCGGCGAGGCGGGCGCGGTCGTCATCCGGCGGCATGTCGGGCGTCACTTCCTGCCCGGCTTTCGTTTTGTCCGGCCGTTGGCCGCTTCCCCCTCCTTGCGTTGAAGGAACAACCGGCCGGCTTGCATCGCCGCGGCGCGGCTGATGTATCTGCCGCACTCGAACCGCTGGCTGTCGAACGTCACGGTGAGAGCGAAGCTCTGCGGTCCGGTTTCTTCGACGAGGATTGGGGAGGGGGCCGGGGAGGGGGCGGGCTTCATTCGACGGTCCGTGCTTGTCTGCCTGTGACGGTCAGACACATACGTCCACCGTGACGCGCAGGCCAGCGGCTTTGACGGGACCCGTCAGCGTTCCACCGGGCCGCCGGCATTGGCCCAGGCGGAAAAGCCGCCGCGCAGACGGTTGATGGTGCCGGTATGGCCCGCTGCCATCATCCGTTCGGCCGCGGGACCGCAGCGCATGCCTCCCTGGCAATGGAAGACCAGATGCTTGCCGGGCTCGGCCGGGACGCGCGACGGGTCGAACTGTGACAGCGGGTTCAGGATGGCGCCGGGGATGTGGCCGGCGGCGTGCTCATGCGGTTCGCGGACATCGACGATCACCGCCTCGCCCCTGGCCTGCCAGTGAATGGCGGTCTGCGGATCGACCTGCAGGATCCGGTCGGAGCCGCCCTGCGTGTCGGGCTGCGCTGTCGGGAACAGGCGTCGCATCAGGGAGCAGAGGAACATCGGAGTCGATCCTTGAAAGGGGATTGCGGAGCGGGCGCCGGCATCGGACTGGCCTTGACCAATAAATTAGTATATACTAATGTTAAGTCAATGGGGCGATGCCGCCCGCAGCCTTCTTTCCGCCAGGGCGGTTCCGGCCGGGCGGCGACCCGGCAGTCCGGTGCGCGCCCTTTCGATAGCAGGAGATGACCCATGCACAAGAACTGGCCGCAGATGACCGGTGAGTTGTCCGGCGCCATCCGCGAACTGCGCGGCGGTGCCCCGGAGGTCATGAAGGCCTTTTCCGGGATGGCCCAGGCGGCGCTCAAGGCAAATGCGCTGGACACCAAGACCAAGGAGCTGATCGCGCTCGCCATTGCGGTGGCGATCCGTTGCGACGGCTGCGTCGCCTTTCATGCCGAAGCGGCGATGAAGCAGGGGGCGACCCGAGACGAGGTGATGGAGACGATGGGGATGGCGGTCTATATGGGCGCCGGGCCGTCGGTGATGTATGCCGCCCAGGCGGTCGAAGCATTCGACCAGTTCACCGAAAAGGCGGCCGGCTGACCGGAACCGCGATCCCATAAGAGGAGGATCGGGTGGTGCGGGCGGTCGGACTCGAACCGACACTCCTTGCGGAACCGGATTTTGAGTCCGGCGCGTCTACCAATTTCACCACGCCCGCAGCGACGCCTCTTCTAGCGCAACAGCCGGGAAACGGAAAGTGCAAAAGAACGGGCGTCCCGGTCCGCTGTCCCGGTTCGCTGTCTCGGGCCCGGGCAGCCTCGCTCTCCGCACCAGCCCCAGCCTGCGGCGACGCAGCCGCGGTGCCGCTTATTCCCTGCCGATGCCGCCGCCCTGTCATGCCGTCGCAGGCGTGACGTGGGCGTTGCGGACGGCTGGCCGAACGGCCTCGCACGCGCTACCTTGTCGGCCATGACGACCAAGCCCTTCCTCTCCCGTGCCTTCGAAGATCCCCGCATCGCCGCCCTGCTGCTGGCATTGGCCAGTGCCGGGGTGCTGCTGTCGGCCCTGTTCTTCCAGTTCGTGCTGAACTACCAACCCTGCGTGCTGTGCATCATGCAGCGCTGGCCCTATGTGGCGGTGATGGTGCTGGGGCTGGTGACCTGGCTGTTCCGCCGCTGGAAGGGGCTGGGCGACGCGCTGCTGGTGGCAAGCGGGCTGGCCCTGCTGGCCGGTGCCGGCATCGCCGCCTATCATGTCGGGGTGGAGCAGCATTGGTGGGCCGGCACCTCGTCCTGCGGCGGCTCGGCCGCGGCCAATTCGCTGGAGGCGCTGCGCGCCCAGGTGCTGGCCGCCCCGGTCACCCGCTGTGACGAAGTGGCGTGGTCGCTGTTCGGGATCTCCATGGCGGGCTACAACGTGGCGATCTCGCTGGCGCTGGCGGCCTACGCCTTCGCCGCGGCACGCATCGCCTACACCCGCACCCCGGTGTCGAGGACCGCATTGTGAGTGAAACGACGTCTCCCACCGCCAGTTCCCGTCACGGCGCCCCCCGTCACGGCACGCTGCCCGGCGCATTGCCCGGCGACCTGCCGCGGCGCGACCGGCTGGCCCGCATCGTCCGCGTCGATCATGCCGGCGAATATGGCGCCAAGCGCATCTATGAAGGCCAGATCGCCGTCATGGGCAAGGGCCGCCACGGCAAGACCCTGCGCCACATGGCCGAGCAGGAGCTGGTCCATCTCGAATATTTCGAAAAGCAGCTGAACCGGCGCCGGGTGCGGCCGACCCTGCTGCAACCCCTGTGGCACGTCACCGGCTTCCTGCTGGGCGCCGGCACCGCGATCCTCGGCGAACGGGCGGCGATGGCCTGCACCGTCGCCGTCGAAGAGGTGATCGAGGAGCATTACGAGGCGCAGCTGCCTCATCTCGGCGAGGAAGAGCAGGAGCTGTCCGACAGCATCCGCAAATTCCAGGCGGAAGAGGTCGAGCACCGCAACATCGGCTTGCAGAACGAGGCGGAGCGCGCGGCGGGCTATCCCCTGCTGTCGGCGGCGATCAAGGCCGGCACCCGGGCGGTGATCTGGGTGGCGGAACGGGTGTGACGGGGCGGGTACGATTGGGCGGGTGTGATGGGGCGGATGCAGGGGCCGGCGGTGGCCCCCATCCGTTGACACCGCGGCGCCAGCCCTACATCGGGTCCAGTTCCGAGTCCCAATAAAGAAAATCCCGCCAACTTTCATGAAGGAAGTTTGGCGGGAAGGCGCGTCCGTTCTCTTGCAGCTCGTAGGCACTGGGCTGGAAGGGTGGACTGAGGGGGATCATGCCGCAGACGTGGGGAAGGCGGTCGCCCTTCGCCAGATTGCAGGCCGAACAGGATGTGATGACGTTTTCCCACGTCGTCCGACCGCCGCGGGACCGCGGAATCACATGGTCGAAGGTCAAGTCGTGGGTGGGGAAGGGGCGGCCGCAATACTGGCAGGTGAAACGGTCGCGCAGAAAGACGTTGAAGCGGGTGAAGGCCGGGCGGCGTGAAGCCGGGATGAACTCTTTCAGCGAGATGACGCTGGGCAATCGGACTTCGAAACTGGGGGATCTGACGACCCGGTCATAGTGCGATACGATGTTGACCCGTTCCAGAAAGACCGCCTTGACCGCTTCCTGCCAGGACCATAGCGACAAGGGGAAGTAACTGAGCGGGCGGAAATCCGCGTTCAGCACCAGAGCCGGACAGTGATCGGGTGGTGGAGCCAATGGCCACTCCCTTGTCTGTAACCGTTGTCTGAGACCGTGTCTGGATCCCGGCACGCGACACTGCTGCGGCACCGTGCGCGGGGTCGTGTCTGCTGTGCCCCGGCGGCCGAATCGTCCTCCGGGACAACCAGATACATAGTGGATCGGCGGCCGGGACTCAACATCTTGACCCGGTGCGTCTGAATTTCTTCACCGTTGTGTAACCTTTTTCGCGCTGTGGGCAAGCCGGGAGCGGGGGGAGGCGGTCAAGCGGCACCACCCGCGGCGGCTGTGACATCGGCAAAAAACAGTCGCGCCCGCCTTGCGTGCTTACCCCTCGTTAACCATGACGGCGCGAAGGTGGACCTCGTTGATCCAAGCCGATCCCGCCGGTCCGAACCGGCCGGAAGCGACCCCGAGGAAAGTCCGCCATGACCGCCGTCATCATCGACCTCGCCCAGAAGCGCCGTGAACGCGAGGAGCGTGAGCGCCAGATCCGCATCGATGCGTTCGACCGCGAGCTGCGCCGCCGTCTGGCGCTCTATCTGGAAGGCGAAGAGATCCCGGTCGAGCCGATCCGCGACAATCCTTATATCTGATCTGCCCTTACATCCAACGCGTGCCAGCCGTTATAAAGCGGGAATGAGCGATCTCGTCACCCGCTTCGCCCCCAGCCCAACCGGGCATCTGCATCTGGGCCATGCCCATTCCGCGCTGTTCGGCTGGACCACAGCCCGCAGTGCCGCCGGCCGCTTCCTGTTGCGGATCGAGGACATCGACCCCAACCGCTGCCGTCCGGAGTATGAGCGCGACCTGATCGAGGATCTGGCGTGGCTCGGCCTCGACTGGGACGGTCCGATCCGCCGCCAGTCCGACCATTTCGACGATTTCCGCGCCGTACTGGCCCGGCTCGAGTCGCTGGGCGTGCTCTATCCCTGTTTCTGCACCCGCAAGGACATCGCCGCCGAGATCGCGCGGGCCGGTGCGGCTCCCCACGGTCCCGACGGGCCGCTCTATCCCGGTACCTGCCGCCATCGCTCAGCCGAGGAGCGTGCCGAACGGATCGGGCGGGGCGACGCCTGGGCGCTGCGACTCGACGTGGAGGCCGCCTGCCGGCTGACCGGGCCGTTGCGCTGGCACGACCGGGCGCAGGGCTGGCAACAGGCGACGCCGGATCTCCTGGGCGACGTGGTGCTGGCGCGCAAGGACACGCCGACCAGCTATCACCTCAGCGTCACGGTCGACGATCATCTCCAGGGCGTGACTCTGGTCACCCGCGGCGAGGATCTGTTCTTCGCCACCCACCTGCACCGGCTGTTGCAGGCTCTGCTGGGCTACGATCCTCCCGATTACCACCATCACGGCCTGCTGCGGAACGCGGCGGGCGAGCGGCTGGCAAAGCGCGACCGCGCCCAGTCCCTGCGTTCGCTGCGGGACGAAGGCCGCAGCCCGGCCGAGGTGCGGGCGATGGCGGGATTTGCAGGATAGGGATAGGGTCCGGTCAGCAGGCGTACGTGCCGCCGCCGGGCCGGGGCTGGGGGCGTACGGGGGGCGTACCTCCTTGTGTACGTCCGCCCCTCAGCCCCGGATGCTCAGGCCGGCTGCACTCAATCCAGTTGCAGCACGATCGCCTTCAGATAGGCCGACTCGGGCAGGTGCGGGTGGACCGGATGGTCCGGCCCGGCGCCGGCGCTGCGCAGGATGCGGCCGGTGCGGCCGGCGTCGGTCAGACCGCGGGCGACCAGTTCGGCGAAGGTCGGCGGATCGACATTGTGGCTGCACGACCCGCAGAGCAGATAGCCACCGGGGGCGGTGATCTTCGCCGCCAGACGCGCCATCTTGCGGTAGGCGCGGCTGCCGACCGCCAGATCCTTCTTCGACTTCACGAAGGCCGGCGGATCGGCGACCACCACCTGGAAGGTCTCGCCGGCCGTGCCCAGCCGCTCCATTTCCTGGAAGGCGTCGGCCTTGCGCGCCTCGAAGCGGTCGGCGACGCCGTTCGCCTCGGCGGCGCGGGTGGCGTTCTCCAGAGCCAGGGCGGAGCGGTCGACCGCGATGACCTGGGTGGCGCCGGCCACCGCGCACTGGATGCCGAAGCCGCCATTGTAGCTGTAGAAGTCGATGGCCCGGCCGCCCTTGGCCAGCGAGGCGATGAAGGCGCGGTTGTCGCGCTGGTCGTAGAACCAGCCGGTCTTCTGGCCGTCCAGCGGGTTGGCGAAGAAGGTGGCGCCGTTCTCTTCGAGGCGGATCGAGCCGTCGATCTCGCCCTTGGCCAGCCGGGTCTCCTCCGCCAGCCCCTCCAGCGCGCGCTGGCTGCCGTCGTTGCGCAGGATGACCGCACGCGGCGCCATCACCTCGTCGATGGCGGCCAGGATCTCGTCGATCCGGCGGTCCATGAAGACGGAATTGGCCTGCACCGTCACCACATCGTCGAAGCGGTCGACGATCAGCCCGGGCAGCCCGTCGGCCTCGGCATGGACGACGCGGTAGAAGGGACGGCTGAACAGCCGGTCGCGCAGTTCGACCGCGCGGCGCAGCCGGTCGGCGATGAAGGCCTGGTCCACCACGGTCGCCGGGTCGCTCGACAGCAGCCGGGCGGCGATCAGCGTGTGCGGGTTGAAGGTGTAGATGCCCAGCGGCGTCCCGCCGGGGTCCAGAAGCCGCACCGGGCTGCCGGGCGGCACCGCCTTGGCGGTGGTGTCCATCTGGACTTCGTTGGAATAGACCCAGGGATGTCCATGCATGACGCGCCGCTGGCGGCCGGACTGCAAATGGATCGCCGGGTATTTCTTGACGGGTTTGGTGCCGGTGTCGCTCATGGGCCCGCATCCTAGCGGCAAATCGGCGGCGCGCAATGGCCGCCTGTCCGTCCCGCCGTCTTCGCCTATTCCGCGTCGCGCCGTCCCTCCGCCGGCGTCACGGCATTGTCGTTGACCACCGCCAGATCCTTGCAGAAGCGGATCGTCTCCCGCCGGTGCCCTTCGGTGCGGAAGCAGTCGGGGATCGGGTCGCGGCGGGGGCCCTCAAGGGACTCGGGCCGGGCGAAACGGTCGGGCAGGGTGGTATGGATGGCGGCGCAGCCCAGCCGCCGGGCCAGCCCCTCCATCGCCCGCAGCAGGGCCTCCGCCACGCCGGCGACGTCGAACAGGTCGAGCACGACGAAGTTGTCGACGCACAGCGTCCGCCCGTGCAGCAGATGCGGTTCGGCCGTGTAGGAGAACAGGCCGTGCAGGTACCCTTGCGCGTTCTGCACGGTCATGATGCCCCGGCTCGCCGGCGGGCGGCCTTCCCCGCTGCCCTCGAGGGTTGCACTGTCCAGAACCGCTGCGGCAAATGCGCGCCATCGGTCGATCCCCAGGCCCGGCGCCATGGCGCAGACCAGCGGATAGGCCTGGTCGATCTGGCGCCGACCAAGGGGTTTAGCGATGAAACCGTCGTCCATTTCAGCCCGGCCGATTGCAAGGACACTGAACGATGGCAGCCCCGGGGCGGAAGGGTCGTTGACGTAGATCAATGTTGCTGACCCCCCCCATGCACATAGTGTGCGCCATTGGAGACAGGCGCGCCCGGCGTCCCTTTCGGCATTTCCGAGTGCAACCTGTCCCGCTCCTTAACAGTACGTACCCAGTGGTGGTGCAACCCAGAAGGCGCGGCTCCGCGGCCGCCCGGGGCAAACGGGAGAGATTGTATGACATCAGCGACTCTGACTTCAGGGGCCACCCTGGGCAGCCAGCGGGTGTCGGAAGACGTGCGTTACCATGAGGACGCCATCCGACTCTTCGTGATCGCTGCAGTGTTCTGGGGCGTGGTCGGTTTCCTGGCCGGCACCTTCATCGCTCTGCAGCTGGCTTTCCCGGCGCTGAATCTCGGGCTGGAGTGGACGAGTTTCGGGCGCCTGCGCCCCGTCCACACCTCGGCCGTGATTTTCGCGTTCGGCGGCAACGTGCTGTTCGCCACTTCGCTTTATTCGGTCCAGCGGACTTGCCGTCAGTATCTCTTCGGGGGCGAAGGGCTGGCGAAGTTCATCTTCTGGAACTACAACGTCTTCATCGTGCTCGCGGCGCTGAGCTATGTGCTGGGCTTCACCCAGGGCAAGGAATACGCCGAGCCCGAGTGGATCCTCGACCTGTACCTGACGGTCACCTGGGTGCTCTATGCGGTCCAGTTCATCGGCACGGTGATGACGCGGCGCGAGTCGCACATCTATGTGGCGAACTGGTTCTTCATGGCGTTCATCCTGACCGTCGCGATCCTGCACATCGGCAACAACATCAACATCCCGGTGTCGCTGTTCGGCATGAAGTCCTACACCTTCGTGTCGGGCGTGCAGAGCGCCATGGTGCAGTGGTGGTACGGCCACAACGCGGTCGGCTTCTTCCTGACCGCCGGCTTCCTGGGCATCATGTACTACTTCGTGCCCAAGCGCGCCGAGCGGCCGGTCTATTCCTACCGCCTGTCGATCGTCCATTTCTGGACCCTGATCTTCCTCTACATCTGGGCCGGTCCGCACCACCTGCACTACACCTCCCTGCCGGACTGGGCGCAGACGCTGGGCATGACCTTCTCCGTCATGCTGTGGATGCCGTCCTGGGGCGGCATGATCAACGGCATCATGACCCTGTCGGGCGCCTGGGATAAGCTGCGCACCGACCCGGTCCTGCGCTTCCTGGTCACCTCGGTCGCCTTCTACGGCATGTCGACCTTCGAAGGCCCGCTGATGTCGGTCAAGCCGGTCAACGCCCTGTCGCACTACACCGACTGGACCGTCGGCCACGTGCACTCCGGCGCTCTCGGCTGGGTCGCCTTCGTCTCCTTCGGCGCGATCTACTATCTCGTGCCGGTGCTGTGGAAGCGCTCGCAGCTCTACAGCATGCGTCTGGTCAGCTACCACTTCTGGACCGCCACCATCGGCATCGTGCTCTACATCACCGCCATGTGGGTGTCGGGCATCATGCAGGGCCTGATGTGGCGCGCCTACGACAACCTGGGCTTCCTGCAGTACTCCTTCGTGGAGACCGTCGCGGCGATGCACCCGTTCTACGTGATCCGCGCGATGGGCGGCGTCCTGTTCGTCACCGGCGCTCTCATCATGGTCTACAACCTGTGGCGCACGGCGAAGGGCGATGTCCGCATCGAGAAGCCCTATGTCACCACGCCGCACAAGGCGACGGTCGGCGCGGCCTGACGCTAGGGAAGGATGCGAGAAATGGCTCAGGATAAAAAGGGCTTCAGCCACGACCTGATCGAGCGGAACACCCTTCTGCTGATCGTGCTCGTGCTGATCACCGTGTCGATCGGCGGTCTGGTTCAGATCGTCCCGCTCTTCACCATCGAATCGACCATCGAGAAGGTGGAGGGGGTCCGTCCCTACTCCCCGCTCGAACTGGCCGGGCAGAACATCTACCTGCGCGAAGGCTGCTACAACTGCCACAGCCAGCAGATCCGTCCGTTCCGTGACGAGGTCGAGCGCTATGGCCACTACTCGCTGGCGGCGGAGTCGATGTACGACCATCCGTTCCAGTGGGGCTCCAAGCGCACCGGTCCCGATCTGGCCCGCGTCGGCGGCAAATACTCCAACGCCTGGCAGGTCGCCCATCTGGTGAACCCGCGCGCGGTCGTTCCGGAGTCGATCATGCCGACCTACGGCTGGATGAAGGAGCGTCCGCTGAGCTACGGCGACATCGCCGATCACCTGAAGACCCTGAAGATCGTCGGCGTTCCCTACACCGACGAGCAGATCGCCAACGCCAAGGCCGACCTGGAAGCGCAGAAGAACCCCGACGGCGACACCGCCGGGCTGATGAAGCGCTACCCGAAGGCCGTGGTCGCGAACTTCACCGGCGAAAAGACCGTCACCGAAATGGACGCTCTCGTCGCCTACCTGCAAGTGCTGGGCACCATGGTGGACTTCACCAAGTACCAGTCCAAGCAGCTGCAGCAGTAATCGGGGGAGGAATCCATGGACTTGGATTCGATCACGGTGATGCTTCGGTCCTTCTGGACGGTGTGGTTGATGCTGCTGCTGACGGGCATCCTGGTTTACGCCATGTGGCCCGGCAACCGCCGCACCTTCGACGACGCCGCCCAGATCCCGCTCAAGGATGATGGTCAGGAGCTTTAGACCATGGCACAGAATTACAAGGACGAGCTGTCCGGCGTCGAGACCACCGGCCACGAGTGGGATGGACTGCGCGAGCTGAACAATCCGCTGCCGAAGTGGTGGCTGTATCTCTTCTACGTCTGCATCGCCTGGGCGATGGTGTACTACGTGTTCTACCCGGCCTGGCCGCTGGGCAAGACCTACACGAAGGGCATCCTGGGATATTCCCAGCGCGAGGAGCTGGACACCAGGATGGCGGAGGCGAAGGCCGGCCAGGCCAAGTTCCTGACCGCCATCGCCGCCAAGTCGGTCGACGAAATCCAGAAGGACAAGGACCTGCTGGGCTTCGCGATGGCCGGCGGCCGGTCCTACTTCAACGAGAACTGCGCCGCCTGCCACGGCGCCGGCGGCCAGGGTGCCAAGGGCTTCCCGACGCTGGCCGACGACGTGTGGCTGTGGGGCGGCTCCTCGGCCGACATCTACAAGACCATCCAGCACGGCATCCGTTCGGATGACGGCGACACCCGCGGCACGCCGAACGTCGGCATGACCGCCTTCGGCAAGGACGGCATCCTCAACCGCGACCAGATCGATCAGGTCACGGACTATGTGCTGTCGCTGAACGGCAAGACCGCCGATGCGGGCAAGGCCGCCAAGGGCAAGGCCGTCTATGACGAGAACTGCGCCGCCTGCCATGGCGACGCGGCCCAGGGTTCGGTTGCCGCCGGTGTCGACGGTGTCGGCGCTCCGCCGCTGAAGCAGGCCAACTGGCTCTATGGCAGCGACAAGCAGACGCTGGTCGAGACGGTGACCAACGGCCGCGCCGGCGTCATGCCGGCCTGGTCCAAGCGGCTGGACGACGCGACGATCAAGTCGCTGGCCGTCTACGTCCACAACCTGGGCGGCGGCAAGTAAGCCGAAGCCCGGGCGGACCATTGCGGAACCGGCCGGAAAGGGCGTCGGGGAGGTCACTCCCCGGCGCCTTTTTCTTTGCGGGACATGGGGCGGGCCGGCGGTTTCGTTAACTTCCTGTCATTTGATCCATCGCAATGTAGCTGCGGCAATCGGTCGCCATAGTTCCCGCGACCAGACACCGCTTATCAAACGCCGCCGACCAGTCGAAGGGCAGCCAGCGACATGAGCATCAGCACCACCACCGGAAACCGCCCCCTCCCGCCGAAACGCCTGAAGGCGCCGCGCCAGCCGGGATGGTACATCCCCTGGATCTTCGTCGGCGTCTTCATGGTCGTCCTGGCGGTGAACGGGGTGATGGTCCATTTCGCGGTGTCGAGCTGGACCGGGATCGAGACCGAGAACCACTTCATCAAAGGGCTCGGCTACAACAACGATCTGGCCGGAGCCCGCGCCCAGGCGGAACGCGGCTGGCAGGTCCAGCCGGACTTCACCAGCACCGAACCGCGCAAGGGCGTGATCGCCATCACCGTCCGCGACAAGCAGGGCCAGATCCTGAAGGACGCCGCCGTCACCGTGACGATGATCCGTCCGATCTCCGAGGGTCATGACAAGACCCTGTCGCTGCCCTATCTGGGCGAGGGCCGCTATGGCGCCCCGGTGGAGCTGGATCTGGAAGGCCAGTGGGACATGCGATTCGTCATCACCCACGCCACCGGCGACTATCAGGACCGGAAGCGCGTCTGGGTGCAGTGAGGGCGGCGAACGAAGGCGCCGCGACCGGGACAGTCAGGGTGATGTCGAGATGACCGTCTGCCTCCATTGCGGACAAGAGCTGGGCGAGGGCGCGCAGGCCGGTAACGCGGCAATTGGCGGCCTCACTGCCGGCGATGGCGCCGGGCCGTTCTGCTGCACCGGCTGCGCCGCCGCCTACGACCTTGTCCGCGGGCTGGGGCTGGAGCGCTACTATGAGCGCCGCAGCGTCGATCCCACCGCCCGCCCCTTGCGTCCCGACGATGCCCCGGCGGTCGATTACGAGCCGCATGCCCGCGACGAGCAGGACGGCAGCCGCAGCCTGCACCTGATGGTCGACGGCATGCAGTGCGCGGCCTGCGTCTGGCTGATCGAATCGGCGCTCAACCGCCAGCCGGGCGTCGCCCAGGCCCGCATGAACATGACCACGCGCCGGCTGACCGTGCGCTGGACGCCGGAGGCGACCGACGCCAACGCGGTGGTCGGCACCGTGGCCCAGCTGGGATACCGCGCCGTTCCCTTCGACCCCGACCGGCTGGGCGGCGCCCAGGCGAAGAGCGAGAAGGAGCTGCTGCGCGCCATGGCGGTGGCGGGCTTCGCCATGGGCAACGTCATGCTGCTGTCGGTGTCGGTCTGGGCCGGCCACAGCCAGGGCATGGGCACCGCCACCCGCGACCTGATGCACTGGATTTCGGCGCTGATCTGCATGCCGGCCATCGCCTATGCGCTGCGTCCCTTCGCGCGCTCGGCGCTGTCGGCCCTGCGTCATGGCCGCACCAACATGGATGTGCCGATCACCATCGGCGTGCTGCTCGCCACCGGCATGAGCCTGTTCGAGACCATCCACAGCGGCGAGCATGCCTATTTCGACGGCGGCGTCATGCTGCTGTTCTTCCTGCTGGTCGGCCGCTATCTCGACCAGCGGGCGCGCGGCCGGGCGCGGTCGGCGGCCGAACAGCTGCTGGGCCTGCGCGCCAACGCCGTCACCATCCTGAACGCCGACGGTACCAGCGCCGTGGTGGCGCCGGAGCAGGTCGTCCCCGGCACCGTCATCCTGGTCGCGGCCGGCGAGCGCATCCCCGTCGACGGCCGGGTGTCCGACGGCGTGTCCGACCTCGACACCGGCCTGATCACCGGCGAGACGGTGCCGGGCACCGCGCGGCCGGGCGATCAGGTCTTCGCCGGCACCCTCAACCTGACCGCACCCCTGCGCCTGACCGTCACCGCGGTGGGCGAGGGCACGCTGCTGGCCGAGATCGTCCGGCTGATGGAAGTGGCGGAACAGGGCCGCGCCAAATATGTCGCCATCGCCGACCGGGTGTCCCGCCTCTATGCCCCAGTCGTCCATCTGACCGCGCTGACCACCTTCGCCGGCTGGATGCTGCTGGGCGGGGTGGTGTGGCAGGACGCGCTGATGAACGCCATCGCCGTGCTGATCATCACCTGCCCCTGCGCGCTGGCGCTGGCGGTGCCGGTGGTGCAGGTGATCGCCAGCGGCCGGCTGATGCGCCAGGGCACGCTGCTGAAGAGCCCGACCGCGCTGGAGCGGCTCGCCGCCATCGACACGGTGGTGTTCGACAAGACCGGCACCCTGACCGAAGGGCGCCCGGTGCCGCAGCTCGACGGGCTATCGGCGGAGGGGCTGTCGGTGGAGGATCTGGCGCTGGCGGCCTCGCTCGCCGCGGCCAGCCGCCACCCGCTGGCCCGCGCGCTGGCCGCCGCAGCCCCCGAGGTGCCGGTGGCCGCAGGCGTGCGCGAGATCGCCGGTGCCGGCCTGTCCCTGCAGACGGCGGACGGCGAGGTGCGGCTGGGCAGCCGCCGCTTCACCGGCGCGCCGCTGGAGGCGGAGGACGCCGCCGGCCCGGAGCTGTGGCTGGCCCGTCCGGGCGAGGAGCCGCGGCGGATCGTCTTCCTCGACGCCCCGCGCCCCGACGCCGCCGCAGTGGTGGCGGCGCTGAAGGCGCGCGGGCTGGAGGTGAAGCTGCTGTCGGGCGACCGCCGCGGTGCGGTGGCGGCCGTGGCGGAGCGGCTCGGCATCGCCGACTGGCGGGCCGAACAGACGCCGGCCGACAAGACCGCGGCGCTGGCCGAACTGGCCGGGCAGGGCCGCACCGTGCTGATGGTCGGCGACGGGCTGAACGACGCCCCGGCGCTGGCCGCCGCCGCGGTGTCGATGTCGCCGTCCACCGCGGTGGATGTCAGCCAGACCGCGGCCGACGTGGTGTTCCAGGGCCGGCTGCTGCGCCCGATCGTCGAGACGGTGGAGGTTTCCCGCCGGTCCGGCCGTCTGGTCAGGCAGAATTTCGGGATCGCCCTGGTGTATAACCTGTGCGCCGTTCCGCTGGCGATGGGCGGCATGCTGACGCCGCTGCTGGCGGCGCTGGCGATGTCGTCGTCGTCGCTGATCGTCATTCTGAACGCGCTGCGGCTGGCCCGCGGCGCCGTCGTCAAGGATCTTCCCGTGCGGGACATCGCCGTTCGGGAACTGCCGGGTAAGGATTCGGGTGATGGACGAGCTTCTCTATCTGATCGCGATCGCGCTGAGCCTGGGCGGGCTGGGGCTGGCGGCCTTTCTGTGGGCGCTGAAGTCCGGCCAGTTTGACGATCTGGACGGGGCGGCCCACCGCGTCCTGTTCGACGACGATCTGCCGGCGGCACCCCGTGCGGGCGGCGAGCCGGCCAAGCCGGCGGAGGCCGTCCGCGGGCAATAGTGCCAAATCCCGTATGGGCATAGAAAAGGTTGTATGCGTGCAAGGTTGCGATTCTGAGCGATTGCCACCAATATGGGCCCATGCGGAATGAAAGGCTGGGTTCCTCCATGCCACCTTTTGATACGGTTCGCGCTCGGGAAAAGAGCGCTGCGACGGAAATGAATCCCTGCGGGGCCTGTCCCGTGCGCAGCCTGACGGTGTGCGCCGCGCTGGAACCCGAGGAATTGCGCCGTCTTGCCGACATTCTGCAGAATGTGCGCATCGATGCCGGCCACACCCTGTTCGCCGAGGGCGACGCATCCGATGCGCTCTACAACGTCACCTCCGGGACGGTGAAGCTGTACAAGCTGCTGCCGGACGGGCGCCGCCAGATCACCGGATTCCTGGTGACCGGCGATTTCCTTGGGCTGGCGGTCAACGACAGCTATGCCTACACCGCCGAATCGGTGACCAGCGCCTCGCTCTGCCGCTTCCCGCGCAAGAAGATCGATGCGCTGCTGGAGGAATTCCCCAAGATGCAGCGGCGCCTGTTCTCGATGGCGTCGAACGAGCTGGCCGCCGCGCAGGACCAGATGCTCCTGCTCGGCCGCAAGACGGCGAAGGAGAAGATCTGCTCCTTCCTGCTGATGCTGTCGCAGCGCGCCGCCCGCCGCGGCCACAAGGAAAACCCGGTCTTCGTGCCGATGAGCCGGGCCGACATCGCCGACTATCTGGGCCTGACCACGGAAACCGTCAGCCGCACCTTCACCCAGCTGAAGACCGCCGGCGTGATCTCGCTCCAGGAAGGCAACAAGGTTCTGATCGCCGACATCGACGCGATGTACGATCTGGCCGAAGGGGCGTGACGCGGGCGCTCGCGCTTTTGCAGGGTGCGGGGGTGTTTGAGGAATTTTCCACGGATTTCACGGATTAAGACACGGATTTCACGGATGTTTCTCCGCAAGGCTTATGCCTGCCGGAGAAGCATCCGCTTTGGCAAGTCATCGAAAAATCCGTGTAATCCGTGCTTAAATCCGTGCAATCCGTGTAGATCTTGCCGGCCGTGCCCGCACACCGGCAAGGATCAGGCGCGCATCATCCGCGCCCCACCGGCCGCAGTTCGAACAGCAGCCAGACCAGCATCGACACCACCAGAATGGCGCCGGCCTGATGGGCGGCGGCGATGGGCGTCCACACCACGGTCAGCAGTGTGGCGACGCCCATCGCGATCTGCAGCAGGACCATGGCGCCCGACGCCAGCGCCGCGCGGCCGGCGCGCCCCGGCAGGCGGGCGTTCAGGACCCGGGCGGCCAGCACCAGGACGACCACGCCGGTCAGGATCGCCAGCGAGCGGTGGATCAGCTGGATCGCCGCGGTGTTCTCGACCGGGTTGAGCCACCAGGGGGTCAGCGTGTCGACCTCCGGCGGGATCCAGTGGCCGTTCATCAGCGGGAAGCTGTTGTAGGCGAAGCCGGCATCCGACCCGGCGACGAAGGCGCCCCAGACGATGGTGGCGGCGACCAGCCCCAGCGCCCAGCGGGTGTGACGGCGCAAGGACGCCGATTCCGGCCGCCAGCCCGCCATCGGCAGCGGATCGAGCAGGCCCAGCGCCGTGCGCAGAAGCAGGGCGTAGATCAGGATGGCGGTGCTGAGATGCAGGGCCAGCCGGTAATGGCTGACGTTCGGCGAATCGACCAGCCCGCTCTTCACCATGAACCAGCCGATGCCGCCCTGGAGCCCGCCCAGCAGGAACAGCCCGGCCAGCTTCGGCCACAGCTCCGACGAGATGCGGCCCTGCATCCAGAAACGCAGGAAGGGGATCAGGAAAACGAAGCCGATCAACTGGCCCCACAGCCGGTGGAACCACTCCCACCAGAAGATCGACTGGAAGCCGGCCAGATCCATGTGGCTGTTGTAGATGCGGAATTCCGGCGTCGCCTTGTACAGGTCGAAGACCCGGTTCCATTCCGCCGAGGACAGCGGCGGCAGGATGCCGATCAGCGGCTTCCATTCCACCATCGACAGGCCGGATTCCGTCAGCCGGGTGATGGCGCCGATCACGGCCATGGCCAGCACCATGGCGGCGCAGACCAGCAGCCAGACGGCGATGGGCCGGTTCGGGTTGGGGCGGGTGGCGGCGGCGAGGCTGTCGGAGGCAAAGGCGGTCAAGGCGGCATTCCGGAGCACGGCGGTGGGATGTCCGCAAATGTGGGGCGAACATCCCGTCCCGTCAAACGGCTCGTGCCCGGCGCCTGCCGGATCGGGTCTGCCGGATGAGGCCCGGATCGCCTCTGGATCAGGGGGTGCCGTCCGCGGTGGTCACGCCGTCCTTCGGCTGGGCGGTCTGGCTCTGGAACAGCGCCTCCTCCGCCGCGCGGCGGGCGACGAGGCCCGGCAGCTTGGTCGGCGTGCCGTTCACCGTGGCATAGACCCAGCGGCCGAACTGGCCGGCGGCGCCGGCATAATCGCCCTCGTTCAGCAGCTTCAGCAGGGTCGAGCTTTGCAGGCTGCCGGCGCCGAGATTGAAGACGAAGGACGCCAGCGCGCCGCGCTGGTCCTCGTTCAACGGCACCTTCACCAGGGCGTCGACATGGCCGGCCGCCTGCGCCAGGTCGGAGGCGAGGAAGGCGTCGGCCTGCTCCACCGTGATGGTCTGCCCCATCGTCACGCCGGCGGTATGGCCGTAACCGATGGTGGGAACGCCGGCCGGGCACAGATAGGCGTTGAGGTAGAGGCCTTCGAAATGCTTCACAAGATCGACCGCGGCTTGGCAGACCGGCTGGGTGGTCATGGATGAAAACTCCCGTTTGGCGCGCCGGGCAGGATGGTGCCGCCCGTATCGGCGGCGATCCTATGCGGAATTCGCGCAAGGCGGGAGTGTGGATTTCAATTTGTCGCGAATTGTAGAAACATGGCCGCGGGAACTCCGCAGCAGGAGAAACGAGCGCGAGGTCGGGGCGAAAGACTGAGGGTGAAAGACTGAGTATGAAAGACTGAGTATGAAAGACTCAGGGCGACAGGGTCTGGGCGGCGCCGAACAGCACGAACAGGGCGAACAGCAGGGCGAACAGGCCGGCGATGGTGGTGAACTCCAGCAGAACCTCCACAAGGCGGCTCTCGTGATCCCGCCACCGTGCCCGCTTGCCCGATCCCGGAGCGGAGGCGATTCGGGCCGGCCGCTTGTATTGGAGGCGGTCGGCCGCATGAGTCCCGGTCCAGCCGTCCGCCTGCCGCTTCGCCATCATCGCGCCCTCCACCGCTCCAGTGCCGATTTCTCTAAAATTTTAGGAAATTCCGGCGGATGGCGCTGTGACGGCAATCACAGGCGTGACGTGCGGAAGGCGAGGGGGCGGTTGGGAGGAGCGGGTGGGGCTGCCGGTGGTCGGTTCCGTCCTTTCGCTGTCCGGGCGATGCGTCCGCTGTCGGAAGGGTCGGCTTCTTCTGTGACCGTTCGAAGAAATTTGCCCGCGCCGGCTGTGTGGCGCAATGAGGAAATATGATTTGGAATCAATGAGATATTGCCATCCACGAATGCGGGTTGCAGGCATTTGCGGCAAATTCCGAAACGAGCCTCTTGAATCCACAATCCGCTTCGATTAGCTGTCTGGCACTCGCCGGGCTGGAGTGCTAACAGCCGCCGCCCGCGCCAATTCCCGTCAGTCAGAAACAAGCCTTGATCCAAGGAGGCATTCCATGAAGTTCCGCCCGCTGCACGACCGCGTCGTCGTCAAGCGTCTGGAGTCCGACACCAAGACCAAGGGTGGGATCATCATCCCCGACACGGCCAAGGAAAAGCCGCAGGAAGGCGAGATCATCGCCGTCGGCCCGGGCGCCCGTGACGAGTCGGGCAAGGTCGTGGCGCTGGACGTCAAGGCCGGCGACCGCATCCTGTTCGGCAAGTGGTCGGGCACCGAAGTGAAGATCGAAGGCGTCGATTACCTGATCATGAAGGAATCCGACATCATGGGCGTCATCGAGGCCTAAGTCCTCCGCCCGTACCCTTCGAAATTTACACGTTACAAGGAATCGAGACATGGCTGCCAAAGACGTCAAGTTCGGCCCCTCCGCGCGCGAAAAGCTGCTGCGTGGCGTTGACATCCTCGCCGACGCCGTGAAGGTCACGCTGGGCCCGAAGGGCCGCAACGTCGTGATCGAGAAGTCCTTCGGCGCTCCGCGCATCACCAAGGACGGCGTGTCGGTCGCCAAGGAAATCGAGCTGGCCGACAAGTTCGAGAACATGGGCGCCCAGATGGTCCGCGAGGTCGCCTCGAAGACCAACGATCTGGCCGGTGACGGCACCACCACCGCCACCGTCCTGGCCCAGGCCATCGTCCGCGAAGGCGTGACCAAGGTCGCCGCCGGCCTGAACCCGATGGACCTGAAGCGCGGCATCGACATCGCCGTCGCCGCCGTCGTCGCCGACATCCAGGGCCGCGCCAAGAAGGTCACGACCAACGACGAGATCGCCCAGGTCGGCACCATCTCCGCCAACGGCGAAGCCGAGATCGGCAAGATGATCGCCCAGGCGATGGAGCGCGTCGGCAACGAAGGCGTCATCACGGTTGAAGAGGCCAAGAGCCTGGACACCGAGCTGGACGTCGTCGAGGGCATGCAGTTCGACCGCGGCTACCTGTCGCCGTACTTCGTGACCAACGCCGACAAGATGGTCGCGGACCTCGAAAACCCCTTCATCCTGCTGCACGAGAAGAAGCTGTCGGGCCTGCAGCCGCTGCTGCCGGTTCTGGAAGCCGTCGTCCAGTCCTCGCGTCCGCTGCTGATCATCGCCGAGGACATCGAGGGCGAGGCGCTGGCCACGCTCGTCGTGAACAAGCTGCGCGGCGGCCTGAAGATCGCCGCCGTCAAGGCTCCGGGCTTCGGCGACCGCCGCAAGGCGATGCTGGAGGACATGGCCATCCTGACCGGCGGCCAGGTCATCTCCGAAGACCTCGGCATCAAGCTTGAGAACGTCACGCTCGACATGCTGGGCACCGCCAAGAAGGTCGTGATCTCCAAGGAGACCACCACCATCGTCGACGGCGCCGGCGAGAAGGCCGACATCGAAGCCCGTTGCGGCCAGATCCGCGCCCAGGCCGAGGAGACCACCTCGGACTACGACCGCGAGAAGCTGCAGGAGCGTCTGGCCAAGCTGGCCGGTGGCGTCGCCGTCATCCGCGTCGGCGGTGCGACCGAGGTCGAGGTGAAGGAGCGCAAGGATCGCGTTGACGACGCGATGCACGCCACCCGCGCCGCGGTGGAAGAGGGTGTGGTCGCCGGCGGCGGCACCGCCCTGCTGTACGCCACCAAGGCCCTGGACGCCCTGACCCCGATCAACGACGAGCAGCGCGTCGGCATCGACATCATCCGTCGCGCCCTGCAGGCCCCGGTCCGTCAGATCGCCTACAACGCCGGCACCGACGGTTCGATCGTGGTCGGCAAGCTGCTCGACCAGTCCGACGCCAACTTCGGCTACGACGCCCAGAAGGGTGAGTTCACCGATCTGGTCGCCGCCGGCATCATCGACCCGGTGAAGGTGGTTCGCACCGCCCTGCAGGATGCGGCCTCGATCGCCGGCCTGCTGATCACCACCGAGGCGATGATCGCCGAGAAGCCGGAGAAGAAGGCTGCTCCGGGCGGCATGCCGGGCGGCATGGGCGGCATGGACGACATGGGCTTCTGATAGCCTGACGTCCGACCGTCCTTCGGTTCGGAAAGGGGCGCCTCCGCAAGGGGGCGCCCTTTTCCTTTGCCCGGATGGCGGGGAGGGAGGCGGAGTGCCACCTTGTTCCCGAAACGCCCCAACCCTGAAAAGTCAAGGCCAAGTCCGCCTTGCTTTGCCGCGGTCGCCTCCCAATAATCCGCCCCTCTCTTGCCGGGCACCCCAGCGTGGGGCGCCGGCCTCCTGACTTCCGTATTTTTAAACGAGGGCCTGTTCCATGCGCTCCTTCGAGGGCCAGCATTCCGACAACGTCGCCATCAAGCGCACCCGCGAGCAGAAGCAGCGCCAGCTGGTTCAGCTCAAGGAGCAGGTGGCGACGCTGAAAGCCCACGCGGCCCCCGCCATCCGTGAAGCGTTGGTCAAGCGCATCGCCGAACTCGACGCCGAGCTGCGCCAGCCCGTCAAGCCTGCCCGCGAGGGCCGCGAAGGCCGCGAAGGCCGGGGTGAAGGCCGCGAGGACGCGCCGCGCCATCCCCGCCGCGAAGCCCGCGCAAGCGTCTTCCGCGCCGAGGACAGCAACGACCGCAGCGCCGCCGTGACCGCGGCGAGCGTCTTCGCCTCGCCCCGCCGCCGCAGCTGAACGCACGGGACAGCGCCATGCCCGCCGACCGCACCGCCTCCGTCAAGGGATCCCGTCTCGCCGATCAGGCCTGGCTGCTGATGATGCTGCCGCCCCTGTTCTGGGCGGGCAACGCGGTCCTGGGGCGTGCGGTCGCCGGGTCGGTGCCGCCCATCGGGCTGGCCTTCTGGCGCTGGTTCCTGGGCATGCTGGTGGTGCTGCCCTTCGCCTGGCCGCATCTGCGCCACGACATCACGCCGATCCTGGCGCGGTGGAAGAGCGTGCTGCTGCTGGGCACGCTCGGCATCGGCATCTACAACACTCTCCAATACATCGCGCTCAACACGACGACCGCGCTGAACTGCGTGATGCTGCAGTCGTCGATGCCGGTGATGATCGTGCTGATGAGCCTTGTCCTGTTCCGCGACCGGATCGGGGCGATGCAGGGGGTGGGGATCGCCGTCTCGCTGGTCGGCGCGATGACCCTGATCTCGCACGGCGATCCGGGAACCCTGCTGGGGCTGGAGCTGAATGCCGGCGACGTCTGGATGCTGGCGGCGGTGGTGATCTATGCCGCCTACACCACGCTGCTGCGCCGCCGGCCGGCGATCCACGGGCTGAGCTTCGTCGTCGTCACCTTCGCCATCGGCGCGGTGGAGCTGCTGCCTTTCTATGTCTGGGAGAGCCTGGGCGGCCATCCGGTCCAGGCCAGCGGCATCACGCTGCTGGCGGTCGGCTACACCGTGCTGTTCCCGTCCATCGCCGCCTATCTCTGCTTCAACCGGGCGGTGGAGCTTCTCGGTCCCAACACCGCCGGCCTCGCCATCCATCTGGTGCCGGTCTTCGGCAGCCTGCTGGCCATCCTGTTCCTGGGCGAGCAGCCGCACCTCTACCATGGGATCGGCATTGCCCTGATCGCCGCCGGCATCCTCCTGGCGACCCGCCGCCGCGCCTGAGTGGCAACAGGGTTGCAGCCGGGAAGGCTGCGCGGAACGTTAAACCCCTGCGAAGATAATTTTTGAACCCGGCGATCATAACAAACGAACGGGATGGCTTTGCTTGTCTTGTGATAAAGTTTGGCCAGCGCCACCTGTCGGCGGATAGGTTGTCTGGGTGCAGAGTTGGCGAAAATACTTGCGGTCTTCGCCGTTTGGTTTCGGGGTGTCCCGTGGGATAGCGCATTGATCGGCGTTCTTGTTGGGGTTTTCGCCGGTGTAGTATCCCTGGTATCCTTTTAGACATGTCCGCTATCCCTCGCGATTGCAGCGGTCAATAAGGGATGACCGCTAAAATGTCGGTCATGGCGGCGGTTCGGAAACGGAGCGCCCGTCTGGAGAGCCGGCGCTGTTCGCCGGCCCGATGTGGTGGAGGTCCCAAGATGCCCCTGCAAATTTCCGCGCCCGTTTATTCGCAAACCACTTGCCTCGTTCATATCGTCGACGGCGACCTGATGTCGCGCAGCACGCTTTCGCGGGCGCTGGGCGCGGTCGGCATCGCCTGCCGTGTCCACAGCACCGCCGCCGATGCGCTGGCCGTGCTGGGCACCGGGTCCTCCTGCATCGTCCTGCGCAGCGATCTGCCGGACATGACCGCCATGGAGTTCATGGCCGAGGCCTCGCTGCATGGCCACGACCTGCCGGTCCTGGTGATGACCGAACAGGGCGATGTCGACGCCGCCGTCGCCGCGATGAAGGCCGGCGCGGTCGACTGCATCGCCCGCCCCTTCGCCATCCCGGCCTTCCTGGAGCGGCTGCGCGCCTGCCTGGCGTCCGGCAGCCCGCATGCCCAGCAGCGCGACCGCAGCCGCGACGCCGTCCGCCGGCTCGCCCTGCTGAGCCGCCGCGAGTCGGAGGTTCTGGAATTGATCGTCGAGGGCAAGCAGAGCAAGACCATTGCCTGGGAACTGGGCATCAGCATCAAGACGGTGGAGGTCCACCGCGCCCGCATCATGGAAAAGACCGCCTGCCGCTCCATCGTCGGCCTGGGCCGCCTCTGGGAGTCGGCGGAGCTGCTGCGCGCCCGCGACCTGCCGCATCCCATGTCCATCCGCCAGCCGGTCGCATTGATGGAGGTGGCGGCATCCTGATGCCGCCATCCCCGGGGGCCGTCTTTTGCGGGCCGCCGTCCTTGCCGGATTGCGGCTCCGTCGGACACGGCCGGTCGAAAATTGCAGGCCGGCGAGTGCTTTCCGTGGGCTTGACCGGAAGAGGATTGTAAAGTTCCGGGGAAGAGCAACCAGAGCGCTGACAGGAGCGGTTCTATGTTCCCCGATCATGGTCACCGTCGCATTGCCGTGGCGTCGCCCGACGACATCGCCACGGCGCGTCGGATCGCGGCGGAACGGGCCGACGGGGTGCTGCCGGTGGACGAGGCGGCCCGGCTGGACCGGCTGGTGGCCATGGTGGCCGACTATGCTCTTGGCCGGCCGGACGGGACCATTCTGATTGCGCGGATGCGCAGCGGGGCCGGCGTCGAATGCCTGGCCTATGACCGCGATCCCGCCACCGTCGCGCTGAAGCCGTCACTGCCGGATGGTGTTCTCCCCGCGCTCGACGCGGTGCTGGACTCCGTTCGCGGCGAGGCCGACCGGTTCCATCTTCATGCCACGCCGGGCATCGGGCTCGCGCTGCTGGCCCGTGTTTTGCGGCCGGGCGCGGACGATGCGCCGCCGGCCGGCGCCCTGGCCCAGGCCGGGGCGGTGACGGTCGAGCGGAGCGGCGGCGAAGTCGCGCGCGGCGGTCCCTTCATCGACCATTGGTTCGTCAGTTGTGCCCCCGCCCGTGGCGGGGACGGCCCCTGCGGCCTCGCCTTGATGGTCGACGGCGATACGGCCGCCGCTTCCGCTGCGGAGGACGGCAAGGGTCAAAGCGGCGCCCCGCAAATTCTCGGCGCGCAACCCCCCACAATGATGACGCCCGCCGTGGTGCGGCAGATGGAGGCGGTGGTCGCCGCCACGGTGCCGGGGCTGCCGGCTCCCGTCGTGGTCAACGCCATCCGGCGCGACCTGAAGGGGCGGCCCGAACTGGGGCTGTCCCACGACCGGACCCTGACGCGGATCGGGCGGTCGGCCGTCGCGGTCCTGCGCTTCGATGCCGGTGCGGTGGATTATACGGCGCTCGGCACCCTGGCCGGGGCGGTGGTGCGCCGGCAGGAGATCACGGCGCTCGGCGCCCGCTGGGCGATGATCGGTTTCAACCCGCTGGCCCCCGCCTCGGTCCATCTGCGCTGGGCACCGGGGGAGCATGTCGTGCTCTACACCGGCGGGTGCGCCCGGCTGCCCGCCCTGTTCATCCACCGCGACCTGCACGGGGTCGAGCCGGCGCTGGCGGCGCTGGTTCTGCTGCGCGACGGTGCGGTGAGCGACGACGACCACACCGTGCTGGTGCTGCGCAACTGCAGCGACGGTGTGCCGGCCAAAGCCGTCTGAGGTCCGTCGGCTTCCCCCGATCAGCGCCAGCCGCGCGGTCCCCTGCCGGGGCCCCAGCCGCGTCCCGGGCCCCAGCCGCGGTCGCCGTGCCAGTGGTCGTTCCAGGGGCGGCGGTAATAGCCCGGCCCGACCACCACCGGCGGCGGCACGGCATAGACGGTCGGCGGCGGGACCACCACTGGCTCGCGGTAGGCGGGATAATAGGGATCGTAGGCGACGCAGCCGGTCAGGGCGGCACCCCCCGCAGCCAGGAGCAGGGCGGTCAGGATCCGGAGACGATTGGTTGGCATGGCCGTGCTTCCTGTCTGACGACGGACCGGCTTCGACGGTGAGGCCGATCATCTGTACGAACACCGCAGCCCGCCCGGCTATTCCATACCTCTTTGGCGTCATGAGTCTCGAAGCCGTTCGGCCGAGGCTGCGTCCATCCCGGAATCCGATGGGTGAAACAAGAACTATGAATTTCACATATCGGAGCGGCGCCGCCATCCTGTGTCTCGACTTCATCCCCCTTCAGAAGACCCATTCAGAAGACGAGGCGATCATGAAAGCCGTTGGTTTCCGCAAGTCCCTGCCCATCGCCGATGCCGGCGCGCTGATCGACGTCGAGATCGACCGCCCGGCCCCCACCGGCCGCGACCTGCTGGTCCGGGTGGAGGCGGTGTCGGTCAACCCGGTGGACACCAAGGTCCGCCGCAACGCCTTGCCGACCGAGGGCGACCTGCGCGTCCTGGGCTTCGATGCCGCCGGCATCGTCGAGGCGGTCGGGCCGGACGTGACGCTGTTCCGTCCCGGCGACGCGGTGTTCTATGCCGGCTCCATCGACCGGCCCGGCACCAACAGCGAATATCATCTGGTCGACGAGCGCATCGTCGGCGCCCGTCCGGCCAGCCTGAGCGTCGCCGAGGCCGCCGCCCTGCCGCTGACCGCCATCACCGCCTGGGAGATGCTGTTCCACCGGCTGGGCCTGCCGCGGGATGGCGACGGGAAAAATGCGGGCGAAGGCAAGTCGCTGCTGATCGTCGGCGGGGCCGGCGGCGTCGGCTCCATCGCCATCCAGCTGGCCCGCCGGCTGAGCAAGGTCCGGGTGCTGGCCACCGCGTCGCGTCCCGAGACCGCCGACTGGGTGCGCGACCTGGGCGCCCATGACGTGATCGACCACAGCCGGCCGATGGCGGAACAGGTGAAGGCTCTGGGGCTGGCCGGTGTCGATTACGTCTTTTCCACCAACGCGACCGACCGCCATTTCCAGGATCTGGTCGAGCTGGTGGCGCCGCAGGGTCATATCGGCCTGATCGACGATCCGGAGCCCATCGACGTCCGCCTGCTGAAGCGCAAGAGCGTCTCGCTGCACTGGGAGCTGATGTTCACCCGGCCGCTGTTCCAGACCGACGACATGATCGCCCAGCACGCGCTGCTGACCGAAGTGTCGCGGCTGGTCGATGCCGGCACGCTGCGCACCACCCTGACCGAGACGCTGGGCCGCATCGACGCCGCCACCCTGCGCAAGGCCCATGCCCTGATCGAATCCGGCAAGGCCCGCGGCAAGGTGGTGCTGGAAGGCTTCTGATCCGCGTCTTCCGGCCCGCCCTTTCAGCCGGCCAGGGCGAGCGGCGGGCGGGCCGGGCGCATCGCCGCCAGGCTTTCCACGATGAAGCCGACCAGCGGTTCGGCGAGGCGGCGGTTGCGCGGCGTCTCGCCGAAAATCGCCATCTCGACATCGCCCAGTTCGGGCAGTCCGTCCTCAACCCCCAGCCGGCGCACGCCGTCGGGCACCGAGGATTCGCTGAGCACCGCCACCCCCAGCCCGGCGCGGACGGCGGCCTGCACCCCCATGACGCTGGCGCTGGTATAGACCACCCGCCAGGACCGTCCGGTTTCGCCCAGCGCCGCCAGTCCGCGGTTGCGGAAGACGCAGGGCGCCGGCAGGGCGCAGAAGGGCAGCGGGCCGTCGGCCGGGATCTCCAGCCCGGGGGCGGCGATCCAGCGCATCGGCTCGGTCCAGATGGCCCGGCCGCGGGTGTCGCCGGCATCGCGGCGGGAGATGACGAGGTCCAGTTCGCCGCCATCCAGGGCCGAGACCAGATCGCTGCACATGCCCACCCGCACGTCGATGTGCAGCCGCGGATGCAGCTTGGCGAAGCGGCGCAGCACATGGGGCAGATGATCGGACAGGAAATATTCGGCCACGCCCAGCCGCAGTTCGCCCTCCGCCGCCGGTTCGGCGAAGCGGCGCACCGTCTCGTCGTTCAGGTCCAGCAGGCGGCGGGCATAGCCCATCAGCACTTCGCCGTCATGGGTCAGCGCCAGCGACCGGCTGGTGCGCTCGAACACCCGGCGGCCGAGCATGTCCTCCAGCTTCTTGATCTTGACGCTGATCGCCGACTGGGTGCGGCCCAGCCGCTCCGCCGCCGCGGTAAAGCCACCGGCCTCCGCCACGGTGACGAAGGCGCGCAGCGCGTCGATCTCCAGGTCGGAAAGGGACATCGGCGATACATTCCGTATGGTGATTGTTCCCTGTTATTCTATCGCGATTGTTCATGGATGGCGAGCGGCGCATCGGGACACGGCAATCGGCCTATGGCGGGCGTGCCGTTGAAGCGGGCCGGGGGCGTTCTCATTGTCAGAGCCCTCCGGGCCTTGCCGCCCGGCGGCATGACGATCCTTGAGGAGAGAGACGCCCGATGACCCGTTTTCCCGCTCCGGCCGGCAGAGTGGCTTTCAAACATCTGGCCCTCGCACTTGCCGCTGCGGCGTCGCTCGCCGGCTGCCAGATGCCGGGCCTCACGCCGCCGCCGCAACAGACCGCCGCCCTGCCGCCGCCGGCCGTTCCCAAGCCGCCGCCGGAGGCCCGTGGCATCTGGATCGTCGGCAGCCCGGCCCTGCGCGGCACCATCGATCAGGCAGCCGCCAAATACACCGGCGGTCCCGACACCAAGCCGCATCTCGACGCCCGCGGCACCGCCACCGGCTTCCGTGCCTTCTGCGGCGGCGTCGGGCTGGACCATCCCGACATGGTGGCCTCCGACCGCCCGATCGGCGCGGCCGAGTATCAGCGCTGCCGCTCCGCCGGCATCACGATGACCGAATACGGCTTCGGGCCGAAGCGCTTCGTCTACGTCAAGGACTCGCACATGATGGCGGTCCCCGGCGTGAACGATTTCGTCGCCAGCTGGGGCCAGCCCGGCAAGCCGGTGAGCGCGCCGACGACAGGGAGCTGACCGGCGGGGAGCTGAGGAGGGTTCACCCCGCCGCGAACAGCCCGCCCTCGTCGGATGCATCCGCCGCGTCGTCAGCGTTGGGATCTCCCAGCGCGGTTTCCCAGCCCAGCGCCGGCAGGGTTATGGCGCGGGTATTGCCCAGGCCGCTGCGGCTGGCGATGAAGCCGCGCTGTTCCATGTAGGTCAGCAGGCGGCGGCCGCGCCCCTTCGACCGGCTGCCGCAGGCACGCGCCACGTCGGCGTCGGACGGGCAGGGGGCGTGGTCGAGGGCGGCGCGGGCCAGCAGCAGGAAGACCGGCTGGATGTCCTCCGCCAGCGTCGCGGCGACCTCCGTCGCCCGTTGCCAGGCGGGATCGTCGCCGTTGCCGGCCCCGGCGCGGGCGGTCGCCAGACGGCGGCGGAAGGCGGGCAGGGCCAGCCGGTCGCCATCGACCCCGCGGCCCCGGCAGCGCACCAGGAAATCCTGGTACAGGACGGCGAGCGAGCGGTAGGGCGCCTCCGGGTCGGCCAGCACCTCGGCCAGCACCTCGCCATACTGGGCTTCTCGCTCGGCGGCCTGCTCCGGCGTTTCCACGGGCTCCAGCGGCAGCAGGGCGGGCTGCTCGGCCTCGGCTTCGGCGCTGCTGCCGGCGGACGGCGGCGGGGCGGCGGCGCGGCCGCGCGCCAGCTGCGCCATCAGATCGGCGCTGGCCGAGGTGGAGGGGCGGCGCACGTAGCGCGGCGGTTCCGGCTCGGTCGTGGTGAAGATCAGGTCGCGGGCGTCCTCCACCGGGGTGGCGGGCGGCGGCATCAGCGTCGGGCTGCCGGTGCGGCCTTGCGTTTCCACCGCGCCGATGCGCAGCGGCAGCGGCCGGCGCGACAAGGCGGGGCCGAGCGCGATGAAATGGCCGCGCTCCAGATCGCGGAACATCTCCGCCTGCCGGCGCTCCATGCCCAGGAGGTCGGCGGCGCGCGCCATGTCGATGTCGAGGAAGGTGCGGCCCATCAGGAAGTTCGACGCCTCGGCCGCGACGTTCTTCGCCAGCTTCGCCAGACGCTGGGTGGCGATCACCCCGGCCAGACCGCGCTTGCGTCCGCGGCACATCAGGTTGGTCATGGCGCCGAGCGAGACCTTGCGCGCCTCGTCCGACACCTCGCCGGCCGCCGACGGGGCGAACAGCTGCGCCTCGTCGACCACCACCAGCATCGGATACCAGAAATCGCGGTCGGCATCGAACAGCCCGCCTAGGAAGGCGGCGGCGTGGCGCATCTGCATTTCCGCGTCCAGCCCCTCCAGGTTCAGGACGACGGAGACGCGGTGCTGGCGCACGCGGGCGGCGACGGACTGCAATGCTGCCTCGCTGTGCGCGTCCGCCTCCACCACCACATGGCCGAAGCGTTCGGCCAGCGTGACGAAGTCGCCCTCCGGATCGATCACCGCCTGCTGCACCCATGGGGCGCTCTGTTCGATCAGCCGGCGCAGCAGGTGCGACTTGCCGGACCCGGAATTGCCCTGGACCAGCAGACGGGTCGCCAGCAGCTCCTCCAGGTCGAGCGTCGCGCCGCTGCCCGCGTTCGTCGCCCCCATGTCGATGCCGACCTTCATCCCGCTCGCCTCCCGCTCACCCGAACCGCCCCCCGAACCACCTCTTTGCGAGGGAGGGCCTTCCTATAGCGCAGGCGGCCGCGGCGATACGAGGATTCGATTCGGGACAAGCCGGCCGGGACCGGGAGATCACTCTCGGGTCGATTGAGCCGGAGCGGTGCGGATGAGCGTTCCGGTGGTGGGCTGGGTCTTGCGGCGGAGGGAGATTTTGCCCATATTCTGGCGGACAGGAGGGTGCGGCTGGCACCGCACCCCCCGTCCGGTCCGGTTACTTCAGCAGATCGAGGATCGCCTTGATCAGCTGAAGCACCAGGACCAGGAGGACGAGTGCTTTTTCCACTCCGTGCTCCCCGGTAGGTGGGACGCGGGCGGTGGTCACTCCGCCGCCCGGTTCCCACCATTGCATGCATAGCGACAGTGGGTGGAGCGGGCAACGTTCATTCCACCGTACCGTGTGCGTCTCCATTTCCAGTCAACCTGATTTTTGGGGCCGAGCCGGTTCCTGGCTCCCAGGCGGATGATCGCGCTGCGCAACAACCTGACCCCACGGTCATGAAACCGCAAACAAGCTCTGTTACAAGCGGATGCCGACCCCATGCGCGATCGGCGCTGGCGGACCGAGCGATGACTGTGCTGACCACCACAAAAGCCGGAGCCAAAACCGCAAGGCCGGAAACCGACCGCGCCGACTCCTATGGCGCGGCATGGGACGCCGTCCGCTCCGCTGACGGTGATGCGGCATCGTTCGATTGGGCCTCGGCGGTCGGTGCCCTGCGCTACGCCTTCCAGCCCATCGTGCAGTTGCGCTCAGGCCGCTGCCACGGCTATGAGGCGCTGCTGCGCGGGTTCGAGCGCACCGGCTTCGCCAACGCGGGCGAACTGCTGGACGCCGCCGAGGCCGCCGGCCTGCTGGCGACGGTGGAGACCGCGCTGCATGCCAAGGCGGTCGCCGCCTACCGCGCGCTGGCGGGCTGGAACGAGGCGAAGCTGTTCCTGAACCTCGACGCCCGGCTGATCGGCCGGCCCGACTCGCCCTGGCTTGCCCGCGACCCTGCCGCCTCGCGCAACAGCGGCATCGTGCTGGAGCTGTCGGAAAGCCGCCCGGTGCCCAGCGGCGTCGCGGTGGATGCGGCGGTCGACCGTTTCCGCCAGAGCGGGGCCGGCATCGCCATCGACGATTTCGGCGTCGGCCATTCCGGTCTGCGCACGCTGTACGAGGCGCGGCCGGACTATGTGAAGATCGACCGCTTCTTCATCGCCGGCATCGACGCGGACGCGCGCAAGCGGGCGCTGGTGGCGGCGCTGGCCGGCCATGCCCATGCGCTGGGCATCCAGATCGTGGCGGAGGGGGTGGAGACCGTCACCGAGTTCTACACCTGCCGGGATCTCGGCTGCGACTTCGCCCAGGGCTTCCTGATCGCCCGCCCGCGCGTCGATCTGACCGCTTTGCCGAACCGCTATCCGGTGGTCGAGGATCTGAACCGCAAGGATCGCCGCCAGCCCAGCGAGTCGCACCGCCGCCTGTCGGAGGTGATCGAACGGCTGCCGCCGCTGCGGGTCGATTCGCGCAAGACCGAGCTGCTGGACTATTTCCGCCGCGACGGCAGCGCCGCCATCGCGCCGATCATCGACGAGCATGAGCGGCCGCTCGGCCTGATCCGCGAACGCGACCTGAAGCGCTTCGTCTATTCGCGATTCGGCGGCGAGCTGCTGCGCAACCGCGGCCTGGGCGACCGGCTGGACGATCTGGTGATCCGCTCGCCGGTCTGCGACATCTCCACCCCGCTGGACCGGGTGATCGAGGCCTTCTCCACCGAGTCGGCCGCCGACGGCATCGTCATCGTCGAGGGCGGCGCCTATGCCGGCGTGCTGTCGAGCGGTGCCTTGCTGCGGCTGGTGCATGAGCGCAACCTGGCGATGGCGACCGACCAGAACCCGCTGACCCGGCTGCCGGGCAATGCGGCGATCCTGCGCCACATCGAAGGGGCGCTGGCCGATCCGGGCCGCGGCCATGTGCTGGCCTATCTGGATTTCGACAACTTCAAGCCCTTCAACGACAATTTCGGCTTCCGCCAGGGCGACCGCGCCATCCTGATGTTCAGCGAGCGGCTGAAGGCCTGGGCCGGCAGCGCCGGGGCGGCCATCGACGCCGACGCCTTCGCCGGCCATATCGGCGGCGACGACTTCTTCCTGGGCGTCAGCGGCGGCGGGGAGGGCGAGGTGCTTGCCCGGCTGGCGGAATTGCTGGCCCTGTTCCGCTCCGACGCCGAAAGCCTGTACGACGCCGAAACCAGGGTCAGCGGCGGCTTCCTGGCGAAGGACCGCTATGGCGCCGTGCGGCGCTTCCCGCTGCTGGCGGCCAGCGGGGTTGCCGTGGTGATCCCGCCCGGCAGCCATGGGCTGACGCCCGACGCCATCAACGCCGCCATCGCCGATCACAAGACCGCCGCCAAGGGGGCGGAGGACAAGCTGTTCGTGGTGCGGCTGGGGTGAAGTGACATCCCCCTGGTACAAACTCCGTCAATGACGTAGTATTGGTTTCCATGGGCGAGCCTTTCGATCCAGTCAAGAATCTGCTCAATCGCCGCAAGCACGGCTTGGACCTGTCCTTTGGGGCCGAGGTCCTTCGTGACCGCGATCTGATCGAAGCTCTCGATCTGTCCATGGATTATGGCGAGGAGCGCTTCAACGCGCTGGGCATGGTCAAAGGCAAGGTCTACGCCGTCACCTATACTGAACGTGCGGAGGGGTAAGATTCATTTCCGTGCGGGAGGCCGACAAACGCGAAGCAGCCCACTATTTCAAGGCCAACGCTTGAGCAACGGCATCCCAGACCCAAGGTGATCCCGATGAGCGACCACGAAACTTTCACCGACGAGCAACTTTCCGCCATGAGGCATCCGCCTCTGGCGAAGCGGGTCCGTCGTTCGACCGGTCTGTCGCAGGAAGCCTTCGCCGAGCGCTTCGGCATTCCGCTGCGCACCTTGCAGGAGTGGGAGCAGGGGCGGCGGGAGCCTGATGCCGCCGTCGCGTCCTACCTGCGCGTCATCGAAAAACAGCCGGATATGGTCGCCCAGGTTCTGGCGGCCGAGTGAGTGCGAAGCGGAGGGCGCCCCCTCACGCATAATCCTGGAAGCTCTCCGCCGTGGCGCGGTCATAGCCCTGGCTGGCGCGCAGGAGCTGCAACGTGTAGGGCTGGCGCGCGGCACCGCGGCGCAACTCCTCCACGCTCATCTCCTCGACCAGACGGCCGCGGTTCATCACCGCCAGCCGGTCGCACAGGTTGGCGACGACGGCGAGGTTGTGGGTGACCAGCACCAGCGTCAGGCCATGCTCCGCCCGCAGCCGGCGCAGCAGGTTCAGGATCTCCGCCTGCACCGACACGTCGAGAGCCGAGGTCGGCTCGTCGAGCAGCAGGACCCGCGGTTCCAGCACCAGGGCGCGGGCGATGGCGACGCGCTGGCGCTGACCGCCCGACAGCTGGTGCGGGTAGCGGAAGCGGAAGGCGGGGCCGAGCCCGACATCGCGCAGCACCCGGCCGATGCGGGCGTCGGCATCGCCCAGCCCATGGATGGCAATGGGTTCCGCCAGGATGCGGTCCACCGTGTGGCGCGGGTGCAGCGAGCCGTAGGGATCCTGGAACACCATCTGGCAGAGCTTGTAGAAGCCCTTCTGCCGCACCGGTCCCTGCTCCGCGCCGGCGACGGCGATGCGGCCGGTCCACTCGTCGTTCAGGCCGCTGACCGCGCGCAGGACCGTCGATTTTCCGGAGCCGGATTCGCCGACGAGGCCGAAGCTCTCGCCCTCGCGCACCGACAGGGTGACGCTGTCCACCGCCGTGATGGCATCGGCGCCCTGGCCGAAGCGGACCCGCAAATCCTGGATGTCGATCATCGTCCTTACGCCTCCAACCACATCGGATCGCGGCTCAGCACCGGCAGGTCGCCCGGCGGCTCGTCGATCCTGGGCAGGCTGGCCAGCAGGCCGCGGGTGTAGGGGTGCTGCGCCGCGTGCAGCTCCGACGCGCGGCAGCTCTCCACCACCCGGCCGGCATACATGATCAGGATGCGGTCGCAGAAGGAGGCGACGAGGTTCAGATCGTGGCTGACGAAGATCATGCCCATGCCGCGCTGGGAGCAGAGGTCGTCGAGGATCGCCAGCACCTGCATCTGCACGGTGACGTCGAGCGCCGAGGTCGGCTCGTCGGCGATCAGCAGGTCGGGGTCGGGGATCAGCATCATGGCGATCATGATGCGCTGGCCCATGCCGCCCGACACCTCGTGCGGGTAGCGGTCATAGACCCGCTCCGGGTCGCGGATGCGCACGGCGGCCAGCATCTCCAGCGCGCGGCGCTTCGCCTCGGCGGCACCGGCCTTGCTGTGGACGCGGTAGGCCTCGGCGATCTGGCGGCCGACGGTCATCACCGGGTTCAGCGAGTATTTCGGGTCCTGCATCACCATGGCGATGCGCCGGCCGCGGATCTCGCGCATGCGCCTGGGCGACGCCGCCAGCAGATCCTCGCCGTTGAAGGCCAGCCGGTCGGCAGTCACCTGGCCTGGCGAGGGCACGAGGCGCAGGATGGAGCGGCCGGTCATCGACTTGCCGGAGCCCGACTCGCCGACGATGCCCAGCTTCTCCCGGCCGAGCGTGAAGGAGACGCCGCGCACCGCCTCGGCCATGCCGGTGCGGGTGGGGAAGGCGACGCGCAGGTTGGAAACCTCCAGCAGGGGAGTGTCGTCCGCCGTCTTGTTGTTCGCCATGGCTTCAGTCCCCCTTCGGGTCCAGCACGTCGCGCAAGCCATCGCCCAGCAGGTTGAAGCCCAGGCTGACGATGAAGATGGCAAGGCCGGGCATGGCGGCGACCCACCATTGCTCCAGCACATATTGCCGGCCGCTGGCGATCATCGCCCCCCATTCCGGCAGCGGCGGCTGGGCGCCGAGGCCGAGGAAACCGAGGCCGGCGGCGGTCAGGATGACGCCGGCCATGTCCAGCGTCGTCCGCACGATCAGCGAGGCGATGCAGAGCGGCATGATGTGGCCGAGGATGATGCGCAGGCTGGACGCCCCTTGCAGCCGGGCGGCGCTGATGAAGTCGGCGCGGCGGACGGTCAGCGTCTCCGCCCGCGCGATGCGGGCATAGGGCGGCCAGGAGGTGATGGCGATGGCGATCACCGCATTCTCGATGCCGGGCCCGAGTGCGGCGACGAAGGCCAGCGCCAGGATCAGCTTGGGGAAGGCGAGAGCGATGTCGGTGATGCGCATCAGCATGGTGTCGACCCAGCCGCCGAAATAGCCGGCGGCCGTGCCGATCACCAGACCGGCCAGCGGCGCCGTCGCCGCCACCAGCGCCACGATCATCAGCGTCAGCCGCGCGCCGTGGATCAGGCGGGACAGGATGTCGCGGCCGAAGGCGTCGGTCCCCAGCCAATGGGCCGCACTGGGCGGCAGCAGCCGGTTGTTCAGATCCTGTGCATAGGGGTGATAGGGCGCCAGCACCGGCGCCAGTGCGGCGACGACGACCAGGGCCAGCACGATCAGCAACCCGGCGACGGCCAGCCGGTTGCGGCGGAAGGCGGTCCAGCCGGCCCAGGCGCGGCCCAGCCGGGCTTGCGCCCGCGACTGCGGCGTGTCGGTGGTCAGCCAGTCCCGCCAGCCGGCGGGCCGGGGGGCGGATGGGGTATCGGTGCGCGCGGTCATCGGGCTCGCGGATCCAAAAGGCGGTAGAGCAGGTCGGATAGCAGGTTCAGCGCGATGAAGACCGTGCCGACCACCAGCGTCCCGCCCAGCACCGCGTTCATGTCGGCGCTGAGCAGCGAATTGGTGATGTAGAGGCCGAGGCCGGGCCAGGCGAACACCATCTCGGTCAGCACCGATCCCTCCAACAGGCTGGCATAGGACAGGGCGATGACGGTGATCAGCGGCACGGTGATGTTGCGCAGCGCATGGCCCCAGACCACGCGGGTCTCGGACAGGCCCTTCACCCTGGCGGTGGTGATGTATTCCTGGCGCAGCTGGTCGAGCATGAAGCCGCGGGTCATCCGCGCGATGTAGGCGACGCAGTAGAGGCCGAGGATCGCCGAAGGCAGGACCAGATGCCCGACCGCGTTCCAGAAGATCTCGGTCTCGCCGGCCAGCAGGGCGTCCACCGTGACGAGGCCGGTCACCGGATCGACCATCCCCTCGTAGAAGACGTCGACCCGTCCGGGCCCCGGCGCCCAGTCCAGCTTGGCGTAGAACAGCAGCAGCGCCATTAGCCCGAGCCAGAAGATCGGCACCGAATGGCCGAGCAGACCGAGCAGGCGGATGGCATGGTCGGGCCAGCGCCCGCGGTTGACCGCCGCGAACACCCCGGCGGGGATGCCGAGCACCGCCCCGACGATGGCGGCGACCGTCGCCAGCTCCAGCGTCGCCGGGAAGACGCGCAGCACATCCTCCAGCACAGGGCGGGAGGTCAGCACCGAGGTGCCGAGGTCGCCTTGAGCCACGTCGCCGACATAGCGGAGGAACTGCTGCCACAGCGGCAGGTCGAGGCCGAGCTGCGTGCGCATCTGCGCATAGCTGTCGGCATTCGCGCGGTCGCCGAGCGCCGACAGCACCGGGTCGATCGGCACGACGCGGCCGATCAGGAACGTGACCAGCAGCAGGCCCAGCAGGGTGGCGGCCACCGTGACCAGCAGGGTCAGGCCGCGTTTCAGCGTAGGCAAGAGGACTCCCTCGCGATTGGACGCATCAGGGAATCACAGTCGGGGCTTTGTGCAAAGACCGTCAAGGGCATAAGGGGGCGCCCCCTCTCCCGGACGGGGGGAGGGGGCGGACCGCTTCAGCTCACCAGGTCCCGGCCGGGCTGGGATCGCCATGCGCGCCGGCGGCCGGCTCGTGGTGGGCGAGCCAGCGCTCGGCCTCCAGCGCGGCCATGCAGCCCATGCCGGCGGCGGTGACGGCTTGGCGGTAGACCTTGTCCTTCACGTCGCCGGCGGCGAAGACGCCGGGGATGTTGGTGGCGGTCGAATCGGGCACCGTGACGATGTAGCCCGAATCGTCCATCTCCACCTTGCCCTGGAAGATGCCGGTCGCCGGCACATGGCCGATGGCGACGAAGACGCCGGCCACCGGGATGACGCGCTCGTCACCCGACTTGACGTTCTTGATGCGGACGCCGGTGACGGCGCGCGGGTTGCCCATGGTGCCGTCGCCCTCGCCGACGATCTCCTCGACCGTGCTGTCCCACACCACCTCGATCTTCGGGTGGCGGAACAGGCGGTCCTGCATGATGCGCTCGGCGCGGAAGCTGTCGCGGCGGTGGATGACCGTGACCTTGCTGGCGTGGTTGGTCAGGTACAGCGCCTCCTCGACCGCCGAGTTGCCGCCGCCGATGACCGCAATCTCCTTGCCGCGGAAGAAGAAGCCGTCGCAGGTGGCGCAGGCCGACACGCCGAAGCCGCGATAGATCTCCTCGGTCGAGATGCCGAGCCAGCGCGCCTGGGCGCCGGTGGCGATGATGACGCTGTCGGCGGTGTAGGTGTCGCCGCTGTCGCCCTTGCAGACGAAGGGGCGCTTGGTGAAGTCGACGTCGGTGATCAGGTCGAACACCATTTTGGTGCCGACATGCTCCGCCTGCTTCTGCATCTGCTCCATCAGCCAGGGGCCCTGGATCGGATCGGCGAAGCCGGGGAAATTCTCCACATCGGTGGTGATCGTCAGCTGGCCGCCCGGCTGCATGCCCTGGACCATCAGCGGCTCCAGGTTGGCGCGCGCGGCATAGATGGCGGCGGTGTAGCCGGCCGGGCCGGCGCCGATGATGAGGACCTTGGTGTGGTGCGTGGTGGCCATGGGTCTGATCCCGCAAATTCCCCGCGAACGGAGTCGTGATTAAAACGGTTCTAGAAGCCGAACATATGGTCGAGGCTGAAGGCGGTGTCACCGGCCGCAAGGCAGCCATGGTAGCCGAACAGGCGGCAGGTGGTATCGCGGATCAGCACATAGGCGTGGTCGCCCGCCGCCAACCGTTCCGCTTCGGTAAACATCTCGCGATAACGCCAGAAATGCGAGCCGCCGCAGGGGATCGCCAGCCGTTTGCGCGCCACTTCCACCCCGTCGCGCCGCACCAGCACGAGGCCGGTGTCCGAGGTGGCATGCCACTGGGTCGAGGCAGGGTAGACGAGGTGGCAGAGCGTGTCCCACGGATCGGTGCCCAGCCGCAGGAACAGGCGGGTCGACAGGCCGGGCGGCCGGCCATGGTAGCTCTGCGGCTCGTCGCGGTAGACCATCGCCATGTTGAACATGTGGCTGCCGAAGCTGGTCTCCGCCACATGGCCGGTCGTTACGTCCTCGTAACGGACCAGCGCGTGGAGCCAGCCGTCGGCAATCGTTCCGGCTTCGAAATCATAGACCAGTTCGACGTGGCCCCAGCCATCCACAACAGTCTTGTCGGCGGTCTTGTCGGCGACCAGCCCGGTGACGTCCAGTGCCACGCTGTCGGAGCGCTTCAGGTTGCCGAAGCGGTGTTCGGCCACGGCGGCGCCGTTGCGGTCGTAAACCACCGCCTTCACCGGCAGTTCGGTCTGCGCCGTGCTCATCGGCGTCGGCAGCAGAATGGTGCGCCAGCGGCCCATCGGCAGCAGCGGCGCCGGCAGGATGTGGCCCTTGCCCACCATGCCCTTGTCCACCGCGCCGCCGGTCAGCAGCGGCAGCTTGGGGTCCGGCTTCAGGTCGGTGCGCTCGACATTGGCGTGGGCCATGCGGCGGCGGCCGTCGGCGGCGGCGATCTCGTAGCGCGGGCGGACGAAATGCTTGCCGGCCTGCACCTCGAACTGCTGGGGCCAGCGCGCCTCGGGGAACAGGCTGGCGACGTCCAGTTCAAGGGTGGCGAAGGCCGGGACCGCCCGGTCGAGCGTGCGGATGTCGGTCGAGCCCATCGGGTTCAGGCCGACGGCGCCGGCCGGAATCGGGGTCGGGTGACTGTTCTGGATCCACAACGACACGCGCTCTCCCTCGCGCGGGGCGGGCAGGCCGGCATAGAGGTCGGCCGGCCAGGCGTTGGCGTCGTGGGTGCAGGACAGCACCGTGCCGTCGTCGCCATAGGTGTCGAGCGCGTATTTCACCACGTCATGCCCGGCGGCGCCGATGATGTGCAGGAACAGCGACCCGCAGAAGGGCGACAGGCCGAAGCGCTCGCGCACCTGCCGGCTGTCGATCACCACGGTGCCGTCGGTCGGCGGCATCGGCTCCGTCCAGTCGGCGATCGGGCGGCCCTCGCCGTCGAACAGGCAGGCCCACAGCCGGGTGCCCTTGGCGCCGTAGCGTGGCCAGTAGTTGGCCGACACCACGCGGGTGTGGTGGCCGTCGCCGTCGCGGAACCAGGCGAAGTTGGTCGCCCAGTTGAACTTCGACAGGTAGTGGCCGGGGTCGTTCAGCATGTCTTCCGGCACGCGCATGGCGTCGAGCGAGACGACGCCGGCCTGCTTCGGGATCAGGTGGGCGATGTGGCCTTCCAAGCGCTGCGAATCGAAGGCGACGACGAAGACGGTGCGGGCGCCGCTGGACGGCAGGTCGGTGACCGGGCGGGCGGCATGGCCGAACACCTCCTGTCCGACCTTCTCGATGTCCTGGACGTAGATGCCGCAGAAATCGACCGACGACAGGTCGTAGAACTCCGCCAGCCCCGACAGCAGGCCCAGCGGGTCGTAGACCGCCACCGGGCCGAAGGAGGCCAGTCGCGCGATCAGGATCGCCGCCTTGGGTGCCGCCAGCGGGTGGCCCACCGCCTTGAAGAAGCTGGAACCGCCGGTGACGTTGGAAAAGGTCTCGATCCGAAGGGACATCAGGGCACACACGCGCGAAAGCAAAGCCGGGGCGTCGGTTATAGCCGCTTCGGCCGGGCGGGCGACAGCGATTTGCAGGCGAACGTGATTTGTCGCGGCCCGCGGACGCCCGCAGCGCATCGCGGCGAAGGCCTCCCCTTGTCAAAGAGCGTGTTTCGATATATCTAAGTTTTCGTTATATCGAAACTGCATCAGATGAGGGTTTCATGCTTCGGCATCTGTTTCACAAACATGGCCGCCGCTTCTCGCGTCCCGACTTCGAGGACGAGGCTCCGGACGGGCGCGGCCGTCACGGGCGTCCTGGGCATCGCGGCGGCTGGGAAGGCTGGGGCGGTCACGGTTGGGGCGGTCACGGCCGCGGCGGCCGCGGCGAGCGGCGGGTCTTCGACCATGGCGACCTGCGCCTCGTCCTCTTGTGGCTGATCGCGGAGAAGCCGCGCTCCGGCTACGACCTGATCAAGACGGTCGAGGAGATGGTCGGCGGCGCCTACAGCCCCAGCCCCGGCGTCGTCTACCCGACCCTGACCCTGCTGGAAGAGCAGGGCCACATCCGCGTCGGCGCGACCGAGGGCAACAAGAAGCTCTACGAGATCACGCCGGAAGGCTCGGAGGCGTTGAAGGCGGCGGAGCCGTCGGTCGCCGCGGTGCGCGAGCGCATCGCCCATGCCCGCGCCCGGCAGCAGCGCGAATCCTCGCCGCAGATCCACCGCGCCATCGAGAATTTCAAGCTGGCCCTGCGGCTGCGCCTGTCGCGCGGCGAGCTCACGGGGGAGCAGACCCAGGCCATCGCCGACATCATCGATGACGCCGCCCGCCGCGTCGAACGCATCTGACCGGACAGGAGATCAGGACCATGGCTGTATCGACCGCACGCATCGCCACCCCGAACGGGCGCCGCTACATGACCCAGCTGTGCAAGCACTGGGCGCATAAGTTCGAAGTCGTCTATGACGAGACCCAGGGACTCGTCCCCTTCGCCGCCGACCGCCGCTGCCGGATGGCGGCCGACGATGCGGGGCTGACCCTGACGATTGAAATCGAGGATGCCGGACAGATGGAGCGCATGCAGGAGGTGGTGATAGACCACCTGAAGCGCTTCGCCTTCCGCGAGGATTTGGGGGAGGTGGCCTGGACGCCGGTGGGGTGATGGGGTGGGGTGATGGGGCGGGCTGATGGGACGGGGTGACGCACCCCGCCCGGACGAGGCGGCACATTTTCCCGAGTCTGTCTGCGACAAATCCTGTTGAGAATTACCGCATTGACGGTGTAAAACGGTTCTTAACCAACAGGCGGAAGTGGGGGAGGGGATGGTGGTTCCACCGTCGGCCGCCCACGGTCAGAATACCGGGAGTCGTTCGTGATGCTCCGCATCTCCAAGAAGCTGATGTTCGCCATCGAGGCGGTCCTCGACATCGCCTACAACGCGGGCACCGAGCCGGTGCAGTCCGGCGAGATCACCCGGCGCCAGGGCATTCCGAAGCGCTATCTGGAACAGGTGCTGCAACAGCTGGTGCGCGAAGGCGTGCTGGCCGGCGTGCGGGGCCCTCGCGGCGGCTACCGGCTGGCGCGCGAGCGGCGGCGGATCACGCTGGGCGAGATCGTGAAGGTCGTCCGCGCGATGGAAACCGCCACCGATCCCATCGAGGAGCCGGCGGGTTCGGTGCTGGGCCATCAGGTGGTGCGCCCGCTGTGGGGCGAACTCCAGGACGAATGCATGGCCAAGCTCGACACCATCACCATCGAGGATCTGTGCATGCGCGCGCGGCGCGCCGGGGTGGAGAGCGAGACCGAGGACCGCATCGACTTCACCATCTGATGTCGGGGACTTGGGTGGCGCCACTTCCCGTTTGACAGGCTCCCTGTGCTGGATAATGCTCCGCCTGGGGTGTTGAAATCACATATAACACAAATCTCAGAGGTGGAATCATGGCTGCACCGGAGTTCCGCGGCAAGATCTACGACAGCATCCTCGACACGGTCGGCGCCACGCCGCTGGTGCGGCTGGACCGTCTGGCCGCAGAGTCGGGGGTGAAGGCCCAGATCATCGGCAAGCTGGAGTTCTTCAACCCGCTGGCCAGCGTCAAGGACCGCATCGGCCGCGCCATGATCGAGGCCGCCGAGGCCGCCGGCACCATCGCCCCCGGCCGCACCACGCTGGTCGAGCCCACCTCCGGCAACACCGGCATCGCGCTGGCCTTCGTCGCCGCCGCCAAGGGCTACAAGCTGATCCTGACCATGCCGGAAAGCATGTCGGTGGAACGGCGCAAGATGCTGAAGCTGCTGGGTGCCGAGCTGGTGCTGACCCCGGCGGCGGAAGGCATGAAGGGCGCCATCCGCAAGGCGGAGGAGATCCTGTCCGCCGACCCGAACGCCTATCTGTTGCAGCAGTTCAAGAACACCGCCAATCCGGCCGTCCACCGCGCCACCACGGCGGAGGAGATTTGGAAGGACACCGACGGCCAGGTCGATTTCCTGATCTCCGGCGTCGGCACCGGCGGCACGCTGACCGGCACCGCCGAGGTCCTGAAGTCGCGCAAGCCCTCCTTCAAGGCGGTGGCGGTGGAGCCGGAGGACAGCCCCGTCCTGTCCGGCGGCATGCCCGGTCCGCACAAGATCCAGGGCATCGGCGCCGGCTTCGTGCCCGACATCCTGAAGAAGGAGCTGATCGACGAGGTGGTGCGCATCTCCAACCAGCGCGCCTTCGAAACCGCCCGTTCGGTCGCCCGTCTGGAAGGCGTGCCGGTCGGCATCTCGTCGGGTGCGGCGCTGGCCGCCGCGCTGGAAATCGGTGCCCGTCCGGAAAACGAGGGCAAGCAGATCGTCGTGATCCTGCCGTCCTTCGCCGAGCGCTACCTGTCGACCGCCCTGTTCGAAGGGCTGGAATAAGAAGGGGTTGTCGCCGATAGGGGCGGGTGGGGGCGTGCTCCGCCCCCGCTCCGCAGCCTGAAGATGAAATTCCGGTCCGAAATTTGACGGATTTTGCGAATTCGGCTAAACTCCCCGGCATCAGCAACGTCGTTTCCGTCCGTGCCGACGCCGGGGAGTGACCGCCATGACGGATATTTCCACGTCCACCTATGTTCCGAACCTGTCGAGCAGCGCCTTCTCCCAGTTCAAGGGGAGGACGACGGGTGTCGGTGCCGACGGAGCGAACGCCGACAGCCAGACCTTCACGGTCAGCAAGGCCGGCGAATACAACTTCAAGATCAACAACAGCTTCACCAACGTCGAAATCCGCAACGACCGCAACGAGGTGGTGACCAGCCTCCGGTCGAACGAATCGACGGCGGATGCCAGCGCGCGGCTCGGTCCCGGCACCTACACGGCGACCTTTTCCCAGGGCAACCGCGCGGCGGGCGTGCGCGACTATTCGATGGATGTCACCGAGAAGCAGAACATCCTGGTGACGGCCGGCGGCGCGAGCTTGAAGGGCACCGCCCAGCCGCCGGGGAACGGCGACACCGGCGTCCAGAAGCACACCTTCAACGTCGTGCAGGGCGGCACCTTCACCGCCGACATCTCGCTGCCCAACACGCGCTGGGCGATGATGGACAAGGACGGCAAGGTGGTCGCCGCCAGCGACTCGAGCAAGCCCGACGCCCAGCAGAACTTCCTGCAGAAGCCGACCTACAAGCTGCAACCCGGCCAATACACCATGGTGGTGGTGCCGCCGTCCGACCTGAAGTCGCCGACCGATTTCCGGCTGGGACTGGTCCCGCGCAATCCGGACCTGACGGAATCGGGCACCAATCAGGAAAGCGCCATCCAGAAGACGCTGCGCGAGCGGCAGTCCCGCCTGCAGCAATGGGCGTCCCAGGGGACGACCAAAACCTCGACCAAGGCCTGACGGTTTTTCCATCGCGGCGATTGCGCGCTGCCGGCTTCTCGGAAATCGCGGCATCGAATGTTGCTGCAACGGCCCGTCCTTGCGCTATGCTGCGGGCCATGGACTTCACGGACACCCAGCTTCACCGCTATTCCCGCCACATCGTGCTGCCGGAAGTCGGCGGCATCGGCCAGGAAAAGCTGCTGCAATCCAAGGTGCTGGTCGTCGGTGCCGGCGGCCTGGGCGCACCCTTGCTGCTCTATCTGGCGGCGGCCGGCGTCGGCACCATCGGCATCGTCGACGACGACACGGTCGATCTGTCGAACCTGCAACGGCAGGTGATCCACGACGAATCGACGCTGGGCCTTGCGAAGGTGGAGAGCGCCGCCGCCCGCATCCAGGCGCTGAACCCCGATGTCCGGGTCGAGGCGCACCGCACGCGGATCAACCGCGACAACGCGATGGATCTGATCGCCGGCTACGATCTCGTCGCCGACGGGTCGGACAATTTCGCCACGCGCTTCCTGCTGAACGACGCCTGCTTCCTGGCCGGCAAGACGCTGGTGTCGGCGGCGATCCTGCGCTTCGACGGGCAGCTGAGCACCTTCAAGGCGCATCTGGGCGCGCCGCACCCCTGCTATCGCTGCCTGTTCCCCGAACCGCCGCCGCGCGGCACCGTGCCGTCCTGTTCGGAAGGCGGCGTGCTGGGGGCGCTGGCCGGTTCCGTCGGCTCGCTGCAGGCGACGGAGGTGCTGAAGGAGCTGCTGGGGCTGGGCGAAAGCCTGTCGGGCAGCCTGCTGCTGATGGACACGCTCTATGCGTCCTATCAGCGCATCGCCATCAAGCGGGATCCCGACTGCGCGCTTTGCGGCGATCATCGGACGATCCACGACCTCTCCGCCCACTGACGGGCGCCGTGGCAAACATGGGAGGCGGCCATCATGTCCACTGCCCTGCCTGAGACCATGCCGAATCCTGGGCCGAGTCCTGTGCCCAGTCCTGTGCCGGCTGCCGGAGCCGGCGGGACATCGGCCCTGTCCATCGTGCTGTTCGCCGGCGGCTTCGACCGGGTCCATTACGCGCTGGTGATGGCCAGCGCCGCTGCGGCCACCAACCGCAAGGTCACGCTGTTCTTCACCGGCCGCGCGCTGCGCGCCCTGGTGCACGAGACGGAGCCGGGCGTGCTGGGCTGGCACGACCTGGACCCGGCCGACGACGGCAGCACGCCGGTGGCGCGCGACCGCTATTTCGCCACCCACGGCCTCGCCACCTTCGAGGAATTGCTGGAGGCCTGCGTCGCCATGGGCGTCACGGTGATGGCCTGCGAGATGGGGCTGCGGGCGCTGGGGCTGCCGCCCGGCGTCTCTCTGCGCGCGGACGTGCCGGTCGCCACCGGCGGCGTCGTCACCTTCCTGAACCATGCGTCCAGCGGGGCGCCCGGCGGCGGCGGCATGCTGTTCGTCTGACAGTACTGGAACGCGCATGAGCGACAACCGCGAGATCCTCGACCTCGCCAACCGGTTCGAGTCGATTGCCACCGACGGATTCGAGGGACGACCCTACCGGCCGGCGTTGGCCGACCTCGCCACCCGCGTGCGGGAACGGCCGGGGATGGCACCGCGCGTCGCCCATGCCCTCGGGATCATGATCCAGCTGATCGGCGAGAGCGATCCGGAGGGGCGGTTCGCCGCCAAGACCGCCATCCTGCGCGAGGCGGTGGGCATGCTCAGCGACGCCTGAAAACCAGGGCTTGAGTGGAGCGCAAGTCAGCCATGCGTCACGCCGGAGCGGTCTGTCCCGTCATGGGGGCGATGACACTCCAGATGAGGATGAACACCATGGCATTCCGTTTCACCGTCGCCGCCGACGCGCCGTCCCTGTTCGCCACGCTCTACGGCGCTTCCAAGGCGATCCGCAGCAGCGGCCTGCCGACCGGGCTGATCCACCTGATCGACCTGCGCGTGTCGCAGATCAATGGCTGCACCTATTGCATCGACCTGCACAGCAAGGAAGCCCGCCACGACGGCCAGTCGGAGGAGCGCATCGCCGCCCTTGCCGGGTGGGAGCGGTCGGACCTGTTCCTGCCGGACGAGCGTGCCGCCTTCGCCTGGGCCGAGGTGCTGACCCGCACCCAGCATGACCGCATCGACGAAGCGTACCGGGAGCTGCAACGCCATTTCGACGCCGAGCAGATCGCCCAGCTGACGGTGACGGCAGCGCAGATCAACGCCTGGAACCGCATCGGCATCGCCCAGCATATCGAGGGCACCGCCGTCGGGATGGCGGCGTGACGGCGCTGGCCGACCCGGACACCGCGCTCGCCGCCTTCGCGGGCGAGCGGGCGCGGCTGCGCGCCCTGGCCTACCGGCTGCTCGGCTCGGTGGCCGAGGCGGAAGACACGCTGCAGGACGCCTGGCTGCGCTGGTCGGCCGTGGCGCCCGGCAGCGTCGGGTCGGCCCCCGCCTATCTCACCACCCTGGTGACGCGGCTGGCGCTCGACCGGCTGCGGTCCGCCCGGGTGGCGCGGGAGCGCTATTACGGTCTGTGGCTGCCCGAACCGGAGGTCGCCGGCTGGGACTCCGAGCCGGAGGACGGCATGGGCCCCGAGTCGGTGCCGTTGGCGATGTTGCTGCTGCTGGAACGGCTGGCGCCGGACCAGCGGGCGGTCTTCGTCCTGCGCGAGGCGATGGACCTCGATTATGCGGAGATCGCGGCGATGCTCGGCAAGTCAGTGGAGGCCTGCCGCCAGATCATGCGGCGCGCCCGCGCCAGGCTGGCCGAGCCTGCCGCCTGGGGCCAGCCGGCCGACTCCGCGGATGCCGGGCGGCGTCTGGCCGATGCCTTCGCCGAGGCCAGCGTCCGGCGCGACTATGCCGCCATCGTCGCCCTGCTGTCCGACGACGCGCAATGGCTGAGCGACGGCGGCGGGATGGTGCGGACGGCGGTCAACACGCTGTTCGGCGCCGACCGCATCGCCCGCTTCCTGATCGGCGTCCAGCGCAAGCGCGGCGTCAGCTTCGGCTTCATTCCGGTGCGGGTGAATGGCGGGCCGGGGCTGCTGGCCGATCTGGGCGGGGCGTTCCGCAGCGTGTGGGCCTTCGACATCGCCCCCTGCGGCGACACCGGGAGCAGGATCCTGCGGGTCTATCAGATCGCCAACCCGGAAAAGCTGGAGCGCGTCGCCCTCTTTTAAGCGGTGGCCTCGTCCAGCCAGCGGTCGAGCGCGGCCAGATCGACCGGGCGGGGCAGGATGGGGAAGGGCAGGTTCGGCATGCGCGGGCCGGTCATCAGGATGCGCGTCTGCGGATAGAGCATGGCCGCCAGCGCCGCGGCACGGTCGCCGTCGTCGCCCTCATGGTCGAGCGGAAGCAGGGCCACGGCCGGCGCCTCCGCACCGATGATGGTCAACGCCTCCAGCGCGTCGTCGGTCTGCGAGACCTGGAAGCCGCGGCCGGACAGATGGCCGGCCAGCGCCTCGCGCTGGACGAGGTCGGCATCGGCGATCACCGCACGGCGTCCGCCATAGCCCGGCATCCGGATGTCGGCATCGATGCTGAAAGCCACGGTTCCCCTCCGTCCATCATGTTTTTGTTATGGACAGACGGAGTATGCGGGCGGGCGGCGGGGTTGTAAACGCTTGCTACCTGCGGTTCGACCTTCGTCGAATACGGACCACTTCGCCCTTGTGCATCAGCGCCAGCATCGGCAGGTCGCTGGGATGGTTGCCATAGCCCCAGGTGGCGGCGACCGGGCCATGGCCGGCGATCCAGCCGGTCACCCGGTCCGCCTTGTCCAGCCGCACGCAGTTGGCGGTGCTGAGCCGTCCGGTCAGCCTGCCGTCCACCACCTCCATGCCGGTCGCCAGCAGATCGTCCACCTCCAGCCCGCGCAGCAGCGCCGGCATGTAGAGGTCGAGCGCGCCGGTGGCGATCACCACGCGGCGGCCCTGGCGGCGATGCTCCTTCAGCACGTCCAGCATCGGCTGGTGCCAGCGCACACGCGGCACCATGCGTTCGGCCGCGGCCAGCGCGTCGGCCACCGGCAGCCCGCGCAACGTGCGCTTCAGGTAGATCGCCTTGACCGACCCCGGAAAGTCGCAGCCCGGCCCGCGGCCGCGGACATGGCGGTGCAGGGCCGAACGGATGGCGTCGGCCAGCGCCAGGGCCGCGCGGCGCCGGCCGATCACCTCGCCGACGAACATCGGCAGGCTGTCGCCATGGATCAGCGTCCCGTCGAAGTCGAAGAAGGCGACGCCGGCCGGCCCGGAGACCGGAGACTCCGGCATTGCCCCCGGGAGCGGCTCCGGCGTTGCCGCCGACGGCGGCATGGGCGGCGCGATGCCGGTCTGAGGCTCCAGGCCGGCCGGCGGGGATGACGTCGTTTGCATGACCGCAGTTATCCGGCCGCCACAGGGCGGCGGGCAAGGGGTTTCAGGCCGACATCGCGGAAGACCTGACCCGATGCGGAGGCGGACAAGCGCGTCCGGATCAATGCAGCATGTTCGGGCCGCAGGGCACCTCGAACAGCGGTCCGTCTTCGGAGCCATCGTCGGAGCCGTCATCCTGCCCGGTGCCGTCGTCGGCCTCCTCCAGCTGGGCGATCAGGTCGCCTGACGCTTCCTCCAGCCCGGCCTTGACGGCGATCAGCAGGTTGATGATCTCGCCATTGTCCTGCTCCAGGCTGCGGACCCGTTCCTCCAGCCGGTCGATGCGGCGCATCAGCAGATCCGACAGGCGGTCGAGCCGCTCCAGGACGGGGTCGACGAGGGTCGGGGAGGCGGGGCCGGCCGTGCTCGGCGGGCTCTCGGGCCGGGTTTGGGGGGGCAGGGTGTGGGGGGGCTGGCCCTGGCGGTTGTCGGGACGGTCATCCATGGTGCGGCCGGTTCCGGTCTGTTTTGAGGTTTGCTCCTCGCCTAACCTTGGGCCGGCGCCCCGCAAGGTCCAGACCGGCACCCGATGCACCCCGCAAGCGATGATCGCCTGACCCACCCGTCATGCGGGTGGCGATTCCGGAGGGTGGCGACCTCAGCCGCCACCCCTTGTGCGCAGCGAAAACAGGTTTCGCATATAGTTAAGACTCAGATTTATCGGCACGGCGTTTGCGCGGGACGCCGTACAGTTCCAACCGATGGCCGATCAGGTCATAGCCCAATTCGCGGGCTATGCTTTCCTTCAGCCGTTCCATTTCATCGTTGGTGAACTCGATCACTTCGCCCGAGTCGACATCGATCAGATGATGGTGATGATCGGTCCTGGTTTCTTCGTAACGGGCGCGGCCGTCGCCGAAATCGAGCCGGTCGATGACGTGCGCCTCCTCGAACAGCCGCATCGTCCGGTAGACGGTGGCGATGGAAATGCGCGGGTCGATGGCGGATGCACGGCGATGCACCTCCTCCACATCGGGATGGTCCGTCGCCTCCGACAGCACGCGCGAGATCACGCGGCGCTGGTCGGTCATCTTCAATCCCTTCTTCACGCACAGTTCTTCGAGGCGCGAGGGCATGGACATCCCCTGTAATCCTGTCTTCGTTCGACGGGCGGCGGTTCGCCCCTCCGGTCTCCCTGATGCCCCGGAACGCCAGCGGAAAGAGCCGGCAACGGAGGCGTTGTTCAGTTCGCCCCGGCCGGCCGTTCGCGGCACCCCGAATACCCGACCATCATACTGTGTTTCGGAGACATTCTCAAACACCCACGTCCCCGCCGGACGGCCGAGCGGAGGAGGCTTTCGTCGCCAAGGACATAATACTTTCAGACTATTGGGCGATGCCGTCATGGAGCGGGGTAGAAACCAATTGCTCATAATCCGCTGCTAGGTTTTCCCCTTGGGCAAGCGCCGTCCGATCCGGGCGGCGCGCCTGCCGGACATCCACCGGGCCCGACAACGCCCGACAGGAGGGAGGGAAGCCGCTGTGACGCCGTTCGATTTCCCGCCTTCCACCTCTTCGTTCACGGCGGAGCCGCATATGGACGAACCCGCCTTCACCGCCGCCGGCTTGGCCGTTCCGGTCGCTCCGCTTTCCTCCTCGCAGGATTGCGCCGCCGCCCTTGCCCGTTTCCAGCGCCAGCCGGAGCTTGCCGCCCTGCCGGTGGTCGACGGCGACGGCCGCGTCGCCGGACTGCTGGAGCGCGGCCGGCTGCTGCCGGACGGCAGCGGAGAGGGGATCGGCACGCGGACGGTCGCCGACCTGATGGATCCGCATCCGCTGCTGATCGACGGCGCGACCCGGCTGGCGGAGATCGGGCGGCGGCTGGCGCGGCTGAAGCCGGCGGCGCTGGTGACCGGCTTCCTGGTGGTGGAGCAGGACCGCTATCTGGGCGTCGGCACGGTCACCGGGCTGATGGCGCGCTCTGCCGAGCAGACGGAACTGCGCGCCCGCCAGCTGGACGAGGCGCGCCGGCAGGCCGAGCAGGCGATCCGCGCCAAGACCGCCTTCCTCGCCAACATGAGCCACGAGATCCGCACGCCGCTGACGGCGATGATGGGCTTCGCCGAACTGCTGGAGCAGGAGGTGCTGGGGCCGCACGCCATTCCGCTCTATCGCGAATATGCCCGCGACATCGCCGAAAGCGGCCGGCACCTGATGGAATTGATCAACGACCTGCTCGACCTGTCGAAGGCCGATGCCGACCGGCTGGAGCTGGTGGACGGGACGGTGGATGTGGTGCGGGTGGCGATCGGCACGGCGCGGCTGCTGGCCGAACGGGCCGCGCGCCATGGCGTCAGCATCGCCACCGCGGTGCCGCTGGACCTGCCGCCGCTGCGGGCGGACGAACGCAAGCTGCGCCAGATGCTGCTGAACCTGCTGTCCAACGCGGTGAAGTTCACGCCGGCCGACGGGATCGTGACGCTGCGCGGCCGCGTGGCGGTGGACGGTGCGCTCTGGCTGTCGGTGCACGACACCGGCATCGGCATGACCGGGGAGGAGCTGGCCAAGGCGCTGGAGCCCTGGGGACAGGTGGACAGTGCGCTGGCCCGCAGCCAGGTCGGCACCGGGCTGGGACTGCCGCTGACCAAGCGGCTGATCGAGCTGCATGGCGGCCGGCTCGACGTGGTCAGCCGGCGCGACGAGGGCACCACCATCTCGCTGGTCTTCCCGCCCCGGCGGGTGGGGCGGGGGTAGAACGGGAAAAGCCCCTCCTGAATTGCCCTCTCCCGTCCCGGGAGAGGGAGGGGACCCGCGCCGAAGGCGTGGGGAGGGTGAGGGGGTGGCCAAGACTCCCGAACCGCATGGTTTCTTGGATCACCCCTCACCCTTCCCTCTCCCGGGGCGGGAGAGGGAAGTCATCCCGATGCGTTTACGCCAAGCCCTTCTCCATCGCGCTCGCCAGCCGGCGGGCGAAGGCGGCGGGGTCGGGCAGGGGTTCGCCCTCGACGATGCGGGCCTGGTCGAGCAGCAGCCACGCCGCATCCTCCAGCGCGTCGGTGGCGCCGCTGCCCTTGGCCCGGTCGGCCAGCCGCTTGATCAGGGCGTGCGACGGGTTGATCTCCAGGATGCGCTTGCCGACCTCGCCGTTCAGCTGCTTGTGCTGCTTCAGCAGGCGTTCCAGATGCATGTCCATGTCGTTGTCGTCGGCGACCAGGCAGACGGCGCTGTCGGTCAGGCGTTCGGACTTGCGGACATCCTTCACCGCGTCGGACAGGGTCAGCTTCAGCAGGGCCAGGAGGTCGGTCAGCTCGCCCTCCGGCGTCTTCTCCTCCGGCTTCTCGGACTCCTCGCCCTTGATCTTGCCGAGATCGGCGCCGCCGCGGGTCACCGACTTGAACGGCTTGCCGTCATAGACACCGACCGACGGCATCCAGAACTCGTCCACCGGGTCGGTCAGCAGCAGCACCTCGACGCCCTTGGCCTTGAAGCCTTCCAGCTGCGGGCTGCGCAGCAGGGTGTCGAGGTCGTCGCCGCTGATGGTGTAGATGGCGTCCTGGCCGTCCTTCATGCGGGCGACATACTGCTCCAGCGACACCAGCTCGTCGCCGGCGGTGGTGCGGAAGCGCAGCAGCTTCAGCAACTCGTCCCGGTGCTCGTAGTCCTCGTAGAGGCCTTCCTTCAGCACCGCGCCGAAGTTTTCCCAGAAGCTGTCGTATTCGGCGGCGTTCTCGCTGTCCTTGGCCTTTTTCGACAGCTCCGACAGGACGCGCCGCGTGATGCCGGCCTTGATCTTGGCCAGCATCGGGTTGTGCTGCAGCATCTCGCGGCTGATGTTCAGCGGCAGATCCTCGCTGTCGACCACGCCGCGCAGGAAGCGCAGGTAGGGCGGGATCAGCCCTTCGGCCGAGTCGGTGATGAAGACGCGCTTGACGTACAGCTTCACCCGGTGGGCGCGCTTGGGGTCGAACAGGTCGAACGGCTTGGTCGAGGGCACATAGAGCAGGTTGGTGTATTCCAGCGCCCCTTCGGCCCGCCAGTGCAGGGTCAGCCACGGATCGTCGAAGGCGTGGCCGACATGGTGGTAGAATTCCTTGTACTGGTCGGCGGTGATCTCCGACTTCGACCGGGTCCACAGGGCCGACGCGCTGTTCAGCGCCTTGGCGTCCTCGCCCTCGCCGAACAGGATCGGGATGGCGATGTGGTCGGAGTATTTGCGGACGATGCCGCCGAGACGGGCCTCGTCGAGATACTCGTCGTCGCCCGCGCGCAGATGCAGGACGATCTGCGTGCCGCGCGGCAGGCCGTCGGCCTCGGCGACGGTGAACTCGCCCTTGCCGTCGGACTCCCAGCGCCAGCCGGTGGGCTCGCCGGCCTTGCGGGTCAGGACCGTCACCTTATCGGCGGCCATGAAGGCGGAATAGAAGCCGACGCCGAACTGGCCGATCAGGTTGACGTCCTTCTTGCCGTCGCCCTTCTCGGCACCGTCCAGCGACTTCATGAAGGCGGCGGTGCCGGAGCGGGCGATGGTGCCGAGATTCTCGACCAGATCGTCGCGGTTCATGCCGATGCCGTTGTCGGCGACGGTCAGGGTCCGCGCGTCCTTGTCGACCAGCAGGCGGACCTTGAGGTTCGGATCGTCGGCCGAGAGTTCCGGCTGGGTCAGCGCCGCGTAGCGCAGGCGGTCGCAGGCGTCCGACGCGTTGGAGACCAGTTCGCGCAGGAACACTTCCTTCTCGCTGTAGAGCGAGTGGGCGACGATGTCGAGCAGACGGCTGACCTCGGCTTGAAAACTGAGCCGTTCCTCGGTCATGGGGGCACCTTCGTTGGTTTTTGCACGGGTGGTGGCGTCAAGACGGCGGAGATATGTGAAAGCGTCCCGGCCGTTCAAGAGGCTTGTGCCGTGCAACCGCGGGAGGTGTGCGGCGGGGTGTCGCGGTGGAGGGGGCTGAACCGGAGGTCCCGCCTCCTCTCCTTTGCCGCATCGGGAGTGACGGTCTTCATTCCATATGCGGGGATTCGCTGTAGAGCTGTTCCGCCAGTCCCTTCCGGTACATCGCGTCGATCTGCTCGACCGACAGGTCCGCCAGCCCCGCCTGGTCCTTCACCACCTGGCCGGGAGACGGCATGTCGCGCGGCACGGACCACGCATCCGGTTGCCACAGATGCGAGCGGCGCAGCGCCTTGCCGCAATGGAAGAAGGCTTCCCGCACGGACAGGCGGATGGCGGCCTTGGGGGTGCGTCCCTCTTCCCTCAGCCGTTCGAGCAGGGGCGGGGCCTTGGTCACGGTGGCGATGCCGTTGACCCGCAGGAAGATGTCCACCCCCGGCACCAGGAACACCAGTCCGCAGCCGCCGTCGGAGGTGAGGATGTTGGTGATCGACGAGAGCTTGTTGTTGCCGGGCCAGTCGGGCAGGGCCAGCGTGTGGCGGTCTTCGGCCTGGACGAATCCCGGACGCCCGCCGCGCGGCGAACAATCCATCCCGCTTTCCGCCATGGTGGCGACGAAGACCAGCGGCGATTCGGCGACGAAGCGCAGGCAGTGATCGTCGAGGAAGGGAAAGCTCATCTTCACGATGCGCTCGGACGGCATGTCGTAGAGCTGCCGCAGCGCCTCGACCGTGTGGATGCGGTGGGGATCCATGGGCGTTCCTCTGCTGGGCCGCGGTGCGCGGCGACGGGTAAACTAACGTTGTTAGATTTGACCTAACGGCGTTAGTTTGTCAATCCCGGCAGGAAGAAGCGGACTTATGGCCATGCGTGTGCAGCGACAGGACATCATCGACGCCGCGATGACCCTGCTGGATGACGTGGGGATCGAGGGGCTGACGATGCGGCGCCTCGCCGGGGCGCTGCGGATCCAGGCGCCATCGCTCTATTGGCATTTCGCCGGTAAGCAGGCGCTTCTCGACGCGATGGCCGACGCCCTGCTGGCGGAGATGAGGCTTCCTGCCGATGCGGGACTGCCCTGGGACGCGTGGCTGCGGGAGATGGCGACGGAGTTCCGCCGTGCCTTGAAGTCCCGGCGCGACGGGGCGCGTGTCTATGCCGGAACCTTTCCGGTCATGGACAATGTTCTGCACGTCAGCGACCGCGCCATCGCGACCCTGCGCGCCGCCGGCGCCGACGAGCGCACGGCGGCCCATATGCTGTTCACGGTGCTGTATTTCGTGATCGGCTTCACCATCGAGGAACAGGCGACCCTGCCGCCTCCCGGTGGAAACGGCGAGGGGATCGACCTGAAACGGGTGGCGCAGCAGCTGACGGCGGAGCAGGAGGCACGCTATCCCCATGCCGCCGCCACGGTGAGGCTGCTGATCGCGGACAATGACGACGACGCCCGCTTCCGGTTCGGTCTGGACCGTCTGATCGACGGGTTGAGGGCTGCCGTCCCCGTTTCCAGCCCCAATCCAAACAAAACCCCCGATCCCGGTTTGCCGGAATCGGGGGCCTAGCAGGTCTGAAGCTTCGGCGTGCCGTCTGCCGGGCTTACTTCTTCTTCGGCTTTTCCGCCGGGGCCGGGGCGGGTTCGCTGCCGCCGGCCAGCAGGGCGGTCATGTCGGCGCCGTTCAGCAGGAGCTGGCCTGCGTCCGTGATGTCGATCTTGTAGGTGCGGGTGTCGGCGCCGGTGTCGTCCTTGCCGGCCTGCCCCAGGGCCTGCACCATCGCCAGACCGGCGAGCAGATCCTGGGTCTCCTTGTCGGGCTTGGCGCCGGGGGCCGGCTGCATCGCCTTCACCGCGGCGTCGATGCCGCGCAGCAGGACGGTGGCGCCGCCGGTGACGCCGAAGGCGGCCTGGGTCGCGACCTTGACCGCGCCGGTGGCGGTGCCGGCCGTCGCCGGGGTGTCGAGGTTCAGCGCGTCGATGCGCAGCTCGGTCCCGGCTTCGCCCATCGCGGTCATCGCCTGCTGCATGACCACGTCCGCCGAGGGCGAGGAGGGGGCGGCCGCCTTGGCCTTGGCGCCCTTCTTCGCCGGCGGGGCCTCTTCGGCCTCGGCGCTCTTGGCCAGTTCGGTGAAGGCCTTCCACAGGGCGCTGTTCGGCAGCTTGGCGACCGACAGCTTCATTTCGAAGGCGCGCGGGGTGAAGGCGACCGGGGCCGGCGACGGCGTCATGGTGAAGTCGCGCGCCTCGATGCCCATGCTGACGGTGGACATCGCCTGGTCGAGATCGGTCAGGCCGCTGCGGAAGGCGAGATGGCCGAGAGCCACCGCGGTGCCGTCCTCCGGATTGACGAAGGACAGGTTGGACAGGCGCATCGCGCCGCTGATGCCGCCGAACATGCCCTGGAGCTTGGGCAGCAGTTCGGAGCTAGTCGGCGCCACGCCCTTGGCGGCGGTCTGTTCGGACAGCTTCTGCAGCGCGCTGACCTTGGTCAGGTCGACGCGGCTGTAGGTCGCCTCGGTGGTGACGCCGCCGATCTTGAGCAGCTCCTTGTTCTTGTCGTCCTGCACCGACAGGCCGCCGAAGGCGAAGGCGGCCGGGCCGCTCCACAGGGTGGCGCCGCCGGTTGCGGTCTCCGGCTTCAGGTCCTGCACCATGGTCATGGTGGCGATGGACAGCTTGCCCTTGCCGCCGGCGGCGGTGACCGCCAGATCGTTGAAGGCGCCGTCGACCGTCAGCAGGGTTTCCAGCGCACCCGACCAGGTGCTGGTGAAGGACTGCTTGCCGATGGTGATGGTGGCGGCATCGACATATTCGTCGTTGTCGTCGAGGTTCTGCACCTTCATGGCGCTGGGCAGCGTGATCGACACGCCGTACTGGCTGTCGTCCTTCGGCGTCACCGCCAGCAGGATGGTGCCGATGTCGAACAGGGTGCCTTCCGCATCCTCGGCCGACAGGCGCGGCAGCGCGACGTCGTAATGGTCGCCGGCCGGCTTGACCGTCGGTTCGCCCTCCCATTCGAAGCCGATGCCCTCGCCATCCTCGGCGGGCGGCGGGAACCAGCGGGGCAGATCCTTCTTCAGCGACGCGGCGAGCGCCTTGGCGCCGGCGTCGTCGACGGCCGGGGCGGCCTGGGCAGGCGACCAGCCGGCCACCAGAGCCAGCATGCCGCCGGCGATCAGGGCGGGCCTGAGGGAACGGACCGGCAGGGCCGGAGCGGGCGAAGAACGGCGGAGACGCATCGAGCAACTACTCCCAACTACGATTTAGGGAGCACGTTAATCTTGATACGCTCGGCCGGTCCATGCCCCTCTTGGGCGAAATCCAAACAGGATATTAAAAATCCAGGTCGGCATAGTGCTTGGGCGGCGGGCAGCCGGTGATGTTGTCGGCCAGCAGCGCGCGGAAGCTGGGGCGCGACTTGATCCGGGCGTACCAGTCCTTGGCCTCCGGGCTGCGGTCCCACGGCACGTTGTCGATATAGTCGAGGCAGGACAGCTGCGCCGCGGCGGCGATGTCGGCCAGGGTGAAGGACGACCCGGCCAGCCAGGGCCGGCGCTCCGACAGGAAGGCGATGTAGTCGAGGTGGTAGGTGACGTTGGCCAGCCCGGCGCGGATCGCCGGCGCGAAGGGGTGGCCCTGTCCTGACAGCCGCTTGATCAGCTTTTCGCCGACGAGGTTTTCCGCCACCTCGCGTTCGAACTTGTGGAGGAACCAGTCGGCGACCCGCCGAACCTCGGCCCGCGCCGCGATCTCGCGCGGCAGCAGGGGGGTGTCGGGATAGGCTTCCTCCAGATATTCGATGACGGCGAGGCCGCCGGCGACGACCGTTCCGTCCTCCTCCACCAGCACCGGAACCTCGGCGGCCGGGTTCAGCTTCAGGAAGTCGGTCCGCCGTTCCCACGGCCTTTCGACCACGGGTTCGAAGGGCAGGCCCTTCTCGGCGAGCATCACGCGCGCGGTGCGCGACAGGGCGTGGATCGGGTGGTGGTACAGGGTTCGCATGGCGGCGGGACTTTACCGCAACGCGGCAAGCGAAAACAGCCTGCGCATCCGAGCCAAATCGTCTCGTTGGAGGAAGTTCCGCGGGGCAAGCGGGAAGGCGGGGGGAGCGGCCATCTACCCCGCCCGCGACAGGCGGTAGAGCACCAGCGCGTCGGGCTGGTTCGACGCTTCGCCGACCGGCGTCCAGCCGTTGCGTTCGTAGAAGGCGCGGGCGTCGGCGTTGCGGGCGGCGCAGGCCAGCTCGGCCGGCCGGGCGCCGCCCTGCAACAGGCCCAGCGCCTCGCGCAGCAGGGCCGATCCGATGCCGCGCTTGCGCCAGCCGGGGTCGATGAACAGGTTGTGGATGATGCCGGCCTTGGGATCGAGCGAGACGAAGCCGACCACCGTCCCCGCCGTCTCGGCCACCAGCACCGAATCCCCGCGGACGCAGTCGTAGTAATCGTCCAGCCCGAACCGCTCGGCGGGCTGCCAGGAGAAGGCCTGGCGGCGGCCATGCAGGAAGATCTCGGCACAGCGGGCGGCGTCGGCGCCGCGGGCGGAACGGATCGCGATGCGCACCCCTTCGCCGGCCGGCATGCCTGTCTCCTTCCGTCCGTTGCGCCCGATCGCGAGGATCGACCGGATGCCGCTCAGACTATTCCACCGGCGGGGCGTGCGGAAACGGTCCTTTCGTCCTGTCCGGCCTGCGGGCGATCAGCGGGGCGGCTTGTCTTCGCCGCTTTTCCCGGAGCTGCTCTTTTCGGCGGGAGGAGTCCCATTCCCCGCCTTGTCTCCGGCGGCGGGCGTGTCGGCAGGAACGCCCGGCGGACGGGCAGGCTCGTTGGCGGCGCTGCCGAGCAGGCCGGCCTCGCGGTAAAAGCGCTCCGCCCCCGGATGCAGGGGAACCGAGACGTTGGCGACCGCGCGGGCGGGATCGAAGTTGCGGCCCTGCGGATGCCCGTCGGCCAGGACGCGGCGGGTGTTCTCGTGCCACAGCGCGCGGACGACGCCGTAGATCAGGTCGGGATCGCGGTCGGCGCGGGTCAGCAGCTCCGCCCCCAGGCTCAGCGTCGGGGTGGTGGCGCTGCCGGGATAGGCGTTGGCCGGGATTTCCTGCTCGATGTAGAAGCGCTGGCCGCGCCGCAGCCGGTCGGCCGGTTCGCCATCGAGCGGCACCAGGCGGATGGGCACCCGTGCCGCCACGTCGCTGACCGCCGCCACCGGATAGCCGCCGACCATGAAGAAGCCGTCCAGCTCGCCCTTCGCCAGCCGGTCGGCCGCGGTGCCGGGCTTGAGGTAGAGCGGCGTGATCGTGCTTTCCGACAGGCCGTAGGCGTCCAGGATCAGCCGCGCCTCGACCAGCGTGCCGGAGCCCTCCTCGCCGAGCGAGATGCTGCGGCCCTTCAGGTCGGCCATGCGGTCGATGAAGCCGTCGGAGCGGACGACGATCTGGATCGCCTCGGCATAGAGCATGCCGAGCGAGCGCAGCTCGGTGAAGGGGCGCTTGCCGGTGAAGCTGCCGGTGCCGCTGTAGGCCCAATAGGCGACGTCGGCCTGGGCGAACCCGGCCTCCACCGTGCCGGCGCGCAGCATCTCGACATTGTCGACCGAGCCGTTGCTGGCCTGCGCCACCACGATCAGGCCGGGGATGCCGCAGCTCCCGCCCTTGTCGCAGGGGCGGGAGCCCGGCGGGTTGGAGATGGCGTTGGCGATCAGCCCGCCGATCGGGAAATAGGTGCCGGAGGTGGTGCCGGTGCCGATGCGGAAATAGCGGAGATCCTGCGCAGCGGCCGGCCCGCCCAGAAGTCCGGTGCCCAGCAATCCGCCGCCCAGCAGCGGGGCCAGCGCCACCCCTCCCAACAGCCCGCCCAGCAGATGGCGGCGGGTCGGAACGGGTTGGGTAAGGGGAGCCGCATCGGAATGCGGCCCAGGTCCCGGAGAGCGGAGCCCCGGCGGGGGTGGGCAGGCTTTGGCGGCTGCGCGGGGCACCGGATCGTTCCGTTCGTCTGGCCCGTGCGTCCCGGGCGGGAAGGGCGGGGAGGGGAAGGTCGTGCCTTCAAAGATTTCCGCGCAACCCGGTCATTTCAAGGCGCATCCGGTCAAATCACGCCGACGAGGTCGAGAACGCCGGCGACTGCTACCGCACCGCCACACAGACGCACGGCACGGTCCGACTCGGCCTGTGTCACCGCGATCGACAGACCCAGCCCGCCGCAGGCCACCAGCATCAACCCTGACGCGAAACCGGCCCAATAGAGCGGCGGTCCCTGGTGTGCATGGCCGTGGAACACCGCGGCGACCGCGGCGACCAGCACCGCCACTGCCGCCGGGGCGCGCACCCCCAGCGCCACCAGCGACCCGACCACCACCAGCGAGGCGGCCAACCCCGGCCCGGCATAGGGCAGCCGTACGCCCATCTGGGCGGCGAAGCCCGCCGCCAGCGCGGCGGTCACCGCGGCGGCCGGCACCTGCCACACCGCGGTGCCGCCGGCCTGTCCGGCCCACATGCCGATGCCGAGGATGCCCAGCAGATGCTGCAACACCCACACCGGCGTGGTCAGCCCGTTGCCGAAGGCCCCCGTCACCGTCGTCATGCGCCCGCATCCCCCGTCCGTTCCGCTCCGGCTGCCGGTATGGCGGCTGAGCGGGGGCGGGGTCAAGCCGCCAAGTCCGGCGCCGACACGGCGCCGAAGGGGGGAGGCGGGGTTGACGCTACCGCGCCAGCGGGTCGCCGAACTGGCGCAGGTCGTTTTCCCGCCGCATCAGGTCGCGCTGGCCCAGCGGGTCGAGCCGGCCCATGGCGTCGTCGGTGCGCATGCGGTCGACCTCCGGCCGGATCAGGTCGCGCTTGAAGGCGTCGGTGGCGCTCTGCGACGAGGGCGGGGGCGGCACCGGGATCGGGCGCGGCGGCTGGGGCAGGGCGGCCGGGTCGGGCGGCGGCGACGAACTGCCGCGGCGGCGCTTGGGCGGCGGCTGGTCGGTGCCGTCCGGGTCGCGGCGGATTTGGCGGTCGCCGCTCTGCCGGGCGGGGGCGGGGTTCGAGTCGGCGCGCGACTGCTCCGCCTGGATCTGGCTCCAGGTTCGTCGCTCGCCCCCGCCGGGAACGACCGTCTGGTTGTAGACGGGCGGAAAGGCCTGGGCGCGGCCGGGCGTGTCGTCGCGCAGGTCCGACGGCGCGCAGGCGCCGGCCGCCAGCAGGAGAAGGAGCGGAGCCAGACGGCTGACGACCGGATGGCGGGCGAAGGACGGGGGATGTGGGGTCATGTACGGAATGTCGGCACTGCCGAACGTTTCGGCAAGATGACCCCAAAGGAGGGACTCCCCTTGCGGCCGAGCCAGCGCTACAATGTTCTTTGTTTGTTCTTAGCGGTCGAGGGGAGAGGGATTGGTCCGCGGAGCAGAGAGAACCAAGCGCCGCATCCTTGCCCTGTGGCTGCCGCGCCTGCCGACCGACGCGCGGGAGCGGCTCATGCCGCCGGAGTTGCGGGCGCGCCCCTTCGTCCTGCTGCGGACGGAACGCCAGCGGCGGGTGGTGGTCGCGGTCAACCGGGCGGCGGCGCTGCTGGGCATCGCCCCCGGCAATACCCTCAGCGATGCCCGTGCGCTGGAACCGACGCTGGAGGCGGCGGAGGCGACGCCGGAGGACGATTCGGCCCTGCTCGGCCGCATCGCCGACTGGGCGCGGCGCTACAGCCCCTGGACCGCGGCGGACGAGCCGGACGGGGTGGTGATCGACCTCACCGGCTGCGCCCATCTCTTTGGGGGCGAGCCGGCGCTGGCCGCCGACCTGACCGGCCGGCTGCGCGCCGCCGGCTTCGCCGCCCGTGCCGCCATTGCCGACACCCCGGCCGCCGCCTGGGGGCTGGTGCGGTTCGGCAGTCCGGAGCAGCGGCGTCGCGAGTCGTTGGATGACCTGCCGCTCGCCGCCCTGCGGCTGCCGGCGGAGACGGTGGAGGGATTGCACGCGCTGGGCCTGCGCCGGATCGGCGATTTGCATGCCATGCCGCGGGCGGGGCTGGCGGCGCGGTTCGGGGCCGGGTTGATGCAACGGTACGATCAGGCCTTCGGCCGGCTGGACGAGCCGATCTCCCCGCGCCGGCCAGTGCCGGACCATCGCGAGCGTCTGACCTTCGCCGAACCGATCGCCACGCCCGAATCGATTGCCGGGGCGCTGCGCCATCTGCTGGGGAGGCTGTGCAAGGGGCTGGAGGCGACGGGGCAGGGGGCGCGCCGGCTGCGTCTGGATGCCCATCGCACCGACCAGCGGGTGGACGATGACCCGCAGAGCCTGACGCTCGGCACCAGCCGCCCGGTGCGCGACCCGGCGGCGCTTGCCCGGCTGTTCGCCCCGCTGCTCGAACGCATCGAACTTGGGCCGGGGGCGGGGCTGGAAACCCTGGTGCTGTCGGCGACCGAGACGGGACCGCTGTCCGCCGTCCAGACCGCAATCGACGGGGAGGAGGCCGGCGACCAGGGGAATGACGACCAGCTGGCCGAACTGGTCGACCGGCTGACGCTGCGGCTGGGGGAACGGGCGGTGCTGCGGCTGGTGCCGCGGGAAAGCTGGCTGCCGGAGCGCTGCGTGGCGCCGCATCCGCCGATGGAGCGCCTGCCGCCGCCGAAGCCCTGGCCAGCCGGGCAGCCGCGCCCCCTGCGCCTGCTGACCCCGCCCGAGCCGGTTGAGGCCACCGCCCCGCTGCCCGACGACCCGCCGCTGCTGTTCGTCTGGCGCGGCGTGCCCCATCCCGTGCGGCGGGCCGAAGGGCCGGAGCGGATCGAATGCGAATGGTGGCGTGGGCAAGGGTCGCTGGGACTGGCGCTGCGCGACTACTACCGGGTCGAGGATGACGGCGGCCGGCGGTTCTGGCTGTTCCGCGCCGGCCTGTATCGCCCTGACGAGACCCCGCGCTGGTTCCTGCACGGGTTTTTGGCGTGAGGTGTCGGGCCCCCGCCCGCTCACCCGGCCCGGTCGAGCTGCTTCAGGAAGGCGATGTAGCGGTTGATGTCCTCCATGCGGCGGGCATGGTCGTTCATGTCCGAGAGGCGGCCTTCGATGGCCTTCTGGGCGCCCTCCACCTCGTCGATCACCGCATGGATGTCGGTCTGCAACTCCTGCGAGGCGGTGGCGGCCTCGTCCATGCGGGTGCTGGTGTCGTCGAGCTGGCCGCCGACGGAGCGGACGGAGGTCACCACCTGGTCGATGGCCCGGCGGGTGTCGGCCAGCGTCTGCTTGGTGTCGTTGGCCAGCTTGCGCACCTCCGCCGCCACCACGGCGAAACCCTTTCCGGCCTCTCCGGCGCGGGCGGCCTCGATGGTGGCGTTGAGCGCCAGCAGGTTGGTCTGGCTGGCGATGCCGTCGATCACCGCCAGCACCTTCTCGATGCTCTTCACCACGGTGGACAGCTGGTTGAATTCGCGGACCAGAGCCTCCTTGCGGTCGGCGTGGCCGTCGAACAGGGTGGCGTGGCGGTTCAGCGTCGCCTCGATCGCCGACATCGAGCCGCCGATGCGCGCGGCATAGCTGGCGGTCTCCTGCACGCCGCCGGTCAGCGTCACCAGCGCGTCGAGATAGCTGTGCATCCGCTCGATCACGCTGTTGCGGATGCGGCTCAGCAGCTCCAGCCGGTTGTAGCGGGTGGCGATGAAATAGCTCTGGAACCGGGCGTAATGCACCGGGAAGCGGTCGACCATGTCGTCGGAGAAGGCGGCGCCGGGCGGCACCTCGAAGAACATCAGCGCCGACAGGGTCTGGTTGATGTTGATGCCCAGCAGCTCGCCGAAGGTGGAGAAGCCGGCGGCGGCCAGCCCGTCGAAGGCATGGACCCGCGACAGCTGGTCGGGATTGTTCAGCCGGCGCAGGATGCAGTCGTTCAGGATGGCGCCGACCGGTTGCGGCTTGTTGCGCAGATAGGCCGAGAGGTCGTCCTCCGTCTGGCGGACGAAATCGGTCGCCTCGACAAGGCACAGCGAATCGCCGGGATTGACGTCGCAGTAGAAGGCGACCTCCCCCTTTTCGAAATCGAAGCCGGAGATGGAGCGGACGAACAGCTCTCCCTCCATCTCGATGGCGAAGGTGTTCTTCGCCAGCTTGCCCGGCAGGTCCTGCGGCTTGCAGCGCAGGGATTTGGCGAGCGCGTCGATGAAGCCGACGACCTCGAAGCCGTCGCGGTCGATCACGCTGCGCACGATGCGGCGCATCGGGTCGGCGTCGACCACGGCGAAGCGGGTCTGGGTCGGCCGGAAATTCTGCGACTTGAAGATGCCGTAGCGGATGCCGGGCGCCATCTTCAGGAAGATCGTCACCGCCGCGTTCTCCAGCACGCGCTGGCCGTCGAACAGATGGGTGTTGCGGAAGTCGAGCTTGCCGCCGGCCGAGCCGCCGATGAACAGGCAGGGGAAATGGCCGGAGCGGTAGACCGCCTCCATGAACCAGCTTTCGCTGGCCGACAGCCCGTCGATGAAGGTCAGCGCCACCGTGTCGTGGCTGTCGACCGGGAAGGGGACGCGGATGCGGTCGAGCTCGCCGCGGATCGCCTCCACCCGGGCCGGCACGTCGCGGGTCGGGCGGCCGCCGCGCAGGTCGTCGCAATGCAGCGGGACCGACTGGATGCTGACCCCGGCGAGCAGGCGCGGGCTGAAGGATTGCAGCACCACGCTGTCCCAGCGGTCGCCGGCCTTGCGGTAGAGCGGCTGGCCCTCGGCCGCGCACAGCTCGCCCGCGGTGGAGACCAGCACCAGCTGGGTCGCCGCCGGCAGGGCGGAGCGGACCGCCCGCGCGGTGGCGGCGAAATCGACATGCGGCGACACGAAACCGACGACCAGCGCCGGTGCCCCGTCGGCGAAAGTCAGACCCTCCAGCGCCGCGGCGCCGATCTGCCCTGCCGGCAGGCACAGGCTGCGGATCGGCTGTTCCGCCGGTCCGGCGGCATGCGCTGCCGGTTCGGACCTGCCGGCAGGAGCGCCGACCGGGCTGCCGGGGACGGGGGAGGTCGGGGAGTCCGAGCGGAAGAAAGACAGCATGCTGGCGAATCCTCGGTCGTCTTTGTCGTTCATCCCGCGCACCGGCTGCGCCCGTTTTCCGCTGTGAGTGCCCGGGTATGGCTCATTTTGCCGACACTTTAGCTGCCGATCGGTAGCGCTTCCTGTCGGGGGGACTCCGTATCCGGCTGCGGCCTGTCGCCGCATCCATCGGCAGGTTGGGGCCGGGCGGCGGTCGATTCCGCTTGTGGGGCCAGCGGAACATTGGCATAAGGCAATCCATAGGCCTGGGGTGCCGTGCGGTGGTCGCGCGGCTGAGAACACACCCATCGAACCTGTCTGGGTAATTCCAGCGAAGGGAGCCGCCGCATGATCCATGCGCCAGAACCGCATCCATATTCCGTTTCCGCGCCGGGACTCCGCCCGTCCGCCACCCGTCCTTCCGTTGCCATCGTCGGCGCCGGCTGCATCGGCCTCGCCATCGCCTGGAGGCTGGCGTCGGCCGGCTGCCGCGTCGACGTTTTCGAGCGGGGGGAGGCCGGGCGCGGCGCCACCTATGCCGCCGGCGGCATGCTGGCCGCCTGTGTCGAAACCGAGCCGGGCGAGGAGGGGCTGCTGCCGCTGACCCGCGCGTCGCAGGCCCTGTGGCCGGACTTCGCCCGCGATCTCGAAGCGGCGAGCGGCATCGCCGTCGATCTGCGCCGCGAAGGCACCATGGTCATCGCGCTGACCGCCGACGATGCCGCGAAGGTCCGCTTCCTGCACGGGTTCCAGCGCGATCTGGGATTGCCGGTGGAGTGGCTGGGCGGGGCCGAGGTGCGGCGGCGCGAACCCTTCCTGCAACCGGGTGTCGCCGGTGCCCTGTTTTGTGCCGGCGACCATCAGGTCGACAACCGCAAGGTCGCAGCCGCCCTGCGCCGCGCCGCCGAACTCGCTGGCGCCCATCTGCATGAGCGGTGCGGCGAGGTTGCGCTGGCGGTGGAGGGCGGGCGCGCCGTCGGTGTGCGGGTGGCCGAGACGCTGCACCGGGCCGACCAAGTGGTGCTGGCCGCCGGGGCGTGGTCGGCCGGGGTGCCTGGGCTGCCGCCCGCCGCCCGGCCGCCGGTGCGTCCGGTGAAGGGGCAGATGGTCTGCCTGCGCATGGATCCCCGTCTGCCGCTGCTGCGCCATGTGGTGTGGACGCCCGGCACCTACCTGATCCCGCGGCTGGACGGCCGGCTGCTGATCGGCGCCACGACGGAGGAGCGCGGCTTCGACGACCGTCTGACCGCCGGCGGCCAGTTCGCCCTGCTGGAGGGGGCGTGGCGGGCGCTGCCGGGCATTGCCGAACTGCCCATCGAGGAAGCCTGGGCGGGTTTCCGTCCCGGCAGCCGCGACGATGCGCCGATCCTGGGCGAGAGCGGCATTCCCGGACTGATCCACGCCACCGGCCACCACCGCAACGGCATCCTGCTGACCCCGGTGACCGCCGACGGCATCGCCCGTCTGGTGCTGACCGGCGAGACCGATCCGCTGCTGCGCCCCTTCGCCGCCGACCGCTTCGTTGCTGCGGGAGCCGCCGCATGACCGCCGTTTCACGTGAAGCCATCCGCGTCAACGGCTGCGAAGAGCCGCTGTCCGCCGCCTCCGTCGCCGAGTTCCTGGCCGGCCGCGGCATCGCCGAGGGTGCGAAGGGCGTCGCGGTCGCCCTGAACGGCGCCGTGGTCCCCCGCCGCCGCTGGCCGGAGACCGCGCTTAAGCCCGGCGACAGCCTGGAAATCGTCCGCCCCATCCAGGGCGGCTGACCCCCCGATCCTCCCTCTCCCGCCCCGGGAGAGGGAAGGGGCCCATGCGCAGCATGGGAAGGGTGAGGGGTGGGGCAAGGATCAGAATCCATGTTCGGATACCCCCTCACCCTCCCCACGCCTACGGCGCGGGTCCCCTCCCTCTCCCGGGGCGGGAGAGGGCCTTTGCAAAAGGCTCCCCCCATGTCCCAGACCGACACCCTCACCATCGCCGGGCGCAGCCTCGGCTCGCGGCTGTTCCTCGGCACCGCCGGCTATCCGAACCAGCAGGTGATGCTCGACGCGCTGGCGGCCAGCGGCAGCGAACTGGTCACGCTGGCGATCCGCCGCATCAGCCTGGACGGCTATTCGGAAAGCCTCGTCGACGTGCTGGCCCGCGCCACCGCCGGGCGGGCGGCCGGGCCGGTCGGGCTGTTGCCCAACACCGCCGGCTGCATGACCGCCAAGGAAGCGGTGCTGACCGCCCAGCTGTCGCGCGAGGCGCTGGACACCCCCTGGATCAAGCTGGAGGTCATCGGCGACCGCGAGCTGCTCTATCCCGACGTGGAGGAACTGCTGCGCGCGACCGAGGAGCTGGTGAATGACGGCTTCGTCGTGCTGCCCTATTGCAACGACGATCCGGTGACCTGCCGCAAGCTGGCCGACCTGGGGGCCGCTGCGGTGATGCCGCTGGGGGCCTTCATCGGGTCGGGCATGGGCATCCGCAACCCGCACGCCATCGAGACGATCTGCGCCCGCAGCCCGGTGCCGGTGGTGCTGGATGCCGGCATCGGCACCGCGTCCGACGCGGCGCTGGCGATGGAGCTCGGTTGCGCCGCCGTTCTGCTGAACACCGCGGTGTCGAAGGCGCGCGACCCGGTGCGGATGGCGGCGGCGATGCGCGATGCGGTCAATGCCGGCCGCGCCGCCCATCTGGCCGGCCGCATGCCGATGCGCGCCCATGCCGAACCGTCCAGCCCGCAGATGGGCCTGATCGGCGGCTGATACCGGCTAATTGCGGGGCAACCGGAGGGCGAGAGGGTGGGCAAGGTGACGCGCACTCCGTTCGGCCGCTTGATCCGGCGGGGCGGCTGACGCAGGCTGTGCCGCACCGCCTCCCTTGGCGCCCCTCTGCCGGAGACCCTTGCCTTGCCCGCCACCTTCGAACCCCGCACTCCCGACTGGAAGGCGCGCTGCTTCGCGTCCTTCGAACAGCAGCCGATCTGCAAGACGCTCGGCATCGAACTGGCGGCGATGGAGCCGGGCTTCTGCGAGATGCGCCTGCCGTTCCGTGCCGACCTGACGCAGCAGCACGGCTTCTTCCATGCCGGCATGGTCAGCACGCTGGCCGACAATGCCGGCGGCTATGCGGCGCTGAGCCTGATGCCGGCCGGGGCGGAAGTGCTGGCGGTGGAGTTCAAGATCAACCTGATGTCGCCGGCCAAGGGCGATGTCATGATCGCCCGCGCCCGCGTGGTGAAGCCGGGCCGCACCCTGGTCATCACCCAGGTCGAGGTGTCGATGCTGGACGGCGGTGTCGAGAAGGACTGCGCCCTGATGCAGCAGACCACCTTCTGCGTGATGCCGAAATGACGTTTCAACCGGTTCGAAAGGGCTTTTCCATGCTGTCTGCCCGTCTGTTGTCCGTGCCCGCCGCCCTGCTGCTGGCCGGCGGCATCGCCGTTCTGGCCGCCGCCCCGGCCGAGGCCAAGGATCCGCCCTCCTGCGCCGCCATCTCCTTCCGCTCGCTGCCCAGCGGCGCGCCGGACGGCGAACAGGATGCCGGCCTCTACAAGTCGCGCTTCGGCAAGATCGAGGTGAAGGCCGACGTCAAGGGCGGGCAGGCCACCACCTACTACATGGTGCTGAACGGCAAGAAGGTGGACGGCCCGGCCAACCCGCCGAAGATGTCGGAGGCCTGCCTGAAGTCCAAGCACGTCAAGGTGCCGGTCGCCAAGCAAACCCAGGGCACCTGCACCGGCACCCGCTTCCGCGTCGTCGTCGACCGGTCCAGCGGCAAGCCGGTCGCCGCTTTCTTCGGCCTGCAGGGCGAGGATTGGGCCTATTGCAGCGCGACGACGCTGTAAGGACGGAAGCCTGAAGGGGGGCGGACCCCCGCCCCCCTCATCTCCTCAGATCGCCAAAGCCTTCACCCGCTCCCGCAAGGCCTGCCGCGCCGCTTCCGCCTCGCTGCGGGCGGTGGTCAGGTCGCGGGCCAGACCGTCCAGGCGGTTTTCCGCCTCCGCCATCTTCGCCAGCGTGCGCTTGTGCAGGTCGCTGCCGGCCGGCAGGGCCTTCAGGTTCTCGCGCAGCCGGTCCTGGTCGGCGATGCGCTCGGTCCGCTCGCGCTCCAGTTCGGCGATGCGGCGCTCCTTCTCGGCGACGGCGGACCGCAGGCCGGCCAGCGTGGTCAGCGCCTGACGCACCTCCGGCGGCAGTTCGGGAGCGGAGGCGCGGGCGGCGATCTGGTCGGCGCTCAGATCGGTCAGCACGATCCGCTCCTGCCGCGGCCGTTCCAGCGTCGCGGTCAGCGTCACCGTCTTGCCGGCCGGCACCGCCAGCGGCAGGCGGTAGGCGCCCGCGGTCGCCTCCGGCTTGCCGTTTGCCGGCTCGGCGAGGTCCCAGCCGGGGCGGCGCGGATGCTCGATCACCACGCTGCGGTCGGCGTCCGGGGCGCCCGCCACCGTGTAGGTGGTGCTCTGCCGGTCGGTGACCGACAGGGTCAGCACGCCATCGGCAAGGGCGGCGCGGGACAGCCGGCGGCCCGGCTTCTCCTCGCGGTCGATGGTCACCGCCTGATCGACGGCGAAGGACAGCAGGCGGCTGTCGCCCGCCGGCAGGGTCGCCATGCGCGCGTCGCCGACATAGGCGCTGGTCTCCGCCCCGGCGCCGCCGGTCCGGTCATAGAAGGTCAGCAGCCCCGGCGGCAGGGCGGTGTCGCCATCGTTGCGCAGCCGCAGCGACGCCAGCGGGTGGCGGGCGTCGGTGCCCGGCTGGTAGAGCGCCACCCGCTCGACCGGCAGGCTGCGGACGGCGATCGGCATCATCAGGGTCCCGCCGTTCGGCACGCTGACCGGCTGCGGGTAATGGAACAGCACCTGGGCGCCTTCCGCAGCCCCGGCTTCGGCGCCGCGCACCGCGGCCATCGCCGGAGTCCCGGCGGCGCTGCCATAGGGCGCCACCTTCGCCAGCGGCTCGCCCATCGGTGCCGGCGCCATGGCCGGTGCGGGGGGCGGCGGGGCGGCCATCGCCGCGGCGGGCGGCACCGCGGCGCGCGAGGCTTCGGACTGCGCCCGCATCGCCGGATGGGCGTCGTTCAGCGTCACCGTGCCCTCGTCCGCCGTGGGCAGCACCCGGCCCAGCACCTCCACCGGCACCTCGGGCCGCTCGACGAAGTAAGGGGTGTAGAGCGCCTGGCGCAGGGTGACCGGATTGCCCGACACCACCGTCAGATCGACGCCCTTCCAATCCTCGCCGCTGAGATTCTCCAGCACCGCCCAGCCTTGCAGCGCGCCGCTGCCCTCCTTCGCCGCTCCGGCTTGCGGCTGCCCATTCTGCGATTGTCCGCCCTGCGTCATGCTGAGCCGATAGGTCGCCTTCCACAGCGGCATCTCCGCGACATACCCGACCCGGACCCGCCGTTCGCCGGCGGCCTGCCCATCCTGCGGCGCCCGGCTGTGCACGGTCAGCTGCCGCCGCTCGCGCCGGGCATTGTCCGCCACCGCCGACAGCGCCCGGTCGATCTGGGCCTGCACCGCCGGATCGGTGAAGCGCAGCGCGTCGGCCTCCTCCAGCACCAGCTGGCGCAGCCCGTCGGCGGTCATCAGCGTCACCCGGTGGCGCGTGGCGGTGGCGCCGTCGCTGCCCGGCAGCCGCACCGTCTCCTCCGTCACCGACATCAGCCGGCCGGTCAGCTGGCGGGAGCCGCCGGACGTCACTTCCGCCCCGCGCATCGCGTTCAGCAGGGCGGCGGGCGACGTGAGGTCGCCCGCCGAGAAGGGCAGTTCGCGGAAGGCGGTGTCCAGCGGTTCGGCGCCAGGCAGGCCGATGGTGCCGACGCCGCCCTTGTCGTCATAGACGACGATGCTTTTCAGCACGTCGTCGACCTGATCGCGCCGGACCTCCAGCGACAGGTCGGCATCGCCGCTGACCGTCGCCTCATATTCGAAATAGCCGACGCCGCCGGTGGACAGCAGAACCCGCGTCAGCGCCAGTTGCCCGCCGGTTGGCCCGTCCGCCGCGGCCCAGGCGGCCGGGGCCGCCATCAGCAGGGCGGTGGAGGCGAGAAGGATGGCACGGGTCATGATTGTCTCTCCGGTTCTGTTGCTCCCGACCGTCGGCATAAGCGCGAATTCGGGCGGGAATAGGGAGAGCGTTGCCGGAGGGGACGGATAGGCCGGAAGGGTGGGGGCCTGTGGTCAGGGTGCCGCCGTCAGCCAGCGTTCCATCATCGTGCGCCACAGCGGCGCGCCGTTATGGGCCGTGACCTGTGCCGCGTTCGGCGTGCAGCCCGGATTGCAGCCCTGATGGTGGCTGCAACGCTCCGCCACCGGACGGCGGTTGCCGTCGGCGGGCAGGCGCCTCGCGGTCCTGGAGTGGGCATGCGATGCGGTGCGCTGGTGCGGCATCGGCAGTGCCGGGGCGGTGCAGCCGGACATGATCGTGGTCTTGTCCCAGTCCTTCGGGGGCCAGTCGTTCGGTCGTGCCGTCAGCCCGGCCGTCCGACCGAGCGCGCCGAATCGAGATGGCGCCTCGCCTCGCCCAGCAGCAGCCGGTGCTGCGCCAGCGTTTCGCGGATCGGGCCATGCTGCCCATAGACCCGCACCTCGTTCAGCAGGCGGTCGGCGCGGTCGAGCAGGGCCAGACGTTCCAGGCAATGGTCGATGGTCGACATGGCGGATTTCCCCATCACGGATTGGTCCGGCGCCCCTTGCCGGGCAGCCGTCCCCTGTTCGATGATCTGGATTTAAACCGCAGCGTGTTTCTGGTTAATGTCTGCGCAAGGGTACTTTTATGTCGCTGGAGCGGCAGGGGGTTTCAACCAACTCATGCGGTGGGCCAAAGAGCCGCGGCTGTTACGGGGTTGTAACGCATTGCGTGGCGCTCGCGCGTGAGATAAGAAGGTTTGGGGAGGTAACAGGCATGCATATTCTCGCGGTCGACGACGACGAGCCGATTCGGGAGCTTTTGGCCTCATATCTGGCGGGAGAGGGGTACCGGGTCACGACGGCGCAGGATACCGCATCGGCCCGGCAGGCCCTGGATGGCGAGCCTGTCGATCTCGTGGTCTGCGACCTGCGTCTGCCCGACGGCGACGGGCTGGGGCTTGTCCGCCAGATCCGCACCGAATCGCAGATCCCCGTCATCATCCTGTCCTCCAAGGACCAGGATGTCGACCGCATCGTCGGGCTGGAGCTGGGCGCCGACGATTACCTGACCAAGCCCTTCAACCCGCGTGAACTGCTGGCCCACATCAAGGCGGTGCTGCGCCGCGTTTCCAACGACGCCCGCCCGGCCCGCAGCCCGGAAGAGCTGCGCGCCGTCGTGCAGTTCGCCAACTGGGAACTCGACCTCACCGCCCAGCGCCTGCGCGGCCAGGAGGGGCGCGAGGTGGAGCTGACCAAGGCGGAGTTCGGCCTGCTGGCGGCCTTCGTCAAGCGGCCGCAGCGGGTGCTGACCCGCGACCAGCTGCTCGACCTCACCCGGGTCGACGGGGCGGAGGTGTTCGACCGCTCCATCGACGTGCTGATCCTGCGCCTGCGCCGCAAGATCGAGGCGAACCCGAAGGAACCCCGCATCATCAAGACCGAGCGTGGTGCCGGCTACGTCTTCGACGCCAAGGTCCGCACCGTCTGACGGGTCTGCACCGACAGGTCTGCGGTGCCCGTCCGGCCTCCTCCCAGCTGCCCCGGACGCCCCCTGGACGCCTTCCCACGCCCGCGTTAGCCTTTCCTGAAAACCTGTCGGAGAGGAAACGCGCGTGTCTGATCCCATCGATTTCTATTTCGACTTCGGCTCGCCCTACGGTTACTTCGCCAGCCTGCGCATCGACGAGCTGGCGGCGAAGCATGGCCGCACCGTCACCTGGCACCCGGTCCTGCTCGGCGCCATCTTCAAGGTGACGGGCATGAAGCCGAACCTGGAGCAGCCCCTGCGTGGCGAGTATCTGACCCAGGATGTCGGACGCATCGCCCGCCTGACCGGCGCGCCCTTCACCTTCCCCGATTCGGCCCCGGCCAATGGCGTCGCCGCCTCGCGCGCCTTCTACTGGCTGGCCGACGAGCATCCGGAACAGGCCAAGCTGCTGGCCCGTGCGATCTATCATGCCCATTTCGGCGAGGGGCAGGACATCGGCCCGGCCGACACGGTGGCGGAGATCGCAGCGAAGACGCTGGGCAGTCTCGGCATCGACCGCGCCGCGGTGACCGCCGCCATCCAGGACCCGGCGGTCAAGGACCGGCTGCGCAGCGAGGTCGACGATGCGGTGGAGCGCGGCGTCTTCGGATCGCCCTTCTTCATCGTCGACGGCGAACCCTTCTGGGGCTGGGACCGGCTCGACATGGTCGACCGCTGGCTCGCCACCGGCGGCTGGTAAGAGGAACGATCCGGATCGTCAGCAGGGGGCGGAAAGTGCTGACGGTCGGGGCCGGCGAACCGCTATAACCATGGGCTAAGACTTTCGGTTGGGCGCCGGCCGCGGTGCCTGCTCTCGTTTCGGTTTACCGCCCCATGGATCAGATCGTTCCCGACCGCCGTCCCCGGACCTCCAGCCCGCCCCCGGCAGTTCCGCCCGGCGGTTCGCACGGCAACCATGGGGGTGGGCATGGGGGCCGGGGGGCGTCGAAGTCCTGGCTGGGCGGGGCGTTGCTGACGGCGCTGCTGCTCGGCCTGATCGCCCTGTCGATCCGGTCGGTGTCGGGCGACCTGACCTTCGTCCTGCTGGGGTCGGTCGGTCTGGTGGTCGGTGCCTTCCACTATCTGTTTCCGGGCAGCCAGTTCTTCACCCTGGCTTTGACCAACTTCATCGGCGTCTATGCCTGCATCTTCGTCTTTTTCGTCGAAAGCAACTTCCACAACATCAGCCCGCTGATCCAGGCGATTGCCTTCGTCCTGCCGCTGGTTGCTTTTCTCGGCGGCGCATGGTGGCGGGCGGAGGACATCCGGCGGATCGTGATGTCCAGGCGGTTGCGGGAAGGCGGCCATTTCGACCGCGTCTTCCTGTGGATGGCGCCGGTCTGGGGCATCGGCGCCCTGACCTTCCTGGTCCCCGAACAGGACATGGACACCCAGGCCATCGGCGCGATCTTCCTGCTGGCCATGTCGGCCATCGCCGTCATCGTCGCCCTGGTGTCACGCGACATCGCCATCTTCCTGCTCGACGCCGGCCTGCTGTTCGAAGGCTTCTTCCAGCAATCGGCCCGTCTGGTGCTGCCGGCCTTCGCCTTCCTGACCTTCTATTCGCTCTGCATCATCCTGTTCGGCGCCATCTACACCATCATGGACCGCTTCATGGCGGAGCCGAACTTCGTGATCGAGGGCGTCCGGCGCGACATCACCTTCGCCGAAGGGATCTATTTCTCCATCGTGACCTTCGCCACCGTCGGCTATGGCGACATCCACCCGGTGTCCGGGGTGGTCCGCCTGATCTGCGGCATCGAGATCGTCATGGGCGTGCTGCTTTTGCTGTTCGGCTTCAGCGCCATCATCGGCCATGCCCGCCCGAGCGGCCGGTCGGACCGCAACGATCCGCTCTGAGGACAGATCCGTCCCGCGCTCCGGACTGCGGGACAATCCGGCATAACGCACTATGTCAGGAGGCGCGCTATGCTGGGCGCGGTTCCGTCCCTCCTGTCAGAGACCTTGCAGCCTCCATGCCTCTCCATCTGATCAAGCTCGCCGTCGGCGTCCGTGACCTCGACCATCTGGCGGAGCTTCAGGACCGCCGCGCCGTAACCGCCGGCGGCCAGACCCGCATCCCCGTCTACACCCGCCGCCTGCCCAAGCGCGGCGACGAGCTGCTGGCCGGCGGATCGATCTATTGGGTGATCAAGGGCAGCGTCCTGGTGCGCCAGCCCATTCTCGCCATCGACACCGATACCGACGAGGAAGGCGAGAGCTATTGCACCCTGCACCTCGCTTCCGACCGGGTGCAGACGGTGCCGACCGCGCATCGACCTTTCCAGGGCTGGCGCTATCTGACCGCCGAAGCCGCCCCCCAGGATCTCTCCGCCGCCGGCGGGGCAGGGGACGAACTGCCGGCCGACATGGCGGCGGAACTGCGTGAACTCGGTCTGCTCTAAAGAAAACATCCGTCGGTTCAGCGAACATAAAAAGCAGAAGGCGATGAAAAAAGCGCTTGCGCGGTTTGGGGGAGGGCGCCTATAAACCGCTCCACCGACGGCGGGGCGCTGATTGAG
>NZ_PDKW01000043.1:2146462-2251918 GCF_002573965.1 Azospirillum palustre | reverse complement strand
CGTGAAAAGCCTCCGCGCCAATGGTACTGCGTCTTAAGACGTGGGAGAGTAGGTCGCCGCCAGGTCGCTCAGGCACAGGAGACGCTTCAAACCAAAGCACGCATGCTTGCATCTTCACGACATCCATCCTCCCACATGACAGACATCCGCGGGGTGGAGCAGCCCGGTAGCTCGTCAGGCTCATAACCTGAAGGCCGCAGGTTCAAATCCTGCCCCCGCAACCAAATCGACAAGAAGCCTGCCGCGCTCACGCACGGCGGGCTTCTTGCTGTTTCCGGTCCTTTTGCTTTCCGCGCCCCTTCATCCGCAGAATGGACGGCTTTGACGAGAGAGTGCGGTGGGTTGTCGCGCTGTGCGGACGCCGCGCTCTTCAAAAAGGCTGTGCAGCACGGCAAAGCTGAGGCTTTACGGCCAGCGTGCAAATCAACGCCCGCGCGAAATTAACCTCTCATAAACGCCTTGCCGACGAATCTATTTTAGACAAAAGCAAAGCAGAGGGAAGGTCGCCGGGCCGGGAAGGGGCTGGTGGGCCGATCTCCTGTCGCGCGACCACCAGCCGTGTGCCGGCCTCCCCAGGAGACATAAATGTTCAATATTTTGACCGTTATTATTTCGGTCGCCCTTACGGCGGTGATGGGAGCCGCCGGCGTGTTCTACGTGGGTAGCGCCTTCACCACCGCCGGTCCGAAGGCCGCCGCCGTCGGCATCATCCAGGCGCTGTCGCAGGTCGATGCGGCCTGGACGCTGTATGGCAGTAACGGCAACACCACGACCCTGGGTGCCGCCGGGTCGACGTTCCCGACCATGTCCGGCGCGGCGACGCAGACCGACTTGATCAACACCGGCTATCTCGCCGCCGTGCCGACCGCCCCGACGATTTCCGCCACCTGGAACGGCGTCGCCGGCGCCTACACGCTCGACCTGACCAACACGGCGACGGCCACCGGCGTCACCCAGTTCGGCAGCTTTGCCAACGGCGGCATCTTCCTGGTGCTGGGCACCACGGCCCTGTCGCAGTGCACGGAAATCGCCCGTGCCGGCGGCCAGATCTCTGCCACCGGCACGCTGGCCGTTCCCGGCACCGGCCTGACGCTGACCGTCGCCACCCCGGCCGCCTTCAACACCGCCTTCACCGGCTACAAGTTCGGCTGCGTCCAGATCACCACGGCGACGGCGCTGACCTTCAACAACGTGACCGGCATCGCCGGTGACAACAACAAGTACGTCGCCTACTACAAGTTCTAAGCGTCGTCCGAAACGCCCTGTTGCTGACCGAAGCGCCCCGGCCCCTGCGGCCGGGGCGTTTTCTTGTGATTTTCCGGGTCTTTTTCCGGAAAGCGCGGCAACGGGATTGGTCCGCGACCGGGCTGCAAGATAGAGTGGGCCTGATTTGGAGGCCATGCCATGACATCGCTGATCCTGATGACGATCATGGCCATCTCGCTGGTGGCGACGACCGGCTACACCGCCTACACCATGGTCGACGCCTCGAACCGGATCAGTCAGGCGCAGCGAAGTGCCGCCGACATGCATCGGCTGGCGGCACTGGTCGAGGCGAACCTGCGGGTTCTCGACAATGACGGAGTCGCCAGCCCACCGGCGCCCGAGGATCCGCCGCCCCGTCCGGCAAGCGCCGCGTCCTCGAAAGGGCAGGCGTCGACCGGCAAGGCCGCGGCCAAGGAGCCGGTGCAGCCGGCCGGCACCCTGCCGCGCTGGCTGATGCCGGGCACCCGGACACCCTGGGGAGCGGTCTACGGCTATTGCGTGTTCGCTCCGGCATCGGACCGGGCGGCGGCGCAGCTCCGTACGGCGTCCTGGCCGGCGGGGGCGGCCAGCGGTGGGCGCAGCTACGTGGCGGCCGCACCCGCGGCTCCAACCGAGCTGGCCCGTGCCGGGGTGATCGCCGCAATCGTGGCGCCGCCCATCGGTTCGACCGCTCTGCCGGACTGCACGGCCCTGACCTTCCGCGACGGCCGCATCGAGGTTGCCGAGGGCAGTGCCGTCGCCGTCACCCGCGGGGCCTCGGCCGATCTCGCAGCACTGGCCGCCTCGGCGACCGTCACGCGCCATGTGGCACCGACCGCGCAGGGCGATGCGACCGGAACCAGCCCGGCCGATGCCATGACCCTGTCGGCCGCTCTCGGCCATTGGCAGGCGACCCGGCCCTCGACCATGGTCCTGCGTCTTGCCCCCGGCCGGCACGAGCTTCCGGCGGCGCAGGTGCAGGCATTGGCCGCCGATCAGGACGGTGGCCGGGCGGTGCGGCTGGTGCTGAAGGCGGAGGCCCCCGGAGTCGTGGTGTCGACCAACCCGCCGGACGTGGCGCTGCGGCTGCCGACCGATACCCGGATCGAGAATATCGGCTTCGAGATGCCGGTCGAGGCGCTTCCCGGCACCCGGCTGACCTTCATCGGCAACAACGCCATCTCCACCAACCGCGCCGCCGGGCTGCGGGTGGCGCATGCGCGGCTGGACGTCGCGGGCGGAAAACTGACGGTGACGGCGCCCGGCGGCGACGGGGTGCTGGTCGATGGCGGCACCGCCCTGTTCCGCGATGCCGCCGTCGAGGTCACGGTGGGGGCCGGGCGCAGTGCGCTGGTGTCCTCGCTGGGGGCCGGCGTCACCTTCACGGCCGAGTCGCGTCGCCCGTCTTTGCAGGTCCATGGCAGGGGCCTGCCGATGGCGGCGCTGCGCAGCGGCGGCGGCCAAGCCATCCTCGACCGGACCGACGTTGCCGTCGACAACGGCACGCCCTTCGGCATCGTCATCGAGAACGGGCAACTGGAGATGAGGTCCTCCGTCATCGGCGGGCCGGCGGCGCGGCCGGGCAGTGCCGGTGTCCTCGACCTCGGCGGGTCGCATGCGGTGGCGGATCCCAACAGCCACATCTGGTCGGCGCCCGGCGGCCGGTGCGCCCAGGGGGCGCTGTTTTCCCAGCAGCCTGTCGCGGGGGAGGGGGCGCGCGCCGTTTCCGGGGCCGCCGCATCGGGCGCGGTCCTGCCGTCGGTCGCCAACCGGGCGAGCTGGACATGCCGGTCCTGAAGCCGTCCGCGGCGTTCCGCGAGGAGCTTGCCGGCTATTTGCTGCGCAAGGGGCTGGTGACGCGCGGCATCCTCGACGCCGCGATGGCGGAGCAGCGGGTGACCGGCGAATCGCTGGGCGCCATCCTGGTGCGCAACGGCTTCCTTGCCCGCGCCGACCTGGACGAGGCGAAGATCAGCCATGAGACCGCCCTGGAAACGCCGGAGGCGATGGGCGGCACGCCGATCCCGCTGCCGCTGCTGGAGCGGCACGCGATCATCGTCACCGGGCTCAGCGACGACGCGGTGCATGTGGCGACGCTGCACGACGAATCGGTGGCCGGCCGGGTGGCCGCCCGCTACTACCCCGGCCGGACAGTGCGCTTCAGCAGCTTCGTCCCCGACCAGTTCGACGAGTTCCTCGACCGCGTCCGCCGCGCCCAGTCGGGGCTGGAGGACAGCGACCCGGTGGAACAGCTGGTGTCGCGCGCGGTGGAGGCCGGGGCGTCGGACATCCACATCCTGCCGCGCCGCAAGACCTGCAGCATCTTCCTGCGGGTGGACGGCATCCGCCGCCTGATGGACGAGACGGCGGCGGCCACCGCCGCCACCATCGTCGCCCGGATCAAGGACCGCTCCGGCATGGATCTGGCGGAACGGCGGCTGCCGCAGGAAGGGCGGTTCGAGATCGAGCATCGCGGGCGGCCGGTCGATTTGCGCGTGACCACCGTGCCGTCGGTGGATGGCGAGATCATCGTCATGCGTATCCTCGATGTGGAGCGGGTGCAGCCGAACCTGGACCGGCTGGGCATCAGCCAAGTCGGCGACTGGCGCCGCGCGGTGGACCGGCGCCATGGGCTGTGCCTGGTCTGCGGACCGACCGGGTCCGGCAAGTCCACCACCCTGACCGCGACCGTGCGCGAGATGGACCGGCTGGGCCGCGCCATCTACAGCATCGAGGATCCGGTGGAATACCGCATGGCCTATACCGGGCAGGTCAACGTCAACCCGGCGGTGAAGCTGGACTTCGCGCGGGTGGTCCGCACCTTCATGCGCGCCGATCCCGACGTGATCGTGCTGGGCGAGGTGCGCGACGAGGAGACGGCGCAGATCGCGGTGCGCGCCGCCGACACCGGCCATATGGTGCTGACCACCCTGCACACCGGGTCGGTGAACGGGGCGATCGACCGGCTGCGCCATCTCGGCGTGCCGGCCCACGACATCAAGTCGCTGCTGCGCGGCGTTCTGGTCCAGTCGCTGGTCCGCACCATCTGCCGGGCCTGCCATGGCGCCGGTTGCGCGGCTTGCGGCAATGCCGGCTATGCCGGGCGGACGGCGGTCAGCGAATGCGCGGTGTTCGACGAGCCCGCCGCCGTGGTCGCCGCGGCCAAGGGTGCAAGGAACTGGCGGTCGCTGTATGAGGATGCGGTTGCCAAATTCCACGCCGGCGTCACCACCGCGGCCGAACTGCGCCGCGTCTTCGGCAGCGAGGCCAAGGGTGTGGAGCAGCGCATGCCGGCGCCGCGGCCTAAAAAGTGAGGCCGAAGACATGAGGCGTCCGCGGCGATGAACATCATCCAGGCGATCTTCGCCCTTGCCCTGATGGGCATGGTGGTGGCGGGGGGCATCCAGTACGTGAACCCGTCGGCCATGGCGAAAAGCCGCGTTGCTTCGCAGGCCGATTCCGGCTTTTCCGTGCTGGAGGGCGCCTACCGCAGCCGGCAGGCCAGCGGTGCCGCGGTGCCGGCCGCCGATGGGTGGCAGGCGGCGCTGTTCCCGGCCTTCGGCACGATGCCGGCGGCGGTGTCTGGGCTGTCCTGGTCCTATGGCGTGCAGGCGGAGGGGACTTGGTTCTGCCTGTCCGGACCGCTGTCCGGCGGGGCGGCCGGCGATCCGGTGACAGGGGCGCTGACTTCGCTCGCCACCCGGCGGCCGGAGGGGCTGTACGAGGTGACGCGCACCTGCGGCGGGGCGGGGGGAGAGCCGGCGGGAACCGTCGCCGCCACCCTGTGGATGCAGCGGACGGCGCGATAGGGGGCTGGCCGTGGTCATGACGTTGTTTCAGCCCCGGCCATTGACCGCGGGGCGTCGGCGGGCATAGAGATGCTGCGGCGCCCTGTCCGCACGTGGTAACTTGGACGGACTGTCGCCACCTCTTTCGGTCGAGTCGGGAAGGCAGGGGCGTTCTTGGGCAGCGGCGGTCTCGCGACCAATGTCATGTACGGCTTCCTGGAAGGTGTGGAGCGCCGCGACGCCCTCGCCTATGCGCGCTCGTTCGCGCGGCGCACGGTGGGAAGCTCCGAACGCTGCTGGTATGCCGTCGAACCGCTGTGGACCGGCTTCCTCTATGAAATCCACGAGGGCGGCCCCGGCAGGTCCTTCCTGCCCGATCTGGTGACGGAGCTCGACGCCAATCCCGGCGGCATCGCGCTGGTGCCGTCGGGGCGCCGGGTGTTCGAGCTGACGGTGCGCAACGGCCGTCCGGTCGGCGGGCTGCTGCCCGAGGCCAAGAGCCGGCAGGTTCAGCTTCAGATGGCGGCGATCCGGCCGACGGTGCCGGTCGACGGCAAGGCCTATGGCGTGGTGATCCCGCCCTGGGTGACCGCCGATCAGGTCAGGCTGCGCACCATCCGGGCGACGCGCCGGATGCGGCGGGTGGCGGCGCCGGTCTCGGTGCCGCTGGCGCTGTCGTCGGTCGGTTTCGCCGCCGGGCTGGGGCTGCTGACCACCGGCGGCGGGCTGTATTACTGGTCGCCGCATCGCGTGCCGCAGCCGCAGGCCCTGACGCTGGAACAGATGCCCCACCGGCAGTGGGAGGCGGCGCTGGCCGCCATCGGTCCGGACAATTATGTCAGCAAGCTGGAATACCGCGACGGCAAATGGACCATCGAGGTTGCCGGCCCGATTGCGGGCCCGATTGCGGCTCCAAGCGCAGGCCAGACCGCGGGTGCCCGTTGATGGCGCTGACGGTCGCCGATTTACCCATTCTCAAGCATAGCGCTGGGACTATTGCCGCCGGACCTGATGGTCGCAACCGGCGGGCGGGAACGATGGCGGACCGGGTTTCCGGGATGATGAGGCGGATGGCGGGAGCGGCCTTGCTGGCGGCGTCGCTGGCGACCGGCCCGCTGCTCCCTGCCGCGGCATTGGCGGAGGAGAGCCCGTTCCTGCCGCCATCGGCGCGCCAGGACACTCTGGAGCGGCGCCTGCAACAGCGCATCGACAGCGCGGTGTCCGGGCTGGAGGAGCGGGTCGCCAAGGCGATGATCGATGCGCTCGACGGGCGGGCGCGCGACGGCGCCCTGCCGCGGGCGGTCGAGGATGCGCTGGCCCGCCGGATGGCGGCGCCGGGCGGGGCCTTGCCCGGTGGTGCCTCCGCCGGAGCGATGGCGCCGGGTGGACGCCGCCAGGGGGCGGCCCTGGCCGGAAGCCCGCCGGGGGCGCCGCCGTTGCCGCCGTTGCCCAACATGCCGGGGGCCGGCATGTCGGCCGCCGATCTGGTGCCGTCGGGCGCCACCTTCGTCGGCTGTCTCGACGGCCGCGCCTTTTTCCAGGACCGCGCCGGCACGCCGTTCCTGATCGACCCGCGCGCCTTCCCGGCGACGGGCGGGGGACCAGCCACATGCGCAAGATGACCGTTGCCCGCAAGAGCGGCTTCCTGATGCCGGCCGTGCTGGGCCTCTTGGCCGGCTGTTCGCTGCCGGAGGTGGCCGAGCTGCCGAAGCGCGAGACGGTGGTCGCCGCCGCCGAGCAGCGCCTGACCGAGGATAATTCGCCGGCCGTGACCGAGGTGCCGGTGGGCCGCGGCATGCTGGTCGCCCAATCCCTGCGCCAGCCGCTGCCGGCCAGCCTCGCGGCGCGCCAGATCTCGGTCAGCTTCCCGTCGGGCGAGAACACGCTGGACCGGCTGACCAGCATGATGACCTATTCCGGCGTGCCGGTCGCCACCCGGTTCGAGGGCACCGACGGGGCGGCGATGCTGCGCCAGACCCTGCCGATCCGCGCCTTCACCGGCAGCTTCACCGATCTGGCAGGCGTGCTGGAGACCGGCATGGGCGTGGTGGCGTGGTGGCAGAACGGCACGCTGTTCCTCAGTAACCGCGACCGCTTCGCCTTCACCGTGCCGCAGAACCAGGCCGTCATCGATTCGGTGATGACCGACCTGAAGACGCTGGGCGCCACCGACATCACCCAGTCGCTGCGCGGCGGACAGGTGGTCTTCTCCGCATCGCCGACCGTCTACAGCGAGGTGATCCAGCCCTACATCGACCGGCTGCACCGCAACATGGCGATGGTGCGCATCCAGCTGGCGGTGGTCAGCCTGGGACTGACCGACCAGTCGGCCAGCGGCTTCGACTGGAACGCGCTGGCCTTGCAGTTCAACCGGCTGCAATCGGGTGCCACCACGACGACCACCAACGGGACGACGACCACCAGCACCGGTACCGTGTCGACGGCCCAGGCGCCGATCTCCGTCAACATCTCCAACCCCGGCACGCTGCTGGGGGTCAGCGGCGTGTTCAATGTCGCCGGCGCCATCTCCTTCCTGTCGAAGTTCGGCAACACCGACACCCGCCAGAATGTCGAGGTGCACACCCTGTCGGGGGCGGAGGTGACGCTGCGCAGCGGCCAGACCATCCCCTATGTCACCGGGGTCGGCGTCACCGCCGTCGGCGGGCTCGGCACCACGACCGCCGCGACCGGCAACGCCGCGCTGAACTCGCCGGGCGTGGTGGGGTCGGCGCAGACCGGCACGGTCCAGACCGGGCTGACCATCAAGCTGACGCCGCATTTCGACGCCGACAACCAGATCGTCACCATCGACCTGAACCTGCTGTTGAACAACCTGATCGAGTTCCGCGACCTGAATGCCGGCAACCAGGTGGGCATCCTGACCCAGCCGGTGACGCAGGAGCAGGCGCTGAACGACATCGTCCGGGTGGTGGCCGGCAACACGGTGGTGCTGGGCGGCTTGCAGACCGACAGCCGCGGCTTCAGCGGCAACCAGCCGACGATGACGCGCGGGGCGATCGACAAGGGGGTGATCGGCAAGCAGGCGCAGGACATCAGCAAGGACGCGCTTTTCCTGATCCTGCGGCCGACCGTGACGGTCTTCCGTCCGGCGGCGCGCTGACGGGACGGCGGCGATGGCGTGGTTCGAGGTCAGGCTGCTCGCCGGCGGCCGCGCCCGCTCCATCGAGGTGGAGGCGGCCGACGAACGCCACGCCCGCGACGCCATCAGCGGCCGGGGCCGCGTGCTGTCGATCCGCCGCCGGCTCAAGGTCGGCGGCTGGGGCCGGCCGCTCGACCGCAACGAGCGGCACATCCTGTTCATCCGGCTGGCGGCGATGCTCGACTCGCGGGTCGGGCTGGCCGAGGCGCTGCGCCGCATCGCCGCCGCCTTCCGCGGGCGCATCCGCCGCACGGCCGAGCGCATGGCCGACGCGGTGGAGCTGGGCGACGACCTTGCCGACGCCATGCTGCGCCAGCCGCGCAGCTTCCCGCCGGTGCTGGTGGCGCTGGTGCGGGCCGGCGGCTTCGGCGAGGGCACGCCGACGGCACTCCGCACCGCCGCCGAGTTCGAACGGCAGCTCGCCGGCGCGCGCCAGGGCTTCCGCTCCGGGCTGGCGCTGGCGGTGCTCTATGTCGTGACGTCGGGCGTGGTGATGGTCGGCACCTCCTTCGTCCTGACGCCGCTCCTGCTCGAGACCGAGGTGTTCCGGCGGGCGGGGGAAGAGGTGAATGTCGACTGGGTCTATCTGCTGTCGAACCTGACCACCGGGCTGGTCGCGATTGTGCTGGCCGTGCTCGCCATGCTGGGCGGGCTGGCGACCGTCGGCCGGCGGGCCGCACCGGAACAGGTCGACCGGCTGGTGATGGGGATCCCGCTCTACCGCGACATCGCGCTGGGCATCCAGCACCATGTGATCTTCCGCGAGCTGTCGCTGCTGGTGGCCGGCGGCGTGCCGATCGACCGGGCGCTGCGGCTGACCGCCGACGGCGCCCCGGCCGGCGCGCTGGCCGCCGACCTCATTGATGCGACGCGGGCGGTCGCCGCCGGGCTGCCCTGGACCGACGCCATGCGGGCGCTGCCCGGCACCGACCGCGCCTCCATCGCCGCGGCGGAGAACCGGGTGGAACTGGCGCAGAGCCTGTCGGCGCTGGCGGAGCAGTACCGCGACCTCTATCTGCACGCCGTCGCGGTGGCGGAACCGGTGCTGCGCGGCCTGTCCGTCGTGGTGGTCGGGGTGGCCGGCATCGTCATGTTCGGCCTGACCATCGTGCCGATCCTGCAACTCGCCGAGCACATCGCGCGGCAGCCCTTTTAAGCCGAGGAAACACCACCGCCATGCCCGGCCCCCTCTTCGCCCCCGGATCGGCCCGCACCGTCTGCATCGCCCTGTCGGCCTGCGGCGTCCTGTTCGCCGGGGTCGGGGCCGCCCTGCATGTCCGCAGCTATTTGCTGGGCGAGGCGGTGGCCGAGGGCGGCAGCCGGTCGGATGGTGTCTGCCTGGGCGCCGCCCGCCGGATGGGCGGGGAACTGACGGTGACGCCGGAGGGGCTGCGCGTCACGCTGCCGGACGCGGTCGACCAGCGGACCTCGCTGACCGACGCGTCGGGCCTGCTGGCCTTCTGCCCGGATATGACGCTGTCCTATTTCTGCATGGGGCTGTCCTGTGGTCCCGGCGGCCCGAATGGAAAGGTCGGCATGCAGGTGGAGTTGACGCGCAAGGCGCTGTAGTCGGGCTTATTTGGGCTGGCTGGACAGCGACTTCGCGGCTTCGATCACGCGCCGCAGGTAGCGGGCGTGGAACTCCGGCGTGCGGCTGTGATAGTTGCCGACGGCGGTCCAGAAATTCTCCCAGCCGACGGCGTCGATCTCCCGCCGCAGGATCCAGGCGGTGACCCGGATGTTGTAGCAGGGGTCGAAGGTCAGCGCCTGCTGCACCACCTCCGGCGGGACGCGGCCGGCGGCGATCACCGGGAACCAGATGCTGTTGATCTGCCCCGGCCCGCAATCCTTGGTGCCGTTGCTGTTGGCGGAGCAGGCGCCGGGCGTGCCCTGTTCCACCGCCAGGATCAGCCGCAGCGCGTCGGCCGGCACCTGCCATTCGACCGCCGCCATGTCCAGGCAGTGCGGCGGGACGGCGGCGATGCCCTTCGGCGCGCGGTCGGCCAGGGCCGGGGTTGCGGCAACCAGCAGCGCGGCCAGTATTCCCGCAAAATCGAAACGCACCCACCGCTTCACCCGATGCCTCCCCCGGCGACCCGACGCAGAAAGGAAGCGGCCCGGCCCGCTAACAACCGGTTAATTCAAACGCGTTGCATGGTTTCAAGTGAAACGATATGGTTTGCCCAACCGATCAATGACGGCCGTGCTTCCCTGGAGGGTCGGGGGTATCGGCCGCGCCTGTGGAGAAAACGGATGTCCAAGAACTTCGCTTCGCACGCCGACCTGGACGAGAAGACCGTCAGTTTCGACAAGCTGTCGGACAACGCCTATGCCTACACGGCGGAGGGCGATCCCAACACCGGCATCGTCATCGGCGACGATGCGGTGATGGTGATCGACACCCAGGCGACGCCGGTGATGGCGCAGGACGTCATCCGCCGCATCCGCGAGGTCACCGACAAGCCGATCCGCCATGTGGTGCTGTCGCATTACCATGCGGTGCGCGTGCTGGGCGCCTCGGGCTATGCGCCGGAGCAGATCATCGCCAGCGAGGACACCCGCGACCTGATCGTCGAGCGCGGCGAGGCCGACATGGCGAGCGAGATCGGCCGTTTCCCGCGCCTGTTCCGTGCCGTCGAGTCCGTTCCCGGCCTGACCTGGCCGACCATCACCTTCCGCGGCCACATGACGATGTGGCTGGGCTCGCTGGAGGTGCAGTTGCTGCAACTCGGCCGTGGCCACAGCAAGGGCGACACGGTGGTGTGGCTGCCGCAGCAGAAGATCCTGTTCTCCGGCGACCTCGTCGAATATGGCGCCACCCCCTATTGCGGCGACGCCTATTTCACCGACTGGCCGGCGACGCTGGATGCCCTCGCCGCGCTGAAGCCGGAAAAGCTGGTGCCCGGCCGCGGTGCCGCCCTGACCACGGCGGAACAGGTGCAGGAGGGGCTGCGCGGCACCCGCGCCTTCACCGCTGAACTGTTCGAGCTGGTCAAGCAGGGGGTCGCGGCGGGGAAGGACCTGCGCGCCATCTACAAGGACACCTATGCCGCGCTGAAGCCGAAATTCAGCCACTGGGTGATCTTCGACCATTGCATGCCGTTCAACGTCACCCGCGCCTATGACGAGGCGACCGGCCATGTCGATCCGCGCATCTGGACCGCCGAGCGCGACATGGAGATGTGGCGCCAGTTGGAGGGCTGACGCCACCCTCTCCCCATCAGGCGGAGACGATCAGGCGGACATGACGCTTGCGGCCGGCCGACAGCACGGCCGGCGCGGTCAGCGTCGCCGCCTCGTCGGTCACCGGCCGGCCGTCCAGCCGGGCGCCGCCCTCGCGGATCAGGCGGCGCGCCGCCCCCTTGGAGGCCGACAGGCCGGCGGCCACCAGCGCATCGACCAGCGGCACGCCGGCTGTCCCCTCCGCAAGCCGCAATGTAACCTCCGGCAGTCCGTCGCCGCTGGGGGCGAAGGGGCTGCCGGCCGCCGCCGCCGCCCGTTCCGCCTCCACGGCGCCATGGCAGAGGCGGGTCGCCTCCGTCGCCAGGACGATCTTCGCCTCGTTGATCTCCGCACCCCCCAGCCGCTCCAGCCGGGCGATCTCGTCGAGCGGCAGTTCGGTGAACAGGCGCAGGAAGCGGCCGACATCGGCGTCCTCGGTGTTGCGCCAGAACTGCCAGAAGTCGAAGGGGCTGCGCGCGTCGGCGTTCAGCCACACCGCACCGCCGGCGGTCTTGCCCATCTTGGTGCCCGACGCCGTGGTCAGCAGCGGCGTGGTCAGGCCGAACAGCTCGCGCCGCTCGACCCGGCGGGCCAGCTCGATGCCGTTGACGATGTTGCCCCACTGGTCCGACCCGCCCATCTGCAACAGGCAGCCGTGGCGGCGCGACAGCTCCAGGAAATCATAGGCCTGGAGGATCATGTAGTTGAATTCAAGGAAGGTCAGCGGCTGCTCGCGCTCCATCCGCTGGCGCACCGACTCGAAGCTCAGCATGCGGTTGATGGTGAAATGGCGGCCGACGTCGCGCAGGAAGGGCATGTAGTCCAGCCCGTCCAGCCAGTCGGCATTGTCCACCATGACGGCATCGGCCGGGCCATCCCCGAAGGTCAGGTATTGGCCGAAGACGCTGCGCAGGCCGGCGGCGTTCGCGGCGATCTGCGCCTCGTCCAGCATCGGGCGGCTGGTGTCGCGGAAGCTGGGATCGCCGATCCGGGTGGTGCCGCCGCCGATCAAGACGATGGGGCGGTTGCCGGTGCGCTGAAGCCAGCGCAGCGCCATGATCGACAGCAGATGCCCGACATGCAGGCTGGCCGCCGTGGCGTCGTAGCCGACATAGGCGGTCAGCGCCCCGCCCGGTGCCGCGGCGGCGAGACCCGACAGGTCGCCAGCCGGATCGCTGCAGTGATGGAGGAAGCCGCGCTCGCGCAGGATGCGCAGGAAGTCGGCTGCATTTGAATGAGTAGGCATGAAAGACGTCTCTACGGTTGGCCGGGCCGTCCGGAGACTGTCTCTCGTATGGGGGAGAGAACCATGGCCGCCGGACTTGCGACGGCATGGTTTCGGGTATGACCGATCGACGCCGCGCTATGGAAGCGGCGGATAATACATCGGGGCAGTGAGGGCGATGCGGTCGGTCATGGCGCACTCCCTACACCGGTGTGAGGGAAAGATCCAGCCTTGGACGGTCACTTCCGCCCAAGCATCTGGCGGCGGGCGATGGCCCGGTGCAGCTGCATGCGCTGCGACACCGTGCGCAGGCGGGTGCTGCGGGCGCCGGGGGCGAACAGCCCATCCAAATTCTGGCCGAACATTTCCCAGCTGCGCAGCGGGCCGGTGTCGATGTGCAGGAAGTGGGAGCGCGGATACCAGCCCACCCCGCCGCGCTTCAGGTCGAGCGCGCTGCGGTGCGCGTCGGGCAGGCGCGACGGCAGGGTGACGTCCAGCGCGCGGCCCAGCAGGTGCTGGCTGTGCTCCGCCACGCCCAGGCTGCGGGCGGCGAGCATGGCGTTGGTTTCCGGCGTGCGGAAGGCCGACAGGATGGTCGCCTTGGACTGGCCGACCGCCTCCAGGATATCGGCCAGGAAATCGAGCGTGCCGACGTCGACCGGCCCCTCCTTGTTGGCACGGTGGTCGCGCAGGAACTTGCCGAGGTCGGCCATCGCGTCGGGCAGCGGGCCGTCGGCGTCGCGGTAGGGACCGTCGAAGGTCTCCCCGGTGTGCTGGTTCGTCAGGGTGAGGCGGCGCGGGGCGGCCGGGGCGGCCATCGCGCGGTCGGACATCAGCACCAGGGCTCCGCACCCGATCAGCAGGCTGCGGCGCTTCAGGGAGAGGGGCGAGGAGGACATGCGGTCGGTCGATCTTTCGGCGGGGCATCGTCAGGTCAACAAAATGGCGACCGATTCGCAAATGCAAAGTGGCGGCGCATGGCGCGGCTGCATGGCAAGCAGGGGATGAGGAGCGGGCTACAGCAGGCGCTGCGCCTTGAAGCTGGTGTGCCGGCCGCCCTTGCCGATCACCAGATGGTCGTGCACGACCAGCCCCACGGCGTTGGCGGCGCGGACGATCTCCTTGGTCATCTCGATGTCGGCGCGGCTGGGGGTGGGGTCGCCGGAGGGGTGGTTGTGGACGAGGATCACGGCGGCGGCCGACAGTTCCAGCGCGCGCTTCACCACCTCGCGCGGGTAGACCGGGGTGTGGTCGATGGTGCCGCGCTGCTGCACCTCGTCGGCGATCAGCTTGTTCTTGCGGTCGAGGAACAGCAGGCGGAACTGCTCCGTCGGCTCATGCGCCATGGCGGCGGCGCAATAGTCGATCAGCGCCTGCCACGAGGCCAGCACCGGCCGGTCGATCACCCGCTGCTGCAAGGCGCGCAGTGCCGCCGCCCCGACGATGCGCACGGTGGCGACGGCGTTGTCGGTGCCGAGCGACACACGTTCGGCCTTCAGGCCGCGCAGCCGTTCCGGCGGGGCGTTGACCACCCCCCACAGGTCGCCGAAGGTGCGAATCAGCAGCTTGGCCAACGGCTTCACGTCGCGCCGCGGGCTGATGGTGAACAGCACCATCTCCAGCAGTTCGTAATCCTCCAGCGCGTCCGGGCCGCGGTCGAGGAAGCGGCGGCGCAGCCGTTCGCGATGGTCGAGGTAATGGGGATCCTCGGCGGCCTCATCGTCGGCATCGCCAGCGGGTTCGGGGGCGGAGTCGGGAGCGGTGTCGTTGGGGGCGGCGGTGTCGCCGGCCCGGTCCGCCATGGTAACGCCAGGACCGGTGCTTGAGGGCAACAGGTCGGAGAAGGGCAGGAGGCCGGCGCTTTGGCCGGCATCGTCCATTTCCGCTCCGCCTGCCGCACGTCCGGTCTTCCGGCCGCGTCCTGTCGTCTTGCGTTCTGCCATCGCCCATCGCCATGCATATGTATGGCGATGACTATAGCGTCTGGATGCGCGAGCGCACAGGGGCGGCGCTCGCATGGGTGGAGAAAGAAGATTGCGGGATCAGTCGGCGAGGCCGGGCTGGCTGCGTCCATGGCGGCCCGGCAGCATGCGGGCCAGCACGCCGTCGCGGCGGATGAAATGGTGCCACAGCGCCGCCGCCGCATGCAGGGCGGCAAGGGCGAGGATCAGGTTGGCGCCAAGCTCGTGGATTTCCTTTACCGAGCGGCCAAGCGTGCGGTCGGTCTCGACGGGGGAGGGGATGGTGAACAGGCCGAAGAAGGTCAGCGTGTCGCCGCGCAGCCAGGTCAGCACCACGCCCACCAGCGGGATCGCCAGCATCAGGGCGTAGAGGCCGAAATGGACGAGGTGCGAGGCGCCGCGTTCGGCCGGCGTCATCTCCGGCGGCAGGGCGGGGGTGCCGCGGGTCAGGCGCAGCACGATCCGCGCCAGCACCAGCCCGAGCAGGCCCAGGCCGAAGGAGATGTGCAGCCACCAGATCGTCGCCCGCATCGGGTGCCCGCGCTCGTAGAAATCCTCGCCGAAGGTCAGCAGATAGAGGCCGACGATCAGCAGGGCGATCAGCCAGTGCAGGGTCTTCTGGGTGGTGCTGTAGGTGGTGGGCATCTGGAACGCGCCTCCGGTCAGGCGGTGATGTTGAGCGTGCGGCCGCGGTTGGGGTCCGCCGGCAGGCTGGGGGTGGTGCTGCGCTGCTCGGCGGCCTGGGCGGCGGGGCTCTCGCGGCTGTCGTTGTCGCGGTCGCCGTCGCTGTCGATCCCGGCCGTGGCCGTCGCCGTTGCGGACGGGCGGCTCTGGAGCGGTGACGGCATCGTCGGCAGGGCGGTCGGGGAGGTGGCGGACAGCATGGGCGGTCATCCTGGCAGGGGCGAAGAGTCCCCACCGGTCTAGACTGCCCAGCTTACAGGGCGCTTACGGGGCGGGTTGCGGCAGGCCGGTGGCAGCCGGAATCGGCCGCACTGCGTCGCTTCGCCGCGGCATGGGCGGGAAGCGCAGGGTGAAGGTGGCGCCGCCGCCGGGGGTGTCCTCGACCGCGATGCTGCCGCCATGCGCCTTCATGGTGCGGGCGACGATGGACAGGCCCAGCCCGGCCCCGCCGGTTCCGCTCCCATCCGTTCCGGCGCCACGGCGGCTGTCGCGCCCGCCCTGCCAGAAGCGTTCGAACACGCGGGTGCGCTGGTCCGGCGGGATGCCGGGGCCGCGGTCGATCACCCGCAGCAGCGGCCCGCCGTCGGCGGACTGCGCCAGCTCCAGGCTGACCGTGCTGCCGGCCGGGGCATGGCAGACGGCGTTCTCCACCAGATTGCGCAGGGCGCGGAACAGCGGGTCATGGGCGCCGCGCACCGGCAGCGGCCGGTCGTCGCCGATCACCTCGATCAGGCGGCCCTTGCCGAGCGCCAGCGGGGCCAGATGGGCGGCGGCCTCCACCGCAAGCCGGGACAGGTCGAGCGACTCGTCGGGAGCGATGCGCAGCGCGTCCAGCCGCGCCAGATCGAGCAGCTGGTCGACCAGCCGGGCCATGCCGGCGACATCCGCGCGAATCGGGGCGCCCGCGGTGCCGATCAGCGCCAGATGGGTGTCCAGCACCGCCAGCGGCGTGCGCAGCTCGTGCGCGGCGTCGGCGATGAAGCCGCGCTGCGCCTCGTAACCGGCCTCCAGCCGGTCGAGCGCCTGATTGACCGCGCGGACCAGCGGCAGCACCTCGCGCGGCATGCCCTGTTCCGGCAGCCGTTCCGACACGCTGTCGGGTCCGATCTCCGCGGCGCGGGCCGAGGCGCGGCGCAGCGGGCGCAGGCCGCGGTGGATGATGACCAGATTGACCAGGATCAGCACCAGGGCGAAGGGCAGCCAGATCCAGCCGAAATGCTCGATGAACTCCTCCAGCAGCCATTCGATGTGCAGTTCCTCCTCGCCGGAGGCCACCTGGATCCAATAGGGCCGCCCGCCGATCTCGATGCGGTGGCTGAGGCCGTAGAGCGGCGGCTCGCCGTTCTGCGCCGGCACGCGGAAGACGCTGCGCGGCCGTTCGGTCGCCGTCGGGTCGAGCGGACCGCCGACTCCGCCGGAGCCGAGCAGCAGCCGGCCCTCGCCATCGACCAGGGCGAAGGAGGCGGCATTCACCCGCAGCATCGCCTGGACCGGCTCGGACAGGGCGGTGTTCACCGTGTCGTTCGGGCCGCGCACCGCCTTCTCGATCACGCGGACGACGCCGGACAGGGTGCGCTGGCGCATCCGGTCGTGGGTGCCCTTGAACTCGACATAGAGCAGCAGCGCCGTGGTGGCGACCGCCAGCAGCGTGACCAGCACCAGCCAGCGCGCGATGGACGCCAGCAGCGACGGCGGGCGCCCCTTGTCCGTGCCGCCGCTCATTGCCCGCCCTCCGCGCCGGCCTCCGCCCCCTTCTCCGCCCCCTTCTCCGCTGGCACTTCGGTCAGGATATAGCCGATGCCGCGCAGGGTCTGGACGCCGGCGGTGGCGCCCGCGGCAAGCAGCCGCTTGCGCAGCCGGTGGATCAGCACCTCGACCGCGTTCGACCCGACCTCCTCGCCGAAGCCGTAGAGGCCGTTCTCCAGCGCCGCCTTCGACACCACCCGGCCGGCGCGGCGCAGCAGCAGTTCCAGCGCGTCCAGCTCGCGCCGGCTGAGGTCCAGCGGCCTGCCGGCGACGCTGGCCAGCCGGGCCGCCGAATCGAAGGCGAGGTTCCCCTGTTGCAGCACCATGCCCAGCGCCGCCCCCGGCCGGCGCAGCAGGGCGCGGATGCGGGCGACCAGCTCCTCCAGCGCGAAGGGCTTCACCAGATAGTCGTCGGCCCCCAGGTTCAGTCCCCTGACCCGGTCATCGACCCCGTCGCGGGCGGTCAGGATCAGCACCGGGGTGGCGTCGGCGCGGGCGCGCAGGGCCGACAGCAGTGTCAGCCCGTCGGCATCGGGCAGCCCGAGATCGAGCAGCACGGCATCGAAGCCGGCGACGGCCAGGGCGGCCGACGCATCCTCCGCGCTGTGGACGAGGTCGACGGCGAAGCCGGCCTTGCCCAGCCCTTCGGCGGTCAGGGCGGCCAGCCGGCGGTTGTCTTCGATCAGCAGCAGCCGCAAGGGAGGGTTTCCGGGACCGGTGGGCGGGTGGCCGCGACTCTCCGCCTTTTGCCGCGCGGCTGCAAGCCGGGCAGCGTTCGGGAAAATCTCCCTCTCCCCGGGGGGAGAGGGGATTCAGTCCTGCATCGCCAGGAACGCTGATCTTCAGACGATGGCGGTGTCCGGGATGGTGCCGGTCAGCACGGCGCGGACGTTGTCGGCGATCATGTGGCCGGTGCGGACGCGCGCCTCGTCGGTGGTGGCGCCGATGTGCGGGGTCAGGATCAGGTTCGGCACGCCCTGGAACGGGTTGTCCGCCGGCAGCGGCTCCGTCGCATAGACGTCCAGCAGGGCGCCGCCGAGATGGCCGCTCGTCAGCGCCGCCGCCAACGCCGATTCGTCGACGATGCCGCCGCGGGCGACGTTGACCAGGATGGTGCCGGGCTTCAGCCGGGCGATCACCTCGGCGCTGACCAGATTGTGGGTGTCGGGCGTGTAGGGCAGGTGGAGCGACAGCGCGTCGGCACTGTCCCAGATGCGGTCGAACGACACCTTCTCCACGCCCATGCGGGCCCAGACCGGATCGTCGGCCGGTACATGCGGGTCGGCGGCGATCACCGTCATGTCCAGCCCCTGGGCGCGGCGGGCGACGTGGCGGCCGATGCGGCCGAAACCGACGATGCCGAGCGTCTTGCCCGACACCTCGCGCCCGATCAGCCGGCCTCGCGGCCATTTGCCGGCGGCCACGTCCGGCGTCGCGAAATAGGTGGTGCCGCGCACCAGCATCATCAGGCCGGCAATCGCCAGCTCCGCGACCGACACCTCGTTGGCGCCGGTGGCCGGCAGGACGGCGATGCCGCGCTGTTGGCAGGCCGGCACGTCGATGTTGTCCAGCCCGACGCCCAGCCGGCCCACCGCCTTCAGGTTGGGGAAGGCGTCGAAGAAGGCGCCGCGGATCTCCGTCTCGTTGCGGATGCAGATGGCCCGCGCGTCGCGGCCCATCGCATACAGCTCGTCCAGGCGCTTGTAGAGGGTCTCGTCGTAATGGACGTCGAAGTCGCGGCGCAGATCGTCCACGGCGCTGGGCTGCATGAATTCGGAAATGATGATGTCGGGCATGGCGGGGGACTTCGCTGGAGGGGGCGGTCGGCGGGCAGCGATCCGGGTGGTCCGGATCAGAGCGCGATGTTGGCGGCGTCGAGATAGGGCTTCAGGTTCAGAAGCTCGATGGTCGTCTCGCCGGCCTCCAGCTTGTGGCGGTAGGCCTCTTCCGCGGCCTCGCGGGCGGCGGCCTTCGCAAGCGTGTCGGCGGCCAGACCCTGCGGCACCACCACCACGCCGTCGTCGTCGGCGACCACGATGTCGCCCGGCGAGACCATCACGCCGCCGACCACGACCGTCGTGTTGACGTCGCCCTTGGCGTCGGTCTTGTTGGTGCCCTTCATGTTGGTGCCGCGGCAGAAGACCGGGAAGCCCATGTCGCGGATGGCGGTGGCGTCGCGCACGCAGCCGTCGATCACCAGCCCGCCCAGTCCGCGCGCGATGGCCGACGCGGTCAGGATGTCGCCCCAGGGGCCGGCATCGGTCATGCCCTTGAAATCCACCACCAGCACGTCGCCCGGCTTGGCCAGCGCCACCGCGATGTGGATCATCAGGTTGTCGGTCGGCCCGCAGGACACGGTCAGCGCCGGACCGCAAAGCCGCATGCCGGGGAACAGCGGCTTGATCGGGTAGCCCATGGCGCCCTTCTTGCCCATCGCCTCGTGCAGGGTGGCGGGAGACTGGGCACGCAGCGCCTCCAGCGTGGCGGCGTCGGGGCGGGCGAAATCCTTGTGAACGGTCATGCCGGGAACAGCCTTTCGCGAATGAACGGCATCCGGTGCGACGTGCGCCGGATGATCCTTATGACGGGTGAATCACGACAGATGAACAAGTATTAGAATATTTGGAGGTAACTGAAAACATCGAAACGGAGGTTGATTGCTGGAAAATCGCCTCTACGATGGAGCCTGCCGCAAGAAGGCGCCGTAATGGCGTCTGCCGGTCGATAAAAAGCAATTGAAAGATGCCGCATCCGCAGGCATGGCGGCTCCGGGTACAACGCTGGATCGTGGTCCCGGCCATGGCGCGGATGCGAACCGAAGGAGGCGATGTATGGATATGAAGGCGCATTCCACCGTTCAGGATGGATCGACAGGCCCCGCCGCCCCTGCGGCCGGGATCGGCCGGTTCGGCGCCTTGTCGCGACGGATCCTGTTGGGAGGATTGGTGCGACTGTCGGCGGCCATCGCGCTGGCGGCGCCGGGCACGGCCCTGGCCGCCTATCCGGAGAAGCCGATCAGCCTGATCGTCGGCTATGCCGCCGGCGGCGGGTCCGATTTCATCGTCCGTTCGCTCGCCCCCTTCATCGAGAAGGAACTGGGCGGCAGCGCCCGGGTGATCGTGATGAACCGTCCGGGTGCCGGCGGCGAGATCGGCTTCGCCGCCATCGCCGACGCCACCCCCGACGGCTACACCATCGGCCTCATCAACTCGCCCAACGTCGTGACCATCCCCATCGAGCGGCATGCGCGCTTCTCGCTCGACCGGCTCGACCCGCTCTACAATCTGGTCGACGATCCCGGCTCCTTCGTCGTCCACAAGGACAGCCCGTTCCAGACGCTGGCCGACGTCGCCGCCTTCGCCAAGGCCAACCCCAACAATGTGACGGTCGGCACCACCGGCATCGGTTCCGACGACCATCTGGCGATGCTGATGTTCCAGCGGCTGACCCAGACCCAGCTGACCCATGTGCCCTTCCCGGGCAGCGCCGACGCCCACCGCGCCCTGCTGGGCCGGCACATCCAGGTCACCTCGATGAACATCGGCGAATCGGCGCGGGCCCGCGAAGGCGACCCGATCCGCATCCTGGGCGTGATGACGGAAAAGCGGTCGGAGCAGGCCGCCGACGTGCCGACCTTCAAGGAACTCGGCTTCGACGTGAAGATGTCGTCGCTGCGCGGCCTCGCCGCCCCGATGGGTCTCCCGCCGGAGGTGCGGACCAGGCTGGTCGACGCCATCGCCAAGGCGGTCCAGCATCCGGAGTTCCAGGACATCGCCCGCAAGGCCTACCAGCCGCTGCGCCTGCTGCCCTCCGACCAGTATGCGGCGGAGCTGAAGACCCAGGAGGCGACCTTCCGCACCATCTGGAAGGAGACGCCCTGGCTGAAATGAGGGGCTGACCAGAGGGATGGGTGGACGGAAAAAGGGCGCCGGTGCAAGCCGGCGCCCTTTCCTTATCGTCCGATCCCTGCGGCGGGTCTTACTTCAGCCACGGGTTGGTGGCCCACAGCTCGCGCAGTTCCTTGGTCGACTCGGCCAGCTCGGCGGCGTACTGGTCCGGCGCCAGCAGGCGGATCGGCTGGTACAGCTCCTTCGCCTTGGCCTGGAAGCCCGGATCGTTGGCGGCCTTGCCCAGCGCGTCGACCAGCTTGGTCCGCACCTCCGGCGGCAGACCCTTCGGCGCCGCGATGCCGCGCAGCGACGACATCAGGGCGTTGAAGCCCTGCTCCTTGAAGGTGCCGACGCCGGGGGCCTGCTCCACCTTCTTCTCGGCCATCACGCCCAGGACGGTGATCGGGTCCTTCTGCTTGTACTGCATCGCCTCGCCGATGTTCACGGCGCTCAGCATGATCTTCTTGTTGGCCAGCGCCGCCTCGTTGGCGGCGGAGCCCTGGAAGGGCACATGGGTGAAGGTCACGCCGGCCTGGCGCTGGAACACCAGCATCGCCAGATGGTCGTCGGAGCCGATGCCGGTGGTGCCGACCGTCACGCTGTTCGGGTTGGCCTTGGCGAAGGTGACGACGTCGGTCAGCGTCTTGAACTGACCTTCGTTGTTGACCGCGAAGGAGCTGGGGTCGTCGACCAGATTGTAGAGCGGGTCGAGGCGGTCCAGCGAATAGCGGGCCTGGCGCTCGATCGGGATGGCGTTGACGTTCGGCGAGTTGATGGCGCCGATGGTGTAGCCGTCGGGGGCGGCGTCGGCGATGCCGGCAAAGCCGATCTCGCCGCCGGCGCCGGGCTTGTTCACCACCTCGACCCGGCTGCCCTCACCCAGCTGCTTTTCCAGGAAGGGTGCCAGGGCGCGAATCAGCAGGTCGGTGCCGCCGCCGGCGCCGAAGGCCACGATCATCGTGACCGGCTTCTCCGGATAGGCCGCCTCGGCGTTCGTGGCCGACATGAACAGCGCGCCGGCCGCGGCTGCCAGAGAGAGAGCTTTCCAGAACTTCATGATCCCCCCATCGATGATGCGCTGCGCAGGCGGCCGCATGCGGCGTGCCATGCGCGGAACGGGACGGTGTCCGGGCCGATCCGGCACGAATCGACAACCTTTCCGGTGGGATCGGCTGTAATCGTGCGCGATGGCGGTCCGGATGCCGCTGAATATCTGAGGATGTTCCTACATCAGCAAGAACATCCCTTCAACTCCGCAGCATACGATTTCGGATCGTCGCGTCAATACACCGCAGAATATTGAGAAGGATTGATGAAGCTATCAGGATGTCATAAGTAAATACTGTGTATCGGCTCGATTGCGTGGCGGTTCTTGTTGGGATTTTTTAGGGAGGGGAAAGTCGAGAATCGTGGGCGGACAGTCATCTCCGGCCCGGCGCCCCTCGGCACCGTCTAACGCGAAGTTGTATATCTTCCATACAATTTACCGGAACTCCCCGCGGATTTCTCTTTATTGGAGAGATAGTCCCCGCATTATGTCCCGGAAATATTCTCTGCCCATCCGCCTTCCCGCATCTGTCGTTCCGGCGGGGCGGATGGGGTGGGAAATGCCGGGCGGCAGGGAGGTGTTTTTCGGAGCGTTCCCGAGCGTTGACAGTCGGTGGGCACCGCACTATGGTGCGCGCCTTCAATCGAGCCGCCGAGCGTTCAGGAACAGCATCATGAAAATCGTCAACTCCCTGAAGTCGATGAAGACGCGCCATAAGGCCTGCCGCGTGATCCGCCGCAAGGGCCGCGTCTACGTCATCAACAAGCAGAACCCCCGTTTCAAGGCCCGCCAGGGCTGATCGATCCGCAAGGGTCGATCGACTGCGAGGCCGGGCATCGCGCCCAGCCTCCCGTCATCGGGTGTTTACGCAAGAGCCGCGCCTTCGGGTGCGGCTCTTGCGTTTTGTGGCCTGTGCTTTCCGCAGGACGGTTCCGGCCGGACGGGTCGGGAGCGGCATCGTCTTGTCTTAAGGTTGCGGCGGATGGTACGTGTGGCGGACGAGTTCGCCGCAACGGGATAAGGACCGCCCGCCATGAAGATGCCGGTGCCGGACAGCGGGGTGATCGCCCGCCGCCGGGAGATCGTGGAGGCGTTGCGCGCCATCGTTCCCGGCGAAGGCGTGATCGTCGACGAGAACGAACTGCGCGCCTACGAGTGCGACGGGCTGACCGCCTACCGCCAGCTGCCGATGGTCGCCGTGCTGCCCAGCACGGTGGAGCAGGTGTCGCAGGTCCTCAAAGCCTGCAAGGCGATGGGGGTGAAGGTGGTGCCGCGCGGCGCCGGCACCTCGCTGTCGGGCGGCGCCCTGCCGCTGGCCGACGGCGTGCTGCTCGGCATGGGCAAGTTCAAGCGCATCCTCGACATCGACTATGCGAATCGGTGCGTCACCGTGCAGCCGGGGGTGACCAACCTCGGCATTTCCAACGCGGTCGCGCATGAGGGTTTCTATTACGCCCCCGATCCGTCCAGCCAGATCGCCTGCACCATCGGCGGCAACATCGCCGAGAATTCCGGCGGCGTGCACTGCCTGAAATACGGGCTGACCACCAACAACGTGCTGGGGCTGGAGATGGTGCTGATCGACGGCACCATCCTGCGGCTGGGCGGCAAGCATCTGGACGCCGGCGGCTACGACCTGATGGGCATCGTCACCGGGTCGGAGGGGCTGCTCGGCGTGGTGACCGAGGTCACCGTGCGCATCCTGAAGAAGCCGGCGACCGCCCGCGCGGTGCTGCTCGGCTTTCCCAGCAGCGAACAGGGCGGCGACTGCGTGGCGGCGATCATCGCCGCCGGCATCATTCCCGGCGGCATGGAGATGATGGACCGCCCGGCCATCCATGCGGCGGAGGCCTTCGTCCATGCCGGCTACCCGCTGGACGTCGAGGCGCTGCTGATCGTCGAGCTGGACGGCCCGGCGGCGGAGGTCGACCATCTGATCGACCGGGTCGAGGCCATCGCGCGCGACAAGGGCGCCTGCTACGCCCGCGTGTCGAAGAGCGAGGAGGAGCGGCTGGCCTTCTGGGCCGGGCGCAAGGCCGCCTTCCCGGCGGTGGGGCGGATCAGTCCCGATTACTACTGCATGGACGGCACCATCCCGCGCAAGGCGCTGCCGCTGGTGCTGCAACGGATGCAGGAGATGTCGGACCGCTGCGGCCTGCGCGTCGCCAACGTCTTCCATGCCGGCGACGGCAACCTGCACCCGCTGATCCTCTACGATGCCAACAAGCCGGGCGAGCTGGAGGCGGCGGAAGCTTTCGGCAACGACATCCTGCGCCTGTGCGTCGAGGTCGGCGGCGTGCTGACCGGCGAGCATGGCGTCGGCGTCGAGAAGCGCGACCTGATGACCGACCAGTTCGACGAGGCCGATTTGCAGCAGCAGCAGCGGCTGAAATGCGCTTTCGACCCCGACGGCCTGCTGAACCCCGGCAAGGTCTTCCCGACTCTGCACCGTTGCGCCGAACTCGGCCGGCTGCACGTCCACCAGGGGGAGCTGCGCTTCCCCGAGATCCCGCGCTTCTGAGGGGCCGCCGCTCGCCATGACCTCCGCCATGACCATCACCACCTTGAAGCCGGAAACCACAGCACAGGTTACCGACGCGGTGCGCTGGGCGCTGTCGGCCGGTGAGCCGCTGGAGATTCTCGGCAGCGGCAGCCGCCGCGGGCTGGGGCGCCCGGTGCAGGCCGGCCACGCGCTCGACCTGTCCGGCCTGTCCGGCGTCATCGCCTATGAGCCGGAGGAGCTGGTGCTGACGGCACTGGCCGGCACGCCGATGGCGACGATCCGCGCCATGCTTGCGGACCGCGGGCAGCATCTGGCCTTCGAGCCGCCGGAGGGAGGGACGCTCGGCGGGCTGGTCGCCAGCGGTCTGGCCGGGCCGCGCCGCATCTCCGCCGGCTCCGCCCGCGATCACACGCTGGGGATCGCCGGGGTCAGCGGCCGGGGCGAGGCCTACAAGGGCGGCGGCAAGGTGGTGAAGAACGTCACCGGCTACGACATGCCGAAGCTGATGGCGGGGTCGTTCGGTACGCTGACCGCGCTGACCGAGATCACGGTGAAGGTGCTGCCGGCGCCGGAGGACACCGCGACCCTGCTGCTGTCCGGACTGGACGATGCGGCGGCGGTGGCGATGCTCGACCGCGCGCTGCGCAGCCCCTACGAGGTGTCGGGCGCCGCCCATCTGCCGGCGGGGATCGCCGCGCGGTCGGGCGTGTCCGCGGTGTCGGGGGCGGGCGGGGCGGCGACGCTGGTGCGGCTGGAGGGGTTCGGCCCGTCGGTCGCCGCGCGCGTCACCATGCTGCGCGAGGAGCTGCGGGCCGACGCCGTGCTCGGTAGCGACCTGTCGCTGGCGGTCTGGCGCGAGGTGCGGGACGGGGCGGGGCTGGGAGCAGGGTTGTCGGGAGCGGGGACCGAGGCCCACCTCTGGAAACTCTCGGTTCCCCCGTCGGCCGGTCCATCCACCGTCGAGGCCATCCGCCGGACACGCGACGTCGAGGTCTTCTACGACTGGGGCGGCGGGCTGGTCTGGCTGGCGGCACCGCCCGACTCGGGTGCTGCGATCCGCGGCGCGCTCTCCGCCGGCGGCCATGCCACGCTGGTGCGGGCGCCCGAGTCGGTGCGCGCGGCGACGGACGTGTTCCAGCCCTTGCCCGAAGCGCTGATGGCGCTCAGCCGCCGGGTCAAGGAGAGCTTCGACCCCAAGGGCATCCTCAACCCCGGCCGCATGTATGCGGGTCTGTAACGGGAAGACCGATCTCGATGCAAACCAACTTCTCGCTGGCCCAGCTGGCCGACGCCGCGATCCGCGACTCGGAGCAGATCCTGCGCAAATGCGTGCATTGCGGCTTCTGCACCGCGACCTGCCCGACCTACACCATCCTGGGTGACGAGCTGGACAGCCCGCGCGGCCGCATCTACCAGATCAAGGACATGCTGGAGAAGGGCGGCCCGCCGCCCGAAACCACGGTCAAGCACATCGACCGCTGCCTGTCCTGCCTGTCCTGCATGACGACCTGCCCGTCTGGCGTCCATTACATGCATCTGGTCGATCACGCCCGCGCCCATATCGAGGCCACCCACAGCCGTCCGCCGGCCGACCGGGCGGTGCGCGACCTGATCGCGCGGGTGCTTCCCAACCCGCGGCTGTTCCGCATGGCCCTGCTCGGGGCATCCATCGGCCGACCCTTCCGCGTCCTGCTGCCCAGGCGGCTGTCCGCCATGCTGGCGCTGACCCCGTCCAGCGTCCCGGCGCCGAGCTACAGCGACCGGCCCGGCGTGCATCGGGCGGAGGGACCGCGCAGGAAGCGGGTCGCCCTGCTGATCGGCTGCGCCCAGCAGGTGCTGGCGCCGCAGATCAACGAGGCGACCATCCGCCTGCTGACCCGCCACGGGGTCGAGGTGGTGGTGTCGAAGGGGGCCGACTGCTGCGGCGCCTTGACGCACCACATGGGCAAGGAGGCTCTCGCCCACGCCGCCGCGAAGAAGACCATCGACGCCTGGACGACAGAGATGGAGGGGGGCGGGCTCGACGCCATCGTCATCAATGCGTCGGGCTGCGGCACCAGCGTGAAGGATTACGGCCACATGTTCCGCGAGGATGCCGCCTATGCCGCCAAGGCGGCGCGGGTGGCCGGTCTCGCCAAGGACGTCACCGAGCTGATGGACGAGATCGGGCTGGCCCGGCCGGTGGTGGAGACGGGGCAGGCCATCGCCTACCACTCCGCCTGTTCCATGCAGCACGGCCAGCGCATCAAGGAGCCGCCGCGCGCCCTGCTGCGCGCCGCGGGATTCCTGGTGAAGGAGATTCCCGACGCGCATCTCTGCTGCGGGTCGGCCGGCACCTACAACATGTTGCAGCCGGAATTGGCGGGGGAACTGCGGGACCGCAAGGTCGCGGCCATCGAAAGCACCCAGGCCCAGGCGGTGGCGGCGGGCAATCTCGGCTGCATCACCCAGATTGCCGGCGGGACGGGACTGCCGGTGGTCCATACGGTGGAACTGCTGGACTGGGCGACGGGCGGCCCGATGCCGGAGGCGCTGGCCGGACGCCCGGCCTTCCGGCAGGGCGGGGTGCACGCGGCCTGAGCCTCGGGGCCGGGAGAAGAGGGGCCCGCAGGTCAGCCTGGGCGGAACCGGGGGGTTTCGGACCCCCACAATTCTGTGTTTATCTGCGTCCATCTGTGTCAGAAAATCCGCCCGCCTCACCGCTTATCGTTCCAGCCCCGCCCCGTTCAGGTCATTGCCTTGTCCTCGCCACCCACGGAAAACATCGGCATGAGCGCCGCCTACGGAATCACCCACCGCCTGTCGGCCTGGGGCGTTCACATCTTCACGGCCAGCGGTGCCGTGCTGGGGCTGCTCGGCCTGCTGGCGGCGGCGGCAGGCGATGCCAAGCTGTGCCTGATGTGGCTGGGCATCGCCCTGGTCGTCGACGGGGTCGACGGCACGCTGGCCCGGCGCGTCTCGGTCAAGCAGGTGCTGCCGGGCATCGACGGCTCGGCGCTGGATCTGGTGATCGACTACCTGACCTATGTCGTGGTGCCTGCGGTGTTCATGCACCGATTCGGCCTGCTGCCGGAAGGGCTGGTCAGCATCGCGCTGGCCGCCTGGGTCCTGCTGACGGCCCTCTACTGCTTCGCCAATGTCGGGATGAAGAGCGGCGACAATTATTTCGTCGGTTTTCCGGCGATCTGGAACGTCGTGGCCCTCTATCTTTGGCTGCTCGACCTCAATCCCTGGTTCAACGCCGCTGTGGTGGTGGCGCTGGGGCTGCTGACCTTCACCACGGTCAAGTTCCTGCATCCTTTCCGCGTCAAGGCGCTGATGGCGCTGAACATCGCGGTGACCACGGTCTGGCTGCTCTGCTGCATCGCGCTGGTGGTGCTGGAGCCGGCGCGGCCGGGCTGGCTGTTCGGCCTGTGGCTGGCGACCTCGGTCTATTACGCCGCGGTCTGCGCCTGGCGGACGCTGCGCGGTCCCTGATCGCTGAGCGGAGGGCATAGGGAACTCCTTGGGGGAACCGCCGCGGCGGATGGACGTTGCTCATGCGCAAGTCCGTCCGCTCCAGCGAAGGGGTCCCGTTTTGGCCGAAGGCTCCACCAAGGTCGTGCTCGCTGCGCTCGGCGGCAACCTGATGATCGCGCTGACCAAGTTCGTCGCCGCCGCGATGACCGGCAGCGCCGCCATGTTCAGCGAGGCGATCCATTCCGTCGTCGACAGCGGCAACCAGCTTCTGCTGCTCTACGGCATCCGCCGCGCCCGCCGCCCGCCGACGCCCCAGCATCCCTTCGGCCATGGGCGCGAGGTCTATTTCTGGTCCTTCGTCGTCGCGGTCCTGCTGTTCGGCATCGGCGCCGGCCTGTCCATCTATGACGGCTGGCACGCGCTGTCCCATCCGGAGCCGGTGAAAAGCCCCTGGGTGAATTTCGCCGTGCTGGGCTTCGCCGTGCTGTTCGAAGGCTTTTCCTGGGTCGTCGCGCTGCGCGAGTTCCGCCGCGGCCAGAGCGGCGTCGGCATCCTGTCCGCCGTCCACCGCTCGAAGAACCCGTCGGTCTTCGTCGTGCTGCTGGAGGACACCGCGGCGCTGATCGGCCTGCTGCTGGCCGGCATCGGCCTGACGCTGGGCGAGGTGACCGGCAACCCGATCTTCGACGCCTATGCCTCCATCGCCATCGGCGTGGTGCTGGCGGTCGTCGCGGCGCTGCTGGCCTACGAGTCGAAGGGGCTGCTGATCGGCGAGTCGGCCGACCGCCGCGTCGTCGAGGGCATCCGCCGCATCGTCGGCGAGGAGGCGCGGGTGAAGCGGCCGCTCGACGTACTGACCATGCATATGGGCCCCGACGACGTGCTGCTGAACCTGTCGGTGGAGTTCCAGGATAGCCTCAACGCCCGCGAGGTCGAAGACGCCGTCTGTTCGCTGGAAAGCCGCATCCGCAGCCAGTACCCGATCATCCGCCGCATCTTCGTCGAGGCCGAGTCGCTGCGCGTCCGCCGCGGTCGTGACGCCGACGGAGCCGCCCCGCCCCAGGGACTCCCGGCCGAGTGATGGCGCAATCCGCGGGGCACCCGGTCCGGATCGGCACCGCGGGCTGGAGCATCCCGAAGCTCTCGGCCCCCGCCTTTCCCATGGAGGGCACCCATCTGGAGCGCACCGCCCGCGTCATGCCGATGACCGAGGTGAACAGCAGCTTCTACCGCCCGCACAAGCCGGAGACCTGGGCGCGCTGGGCGGCCTCGACCCCGCTCGGGTTCCGCTTCGCGGTGAAGCTGCCCAAGGCGATCAGCCACGAGGCCCGGCTGGCCGGCGTGGAGGCGGCGCTCGACCGCTTCCTGGCCGAGGCGGGCATGCTGGGTGACCGTTTCGGTCCGCTGCTGGTGCAGCTGCCGCCCAGCCTGCGCTTCGACCGGGCGGTGGCGGAGGAGTTCTTCACGCTGCTGCGCGCCCGATTCGACGGCGATGTGGTGTGCGAGCCGCGCCACGCCAGCTGGTTCACGCAAGCGGCCGAGGCGCTGCTGGCCGCCCACCGCGTCGCCCGCGTCGCCGCCGACCCCGCCCCGGCGGCGGGAGCGGGCGAGCCGGGAGGCTGGGATGGCCTGCGCTACTGGCGGCTGCACGGATCGCCGGTTATGTACCGCTCGGCCTACGAACCGGCGGTGCTCGATGCGCTGGCCGAAAGGCTGGCGGCGGAGGCGGCGCTGCGGCCGGTCTGGTGCGTCTTCGACAACACCGCCGACTTCCATGCCGTCGACGACGCGCTGGCGACGATGGCGCGGCTGCAAGCGCTCCAGTCCTGAAACGGCGGCCGCCCGTCGGCGGCTATCTCCATTGGGGGAGCCTCCAGCACGACCGAGACAGTGCATTGTTGCAAAGCTATCCTGCGTTGAAACGTCCCCATAGTCGGGGCAACGGCGTGCAGGCGGTGCGGTCATGGAGTTCGTCGTCCTACTGCTGATTTTCGGCTTCATCACCCACCGGCTCGACCGGCGGCTGAAGGTGCAGGCGGCGGAGATCGCCCTTCTGCGCGGCCGGCTGGACAAGGCGCTGGCCGGGGCCTTGCCCGCCGCCGCCGTGCAGGCCGGACCTGCCGAAGCGCCCGTCGGGACTTCCGCCGAAACGCTGGAACCGGAGATCGAGACGCTCCCCGAAGCCGGAGAGATCGGCGAACCGGTCTTCGCCTCGCAAACGGCCCCGGAAACGGCCCCGGAAACGGAAGAGCCGGCGGCGCCCCCAAGCCCCGCTCCGCGACCCGCGGCCCCGCCGCATCGGACGGGGTGGCGCGAGCTGGAGGACTCGCTGGCCTCGCGCTGGCTGATCTGGCTCGGTGGCGGCACCATGGCTCTGGCGGCGGCCTTCTTCATCAAGCTGTCGGTCGATCACGGCTGGCTCGGGCCGTCGGTCCGCGTCGCGCTGGGGCTGATCGCCGGGCTGGGGCTGATGGTGGGGGGCGAGTGGCTGCGCCGCCGGCCGATGCAGCGCGCCGTCGCCGCCTTGCAGCCGGATTACGTGCCGCCGGCCCTGACCGCCGCCGGCCTGTTCACCGCCTTCATCAGCGTCTATGGCGGCTTCGCCCTGTTCGGCCTGTTCGCCCCGTTGGTCGCCTTCACGCTGCTGGCCGGCCTGTCGCTGGCCGCCATCGGCCTGTCGTTGCTGCAAGGGCCGCTCATTGCTGCGCTTGGACTGCTGGCCGGCTATGTCTCGCCCCTTCTGGTGTCCACCGGCAATCCGGACGCCTGGAGCCTGTTCGCCTATCTGCTGGCGCTGAACGGCGCCGGGATGGGGGTGGTGCTGTATCGCGGCTGGCGCTGGCTCGGCTGGGGCGCGCTGGCCGGTGCCGCGCTGTGGCCGCTGTTGTGGATGATCGACCCCTGGCGCAGCGGCGACGCGCTGCCGACCGGCCTCTATCTGCTGCTGACCACGGCGCTGTTCCTGGTGCCGGCGGTGCGCGGCGTGCTGGACCGGACGCTGCCGGAGCCGGTTGCCGCCACCGGCTGGCGCACGGCTCTGCCCGACTGGGCCCGGCGCAAGCAGCGCCACCCCGCCGACCGGCTGGCGATGACGGCGACGGTGGTGTTCGGTGTGCTGGTCGCCGCCGTCACCTGGATCGACTCGCACGGCTCGGTGTCGCTGATCGTCCTCGGGCTGTTCGCCCTGCTGGCGATGGTCGGCGGGCGGCGGACGGAGCGGATCGCCGGCGTCGCCTGGATCGCGGCGCTGGGCGTGCTGCTGTCGCTGGCGCCCTGGAGCCTGCCTTATGTCCCGGCCAGCCCGCCGCCGCTGAATGCCGATGGCCAGCCGCTGATCGTCGTCGATCCGGCCGGCTATCCGGCGGCGGTCGCGCATTTCCTGTGGGTGGCGGGCGGATTCGCCGCCCTGTTCGGGATCGGCGGCTTCATCGCCCTGTGGGACGCGCGGCGGGCGGCGCTGTGGGCCTCGATCTCGGCGCTGGTGCCACTCGCCCTGCTGACGCTGGCCTATGCGCTGGTGGAACCGCCGGAGACCGCCATCGGCTGGCCAGCGGCGGCGCTGGGGCTGGCGGCACTGCTGGTCGGCGCCACCACGCCGCTGGGGCGTCACCGCCACCGGCCCGGCGCCTCGCTGGGGCTGGCCGCCTTCGCCGCCGGGGCAACCGGCGCCATCGCGCTCGGCGCCACCATGGTCCTGCAGGAGGCGTGGCTGACGGTGGCGCTGGCGATGCAGGTGCCGGTGCTGGCATGGCTGGAGCGGCAGCTGAGCCTGCGCGAACTGCGCGGCGTCGCCCTGCTGGTGGCTGTCGCGGTGCTGGTCCGGCTGGCGATCAACCCCTCGGTGCTGGATTACGAGGGCTATGGCTGGATCGCCTACGGCTATGGCCTGCCGGCGCTGGGCTTCCTCGTGGCAGCGCGCTGGATGCGGACCGCTCCCGGCGGGAAGGGCGACGATCTGGTGGTGATGGTGCTGGAGGCCGGCGGCCTGATCTTCACCACGCTGATGCTGTCGCTGGGCATTCATCGCTGGATGGCCGGCAGCCTGCAGGAGGCGCCGTCCAGTCTGGCGGAGGTGGCGCTGCACACCCTGTCCTGGCTCGGCCTTGCCCTGCTGCTGGCGGCCGACCGGCGGTGGAGCGCGCGGCCCGTCGCGGTGTGGGGCCGGCGCCTGCTGGTGCTGCTGGCCGCCGCGACCGCCCTGGTCCTGCATCTGGTGGTGTTGAACCCGCTGTGGAACGACGAGTGGGTGGGGACCTTGCCGGTGGTCAACCGGCTGCTGCTGGCCTACGGCGCGCCGGCCCTGCTGGGGCTGGTCTATCTGTGGTACGACCCGCCGCCGTCGGCGCCCTTGCGCAGTGCCGCCCCGGTGCTGCCGCTGCTGCTGATCGCCACCAACCTGGCGCTGGAGATCCGCCGCTCCTTCCAGGGGCCGGTCCTGTCCGGCTACGAGGTGTCGGACGCCGAATGGTACAGCTATTCGGCCGGCTTCCTGCTGTTCGCGGTGGCGATGCTGGTGGTGGGCATCCGTTTCGGCTGGGGCTGGATGCGCCATGCCGGGCTTGTGCTGGTGCTGGCGGTGGTCGCCAAGGTGTTCCTCAGCGACATGTCGGACCTGGAGGGGATGTACCGCGTCGCCTCCTTCCTCGGCCTCGGCCTCAGTCTGGTCGGCACCGGCTGGCTCTACCAGCGGCTGCTGCGGCCGCCGCCGGCAGGCACGCCGCCGGAGCCGTCGGCGCCATTGGGGCCGCCGACGGCAGATGATCTGCCCACGGACAGTCTGTTGGACCAACGGACGCATTGACAGGCCGGGCGGGGGACGCTCCCATACGGTGAAGGATGGGCCGGAGCGGAAATCCGGCCCCCGCCACCGGAGGAGCAGCGCTCATGGCAAGCGACACGCACGGCAACGCCTATCCCATCCTGCCCGACGGCGAGGAGGGCTTCACCGTCGAGGCGGCGCGGATGAAGTTCGGCCCCGGCATGCTGGCGGAACTGGGCGGCGACGCGCTGTCGCTGGGCATGACGCGGGTGGCGCTGTTCACCGACCCGCGTGTGGCGGCGACGGCGCCCTTCGCCATGGCGCTCGATGGGCTGAAGCGGGCAGGCGTCGATCCGGTGGTGTTCGACCGCTGCCGGGTGGAGCCGACCAGCGCGTCCTTCCTCGATGCCGCCGACTTCGCGCGGGACGGCGGCTTCGACGGCTATGTCTCCATCGGCGGCGGGTCGGTGATCGACACCGCCAAGGCGGCGAACCTCTACGCCACATATCCGGCCGACTTCCTCGCCTACGTCAACAAGCCGCTGGGCGAGGGCATCCCGGTTCCCGGCCCGGTCAAGCCGCACATCGCCTGCCCGACCACCTGCGGCACCGGCAGCGAGACCACCGGCGTCGCCATCTTCGACCATGTGGAAAAGCAGGTGAAGACCGGCATCTCGTCGCGTTACCTGCGGCCGAGCCTTGCCGTGGTCGATCCGCGCACCATCGACAGCCTGCCGCCCGGCGCCATCGCCGCCACCGGCTTCGATGTGCTGACCCACGCCATCGAGAGCCACACCGCACGCCCCTTCCGTTCCCGCCCGCGGCCCGACCAGCCGACGGCGCGTCCGCCCTACCAGGGCGCCAACCCGTGGTCGGACATCGGCAGCCTCCAGGCGATCCGGCTGGGCGGGCAGTGGCTGGAACGGGCGGTCAACGATCCCGACTGTGCGGAAGCCCGCGACGCCCTGATGTTCGCGGCGACGCTGGCCGGTCTGGCCTTCGGCAATGCCGGCGTGCACATCCCGCATGCCATGTCCTATTCGGTGGCCGGGATGAACCACAGCTTCACCGCCACCGGCTATGAGACGGTGGACCCGATGGTGCCGCACGGCATCTCGGTGGTGCTGAACGCCCCCGCCGCCTTCCGCTTCACCGGCCCGGCAGCACCCGAGGCCCATCTGCGCGCCGCCGAGGCGCTGGGGGCGGATGTGCGCGGCGCGTCGCCGGAGGATGGCGGCGAGTTGCTGGCGACCCGGCTGATCTCGATGATGCGGGCGACCGGCCTGCCGAACGGGCTGTCGGCGCTCGGCTATGGCGAGGCCGACATTCCGGGTCTGGTCAGGGGCGCCGCCGCCCAGCAGCGCCTGCTGACCATCGCCCCGCGCCCGGTGTCGGAGGACGACCTGCGCGGGCTGTATGCGGACGCGATGCGCTACTGGTGAGCGGAGCCGCTACTCTGCCATCGTTTCGCCGGACCCGCCGAACTCCGCCGGGAAGTCCTTCAGCTTCGGCAGGCCGTCCCGCATCGGCAGCACGGTCTCGGCATAGTTGACGTGGACGGCGGGGGCGAAGGGCAGGGTCGGTAGGGTCGCGGAGAAAACGTCCACGAGGCCGAGCGGCGGGTGACTGGTCATCAGATGCCCGCCGCACTTCGCGCAATATTGCCGCTGGCTGAGCGGGGTCTTCTGGAAGGTCGCGAGATGTTCGGCGCCCGCGGTCACGCGCACGGCGTCGGGCTTCCACAGGGTGAAGGCATTGACCGGGCCGCCGGACCAGGAGCGGCAGGACCGGCAATGGCAATAGCCCATGGCCTCCGGCGATCCGGTGACCTCCACCTCCACCGCACCGCAGAAGCAGCTGCCCGTATGAGTCCTGGTCTGAGTCTCCGTGCTTGTCATGGCTTTCAACTTCATCTTTGTTGGTGACGCGAACAATGGGACGCTATCACCGATAGCAAGGATGTTCAGTTGGCCATTAGGACCATGCTCATTCGATAGGCGATAACAAAGCTCCCCGAAAAAGCGGGGCTGTCGGGGAGCCGACGGAAGTATAGGGGGGAGCGACGCAGGGAAAGCCCCTCTCCCACTGGGAGAGGGGCTTGGGCGCGCTGACAAACGCCATATCCCGCCCCGGAGAGGGAAAGCCGCGCTGGCTTTGGCAAGATGCCATCTTGAGGGCGAATGCCGTCCGGCCGGATTTTCGGCGGAACATTGTCTGAGGCATCTGCCGGATATAGGATTAACGTCCTGTCTTTCCGCGGAGTCCCCATGTCCCCCGTCAACCGGCTTCCCACCCCATTCACTGTTCAACGCCGCCATGGCGCTGGCGGCGTTGAACAGTTGAACAGGGGCCGGAAAACCGTTTCACGGCGTTTCAAACGTTCCATCCACCCCCGCGAAACCGGGGCGCGGACCTCAGAACTGTTCCTCGCTCAGCGCCATCACCGTGTTGCGGGCGCTGGCGATGGTCGGCAGCAGGGCGGGGGCGGTCGCCAGAACCTGCTCGGCGTAGAAGCGCGCGACGATCAGCTTGGTTTCCAGGAAGGAGGCGTTGGCGCCGGGCTGGCGCAGGCCCGCCATCGCCTTCATCGCCGAGCGGGCGAGCATCCAGCCGCCGGCGACAGTACCCCACAGCTTCAGATAGGCCACCGCGCCGGCGGCGGCGCCTTGCAGGTCGCCCTCCGCCTGGGTCGCGACCATCCAGTCGATGGCGCGGTCCAGCGCATCGAGCCCGGCCGACAGCTCGGTCCGGATCACCGCCAGATCGTCGCCGGGGGCGGCACCCAGCCCCTCCACCGTCGCCCGCATGTCGGCGACGAAGGCCCTCGCCGCCGCACCCTTGTCGCGGCCGGTCTTGCGGAAGGTCAGGTCGTTGCCGTGGATGCCGTTGGTGCCCTCGTAGATCGGGGTGATGCGGGCGTCGCGATAATGCTGGGCGGCGCCGGTCTCCTCGATGAAGCCCATGCCGCCATGGATCTGCACGCCGGTGGAGGCGACCTCGCAGCCGATGTCGGTCGACCACGCCTTGACGATGGGGGTCAGCACATCGACCCGTGCCGTGGCGGCAGCCCGCACCGCCGGATCCGCGTGGTGGCGGGAGATGTCGAGCTGCGTGCCGGCATAGAGCGCCAGGGCGCGGGCGGCTTCCGTCTTGGCGCGCATGTCCAGCAGCATGCGGCGCACGTCCGGATGCTTGATGATGGCGACGCCGGAGCCCTTCGGATCGGCCAGATCCTTGCTCTGCACGCGGCTCTTGGCGTAGTCGCGGGCCTGCTGGTAGGCGCGCTCGGCGATCGCCACGCCCTGGATGCCGACGCCGAGCCGGGCGTTGTTCATCATCGTGAACATGTATTCGATGCCGCGGTTCTCCTCGCCAACGAGGTAACCGATGGCGCCATCGTCGTCGCCATAGGCCATGACGGCGGTCGGGCTGGCCATGATGCCCAGCTTGTGCTCCAGGCTGGCGCAGCGCAGGTCGTTGCGCTGGCCGGGCGTGCCGTCGGTGTTGGGCAGGAACTTCGGCACGATGAACAGGCTGATGCCCTTGATGCCGGCCGGGGCGTCGGGCAGGCGGGCCAGCACCAGATGGACGATGTTCTCCGTCAGGTCATGCTCGCCATAGGTGATGAAGATCTTCTGCCCGGTGATGCGATAGCTGCCGTCGCCGGCCCGCACCGCCCTGGTCCGCACCGCGGCGAGGTCGCTGCCCGCCTGCGGCTCGGTCAGGTTCATCGTCCCGGTCCATTCGCCGGAGATCATCTTCGACAGATAGACCGCCTTCTGCTCGGCGCTGGCATGCTCGGTCAGCAGGTCGACGGCACCCTGGGTCAGCAGCGGGCACAGGCCGAAGGACAGGTTGGCGGCCTGCCACATCTCGTTCACCGCGAAGGCGACGGTCCAGGGCAGGCCCTGCCCGCCATAGTCCGGCTCGAAGGGCAGGCTGTTCCAGCCGGCTTCGGTGAACTGGCCGTAGGCCTCCTTCCAGCCGGTCGCGGTGCGGACGACGCCGTTCTCCAGCTTCGCGCCTTCCTTGTCACCCACCCGGTTCAGCGGGGCGAGCACGCCGGAAGCGAATTTTCCGGCCTCCTCCAGGATGGCGTCGACCAGATCGGGGGCGGCGCTGTCGCAATGGGGCAGGGCGGCGATGGCGTCGAGGCCGACCACCTCGTTCAGGACGAAGCGCAGATCGTCGACCGGAGCGGTGTAGGTCATGGCGGGGCGAGTCTCCCAGGGCGGATTCGTAGGGGAAGGATTGTTTGGTTTACCTATAGGTTAACATACAGCATCGGATGGCGCTTGGCGAGAGGGCGGGATGCCGCGTCCATCCCGATTATCGAGGCTAGGCCCGCGACCGCCCGGCATCAAGCCTTCTCCCGACTGGCACGGCGTCTGCATGGGAGAGGCTGCCTCCCATCGGGGCCTTCACACGGGGATCGACCCATGACCTACGCTTCCGCCCTCGGCAATCCCAGCAACGCCGCTGCCCAGGCCGCCGCCGCCTCGCGCGGGCCGGCCACCGTGGAGGCCGCGGTGCGCAATGCCAGCGCGAAGACGGGGGTCGATTTTTCCTACCTCATGGAAAAAGCTGCCGTGGAGAGCGGGTACCGTACGGACGTAAAGTCCTCCTCCTCGTCGGCGACGGGGCTCTACCAGTTCATCGACAGCACCTGGCTGCAGACGATGAAGGAGCATGGCGCCGACCATGGCTATGGCAAATACGCCAATGCCATCCAGACCCGCGGCGACGGCCGGCCCTACGTCTCCGATCCGGAGATGAAGAAGGAAATCCTGGAGCTGCGCAAGGACCCGACCGCGTCGGCCCTGATGGCCGCGGAATACACCCGCGACAACAAGGAGTATCTGGAGGAGACGGTCGACGGCAAGATCGGCTCGACCGAGCTGTACATGGCGCATTTCCTGGGGGCCGGCGGTGCCTCGAAGTTCCTGAACGCGATGCAGGAGAACCCCGGCCGGACTGCCCGCGACGTCTTCCCCGACGCCGCCGCCGCCAACAAGAACGTCTTCTACGACAAGGCCACCGGCAAGGCGAAGTCGCTGAAGGAGATCTACGACCGCTTCGCCTCCAAGTTCTCCGAGAACCCGATGGCGAATTTCGCCCCGGCCCAGGTGGCGAACGACGCGGTGCGCAAGCAGGACATGCCGGACGGCTTCACCACCCAGGTGCCGACGGCTCCGGCCAAGGCGCTGAACGGCACGCCGCTGTCGATCTATCAGGTGCTGGCGCTGAACGCGCTGGAGACGCCGGACGAGGTCGACAGCGTCAGCGGCCGCCCGGCCCGCCTGCGCGACAAGGAGCATCGCCGCATGCGCGACGAGCCGGTGCGCACCGACCAGTCGTCGGGCACCGGCGTCGCCGTGGGCTTCGGCCTGGGTCTGGGCCGCATCGTCGGCTCTGAGTCGGCGACGCCGGTGGCGTCCGCCACGGCGGGCGCTGCCGGAACCGACGCGGTCTCCAAGGCGGCATAATGCCCTACGCTGGCGCTTTGACTTGATGGCCGGATGGGTGCAAGGTCGCGCCGTTTTTGGCGCTCACCCCTCAGGACCGATCATGAGCAACCAGCAGCCCGCCGTCACCTTCGAGGAAATCCGCGCGCTCGTGCGCAACCTGCCCGGCCCCGACCTGGAGGCCGGCACCGCGGCCCTCCAGCGCGAACGGCAGCTGACCAAGCCGGCGGGCTCGCTCGGCCGGCTGGAGGAGATCGCGCAGTGGATGGCGACCTGGCAGGGCGAACATCCCGCCGACCTGCGCCGTCCGCGCGTCGCCGTCTTCGCCGGCAACCATGGCGTGGCCGCCCGCGGCGTCTCGGCCTATCCGGCCGAGGTGACGGTGCAGATGGTCGCCAACTTCCAGAACGGCGGTGCGGCGGTCAACCAGCTCTGCGAGGTCGCCGACGCCGACCTGCGCGTCTACGAGCTGGATCTGGAGAACCCGACCGCCGACTTCACCCAGGGCCCGGCCATGGGGGAGGAGGACTGCTGCCGCACCATGGCCTACGGCATGATGGCGGTCGAGATGGGCGTCCAGCTGCTGGCGCTGGGCGAGATGGGCATCGCCAACTCGACCTCGGCGGCAGCGCTTTGCCTCGCGCTGTTCGGCGGCGAGGCGGCCGACTGGACCGGCCGCGGCACCGGCATCGACGACGAGGGCCTCGCCCGCAAGATCGCCGCGGTCGAGGCCGGCGTCGCCGCCAACCCGCAGGCCAAGGACGACCCGTTCGAGGCGCTGCGCTGCCTGGGCGGCTACGAGTTCGCCGCCATCGCCGGCGCCATCCTGGCCGCCCGCGTCGCCCGCGTTCCGGTCCTGCTCGACGGCTTCGCCTGCACCGCCGCCGCCGCGGTGCTCTACAAGGCCGACCGCCGGGCGCTCGACCATTGCATGGTCGCGCATCGCTCGGTCGAGCCGGGGCACACCCGCCTGATGCAGCTGATCGGCAAGGAGCCGCTGCTCGATCTCGGCATGCGTCTCGGCGAGGGGTCCGGTGCGGCGCTGGCGATCAACATCGTGAAGTCGGCCGTCGCCTGCCACGCCGGCATGGCGACCTTCGCCGACGCGGGCGTCAGCACGCAGGGGTAACGATGAGGCGGGGTGTCGTGAGGGCTTTCCTGGCCCTCACGGCAGTCCACTTTCAGAGCATCCCGTCCGCCAGGTCGCTGATCGCCGCCGACAGGAACAGGTCCAGCATCACCAATGCCGCGGCGGCCAGACCCGACAGCGACAGGGCGGTGCGCAGGACGAACCACTGGTAGGTCAGCATCGCCATCATCACGCCGAAGACCAGCGCTTCGGACACGCCGGACGGCAGCAGGCCGCTGGCGGACAGCAGGATGGCCGGCAGATAGATCCCCATCTGCACCACCGCCGACCAGTTGTAGGCGGTCAAGGCGCCGGGATAGAGCTGCTCCTTGCCCAGCAGAGACGCGATGCGGAACAGGGCGAGCGGGAAGGCGGTCCAGCTGACGACGTAGGCGATGCCTTCCACCGTCACCAGTTGCAGGACCGGGGTGCCGTCAAGTTGGTCCCACAGGCGGATCGCCAGCAGCAGCGCATAGGCCGGCAACACCACCAGGGCGGCGTAGAAGGAATTCACCGCGCCGTCCGGCGTGCGGTCGAAGAACTCCATCCCCGTCCGGTCGAAGCGGGCCAGCCGCCAGGCGCCGGTCAAGGCGGACAGGATGGCGGGGGTGGTCAGCGGCATCGTGGTGTCCCGGTCAGACCTCTCACCCGGCAAGGCGCGTGAACACGCCCTTCAGGATCGACTCGTAGATGGCGGTCAGCTGGCGCAGATCCTCCACCGAACAATATTCGTCCACCTTGTGCATGGTCTGGCCGACCAGCCCGAACTCCACCACCGGGCAGACGTTCTTGATGAAGCGCGCATCCGACGTGCCGCCGGTGGTCGAGTATTCCGGACGGCGCCCGGTCACCCCCTCCACCGCCTCGGCCACCAGCTCGGTCAGCGGGCCGGGCGGGGTGACGAAGCTGTCGCCGGAGCAGTAGACCTCCAGCTCATAGGCGCCGCCGACGGCATCGAAGCTGCGGCGCAGCCACGCCTCGATGCCGGTCGGGGTGTGGGCGTCGTTGAAGCGGATGTTGAAGGTCGCCTTGCCCTGGGCGGGAATGACGTTGGTCGCCGTGTTGTCGACGTCGATGGTGGTCAGCGCCAGGGTGGAGGGCTGGAAATGCGCCGTGCCGTCGTCCATCGGGTGTTCGGTGATGGCGGCCAGCATGCGGACCAGCCGCGGCAGCGGGTTGTCGGCCAGATGCGGATAGGCGACGTGGCCCTGCGCGCCGAACACGGTCAGGAAGCCGGTCAGGCTGCCGCGCCGGCCGATCTTGATCATGTCGCCCAGCGCCTTGGGATTGGTCGGCTCGCCGACCACGCAGGCGTCGATGCGCTCGCCGCGCCCGGCCAGCCAGTCCAGCACCTTGCGGGTGCCGTTGATCGCCACCCCTTCCTCGTCGCCGGTGATCAGCAGGCTGATCGAGCCGGCGGGCGGGCCGTCCTCCAGCCGGCGCGACACCGCGGCGACGAAGGCGGCGATGGCGCCCTTCATGTCCACCGCACCGCGGCCGAACAGGCGCCCGCCCATCACCGCGCCGGCGAAGGGATCGACCGTCCAGCCCCGCTCGCCCGGCGGCACCACGTCGGTGTGGCCGGCGAAACAGAAGTTCGGCCCCTCGGTGCCGAGCCGGGCATAGAGGTTCTCGACCGGCTCGGTCCCCTCCTGCTGGAAGCGCAGGCGGTGGCAGGCGAAGCCCATCGGCGCCAGCGCCGCCTCCAGCACGCCGAGCGCACCGTCGTCGCGCGGCGTGACGCTGGGGCAGCGGATCAGATCCTGGGCGAGGGCGACGGGGTCGATGGTCATGGAAGGTCCGGTTCGCAAGTCGTGCTCCCTCTCCCGCCTCTCGCACAAACTTCGTTTGTGCTGACGGCGTCAGGCGGATCAAAGATCTGCTGAGAGCCCCGGGAGAGGGCTTATTGGTGCATCAATCCCGCAGCAGGTCGTTGATCGCGGTCTTGGAGCGGGTCTTCTCGTCGACGCGCTTGATGATGACGCAGCAGTACAGGCTCGGGCCCGGGGTGCCGTCGGGCAGCGGCTTGCCGGGCAGCGAGCCGGGGACGACGACCGAATAGGCCGGGACACGGCCCATGAAGATCTCGCCGGTGTGGCGGTCGATGATCTTGGTCGAGGCGCCGATGTAGCAGCCCATGGAGATGACCGCACCTTCCTCGACGATCACGCCCTCGACGATCTCCGAGCGGGCGCCGATGAAGCAGTTGTCCTCGATGATGACCGGATCGGCCTGCAACGGCTCCAGCACGCCGCCGATGCCGACGCCGCCCGACAGGTGGACGTTCTTGCCGATCTGGGCGCAGGAGCCGACGGTGACCCAGGTGTCAACCATGGTGCCGCTGTCGACATAGGCGCCGACATTGACGAAGCTCGGCATCAGGATGACGCCGGGGGCGACATAGGACGACTTGCGGGCGATGGCGCCGGGCAGGGCGCGGAAGCCGGCGTTCTGGAACTGGCCTTCGCTCCAGCCCTCGAACTTCGGCGGCACCTTGTCGTACCAGGAGGAGCCGCCGGGGCCGCCGGGGATCATCTCGTTGGCGTTCAGGCGGAAGGACAGAAGAACCGCCTTCTTCAGCCACTGGTTGACCTTCCAGCCGTCCGCGGTCTTCTCCGCGACGCGCAGGTCACCGGCGTCCAGCGCGTCGAGCGCCGAATTCACGGCGTCGCGGACCGAACCGGTGGTGGCGGTGGTGAGATCGGCGCGGTTTTCCCAGGCGTCGTCGATGATGGCTTGCAGGCTGGCGTGGCTCATGGCGCGGTCGTTCTGCTGTCGATTGTCCAAGGGACGGCACCATGGAGCCGCATCGCGGCCGCTGTCAACCATACCGCTGTCAACCATACCCGCGGCCGGCATCGGCCGGTTTGCGACAAAGCTCCCGAACTCCTCCCTCAAACCCCCGCCACCGCCGCCAGCCAGGAGGGCAGGTCGTCCACCGTATGGTCGATGTGGACCCCGGCGCCGACGCCGGCCTTTTCGTACTCCTGCTCGCCGCGCACCCAGACGGTGGTCATCCCCAGCGCGTGGGCGGGAGCGAGGTTGCGGGCGATGTCCTCCACCATGCAGGCGTCGGCCGGATCGACGCCGTGGCGCTCCACCAGCGTGGCATAGGGGCGGGGATCGGGCTTCGGCACGAAGCCGCCGGCGGCGATGTCGAACACGGCGTCGAACCGGTCGAGGATGCCGAGCCGGCCGGCGACGTTCTCGGCATGGCGGACCGAGCCGTTGGTGTAGATGATCTTGCGGCCGGGCAGCCGCGCCAGCGCGTCGTCCAGCAGGGCGGAGGGCTGCACCCCGGTCACGTCGATGTCGTGGACATAATCCATGTAGGCGACCGGATCGACGTCATGCTCCATCATCAGGCCGCGCAGCGTGGTGCCGTAGTCGCGGAAGAACTGCTTCTGCCGCACCCGCGCCTCGTCCATGCCGATGTTGAAATGGTCGGCGATGAACTCGTTGATCCGGCGGTCGACCTGGGCGAACAGGTTGCAGGACGCCGGATAGAGCGTGTTGTCGAGGTCGAAGATCCACACGGCGCGGTCGCGCAGGGTGGCGAGAGGATCGGTCGCGGGGCCGGACGTGGAGCCGGTCTTGGAACTGGGCGCCGGTGCGGCGGCCTTGTCCTGGGGGGAGGTCGGGACGGTCATCCCCCAAGAATGGGGCCGCCGCCGGCCGGCCGCAAGGCGCTTCACATGGTCGCAGGCGCGCAGCCGCCCTTTGGCCAAGCCACCGCTATGGGGAGTTCCCCGCGTCGTTGGTTGATTGAAGATTAACCCCTAAAGAGGTAGCATGGACCAGACCTTGTAATGGTTTACAGCCAAAGGTTTCCGCTCCGCCTGCCTCGTGGCCCGCAAGCCTCGTGGATTGCCCTCTGGGATTGCCGTGGACCTTCTTCTGACCACCGGTACTTTTGCCACCGCTTCCGCCTCCACCGGTGGCCAGACCGGCCCCGTGACGCTGGTCGCGCTGTATCCCGGCCCGGCCCTGCGGCTGGATTCGGCGCTGGCCGTCGCCGAAGCGAATGCCGAGGCGGAAGACATGATGGACAGCGATCCGCGCTGGCTGCCGGAGCTGCGCAACTGGCTGTCGGCGTCCAGCGTGGCGCCGGGGCTGCGGTCGGTGCCGGTGGAATCGCTGCGCGGGATCATGATCGTCGAATGGGCCGGCGTGCCGCTGCCCGACGGCGGGTTCCTGCTGCTGGGCCGCGACGACACCCTGGAGCGCCAGCTGCGCCACACGCTGACCGAATCGCGGCGGCGCTACAAGGATCTGGTGGAGGTCTCCTCCGACTTCGCCTGGGAGACCGGGCCGGACGGCACCTTCGTCTTCGTCAGCCACAAGGGCGCGCTGGGCTATCCGGCCGACGCGCTGATCGGCCGCGACCCGCGCAGCCTGGCGCTGGAGGAGGCGGAAGACCTGCCGACGCCGTTCGACTGCCGCCGGGCGGTCGACCAGACCGAGCTGTGGCTGAAGAGCGCCGACGGCACGCCGGCCTGCGTCGTCGCCTCCGCCCTGCCGCTGTTCGGGGTGCAGGGCGACTGGATCGGCGCCCGCGGCGTCTGCCGCGACGTGACCGAGCAGGTACTCCGCTCCAACGAGCTGGCGCGCATCCGGAACCGCGAACGGCTGCTCGGCCACATCGTCCACACCCTGCGCGACCGGCTCGACGCCGCGGAGGCGCTGGCCGTTGCCGCGACCGAAACGGCGCGGGCGCTCAGCGCCGACGGCTGCCGCATCTATCGGGCGGAGGAGGGGGCGGCCGGCGGCCGTGTCGTCCTGTCGCTGGTGGCGGAGTTCGGCGCCAAATTGCCGGAGGTCGGCACCGCCCTGCTCGACCGCATCGCCAACAGCGAAGGGCTGGTGACCGACCGGCTGGGCGACGTGCAGCTGATCGGCGAGCGGACAGAGTACCGGCAGGCGGCGAACGGCGCGCTGCTGGTCTGGCGCACCGGCGATTCCGAGCCGTGGGACGAAGACGACCGCCATCTGATGTCGGGCGTGGCCGACCATATCGGCATCGCGCACGCCCACCTCGCCTACCAGGAGCGGCTACGCCGCCTGTCGGAGCGCGACGGGCTGACCGGGCTGTTCAACCGCCGCACCTTCTTCGAACGGCTGGAGGAGTCGATCTCCCGGCCGGACAGCGGGCCCTCGGCCCTGCTCTATGTCGACCTCGACAATTTCAAGGCGGTCAACGACCTGCATGGACACCAGCAGGGCGATGCCGTGCTGAAGGCCATCGGCACGCTGCTGAGCACCGGGGTGCGGCCGGGCGACCTGCCGGGCCGGCTGGGCGGTGACGAGTTCGTGCTGTGGCTGGGCCGCACCGACGAGGCGAAGGCCCGCATCGTCGCCGAACGGCTGCTGAACGGCATGCGCGATCTGGCCCACCTGTCGGCCAGTCCCGAAAAGCCGCTGGGCCTGTCGATCGGCATCGCCGTCCACACCCCCGGCCGCGGCGAATCGGTGCGGGAGTTGACCGACCGGTCCGATGCCGCCATGTACGACGCCAAGAAGAGCGGCAAGGGCCATTTCGCCCTGGCCCCCGCCTATCGGGCGGCCGCTCAGATACCCTCCTCCGATGTTTCCGCCGCGGAGCCCATCCCGTGACCCCGCCTGCCAATCCGCGTTCCGAGGCCCTCGACCCCGCCGACTACGAATCCGCCAAGCGGATGGTCCAGAGCGAGGATCCGGCGGTTCGCCGGAAGGTCGCCGAGCATCCCAAGACCCGGCCGGAGCTGCTGTATTTCCTCGCCGCCGATGCCGCGGCCGAGGTGCGGCGCGCCATCGCCACCAATGCCGGCACCCCGCGGCAGGCCGACCTGCTGCTGGCCAAGGACCGCGAGGTCATGGTGCGGCAGGCGGTGGCGCGCAAGATCGCCCGCCTGCTGCCGGAACTGTCGGCCGACCAGGCGATGCAGATCGAGCGGCTGACGGTGGAATGCCTGGAAACGCTGGCCCGCGATCAGGCGACGGAGGTGCGCGGCATCCTGGCCGAAGCGCTGAAGGACCTGCCCAACGCCCCGCACGGCGTGATCAACCGGCTGGCCCGCGACGTCGAGCTGTCGGTCTGCGCGCCCGTGTTGCAGCATTCGCCGATCCTCACCGAGGAGGATCTGACCGACATCATCATGAAGGGGCCGGTGCGCGGCGCGATGACCGCCATCGCCAGCCGGCAGAATGTCAGCGCCTCCGTCGCCGACGCCATCGCGCGCTCGGACGACGAGGCGGCGGTGACGGCGCTGCTCGGCAACCCATCGGCCCAGATCCGCGAAGAGACGCTCGACCGCATCCTCGATCAGGCGCCGCAGCACGAGCCCTGGCATTCGCCGCTGGTCCGTCGCCCGCGGCTGCCGGCCCGCGCGGTGGCGCGGCTGGCCAGCTTCGTCGCCGACAAGCTGCTGAAGGTGTTGCAGGATCGCGACGACCTCGATCCCGAGGCGACGCGCGGGCTGGTGGAGGCGGTGCGCCAGCGGGTGGGGCAGGCGGCGGCCGGCGCGGCACCCGGCCTGCCGCTCGGCCCTGTCGATTTCGGCGAGGAGGCGGTCGGCGGCGCCGCCGGACCGGAGAAGCCGGTCGAGCGCCCCACCGACAAGGCGGCACGCCTGAACAAGGAAGGCAAGCTGACCGAGAAGCTGATCGAGGGCTCGATGGTGGAGGGCGACCGCGGCTTCGTCATGGCCGCGCTCGCGGAGCTTTCGCAGATCCCGCTGCCGGTGGTGGACCGCATCGTCGCCACCCATGCGCCGCGCGCCGTCACCGCCCTGGTGTGGCGCGCCGGGCTGACCATGCGCTTCGCCCGGCAGGTGCAGTTGCGGCTCGCCCAGATTCCGCCAAAAACAGCGCTTAATGCTCGGGACGGCACGCACTATCCGATGACCGATGAAGAGATGCGCTGGCAGCTCGAATTTTTCGGTGTCGAGGAGAAGGCGTGACGTTTTCTTTCCTGTTCGGGTTCTCTCCGGTATGCGTGTCGCCTTTCTCACCTTCTTCGTCGTCCTGATCGCCGCCGCCACCAGCTTCGCCGCCCCGCCGCGCGAAACGCCGGAGGAGCGCGAGGTCGCCGCCACGTTCGACGCCGCCCGCACGGCGCTGTCCGAGAAGCGCGGATCGGCGGTGATCCCGCTGCTCACCCGCAATTCGGTCAAGGCGCTGGAGTCGGTGCGCGATGCCGCCCGCCAGCCCGGCGATGCGCCTTTGCAGCGTCTGGAGCCGGCGGAACGTTTCGCCGCCATGGGGCTGCGCCGCTATCTCGGTCCGGCGGAATTGCGGCGCATGTCGGTCGGAGACATTGCCAACCATGCGCTGAAAGCCGGCTGGCTCGGACCCAACGTCATCTCCCGCAGCGCGCTGGGGCCGGTGCGGGTCAAGGGCGACCGGGCGTCGGGCCTGCTGATGGTCGACAACCGGCCGGCGCTGGTCCCTGCCGATTTCGTCCGCGAGGGCGGGGCTTGGCGCATCGACCTCGCCAGCGTCTTCACCTTCGGCAGCCAGATGCTGAAGGGCTTCGCCGCCATGGCCGGCAAGGACGAGACCGCCTATATCGGCGAACTGCTCGACCGGCTGCCGGCCAAGCCCGGTGCGATGAAGGCGCAGTGATCCGGAAGCGGATCCTCCATTCCCTTCATCCACCCACTTTTATCCAGCCTCTTTTATCCCTGGCTCCGCGTCCATCGGTGCGATTGCGGCGACTCCGGCGATTGCGTAGACTCGCGCCCGCTTCCACCAAGTGTTGGCGCCGACGATGACCGCTCCGGAAGAGACCGCTTCCTCACCCAACCCCGGCCGGGCCGTGCCCTGCGGCGCCCGGTTCCGTGTCGCCGTTCTGGAGCTGGCCGCCGCCCGCGGGGCGGGGGTGCCGATGCTTGTGTCTGCCGCCCTGCTGCTGGCGCCGAAGGCGGGAACCGATCCGGGCCTGCGCGATCCGGAGGGCGAGGCGCTGCTGGAGGTGGGAGAGACCGACGCCAGCGACGGTGCGATCCGCAAGGCGCTGGCCGCCGCCCTGGCGCTTGCCGATCCCGGCGCGCGCATCCTGCCGGGCGAGGATGTCCGCCGGCTCGAAGCCGCGGTGGAGACGCTGGGCTATCGCAACAAGACGCTGGCCCACGCGCTGCAGCGCCTGTCCTTCCAGCCGCTCGACGGCCGCATCACGCATGTGCGCGACGCCGCCCAGCTGTTCGGTTTCGTCAATGAATGGTGCTTCGACGAGGATCAGGTGCGGCGGCGCTTCCGCGAACTGGCGCCGGTCTATCACCCTGACACCGGTATCGTCGCCTGTCGCGAGCGGATGGGCCAGCTGATCGACGCCCGTAACCTGCTGGTCCGCCATGTCCGCAGCGTCTACGGTTCCGGCGACTGGATGGCCCGGCGGGGTGGGCCTTCCGCCTGAAAACTGGCCGCTTCGACAGAACCTCTCAGCTAGCCAGTCCGATCGCCTCCTCGACGATCGCCTGATCCATCGTGGCGCCGTCCAGCACCGCACCGGTCAGGTCGGCGCCGGTCAGGTCGGCCTCGCTGAGGTTGGCGCCGGTCAGGTCGGCCCCGGCGAGGTTGGCGCCGGAGAGGTTGGCCTTGCGCAGGTCGGCCTTGCACAGCAGCGCCATGCCGAGCCGGGCGCGTTGCAGGTTGGCGCGCCAGACATGGCCGCTCATCGTCTGGATATGGACGGGGCCGAGCTGGGCGCCGGTCAGGTTGGCGCCGGTCAGGGTGGCGCGTTCGAAATTCACCCCGCGCAGATCGGCCTTCGACAGGTCGGCCTTGCGCAGGTCGGCCAGCGACATGTCGGCTATCGCCATCGCAGCACCCGACAGGTTGGCGCCGCGCAGCGCGATGCATTGCAGGATCGCCGCCGACAGGTTGATGCCGTCCAGCTTGCGCCCCGACAGGTCCAGCGCCGACAGGTCGGCGCGCTTGCCGGCCTTGCCGCCGCTGTCGATCCAGCTCAGATGCTCCATCAGCATCTCGCGCAGATCGTCTTCCGGGTTCTCCAGCGTCTTGGCCAGCACCGCCGCCTGCAGGTTGGGCGAGCGCATCTGCGCCGCGTCCAGGATGGCGCCGATCAGCGTGGCGCCGCTGAAATTGGTGCGGTTGATGGCGCAGCCGGTCATCACCGCCCCGGACAGCCGGGCGCCCGTCAGGTTCGCCTCCGTCAGGTCGGCGTCGGTCAGGTCGCAGCCGGTCAGGTTCGAGCCGGTCAGGTTGGCGCGCATGAACTTGGTGCCGCGCAGGACGGCGTCGGTCAGGTCGGTCTGCATGACGAAGGCGTTGGCGATCTTGGCCCGCGACAGGTCGGCGCCGCGGATGGTCGCCGCCGTCAGTTCCGACGTCAGGACGGAATCCTCATACTCGTGGGCGTACATCTCGCCGCTGGAGTCGTAATGCAGCAGCGTGCCGTCGCGCAGGTCGACCTCCACCAGCGTCGCCTCGCTCAGCACGGCACCGCGCAGGCAGGCGCCGCGCAGGTCGGCCCGGCGCAGATCGGCCTTCTCCAGGTTGGCGAGCCGCAGGTCGGCGGCATAGAGGTTGGCGTTGGCGAGGTTGGCGCCGGTCAGCCGGGCGCTGAACAGCTTCGCCCCCGACAGGTCGGCGTCGGACAGGTCGATGCCGGAGAGATCGAGATGCGACAGGTCGCGCATCTTCAGGTTGGCGCGCACGCCGCCGGGCTGGCTTTTGCGGAATGCCTGGTGCCGCAGCAGGATCGCGTTGAGCTGGCTCTGGGTCAGCTTGGTTCGCGGGCTGTTGGACCCAAAGCCCTGGGCGGACGACATCGCCGGCATACCTTCTCTATTTGGTGACTCATAATCCGAAAGAGTCGCCAAAATTTGGTTAAGGGTTGATGGCTTGTGACAAGCTTGGGACCGATAACTGCTGCCGGGCAAGGCAGACGTAAGGACGACTGCAAAAGACCGACTGCGGCGGTTGACTCGGCCTGCCGGCTTCTCTATGGTCCGCCGACCTGTCTTCCGCAAAGTCGATAGACCGGGTACCCCGGCCCAACGCCGGGTATCTCCGCCAGTCCGCGAAATTCGCGCACTGGCGCTTTCGTGCTTGTGCGGGTGGCGGCCCTGACGCTGGACCCGGAACTGGGGAACGAGTATCGCATGTTCGAAGGCCTGACCGGACGCCTGGGCGACATCTTCGACAAGCTGCGCCGCCGTGGCGCGCTGACCGAGGAGGATGTCTCCGCCGCACTGCGCGAAGTTCGCGTGGCGTTGCTGGAGGCTGACGTCGCCCTGCCCGTCGTCAAGCAGTTCGTCACCCAGGTGAAGGAACGCGCCGTCGGGCAGGAGGTGCTGAAGTCGGTCACCCCCGGCCAGCAGGTCATCAAGATCGTCCACGACAACCTCGTGGAGATGCTGGGCGAAGGCGCCGAGATCAACCTGAACGCCGCCGCCCCGGTGCCGATCCTGATGGTCGGTCTCCAGGGCTCGGGCAAGACCACCAGCACCGCCAAGATCGCGCTGCGCCTGAAGACGAAGGACCGCAAGAAGGTCCTGATGGCCTCGCTGGACGTCCGCCGTCCGGCCGCCCAGGAGCAGCTGAAGGTTCTCGGCGAGCAGACAGGCGTCGCCACGCTGCCGATCGTGCCGGGCCAGGACCCGGTCGCCATCGCCAAGCGCGCCATCGAGACCGGCCGTCTCGAAGGCTACGACGTCGTCATGCTCGACACCGCCGGCCGCCTCGCCATCGACGAGGAGCTGATGGCGGAGGTCGCGGCCGTCCGCGACGCGACCAAGCCGGTGGAAACCCTGCTGGTCGCCGACGCGATGACCGGCCAGGACGCCGTCACCGTCGCCACCAATTTCAACGACAAGGTCGGCATCACCGGCATAGTGCTGACCCGCATCGACGGCGACGCGCGCGGCGGTGCCGCCCTGTCGATGCGCCAGATCACCGGCAAGCCGATCAAGCTGCTGGGTGTCGGCGAGAAGATCGACGCGCTGGAGCCCTTCCACCCCGACCGCATCGCCGGCCGTATCCTCGGCATGGGCGACGTGGTGTCGCTGGTGGAGAAGGCTGTCGAGACCATCGACAAGGACGAGGCCGAAAAGCTCGCCCGCAAGATGGAGAAGGGCCAGGGCTTCGACCTCGACGACATGGCGATGCAGCTGAAGCAGCTCCGCAAGATGGGCGGCATGTCCGGCCTGATGGGAATGCTGCCGGGCATCGGCAAGATCAAGGACCAGCTGAAGGACGCCAACGTCGACGACGGGATGATCAAGCGCCAGGAGGCGATCATCTCCTCGATGACCAAGGCGGAGCGCAAGAACCCCGACCTTATCAAGGCTTCGCGCCGCAAGCGCATCGCCGCCGGTTCCGGCACCTCGGTGCAGGAGGTCAACAAGCTGCTGAAGCAGTTCGAGACCATGCGCGGAATGATGAAGCAGGTGCAGAAGCTTGGGAAGAAGGGGATGCTGCGCGGCGGCCTCGGAAACCTGCTGCCGAAGGGACTCGGCGGCTTTGGCGGGAAGGGGCCTTTCGGCTGACCCGACCGCCTCTCGAAATCACCCGATACCTGTTTGACTTGAGAAGAGAAAGTTTCGACCAATGGCTTTGAAGATTCGTCTGGCTCGCGGTGGTGCGAAGAAGCGTCCGTTCTACTCGATCGTCATCGCGGACGCCCGCAGCCCGCGTGACGGCCGCTTCATCGAGAAGATCGGCACCTACAACCCGATGCTGCCGCGCGAGCACGAGCAGCGCATCATCCTGAACGCCGAGCGCGCCAAGCATTGGCTGTCGGTCGGCGCCCAGCCGACGGACCGCGTCGTTCACTTCCTGGCCACTGCCGGCCTGGTCGAGAAGCCCGCCGTCCGCGAGACCCCGAAGAAGTCGGCTCCGAAGGCCAAGGCGCAGGAGCGCCTGAAGGCTGAGGCCGCCGCTGCCGCGGCTGCCGCAGAAGGCTGACCTTGGGGCTGAGGTTGAGGGTGGGCCGTCTGGCCCGCAGGGTTGAGGTCGTGACGACGTGCCGGGTGCTCCTTCGATGACCGCCAAAATCTGTGTCGGCCAGTTCGCGGGATCGCACGGCGTGCGGGGGCTGGTGAAGCTTCGCAGCTTCACCGCCGAACCCGCCGACGTCATGACCTACGGCCCGCTGTCGGACGAGACGGGGACCCGCCGGTTCACGGTGACGCTCCAGGGCATGGTCAAGGACAACTTCCTGGCCAAGGTCGACGGGGTGACCAGCCGCGAACAGGCGCAGGCCCTGGCCGGCTTGCGGCTTTATGTGGAGCGCGGCGCCCTGCCGGCGACGGAGGACGAGGACGAGTTCTACCATGCCGATCTGATCGGCCTGCGTGCGGAACTCGCCGACGGTACCGTCTATGGCACGGTGAAGGCGATCTACGACTTCGGCGCCGGTGACGTTCTGGAGATCAGGACCGCAGGCGGGCCTTTGGAGATGCTTCCCTTCTCCAAGGCCTGCGTGCCGGCGGTCGATGTCCGGGGCGGTCGCATCGTCGTCGATCTTCCCGCCGTGATCGAGGCCCGTGAGGGTTCCGGTGACGAGGCGGAGGAGGCCGGGGGTGAAGAGGGCGGAGACCGGAGCGGGGAGGAGGGGCCGTGAATCACGGCGCCGACGGTCCGCGGGTCTGGACGGCCAAGGTTCTGACGCTGTTTCCGGAAATGTTTCCGGGACCGCTCGGCCACTCGCTGGCGGGCAAGGCGTTGGAAAATGGAGTCTGGGCGCTGGAATCGGTGGACATTCGCTCGTTCGCGCGCGATAAACACCGCTCCGTCGACGAGACCCCCTTCGGCGGAGGGGCCGGCATGGTCATGCGGCCCGACGTGCTGGACGCGGCTTTGACTGCGACGGCGGGACCTGTGGGGGCGCCGGGACGCGGCCGGGCGATCTATCTGTCGCCTCGCGGACGGGTGCTGAACCAGGAACTGGTCAAGGAGCTGGCCGCCACCCCGGTGGTCACGCTGCTCTGCGGCCGGTACGAAGGGGTGGACCAGCGGGTCCTCGATGCGCACGGCCTCGAAGAGGTCAGCCTCGGGGATTTCGTGCTGTCCGGCGGGGAACTCGCCGCGCTCAGCCTGATGGATGCCGTGGTGCGCTTGCTCCCCGGCGTCATGGGCAACGTTGAGACGGCGGGTGAAGAGAGTTTCGAACGGGGGTTGCTCGAATACCCCCACTACACCCGGCCGGCGGTCTGGACCGACGGGCAGGGTGTGGAGCGCGCGGTGCCGGAGGTTCTACTGTCCGGTCACCATGGAAAGGTCAAGGCCTGGCGGCTGGCCGAGGCGGAGAAGATCACGGAGGCCCAACGGCCGGACCTGTGGTCGCTCTACCAGGCAAGCCGTCCGGCAGTAACTGTTACGAACAAGGGTCGGCGGCAGGCTCGCCGGCGCGACCCGAAACCGGAGTGACGGTCCGCCGCGAGGCGCGCCGATAGAAAAGGGGTAGTGCTATGAACCTGTTGCAGCAGCTCGAGCAGGAGCAGATCGAGAAGGCCCTCGGTGGCAAGACGATCCCGGAGTTCTCCTCGGGCGATACCGTCCGCGTGAACGTGAAGGTCGTCGAGGGCACGCGCGAGCGCGTCCAGGCCTATGAGGGCGTCGTGATCGCCCGCAAGAACGCCGGCGTGAACTCCTCGTTCACCGTCCGCAAGATCAGCTACGGCGAGGGCGTGGAGCGCGTGTTCCCGCTGTACTCCCCGCGCATCGACTCGATCGAACTGGTCCGCCGGGGCGCCGTCCGTCGCGCCAAGCTGTACTATCTGCGCGATCTGCGCGGCAAGGCCGCCCGCATCTCCGAGCGCACCAGCGGCCGCGGCATGGTCAACGGCCGCCGGGCTGCCGAGTAAGGCGCCTTTCGGTTCGGTTCAGGTTCATAGGTCCGGCGCCCGGCCGTCCGGCTGGGCGTCTTCTTCCCGTCACCATCAGAAAAGCTTAAGGAGTAGGCGCCATGAAGCGCACGTTCCAGCCGTCCAAAATCGTGCGTAAGCGTCGCCACGGCTTCCGCCACCGCATGTCGACCGTCGGCGGCCGCAAGGTGATCGCCCGCCGCCGCGCCCGCGGCCGCAAGGTTCTGAGCGCCTGATCCCCGCTATGGCGGCGCCGGGCCACGAGGTCGGGCGCCTGATGCGGCGGCCGGAATTTCTGGCCGTGGCCGGGACACGGCGAAAGCATGTGGCTCCCGGCCTGATCCTCCAGGTGCGCCGGCACGATGACAAGCAGCGGCCCGCCGAAGGCGGTCCGCCGATCCGTCTCGGTTTGACGGCGAGCCGCAAGGTCGGCAACGCGGTGGTGCGCAATCGCGCCCGCCGCCGTTTGCGTGAGGCCGCGCGGCAGATTCTGACCGTCCATGCGGCGCCCGGCCACGACTTCGTGCTGGTCGCCCGCGGCGGCACGGCCGAACGGCCGTGGACCGACCTGCTCGGCGATCTTGCCGCCGGGCTGAAGCGCCTCGGCCTGTGGCGCGAGGCGGAAGGGTAGGAGGCTCGCGACGTCATGTTTCGCATCGCCGGCCTCAGCCCGCTCGCGCACCTGCTCCGCGCGCTCGTCTATCTCTATCGCTGGACCTTGTCGCCCTTCGTGGGCTGGCAGTGCCGTTTCCAGCCGACCTGCTCCTGCTACGCCATCGAATCGCTGGAAAAGCATGGGGCCATCCGGGGGGGATGGCTGACTGTGCGCCGGCTCGGGCGTTGCCATCCCTGGGGCGGGTCTGGCTGGGATCCCGTGCCCGATCCCGTGCCGCCGCCGGCGCCCATGGCGCCGCATCGCTGCGGACTGCGGGAAAAGGGGCATGCGGCGGTTGCCCAGCCCGGCGAAAACCCGTAACAAGGCCGCGCACACGCCGCCCTTCTTCCAAAGGCCCCACGGCAACCGGGACGCCATGACCGACCAACGCAACCTCATCATCGCGATTGCCCTGTCGATCGCCATCCTTCTGGGCTTCCAGTTTTTCTACGAGAAGCCGCGGGTGGAGCAGCAGAAGCAACTCGCCGCCCAGCAGGCCGCCCAGACGGAGCAGTCGGTGCCGGTGCCGGCCCCCGGCGTGCCCGCCCAGCAGCCTCCGGCCACGGCTGAGGTCGCGAAGGAGCGCCCCGTCCTGCTCGCCGAGCAGCTGGCGGCCGGCACCCGCGTGAAGATCGACACGCCGGCCCTGCACGGCTCCGTCAACCTCGTCGGCGGCCGCATCGACGACCTGACGCTGGCCCAGTACCACGAGACGCCGGACCCCAAGAGCCCGGAGATCGTGCTGCTGGCCCCGGCCGGCACGCCCGCGGCCTACTATGCCGAGTTCGGCTGGGTCCCGCAGGGCGCCGGCATCGCCGCCCCGACCGCGACCACCCGCTGGACCGCCGACGGCGCCGCGCTGACGCCGGACAAGCCGCTGACCCTGACCTGGGACAACGGCCAGGGGCTGGTGTTCGAGCGCAAGATCGCCGTCGACCCGGACTTCATGTTCACGGTGACGCAGACCGTGCGCAACACCGGCGCCGCCCCGGTCACCCTGCTGCCCTACAGCCTGGTGTCGCGCAGCGGCACGCCGCACACGTCCGGCTATTACATCCTGCATGAGGGTCCGCTCGGCGTCTTCAACGGCTCGCTGACCGAAGAGAAGTACGACGACGTCCGCAAGGCCGGTTCGATCGCCAAGGACACCACCGGCGGCTGGGTCGGCATCACCGACAAGTACTGGCTGGTGTCGCTGGTGCCCGACCCGAATGAGAAGGTCACGGCGCGCTTCCTCTACAACCAGGTCGCCAACACCGACCGCTACCAGACCGACACCATGGGTGCGCCGGTCACTGTTGCGCCGGGCGCCTCGGCCGAGAACACCGGCCGCCTGTTCGCCGGCGCCAAGCAGGTGAAGCTGCTCGACAGCTATTCCGAGAAGCTGAACATCAAGAACTTCGATCTGGCGATCGACTTCGGCTGGTTCTATTTCCTGACCAAGCCCTTCTTCTACGCGCTGGATTTCCTGGGCCGCATCATCGGCAACTTCGGCATCGCCATCCTGGTGCTGACCGTCTGCGTCAAGGCCGTCTTCTTCCCGCTCGCCAACAAGTCCTATCAGGCGATGAGCAAGATGAAGGCCCTGCAGCCCAAGATGCAGGAGCTGCGCGAGAAGTTCAGCGACGATCAGGCGCGCATGAACCAGGAGCTGATGGCGCTGTACAAGCGCGAGAAGGTCTCCCCGGTGTCGGGCTGCCTGCCGATCCTGATCCAGATCCCGGTGTTCTTCTCGCTCTACAAGGTGCTGTTCGTGACCATCGAAATGCGGCATGCGCCGTTCTTCGGCTGGATCCACGACCTGTCCTCGCCCGATCCGACGACCATCTTCAACCTGTTCGGCCTGATCCCCTGGGACCCGCCCGCCATGCTGCATCTCGGCCTGTGGCCGCTGATCATGGGCGTGACGATGTGGTTCCAGCAGAAGATGAACCCGGCACCGCCGGACCCGATCCAGCAGAAGGTGTTCCAGTTCCTGCCCATCGTCTTCACCTTCATGCTCGCCGGCTTCCCGGCCGGTCTGGTGATCTACTGGGCCTGGAACAACACCCTGTCGGTCCTGCAGCAGTGGACCATCATGAAGCGCATGGGCGTGAAGGCCTGATCCGTCAGCCTCTGCCCAATGTCTGAGACCTGCCGCCGGCAAAGACCCTTGACGGGCCTCTGCCGGCGGTATGTTTTTTATAGCGTCATCCGTTTGTTGAAACGGATGACGCTATAAGCCTTTGTTTGACGATCGGATTCACGCTTCAAATCGTGTCCGGTTTTTCGCGATCCGATCTAGCCGATCCCAACGAGAGCGCTCGCCATGACCAGCCCCGTCACGCCGACCCCCGACACCCCCAGCATCGTTTCCGGCTTCGACGAGGCCGCGCTGGAGGCCGGCCGGCTGCTGTTCGCCAAGGAGTGCGACTTCGTCTGGGGCGCCAACGCGCTGAACCAGCTGCCCGAGGCCGACCTGCCGGAGGTCGCCTTCGCCGGCCGCTCGAATGTCGGCAAGTCGAGCCTCGTCAACGCGCTGACCGGGCGCAAGACGCTGGCCCGCACCTCCAACACGCCGGGCCGCACGCAGCAGCTCAACTTCTTCAACCTCGGCAATCGCCTGAAGCTGGTGGACATGCCTGGCTACGGCTATGCCAAGGAATCGAAGGAGAAGGTGGAGGCGTGGAACGACATGGTCCGCCGCTTCCTGCGCGGCCGCGTCACCCTGCGCCGGGCGCTGGTGCTGATCGATTCGCGCCACGGGATGAAGCCCCACGACCATGAGATCATGGACATGCTCGACCGCACGGCGGTGCCCTACGTCGTCGTGCTGACCAAGGCGGACAAGGTCAAGGCTGCTGATCTTGACAGGATCCGCCGTGAAACCCAGGTGGGGTTGAAGAAGCACCCGGCAGCCTTCCCCGACATCCACGTCACCAGTTCCGAGAAGGGCACCGGCATCGCGGAGCTGCGCGCCAGTCTGGCGGCGCTCGCCCTCGGCGCCGAGTAAGGGGCGGCGGCGATGGGTGGTCTGTCTCCCGCGCTGCTGTTCCTGATCCAGGCCCTGCTGCTGATCGCCGGGCCGTTTTTGCTGTGGCGGCTCGGCGGTGGCCGTCACATCGCCCCGATGGTGGTGGTCCAGATCCTGTTCGGGGTGGCGCTGGGGCCGTCGCTGCTCGGCCGGCTGGTTCCCGATCTGTGGGGCGTGCTGTTCGCGCCCGCGGCCCTTGCGCCCTTGTCCGGGCTGGCCTTGATGGCCGTGGTGTTCTTCGCCTTCCTGACCGGCCTGCATCTCGATCCCGCCGAGTTCCGTGGGCGGGGTGGGGCCTTTGCCACCGTGGCGCTGTCCAGCATGCTGGTGCCGACCCTGCTGGGCGGAGCCCTGGGCTGGTGGCTGGCCGGCGCCTTTCCCGCCATGACCGGAAAGCACGCCACCCCCGGCCTGTTCGCCGCCGGCTTCGGCATCTGCGTCGGCGTCACCGCCCTGCCGGTGCTGGGCGCCATTCTGCGCGAGATGGATTTGCTGGGCGACCGGGTGGGGCGGCTGGCGCTTGGCTATGCCGCGGTGAACGACGCGCTGCTCTGGCTGCTGATCACCGCGGTGCTGGCCTGGGCGACCGCCGACGGGGGGAACGGCGGCGGCGATGCCTGGGCGGTGGCAAAGGTCGGCCTGCTGGGCTTCGCCTATGTCGGTGCGACAGTCCTGCTCGTGCGCCCGCTGCTGGATCGCCTGCTTGAGCGGGTGGCGCCGGACGGGCGGATGGGCGATACCGCGGTGGTGGTGACCTGTGCGGCGCTGCTGGCCTCGGCCGCGGTGACCGAGCTGATCGGGCTGCATTACATCCTGGGCGCCTTCATCGCCGGCAGCGCGATGCCGCGCCGCTATGCGGCGGCGATCCTCGACCGGCTGGAGCATTTCGCCACGCTGATCCTGCTGCCCTTCTTCTTCACCCTGACCGGGTTGAAGGTGAACCTGACGCTGGACGATCCGGCGGAATGGAGCGTCTTCGCCCTCGCCAGCCTCGCCACCATCGCCGGCAAGATGGCCGGCACCACGCTGCCCGCCCGCTGGACCGGCGAAAGCTGGCCGGATGCGCTCCGGCTCGGCACGCTGATGCCGTGCAAGGGGCTGATGGAGGTCATCGTCCTGACCGTCCTGCTGGAGGCGGGCGTGCTGTCCGGCCCCTGTTTCTCGGCGATGGTGCTGATGGCGGTGGCGGTGACCGCGCTGACGCAGCCGATGACGCGGCTGGCCGGATTGTGGCGTCCGGCGGGCGGCGCGGCGGCCGCAGCCGCGGGAGGCCGTCACGGGGGTGTATGACCGTTAAATTGCCCCCTAGGCAACCGGCCGGCCTTTCCGTTAAAGAAGCCCGACACTCCACCCCGACAAAGGGCATCCTCCCGTGCAGACTCCCACCCGTGACGAGTGGCTCGCCAAGGCCCGTACCCTGTCCGAAGCGCTGCCCTACATGCGCCGTTACGCCGGGAGCACCTTCGTCATCAAGTACGGCGGCCACGCCATGGGCGACGCCAGCCTGGCGGAGCTGTTCGCGCGCGACATCGTCCTGCTGAAGCAGGTCGGCATCAACCCGGTGGTCGTCCATGGCGGCGGCCCGCAGATCGGCCAGATGCTGGAGCGGCTGAAGATCAAGTCCAGCTTCATCGACGGCCTGCGCGTCACCGACAAGGAGACGGTCGAGGTGGTCGAGATGGTGCTGGCCGGCTCCATCAACAAGCAGATCGTCGCCGCCATCAACAGCGCCGGCGGCCGTGCCGTCGGCCTGTCGGGCAAGGACAGCAACCTGATCACCGCCCGCCGTCTGGAACGCGTGCAGCGCGATCCAGACAGCAACATCGAGCGGGTGCTGGACCTCGGCTTCGTCGGCGAACCCTACAAGGTGAACCCGCAGATCCTGCACGCGCTCGCCCAGTCGGACATCATCCCGGTGATCGCGCCGGTCGGCTTCGACGTGAACGGCGACACCTACAACATCAACGCCGACACGGCGGCCGGCGCGGTCGCGGCGGCGGTGAAGGCGGCGCGCTTCTTCCTGTTGACCGATGTCGCCGGCGTGCTCGACAAGGAAAAGAAGCTGATCGAGAAGATGTCGCTGGAGGATGCCCACAAGGCCATCGCCGACGGCACCGCTTCGGGCGGCATGATCCCGAAGATCGAGACCTGCATCGGTGCGGTGGAGCAGGGCGTCGATGCCGCTGTTATCCTGGATGGCCGCGTGCCGCATGCGCTGCTGCTGGAGATCTTCACCGAAGGCGGCGCCGGCACCCTGATCGGCAAGGCCTGACACCACGGAAGGGGACCGCCAAGGGGGGCCCGATGAGCGATCTGCGCAAGGAGTTGCTTCGCCAGATGAAGGCCATCCGGGAGAGGATGGACCCGAAGCTGGTGGAGCGTGCCCGGCTGGCCGCCCTGGGCAAGGTCCCCTATGACAGCGACGCGGCGAAGGAGGCGGTCGGCCATTTTCTCGACGCCAAGCGGGATGGCGGCGCCTTCCGCCGCAAGCTGGAACAGGCGCTGAAGGCCGAGGGTGGGGCGCTCGACCTCGATGGGGAAAAGGCTCCGCCTCCGGCGAAACCGCGGCGCGGTGGCCGGGTGACCTAGACCGGGCCGCCCGAACCGCGCCCATGCAAGGAGCACAGCCTTGCTGCATGTCTTCGTCAATGACGGCGGTCTGCTGCGCTGGGACAGGGAGGCCGCGGACGAGTCGGTCCCGTTCCCCGAGTCCGCCGTGTGGCTGGACCTGATTAACCCGACGCCCGACGAGCTGGCGCGGGCGGAGGCGCTGATCGGCACCAACCTGCCCACCCGCGAGCAGATGGCGGAGATCGAGGAGTCGAGCCGTCTGCGCGTTGCCGGTGGTGCCTTGACCATGACCGTCACCGCCCTGGTCTGGGCCGACACCGACGAGCCGCGCATCGCCACTGTCAGCTTCGTGCTGGCCGGCCGGCGGCTGGTGACCATCCATGACATCGATCCGCAGGCGCTGCTGGCCTTCCGCCGCCGCGCCACCCATGGGCAGGTGTCCGCATCGCGCGGCGAACTGGTGCTGGCCGCGCTGGTGGATGGGATGATCGACCGCACCTCCGTCGTGCTGCGGCGGACCGGGGTGGAGATGGATGCGCTGAACCGCCGCTATTTCCGTGGGCGCAAGCTGCGCTCCCGCGGCGAGACGCTGGACGACGCGCAGACGCTGAAGCGCATCGGCCATGCCGGCCACCTGATCGGCAAGGCGCGGATCAGTCTGGCCAGCCTCACCCGGATGACCGACTTCCTGGCGCGCGGCGACGGGTGGAACGCCGGCAAGGCGACGCGGCGCTGGGCCAAGACCACGCTGCAGGATCTGCGCGGGCTGGACCAGTATGCCCGCTTCCTGTCCGGCAAGGTCGCCCTGGCGCTCGACACCGCGCTGGGCCAGATCAATGTCGAGCAGAACGAGATCGTCAAGATCGTGTCGGTGCTGACCGTCCTGCTCTATCCGCCGACCCTGGTCGCCAGCATCGGCGGCATGAACTTCACCGACATGCCCGGCAGCCAGTCGCCCTTCGGTTATGCCAGCGCCTTGGGGCTGATGCTGCTGTCGGCCTTGCTGCCGATGGTCTACGTGCGGTCGAAGCGCTGGATGTAGCGCAATTCCACAATATGGCAGGCGGATCGTCCGCAGCGCTTTCCTTTTGACACGACCGTCCGTCGGCGGCAGGATGGGCCGCATTCCAGGGGGGTCCCGACAGGGGGCTGAGATACCAACGGCCGGACGGCGCACTGCGCATGCCGGCAGCGTGGTGACCCTTCGAACCTGATCCGGGTCATACCGGCGAAGGGAGGGACCTCGTGACGGGCCGTATCTCGCCCCGTCCGGCCGTATCGGCCCCGCCATGCCGGGGAAGCCATTCCGAAAACGGCCCGCACGAAGATACCGCACCTCCGTCCGCAGTCCCGGGTTTGTCCGCCCAACTCCGACGGAGAAACCCAATGCCTAAGGACTTCAACGAGAACGCCATCCGCATTTCGACCGGCCCGCTGCCGTCGTCGCGGAAAATCCATGTGCCCGGCACGCGCTTTCCCGACCTGCGCGTCGCCCTGCGCGAGATCGCGCTGTCGGGCGGCGAGCCGCCGCTGACCGTCTATGACGCCTCCGGTCCCTACACCGACGGAGAGGTCACCATCGATGTGCGGGCCGGCCTGTCCAAGCACCGCCGCGACTGGATCCTGGCACGCGGCGATGTCGAGACCACCGACAGCGGCGTGCTGCGCGCCAAGGGCGGCGGCGCGGTGACCCAGATGGCCTACGCCCGCGCCGGCATCGTCACCGCGGAGATGGACTACATCGCCGTCCGCGAGAATCTCGGCCGTGCGGCGGCGCTTGAGGCTGCCAGTGGATCGGGGCGCGACGGCGAGGATTTCGGCGCCGAGATCCCCGACTTCATCACCCCGGAATTCGTCCGTGACGAGGTGGCGCGCGGGCGGGCGATCATCCCGTCCAACGTCAACCACCCCGAGTCGGAGCCGATGATCATCGGCCGCAACTTCCTGACCAAGATCAACGCCAACATCGGCAACTCCGCCGTGACATCCTCCATCGAGGAGGAGGTGGAGAAGATGGTCTGGTCGATCCGCTGGGGCGCCGACACCGTGATGGACCTGTCCACCGGCGCCGACATCCACCAGACCCGCGAATGGATCCTGCGCAACTCTCCGGTTCCGATCGGCACCGTGCCGATCTATCAGGCTTTGGAGAAGGTGAATGGCAAGGCCGAGGATCTGACCTGGGAGCTGTTCCGCGACACGCTGATCGAGCAGGCGGAGCAGGGCGTCGATTACTTCACCATCCATGCCGGCCTGCGGCTGGCCCACATCCCGCTGACGGCCAAGCGGGTGACCGGCATCGTCTCGCGCGGCGGCTCGATCATCGCCAAATGGTGCCTGGCGCATCACCGCGAGAATTTCCTCTACGACCATTTCGCCGACATCGTCGAGATCTGCCGGTCCTATGACGTGGCGCTGTCGATGGGCGACGGCTTGCGGCCGGGCAGCCAGGCCGACGCCAACGACGCCGCGCAGTTCGCCGAGCTGGAGACGCTGGGCGAGCTGACGAAGATCGCCTGGGCGCGCGACGTGCAGGTGATGATCGAAGGGCCGGGCCATGTGCCGATGCACAAGATCAAGCACAATGTCGAGAAGCAGCTGGCGCTGTGCGGCGAGGCGCCCTTCTACACGCTGGGGCCGTTGGTGACCGATATCGCGCCGGGGTACGACCACATCACCAGCGCCATCGGTGCGGCGATGATCGGCTGGTTCGGCACGGCGATGCTCTGCTACGTCACGCCGAAGGAGCATCTCGGCCTGCCCGACCGCGACGACGTGAAGGCCGGCGTCATCGCCTACAAGATTGCCGCCCACGCCGCCGACCTCGCCAAGGGCCATCCGGCTGCGCGGCTGCGCGACGACGCCATGTCGCGCGCCCGCTTCTCCTTCCGCTGGCGCGACCAGTTCGCCCTGTCGCTCGATCCCGACACGGCGATGGCCTATCACGACGAGACCCTGCCGGCGGAAGGCGCCAAGACCGCGCATTTCTGTTCGATGTGCGGGCCGAAATTCTGCTCGATGAAGATCACGCAGGAAATCCGCGACGCCGCGGAGTCCGGCATGGCCGAAATGTCGGAGAAGTTCCGCCAGTCGGGCGGGGAAATCTACCAGCCGGCGGCGGAGTAAGATCTGGCGGAGTGAGGTCTGGCAGGGGGGCGGGTCGCCGCCCCCTCCGTCAGTCCGCGTAGCGGATCTCCAGCACTTCGACCTGTTCCAGTCCGGCCGGGGTCCGGACATCCACCAGATCGCCCTGCCGCGCCTTCAGCAGGGCGCGGGCCATGGGGGAAATCCAGCTGACATGGCCGCGGTCGGGGTCGACCTCGTCGGCGCCGACGATGGTGATGGTGTTCTCCGCCCCATCCTCGCGGGCATAGGTGACGGTGGCGCCGAAGAAGACCTGTTCGCGGTTCTTCTGGTCCTGTGGATTGACCACCACCGCCGATTCCAGCCGCTTGTTCAGGAAGCGGATGCGGCGGTCGATCTCGCGCAGGCGCTTCTTGCCATAGAGATAATCGCCATTCTCCGAGCGGTCGCCGTTGCCGGCGGCCCAGGACACCACCTCCACCACCTTCGGCCGCTCCACCCGCAGCAGGTGGCGCAACTCCTCCTGCAGGCGCTGGAAACCGGGCGGGGTCATGTAGTTCTTGAAGCCCTGCGGCAACGGTGCCGGATCGTCGAGGTCGTCGTCGTCCTGCGTGTCGTTCTCGCGGGTGAAGGCCTTGCTCATGGTCCGACCTGTCCTGTGGCAGGGATGATAACGCCCGGGAAAAGGAAAAGGCGCCTTGCGGCGCCTTTTCCCGTTCCAGAGGTCCCGGTTGGGCCGTCGGGCTTACCGCTTCCACCAGCCGCGGCGCGGCTTGGCATCGGCGTCGGCGTCGTTGTCAGCCGCAGCCGGCTCGGGAGCCGGAGCCGGAGCCGGAGTGGCGGCCACGGCGGCGGCTTCGGCCGGGGCCTCGGCAGCAGCCTTGCGCTTGCGCGGCGACGCCTTCTTCGGCGCGGCTTCGGCAACGGTCTCCGCCGGCGCTTCGACCGCAGCGGCGGCCTTGCGCTTGCGGCCCTTGGCCGGAGCTTCGGCAACGACCGCCGGAGTGGGCTCGGGCGCGGCTTCGACCGGAGCCTCGGCAGCGGCCTTGCGCTTGCGCGACGCCTTCTTCGGCGCGGTCTCGGCAACGGCTTCAACCGGCGCCTCGACCGGGGCAGCGGCCTTGCGCTTGCGGCCCTTGGCCGGAGCTTCGGCGACGACCGCCGGGGCAGCCACGGGGGCGGCTTCGACCGGAGCCTCGGCAGCGGCCTTGCGCTTGCGCGACGCCTTCCTGGCGGGCGCCTTGGCGGCGGTCTCGGCCTGAGCCGGGGCCGGCGCGGTCACCGGAACCGGAGCTTCCTCGACCGCCGGAGCGGCTTCGCCGGCCAGGATCCAGTCGAGATCGCTCGCCTCGGCCGGAGCCTGGGCCGTCTGGACCGGTGCGCCCTGGACCGGAGCGGCGGCAGGCTGCTGGTCGCCGGCGTCCTCGCCGCCCTCCAGGCCTTCCGCACCCTCGCGGCGCGACCGGCGACGGCCACCGCGCTTGCCACGGCGGCGCTTCTTGCGGCCATCGCCGTTGCGCTCGCCGGCATCGGCACCGGTCTCGTCCTCGCCGTCATCCTCATCCTCGTCGTCGCCTTCAGCGTCGGCGTCGGCGGAGTCGGCCGCAGGTTCGGAGATGGCGGCACCGGGGATGGCTTCGGCGGCAACCGGCAGAACGCTCTCATCGGCGTCCTGGCCGGCGTCCTGGCCGGCATCCTGATCGCCCTCGTCCGTCTCGGCATCGCCCTCGGCGCCGTCGCCGTCGGTCCGGCCTTCCTCGCGGTCACGGCCACGGCCGCGACGGCGGCGGCGGCGGCGGCGGCGATCCTCGCCATTGCCCTCGCCGTTGGTTTCGGCGCGCTCACCGGCCTCCTCGACCTGGACGGCCTCGGTCTCGGCTTCCGGCTCCTCCACCGTCTCGACCGGCTCGGCGGCCAGCGCGCGGTCGGTCTCGGCCATCACGCGGTCGGCGCTGACCAGCGGGGCGTCCTCGTCGGGCAGGCGGGCCTTGTTGCGCTCCAGACGGTGATCCGGGGCGATCAGCGTGTCGTCGGCCTGGACCATCACGCTGAAGGCGTGACGCTCTTCGATCTTGGCCAGTTCACCGCGCTTCTGGTTGAGGATGTAGAGCGCGATGGAGGTCGGGACGAAGATGGTGATCTCGGCCGAGCGCTTGCGGATGCCCTCTTCCTCGATGGCGCGCAGGATGTGCAGCGAGGCGGATTCGACCGACCGGACGACGCCGGTGCCCGAGCAGTGCGGGCAGCGCTCGAAGTTGGTCTCCAAGAGCGACGGACGCAGACGCTGGCGCGACAGCTCCAACAGGCCGAAGGCGGAGATGCGGCCGAGCTGGATGCGCGCCCGGTCGTTCTTCATCGCCTCCTTCATGCGGCGCTCGACGGCGGCGTTGTTCCGCGGCTCCTCCATGTCGATGAAGTCGATGACGATCAGGCCGGCCAGATCGCGCAGACGCAGCTGGCGCGCCACCTCGTCGGCGGCCTCCAGGTTGGTCTTGTAGGCGGTTTCCTCGATGTTGCGCTCGCGGGTCGACTTGCCGGAGTTGACGTCGATGGAGACCAGCGCCTCGGTCGGGTTGATGACGATGTAGCCGCCGGAGCGCAGCTGCACCACCGGGCTGTGGATGGCGTCGATCTGCGTTTCCACCTGATAGCGGTGGAACAGCGGGATCTGGCTGTCGCGGTACAGCTGGACGCGCTGGGAATGGCCCGGCATCAGCATGTCCATGAACTCGCGCGCCGTGCGGAAGCCGGCCTCGCCCTCGACCCAGATCTCGTCGATGTCGTTGGCGTAGAGATCGCGGATCGACCGCTTGATCAGGTTCGCCTCTTCATAGATGAGGCAGGGCGCCGACGACTTCAGCGTCTGTTCGCGGATGTCGTCCCACAGGCGCAGGAGATATTCCAGGTCGCGCTTGATCTCGGGCTTGGAACGCTCCAGCCCGGCGGTGCGCAGGATCACCGCCATGCCGTCGGGAATGTCGAGATCCGACAGGATTTCCTTCAGGCGCTTGCGGTCGGCCGGGTTGGTGATCTTGCGGGAAATCCCGCCGCCACGGCCGGTGTTGGGCATCAGGACGCAGTAGCGGCCGGGCAGCGACAGGTAGGTGGTCAGCGCCGCACCCTTGTTGCCGCGCTCCTCCTTCGTCACCTGCACCAGCATGACCTGCCGGCGCTTCACCACTTCCTGGATCTTGTAGGAGCGCAGCGGGCGCGAGCGGCGGCGCTGGGTCTCCGCCTCCTCGTCCTCGTCGCCGCCGAGCGTGTCGGGAGCGGCGCCCTCGGACGGGGCGGCCTGCTCGTCGCCGGCCTCGGCGTCTTCGCCGCTGTCGTCGCCGTCTTCCTCATCGGACGCCTCGGGCGCGATGGGGGAGGGCATCGGCGACCATTCCTCGACCACCTGCTCGGGGCGGATCGGCTCGGCCATCACGGCGCCGTCGGCGGCGGCCTCGGCCCGGGCTTCCGCCTGCTCCTCCAGCCGGCGTTCCTCGGCCAGCAGGGCCTCCCGGTCGGCCATCGGAATGCGGTAATAGTCGGGATGGATTTCGGAAAAGGCGAGGAAGCCGTGGCGGTTACCGCCATACTCCACGAAGGCCGCCTGGAGCGAAGGCTCGACCCGCGTCACCTTCGCCAGGTAGATGTTGCCCTTCAGCTGCTTGCGGCTGGCGATCTCGAAGTCGAGTTCTTCCAGCCGGTTGCCATTGACCACTGCGACCCGGGTTTCTTCCGGGTGCGTGGCGTCCACCAGCATGCGCTTGGCCATATACGATCCTCAACGGCGCGACCCAGGGAACCCGCGCGACCGGTCGGGCCGCCTGGACGCAGCGTCTGTTGTGGGCGAAGCATACGGCACGACGGACCGGAACCGCCGAACGGCGCTGACGAGAGCAGCCAGGACGGCCCGGTAGACACGCGCCGGGCTGCGGCCTTGCGGCCACAGCCAGCTTCGAGGTTTCGTCCTCTCACCGCCAACCCGAACGCGCCACCCTGCGACGTCCCTCCGGCGCGGATGGCCGGACAGGCGGTGTCGAGGGCGACGCCGCAGCCCCTTGGGTAAGCCCCGTGACCGGCGATCGGCTGACCTTCGGCTCGATGGGATCGATGTCCGGGGATCAGCGAATCGGCGCTCACCTTGGGAGTCCGACCCTGGTCTGGCGAATTGCGGTCTGTCGCAAAGATACCATAGACAAGCGATCCCTCTTGCACAACGCGGAAATGCGCCGATTCGGCGAACAAGTTCGTCGCGGGGAAGCCGGGCCGCCACCTTCCACCGGGGCAGCCCGTCCGGGGTACGATCCGGCCGCGCCGAGGCTTGCCGTCCCGCCCACTGTTGCAGGAACGGCACCCCCGGCCGGAATTGACTCAACCGTATGACGATCCGCGTTGAGAGCGTTGAATCGGCTGGGCTATAGCTGGTCATCCGGCGCCTGTTTCCGCCGCTTTCCCATCGCCGCGCACCCTCTGCCGCCGAGGAGATTCGATGCCACGGCCGCCCAGCCTGCCCGCCGCACCCGACCGCCACCCGCATTCCGCCCGTTCGCCGCGGAGATCGGTTGGCCGTGTCCTCGGGGTGCTTGTGCTGGCGCTGGTGCTGCTGGGCTTCGGGTCGGCCGGGATGACGGCCGGGACGGCGACGGCGCAGACCACGGCGGCGCTGCCGGCGGCGCTGCCGCGCACGGCGGTGGTCGATGCCCGGCTGGGCATCCATCCGGACAAGACCCGCTTCGTGCTGGAACTGAGCGACCCGGTGTCCTTCACCGTGTCGGTCGCCGCCGATCCCTACCGCATCGTCGTCGATCTGCCCGACCTGATCTGGCCCGGCGGGGCGCTGCCGGTGGAGGGCAAGGGGGTGGTTGCGCGCTACCACCATACCGGAGGCCCGCGCGGCACGCGGCTGACCTTCGAGACGGTCGGTCCCGCCCGGCTGCGCGAGGGCTACATGATCCCGGCGCGCGACGGCCATCAGCCGCGCCTTGTCCTCGACCTGGAAAAGACGACGCCGGCCGAGTTCCGGCAGCTCGCCGTGGCCGGCAGGGATGCGAGGGAGGTCGGTGGCAAGGGGCAGCTGACGATGTCGTCCATCGTCTCGTCGGCGATGGCGGTTCCGGCGCCGGTTCCGGCCTCGCAGCCTTCGCCGCCCGCCGATCCCGCCAGCACGGTTCCGGCTCCGCCGCCCTTCGCCCCGCTGCCGCCGATCCCGCCGGCCCAGCTGATCCCGGCCGCTCTGCCCGTCGCCCCGCCGCTGCCGGACAACAAGCCGCCGACGGTGGCGGAAAAGCCGCTGATCGTGCTCGACCCCGGCCATGGCGGCCAGGACCCCGGCGCCATCGGCGTCGGCGGCATCTATGAGAAGGACATCACGCTCGCCACCGCCAGGGAGGTGAAGCGCCAGCTGGAGGCGACCGGCCGCTACCGGGTGAAGCTGACCCGCGACAGCGACGTGTTCATCCGCCTGCGCGACCGCGTCGCCATCGGTCGCGAGGCCGGGGCCGACCTGTTCATCTCGCTGCATGCCGACAGCATCAGCAGCGGCGACATGCGCGGCCTGTCGATCTACACCCTGTCCGACAAGGCGTCCGACCGCGAGGCGGAGATGCTGGCGGCCAAGGAGAACAAGGCCGACGCGCTGGTCGGGCTCGATCTGTCGGGTGAGAACCAGCTGGTCGCCAACATCCTGATCGATCTGGCCCAGCGCGACACGATGAACCATTCCAAGCGCTTCGCGACGCTGGCGCTGCAGACGCTGGGGCGCGACGTGCCGCTGATCTCCAGCCGCCCGCACCGGCAGGCCGGCTTCGCCGTGCTGACCGCACCCGACGTGCCGTCGGCGCTGATCGAGATGGGGTATCTGTCGAACCGGCAGGATGTCGGCCTGCTGACCTCCGGCGCGCACCGCGAGCGGCTGGGCAAGTCGCTGGCCCGGACCATCGACAGCTATTTCCGCTGGCTGCACGGCTCGCAGCGCAGCTGAAACGCGGCAGCGAAGGGCGGCTTACCCCTTCTGCGCCGGCGATTTCTTGTTCATGCCCTCTGCGCGTCACATTTTCCTGACATGACGGGAACGGGGGCGGCGCTTCGCGGCGCGGCGGTGTAGGATGCGCCGCCCTGTCAGGCATGGCTCGCGGCCCCAACCCGGAAAAGGGCGGGCTTCAGCCACGCTCTTCGTCGTTTCTTGCGGGATTGGTCATGCGTCTACTTCTGTCTTTGCTGATGGCCTTCGTGATGCTGGTTCTTGCCGGCGCCGGGGGGCTGGTCTTCCTGTTCGAGCATTACGACCACGACCTGCCCGACTACACCAAGCTGGCCAACTACGAGCCGCCGGTGACCACGCGCATCTATGCCGGCGACGGGCGCCTGATGGCGGAATTTGCGTCGGAACGGCGCATCTTCGTGCCCATCGACGCCATGCCGCGGCAGGTGATGAACGCCTTCATGGCGGCCGAGGACAAGAATTTCTATGGCCACCAGGGCGTCGACCCCATCGGCATCCTGCGCGCGATCCTGACCAACATCGAGAATTTCGGCCGCGAGCGCCGGCCGGTGGGCGCCAGCACGATCACGCAGCAGGTCGCCAAGAACATGCTGCTGACCAACGAGGTGTCGTTCGCCCGCAAGATCAAGGAAGCGATCCTGGCGGTCCGCATCGAGCGGGCCTTCACCAAGGACCGCATCATCGAGCTGTACCTGAACGAGATCTTTCTGGGCAACCGTTCCTACGGCGTGGCGGCGGCGGCGCTGAACTACTTCAACAAGGCGCTGGACGAGCTGAGCATCGAGGAGGTCGCCTTCCTGGCGGCCCTGCCCAAGGCGCCGTCCAACTACAATCCCGATCGCCAGCATGACGCCGCTATAGCCCGCCGCAACTGGGTGATCGGCCGCATGGCGGAGGACGGCTACATCACGCCGGAGGAGGCGAAGGCCGCCCAGGGGCGCCCGCTGGTCACTCGTAAGCGCGACGAGCAGGAGGTGGTGACCTCCGAATATTTCGCCGAGGAGATCCGGCGCGAGCTGGTGAAGCTCTATGGCGAGCAGGCGCTGTACGAGGGTGGGCTGTCGGTCCGCGCCTCGATGGACCCGGTGCTACAGGCCACCGCCACCAAGTCGCTGCGCGACGGGCTGATCGCCTACGACCGCCGCCATGGCTGGCGCGGCCCGGTCGCCAAGATGGAGAATTTCGACAACTGGCCGAAGAAGCTGGCCGCCATGCCGCCGCCCGCTGGCTCCGAAGGCTGGAAGCTGGCGGTCGTGCTGAAGGACGATCAGGCGGATGGGCTGGACATCGGGGTGGCCGACGGCACCCGTGGCCGCATCCCGCTGTCCGAGCTGCGCTGGGCCCGCGCCTCCAAGGACGGCGACGTCGCCGGTCCGGCGATCCGCAAGCCGTCCGACGTCGCCAAGCTGGGCGACATCCTGCTGGTCGAGGCGGTGAGCGGCCCGCCGGCCAAGGACGAGGACGAGAAGCCGGCCAGAAAGACCGACAAGTCCGCTGCGAAGGAGCTGCCGCCGGGCAGCTACGGCCTGCGCCAGATCCCGCAGGTGCAGGGCGGCCTGGTGGCGCTCGACCCGCACACCGGCCGCGTGCTGGCGATGGTCGGCGGCTTCTCCCCGGCGATGAGCGTGTTCAACCGCGCCACCCAGGCGCTGCGCCAGCCCGGTTCGTCCTTCAAGCCCTTCGTCTACCTGACGGCGCTGAACCAGGGCTTCACCCCGTCGTCGCTGGTGATGGACGCTCCTTTCTCCTTCGATCCGGGCGGCGGGCAGCCGGTCTGGCGGCCCGAGAACTACAGCCACGAATTCTACGGCCCGACCCCCCTGCGCGTCGGCATCGAGAAGTCGCGTAACGTCATGACCGTCCGCCTCGCCCAGCAGATCGGCATGGACAAGGTCAAGGCTCTGGTCGAGAAGTTCGGCATCGTCGACAACCTCCAGCCCTATCTGCCGATGTCGCTGGGTGCCGGCGAAACGACGGTGCTGCGGCTCGCCACCGCCTACGCCATGCTGGACAATGGCGGCAAGCGGGTGGTGCCGACCTTCATCGACCGTGTGCAGGACCGCAACGGCAAGACCGTCTTCCGCCACGACAACCGCGCGTGCGAGGGCTGCACCAACGTGAGTTGGAAGGACGGGATGGCCGTCCCCGCCGTGCCCGACACCCGCGAGCAGGTGAACGACCCGCGCACCACCTACCAGATCGTCTCGATCCTGGAAGGCGTGGTCCAGCGCGGCACCGCGGCGGCGCTGAAGTCGCTGGGCAAGCCGCTGGCCGGCAAGACCGGCACCACCAACGACAGCCACGACGCCTGGTTCATGGGCTTCTCGCCCGATCTGGTGGTCGGCACCTACATCGGCTTCGACCAGCCGCGCTCGCTGGGCAGCCACGAGACCGGCGGGTCCGCCGCCGTTCCGGTGTTCAAGGAGGTCATGCAGGTGGCGCTGAAGGACAAGCCGGCGACGCCGTTCCGCGTGCCGCCCGGCCTGCGCCTCGTCCGCGTCAACCCGGCCAACGGCCAACTGGCCCAGTTCGGCGACAACCGCGCCATCTGGGAAGCCTTCCTGCCGGGCACCGAGCCCAACCCGGACCAGCCGCAAATGGTGCTGGACGGATCCTCGCAGGGTGCCGGCGCCATGATGGGCGGCGACCCGAACGCCGCCGGCTTCGGGGCCCAGCAGCCGGGGATACCGGCCCCGCCCGCCGCGGCGACGCTGGGAACCGGCGGGCTGTACTGAGCCGAAAAGAGAAAGGGGCGCCCACTGCGGGCGCCCCTTTTTCTTTGGCTACAGCGACGGTGCTCAGGCGATCAGTGCGTCGTGTTTCCGGTTCCCGACAGCGACGCCATCGCATCGACCGGACAGCTGCCGAGCGGGCGCAGGTCGGGTTCCATCGCCGCGAACATCGCGCGCACGCCGTCCTCGTTGACGTGCAGGGCGTCCATGAACAGCTCGTCCTTGTCCACCGCGCGGCGGGCGTCGATCACGGTGACGCCGGCGGGCAGGCGGCCCTTCAGGTCGGCGAAGAAGGCGTCGAAATTCTTCAGCTTGCCGGCATAGGTCGGGAAATAGGGGGTGATGACCACCGCCACCCGGGTGCCCTGCGCCTGGGCGTTGGTGATGATGTGGTCCAGCGCCTGCCAGTTGGCGGCATCGGCGGTCATCGTCTCCTCCGGTGCGGCGGCCAGTTGCGCCTTCATCGGGTCCGGGATGGCGCCCACCAGGGTGCGGTCGGCGGCGGGCTTCACCAGCCCGGCGATCAGCCGCATGGTCTGGTTGTTGTTGAAGGTCATCAGGTTGAAGGCGTGGTTGGCCATCCACAGCTCCTGGTTTTCCTGACGGACGAAGGCGTCGATCCGCTGCGAGTAGTAGGCCAGCAGCGGCAGGTCGGCCAGATCATGCGGGTTGTCGACCAGGCCGGTCGGCTCCAGCACCAGCAGGCGCGGCGCGCCGTGCCGCTCGACGTAATCGTCCCACAGCAGGGCCGACAGGACGGTCGGCGCCCCGCCCATGCCGAGGTTCAGCGCCCGGCCGCAGGTCATGTCCTGAAGTGCCGACACGGGGAAGTGGTTGTCCGCCCGCGAGTTGCCGAGCACCAGCACGTCGGCCGGGCCGCTGGCCGGCTTGGCGGCGGAGCCGGTCGCCGGACCGTTGGCCGGCCGCGGCTGCGTCGTCAGGGCGGCCTTCACCAGCAGGGCGTTCGGCTGCTCCTCCTGGCCGGCGGGCGGCTTGACGCCCGGCTTGACGCCCTGATTGATGGCGGGCTGCGCCTCCGCCTCGAACGGGCGGTAGACCGTCATGAAACGGTCGCTGGAACGCAGCAGCAGATCGCCCAGCGCCGAGGCCAGAACCCGGTCCATCGCGGTGACGGTGGCGAGGATCAGCGCGATGCAAGCCAGAAGGCGGTACATGGGGAGGTCTCCGTCCGGTCAGAACTGGAAGTAGATGAAGGCGTGGTTGGCGAAGCTGCCGAACAGCAGCATCACCAGGATCAGGGCCGAGCAGGCCATCGAGCGGGCCACCACATTGGTCCCGGCATAGCGGCGGCCGGCGCCGCGCTCGACCATCATGTCGACCAGCAGAACGATCAGGCCGGCAACGGCGACGCGGATCAGCGTGCTGGCCTGCTGGTTGCCCTGCTGGAGGCCGAAATCGCCATGGCCGATGATGCCGAGGATGGTCCAGACGGTTTGCAGGTTATCGGCGCGGAAGGGCAGCCAGGTCAGCGTCACCACCATGAAGACGAGGCCGATCATCACCAGCCGCCCGGCGGCCAGCATCGGGCCGCTGAGGCGCACCGGGCTGGCGGCGGCCAGCCGGCGGGCGCCATCCTCAACCAGCATCAGGCCGCCATGCATCGCGCCCCACAGCACGAAGGTCCAGTTGGCGCCGTGCCAGAGGCCGGAGATCAGCATGGTGATGACGACGTTGCGGATGCGCAACCAGCGCGTGCGGCTTCCGCCCATCGGCACATAGAGATAGTCGCGGAACCAAGTGGACAGCGAGATGTGCCAACGCCGCCAGAAATCGCGCATGCCGGTGGCGAAGTAGGGGCGGGCGAAATTCTCGCACATGGTGTAGCCGAAGATCTGCGCCAGCCCGATGGCGATCAATGAATAGCCGGCGAAGTCGCCGTAGATTTGCAGGGAGAAGCAGACCAGCCCGATCACATGCTGGAGCGCGTTGAAGAACTCCGGCTGATGGAAGCGGGCGTCGACCACCACGGCGGCGTTGTCGGCCAGTCCGATTTTCAGGAAATAGCCCCAAATCACCTTTTCCAGCCCGGCGAAGCGTTCCTCGAACGGGATCTCGCGCGGGCGCTGCTGGATTTGCGGCAGCAGGTCGCGCGCCCGCACGATGGGGCCGGCCACCAGCTGCGGGAAGAAGGCGACGAAGGTGGCGTAGCGCATCAGCGAGCGCTCCGGCTCCTTCACCTCGCCGGTGTAGAGGTCGATGCCGTAGCTGAGATTCTGGAAGGTGTAGAAGGAAATGCCGACCGGCAGCAGGATGTCCAGCGTCCGCCGTCCGATCTCCACCCCCAGCGAGGCCAGCGCGATCTCGGCGCTGTCGGCGAAGAAGTTATAGTATTTGAAAAAGAACAGCATGCCCAGGTTGGCGCCCAAGCTGATGAACAGGTACATCTTCTTCGTGCTGCGGTTGGGCGAGTCTGCGATCTTCAATCCGCAATAGAAGTCGATGAAGGTGCTGAGCGCCAGCAGCCCGCAGAACCGGTAATCCCAATAGCCGTAGAAGATATAGCTGGCCACCAGCAGGAAGGGCGTGAAGGCGCGCGTGCGGGCCAGCGCCATGAAGCCGGCGCTGAACACGGTGATGAACAGCAGGAAATTCAGGCTGGTGAAGCTCATCGTGCCCCCGGCAGAGGTGTCGCGCGTCCAGGCGTTCGCGCAAGGAATGCCCTGCGCGGACCAGCGCCGGGGGATGCCCGGCGTGATCGCGCAAGAAAGGTGAAGAACGACGCAGAAGATAAGCTCGATTTCGGGGAATCCCGGCTGCCGCGGTAGGGTTGTGCGGCCGGATATGGGACGTACTCTGAAATGAACCTGTCCGATGATTCCAAACGGCTAGGACCTCCAAGCAGGGGCTCGGCCATACTCGAAAGTGGCAAGCCGTCCCGGTGCGGCGGCGCGGTCCGGGACGGCCCTGCTCATTAAGGGGGTGCAAGGCGGGGGGCGAGCGGCTACATATGCAGCCGACACACCCTTCAACTCTGGCTGACGAGGAGGCACCGCCATGCGGGCCGAGATCGAAGCGGCCGCCGGCGAGATCAGAGAATCGCTGGCGCTGCTGAGGAGGCATCTTTGACTGGGACAATGCACTGCGGCGTCTCGACGAACTGAACAACCTCGCCGAGGATCCCAAGCTTTGGGACGATCCGACGCGGGCCCAGACCATCATGCGCGAGCGCACCCAGCTCGACACCTCCGTCGCCGGCTACCGCGCGCTGGAGCGTGACCTGTCCGACAGCCTGGAGCTGATCGAGATGGGCGAACTGGAAGGGGATGCCACCGTCGTCGCCGATGCGGAGGCCCAGCTCTACGGCCTGCGCGACCGCGCCAACAAGCTTCAGATCGAAAGCCTGCTGTCGGGCGAAGCCGATGCCAACGACTGCTTCGTCGAGGTGAATGCCGGCGCCGGCGGCACGGAGGCCCAGGACTGGGCGCTGATGCTGATGCGCATGTACACCCGCTGGGCGGAACAGCACGGCTACAAGACTGAATGGCTGGACGAGACGCCGGGCGAAGAGGCCGGCATCAAGTCCGCGACCGTTCAGATCAAGGGCCACAACGCCTATGGCTGGCTGAAGACCGAGGCCGGCGTGCACCGTCTGGTGCGCATCAGCCCGTTCGACAGCCAAGCGCGGCGCCAGACCAGCTTCGCGGCCGTCTCGATTTCCCCGGTGATCGACGACAAGATCGACATCGAGATCAACGAGAAGGACTGCCGCATCGACACCTACCGGGCGTCGGGCGCCGGCGGCCAGCACATCAACAAGACGGACTCGGCGGTGCGCATCACGCACATCCCGACGAACATCGCGGTGAGCTGCCAGCAGGAACGGTCGCAGCACAAGAACCGCGCCAAGGCGTGGGACATGCTGCGTGCCCGCCTGTACGAGCGTGAGCTGAAGATCCGCGAGGATGCCGCGGCCGCGCTGGAAGCCACCAAGACCGACATCGGCTGGGGCCACCAGATCCGTTCCTATGTCCTGCACCCCTACCAGATGGTGAAGGATTTGCGGACGGAGGTGGAGACCTCGCAGAGCCAGGCGGTGCTGGACGGTGCGCTCGATCCCTTCCTGGAGGCGGCACTCGCCTCCCGGATCAAGGGGCAGAGCGACGACGCGCACGCCGCCGGGGGCTGACCGGTCGGAACGGAAAAGGGCGGTCGCTTGCGGCCGCCCTTTTCGATTCGGTGCGTTTTTGGAATGCCCATCCATGGAATGCCCACCTATGGAATGGAAGGGTGGGCTCGGCTGTTTCAACAGGCTGCTACTCCAACGATGCGGAGCGACCGATCCATGAACAGATTTCTTCCGGCCCTGAGTGGTGCCGTGCTGTGTGGCGCCATGCTGCTGGCGACCCCGGCCTTTGCCGCCTGCGAAACCGACAATCTGCCCGACGAGATGCGCCGTGCCTTCATCTCGGGCGCCCAGGAGGCGTTGAACGATCACGGCTTTAACGCCGGTTCGGTCGATGGCCAGATGGGGTCGCGCACCCGGACGGCGATCCGCTCCTACCAGCGCGCGGCCAAGCTGCCGGTGGACGGCTGCGCCACCCAGGGTCTTCTCGACCACCTGAATTTCAGCCAGCCCAAGATCTACGGCCCCAACAAGCCGCGCTGATCCGGCGGCAGGGTTCAGGCCAAGGTCAGGCCAGCATGTCGAGCAGGCGCTTGCTGTTCTCCTGCGTGGCCTGGAGCACCTTGGCGTTCGCGGCGAAATCCACCTGGGCCGAGGTCAGGTCCAGCACCACGGCGGGGTCCAGGTTGCCGGCGGCGATCTGTTCCGACGCCGCTTCGGTGCGGGCCTGGGCGTCCTGAAGGCCATCGACGGCGCTGGCCTGCGGACGGTAGGGCGTGGCGGTGGTGGCCGATCCGATGTCCATGACGCGCTGTCCGGCTGGTTGAGTGGCCAGCATAAGGCGGCGGGGGTTTAGGGTTGGTGAATGGGGGAAGCGCTCACCCAGACCGTCAACTGTCCGCCATCACCGCTGCGCCAGCCAGTCGGCCAGCCGTCCGAGGAAGGCCGCGGCCTCCGCCGGGTCGTGCAGGCTCCAGGTCGCCGCCGTCTCCGCCGGGCCGTCCATCACCCGGATGCCGATCCCGTTGCCGTCGCCCCGGCCGGCCAGGGCCCGGAAGGCATCCTCGTCGGTTTCGTCGTCGCCGAGATAGATCGGCATGATACCGTCCCCCTCCAACCCCAGCGCCTCCAGCAGGGCGAGCACGGCGCGGCCCTTGTCCCAGGGCAGGTTGGGGCGAAGCTCGAACAGTTCCTTGCCGCCGGTCATGCGCAGGCGCGGCTGGGCCTCCACCACCGCGCGGACGGCGTCGGCGACCCGAGGCTTCTCCGGCGGCGCGACCTGACGGGTGTGGATGGCGATGGCGAAGCGCTTGCGCTCCACCAGCGCACCGGCAATGCCGCCGAGCCGGTCGCGCAGACTCCCATCGGCGATGTCGAGGTCGGGGACATACTCCACCCCCACCTGCCGCCGCAGGTCCGGACCGCGCAGGTCGAAGCCGTGGCTGCCGGCATAGACCAAGCCATCCACCGCCACCATCGCGGTCAGATCGTCCAAGTCGCGGCCGCTGACGAAGGCGACCGGGCAGAGCGCCGACAGCCGCAGCACCACCGCGCGCGCCTCGTCGGGCATCGCCGCCAGTTCGGGACGCGGCGCGATGGCGGCCAGCGTTCCGTCATAATCGAGGAACAGGGCGGGGGTGCGGCTGCCCAGGGATGCGGTGAAGGCATCGAATTCCGCAAAGGCGGAGGGGGGAAGGAGGGTCAAGGCTGGGTCCTCATCAGCGCCGCTGCCGGTCGGAATGCGGCGGCCGACCGATGCCGGAACGCCGCGTTGGTGTAACGGCCGGACTGCCGGAGTGGCTTGCGTTTCATAAAAAGGAATGACCCGGCTGTGGCCGATGCGCAACAGACCCCTCCAAAAGCTGCGGCCCCACACGGGGGCCGGCTTTGGGGGTTGCAGCGCCCCCCGCTTCTGGTACTGTTGCAGTGCAGCAAGCGATTGCTGCTTCGCCCTTCTTGGGCGTTTCCTCCCTAAACTCAAGGCCGCTGTTTCCAGCGGCCTTTTTCTTGCCAGAAAGCCCCCTGGGAAGGCAACCCCTGACAAAAGTCATAGCGCTGCGATCTTCCGGTCGGCAGCCGGCCGGTCGGCGCGGGAGCCGGACGGGGCCATCGCAGCGGCGCGGGTCCGGCGATTTTAAAATTCCTTTTGTTTACAAATAGATGAAGCGCTGTCTGCCGGCTCTTCGGTCCGTACCGCCGGGCGGCGGGCGTCAGCGGGAAGGCTGTGTCCCCAAGTTTGCCGGCATCGTTGGCCAGCATGCGCCCCGCAGATTTTTTTCATGCGGAGCGAGCAGGGGAGCGAAAAACCGCCGCAGGGGGAACGGAGGCACTGCCGCCGGCCGGCGAACTGTCGTATAGATCGAAGCGAAACACTTATCCGCCGTCATCCACAGGAGCCGTTCCCATGGACATCGCCATCATGGTTCTCGCCGTTGCGTTCTTCTTCTGGCAGACCATCACCGACTGAGCGCATTGCCGACCGAACCGGCATCCGACGGTCAGGCGAACGGAAAGGGCGGTCCCATCGGGCCGCCCTTTTTCCATGTAGCCAATCCCATGCCGCCAATCGGCGGGATGGCGCGTCAGTCGGCAGCGATTGGCGGTTCCAGCCGGGCATGGGCCGACGCGATCAGTTGCAACGTCTCCATGATCGAGCCGATGGCCTCGTGCAGGTCGGCCTGCTCGTCGCCGGGCAGGGTCGCCAGCACCGTCTCCAACTCGACCGCCGCGTCCTGCAGACGCGCACAGGCATGCTCCAGATGGAGGCCGGTGCCCAGGACGGCTTGCTGAGCGCTTGCGCCGGGATCATTTGCAGAATGCAAACGCGCAGCCGGTTTTCCGGCTCGCGTCGCGTTCCGGTTTGCAAAATGCAAATGAACGCTGCTGCCCGTGGCTCGCGTCCCCAATTTCTTCCGCATCATGGGCATGTCCCCCGTTCGGTCTGAGCGGAGAATGCGCAAGTCCCGTGCCACCCGTGACCGTTGGTTGCGGCAGCTGTCTTGAAAGTGGTGCTTTGGCCGGAATGCCGGTCAGTCCGGCCACAGGCGGGCGGCACCGCGCATGCCGCTTTCCGCGCCATGGCGGGCGACGGCCATCCGGGTGCGCGGATCGGCGGCCAGCGTCCAGGCGCCCCAGCGCCGCGTCACCGCCTCGCACAGGCCGGGCAGGGCGGACAGGCCGCCGCCGACCACCACCATGTCGGGGTCCAGCAGGTTCAGCACCGGCGCCAGCGCGCGGGCCAGGGCATCGGCATGCCGGGCCAGCGTGCCGGCCGCGGCGGCATCGCCGGCCTGGGCGCGGGCGGCGATCTCCGGCGGGTCCAGCGTCTCGCCGGTCAGATGGCGGTGCAGGCGCGACAGCCCGGCCCCGCACAGCATGGTTTCCAGGCAGCCGATCCTGCCGCAGCCGCAGGGCACCGGCGGGCCGTCCGCCTCCTCGCGCCAGGGCAGCGGCGCATGGCCCCATTCGCCGGCCAGCCCGTTGGCGCCGGGCAGGATGCGGCCATCCACCACGATGCCGCCACCGACCCCGGTGCCGAGGATGATGCCGAACACCACCGGACCTCCGCCGGCCGCCGCCCCGTCGGTCGCCTCCGACAGGGTGAAGCAGTTGGCATCGTTGGCGATCCGCACCGGCCGCCCGATCCGCCGCGTGGCGTCTGCGACGAGGGAATGACCCTCCAGCCAGGGCAGGTTGACCGCACGAACCCGCCCTGCGGCGACGTCGACCAAGCCGGGCAGGCTGATGCCGACACCGCCGGTTCCAGCCGGGTCCAGGGCGTTCACCGTCTCCGCCAGGGCATCCAGCGTGGCGTCATAGCCGCGGGGAGTCGGACGGCGGTGGCGGGCGAGTTCCGTCCCGTCGCGGTCAAGCGCCACGGCGGCGATCTTGGTGCCGCCCAAATCGATTCCGACTCGCATGACTGTCGCTGTCCGGATGGTGGGATATGACCGAATTTCGGCGGCAACCCTATACCCCTCCCCCGTCCGGCGGACCAGGGTTGCTTTCGCGCCGGAAGGGTCAGTCCACCCACCCCGGAAGAGAGGGGGCAACCGCCCTTTGCTCCGTCGGGGCTTGGGGGGCGCATCACTAGAGTCTCATCAGCGCATCCTTCACTGATCGGCGTCTTGAGATGTCCATGGACCGTTCTGCCCCGAAACATTCCTCGCGCGCCCGGCGCGCCGCTCCGGGCCACCACGATCCCGTTTCCGAGTCCGCCGGTGTCACGGCGGCCGAGATTCGCGATGGACTGGTGCTCGCCTTCCTGGCGCGCAAAAGGCTGCTGGTGCTGGTGGGCGACGCCGGCTCGGGCCGTCCCGCCCTGTTCCACCAGCTGGTCGAGCATGTCGAGGCCGACGGTGCCATGGCGCTGCCGGTCGCGGCGTCGGTCGGATCGGAGGTGGAGGATCTGGTCGCAGCCGCCGGCACCGGCGCCCTGCCCGATCTGGTTCCGGGGGAGAACGGCGAGACCGATTTCGACGCGCTGATCGCGGCGCTGGAAGAGCGGCTGGAGCTTGCCGGATCGGGGCTGCTGGCGGTGGACAACGCCGCCGTGCTGGCGCCGCCGGTGCTGGCCGATCTGGTCGATCTGACGCGGGCGGAGACGCCGGCCGGCCGCTTCATGCAGGTGCTGCTCTGCGGCACGCCCGAACTGGAAGGCACATTGGCGCGCGCCGGCCTGACCGACGAGTTGCGCGACATGGGCGTGATCTACCGGATGACGGCGGGCGGCGGCTTCGTCGACGATGTGCGGGAGCCTGCCCCGGCGCCCCAGCCTGTGCCCCGGCCCGCACCGATGCTGATGGTCCCGCCCCAGCCCCAGCAGGCTCCGGTGCAATCCGCCGCAACTCCGCCCGCGAACGATTGGTCTGTGGGCCAGCGCCGGGAAATCCCGCCGCAAGAGACCTGGCAGCAGGATGAGCGTTGGGAGGGCCAGGGCTGGTCGCCGGACGGCGGTCAGTCCGGTGCCATGCGGGCGCCGCGGCGGACCGCGCTCTATGCCGGGGCGGCCCTGACCACGCTGGTCCTGCTGGGGGCCGCCGGTGCCGCCATTGCCACCGCCATGCCGGGCGCCTTCCCCGACCGGGCCCTGGCCATGGTCGAGGAGAGCTGGGCCAAGGCGCGCGATGCGGTCGAGCGCACCGTGCAGGGCCTGACCGGGGCCGCGGCGCCGGCCGAGCAGCAGCATGCCGTTACGGTGCCGGTCGCACTGGCTCCCGACATGACCGCCTCTGCCGCCATCGCTCCGTCAACCGCACCGAAGACGCAGACGGCTGCCCAGCCGCCCGCCGCACCGCCGACCGCCGCCGGCACCCAGACGGTGTCGAAGCAGGCGTCGCCGGCTTCGACGGCTGTGCCGACAGCGGCGGCTCCAATTGAAACCGCGGCGTTGCCGCCGGCCCAGGCGCAGCAATCCGCCGCCAAGACCTCCGCGACCGGCAACACGGAAGCGGCGCCGGGCGTCGCCTCGCTGCCGCCGCTGGAGGACCCGTCGACGACCGTGGCGGTTCCCGCTGCTCCCCAGCCTGCCGTTCCGGATGCCGATACCGCCCAGCGCGTGCGGACGATGGTCGATCAGGCCCGCCGCCAGATCGCCGGCAAGCGCCTGACCACCCCGCCGGGCGACAACGCCTATGAGACGGTGCAGCGCATCCGCCAGATCGCGCCATCGTCGCCGGAGGCGGCGGAATTGCTGACCACCATGACGGACACCTATCGCCGCTGGGCGATGCTGGCCGAACGGGACGGTGACTGGTCGGAGACGAAGCGCTTTTACGAGCGGGCGCAGATGATCTCGCCGGAAAGCCCCGATCTGGCCGAGCGCATCCGTGCCGCGAGCGAACAGCGCGTCTATGGCGGCCCCTCCGTCGGCCCCGCCACCGGGACCGCTGTCGGCACTGTGCCGGGAAGCTCCGCGGCGCCGGTGAACGCAACCCCGGGGCTGGGCGACCGCGAGTCGGTTCTGGCCCTGCTGCGCAATCCGGCGGAGCTGTCGCGCACGCTCCAGGCGGGCGCCAGCGCCGACACGCGGCTGGACAACGGCAAGACCCTGCTGATGATCGCCGCCGAACAGGGCCTTGCGGACGCGGTGCGCGTGCTGCTCGACCGCCACGCCCGCACCGACCTGCGCACCTCCGACGGCGCCACCGCGGTGATGTACGCCGCCTGGGGCGGGCATGACGCGGTGGTCCGGGCGCTGGCCGAGGGCGGCGCCGACCTCGACACCACCAACAGCGACGGCAAGACCGCGCTGATGGCCGCCGCCGCCCGCGGCCACCAGGAGGTGGCGCGCACGCTGATCCAGCGCGGGGTGATGGTCGACCGCACCACCGCCTATGGCTGGTCGGCGCTGATGTACGCCGCCAACAACGGGCACGAGGCGGTGGCGAAGCTGCTGCTCGACAGCGGGGCGAACCCCTACCGCATGGATGCCAACGGCAACTCGGCCCTGACGCTGGGCGCGTTGCAGGGGCATGTGCAGGTGGTGGAAGCCCTGAAGCCGCGTTGATCGACGCCGGGTTGATCCTACCGGCGGATCTTGCGGGTAGCTTCTACTGGTCGAGGCGGACGGAGCCGCGCCACATCCCGGCGCTCTGTCCGCCGTTGGCGTAGTGGAAGATGCCGGGGCCGTCCGGCTGGCCGTTGCGGAACCGTCCGGCGAAGCGGCTGCCGTCATTGAAGGTCATCACGCCGAAGCCGGACATCAGGTCGCCCGACCATTCCCCTTCATAGGTCTGCCCGTTGGCGAAATGGTAGACGCCGGTTCCCTGGCGGATCGGTCGCCCGAGACCTGAATTCGACGAAGGTTGGGTCCAGCCGCCCTCGTAGCGGTCGCCACCGGAAAAGCCGTAGCTCCAGAACCGGCTGTCGGGGCGGCTGCGCGCCCGCTCCGCCGCGGTACGGGCATCGCCCAGCGCGCGCATCGCCTGCTGCTCCGCCTCCACCGCCGGGCCGTCCGGGGTCGAGAAGCTGGTGCCTGCCGGTGCGGTGGGGAAACTGCGTGGCTGTTCGGTCTGGACCGGGTCGGAGTTGCCGGTGGCAGGCGGCTCGCTGCCTTGCTCTATACCGGGATCGCCGAAGGACGGTCCGGCCTCCACCGGCCCACGGCCCCGGGCAGCCTGCGGCGACGGGTCGGCCCAGCGGGCCGACAATGTCCCCGCGGTGAGATAGCCGGTTCGCCCGGCCTGGTCGCGCACGCGCAGCCAGCTTCCTTCCGGCACCGAGTCCAGCACCGTCACGGCGCTGCCCGCCGCCAACTGGGCGACACCGCGGGCGCCGACCGCCGGCCGGTCGAACAGGACGCCCGACTTCGCCATTTCATAATTGCCGGGCGGAAGGCTGGAACCGGTCACCGCCGGCGGTTCCTTCACCGCAGCGGCGGCAGAGGGCGCAGGCGCCGCCGGAGGCGTGGCCGGCGGTTTGGCAGGGGCGGCGGCAACCGCCGGAACCAGCACCAGAGTGCTGCCCAGCCGGTCCTGCAGCCAGGGCAACTGCCGGCCGTCGCTGCGTTCGGCGACCGCACGCGCAACCTCGGCCAGCGAATCGCGGAAGGCGACACCGGGCCTGACCATCTCGCGCGCCAGCGTGGCGGTGAAGGCATCGGGTCCCTTGCCCGACTTCGGCGGCACCGGCGGCACGCCCGGACGGTGGGCATAGACGACGAACAGGCCGTCGGCCTCCATCGGCGTGCCCAGCGCACCGCCGCCGACCCGCTGGGCCAGTGCGTCGGCGACGCCGGGATCGATCACCACGATGGACTTGCGCCCGCTGTCGCGCAGGTCGCTCAGCACGCCGTCGAGGTCGAGGGCGTTGCGCGGCAGGTCGTCCGCCCCGGTGGGGGCGGCATCGGCGGGCAACAGGAATTCCCGTTCCCCCAGCCCGATGGCGAGGCCGGTGTAATAGACGAAGCCGAGGTCGGCCCCCGACAGCGCCTCGCGGAAGCGCTCCAGCGCCGATTCCATGGCGACCCGTCCGACATTGTCGGTCCGCGTCACCGAAAAGCCGGCGCTGCGCAAGGCCGACGCCATGGCCGAGGCGTTGGCGGCCGCCTGATCGAACCGGCCGTCGAGCGCGGTGTAGCGGCCGTTGTCGATGACCAGCGCCACGCGCTTGCCGGTCTCCGCCCGGGCGCCGCCCGCCTGCATGCCGCCGAAGGGCAGGGCGGCCAGCAGTGCCGCCGTCAGGACGGTCGCCTTGAGCCGGTGCCTCCACCGGCCGGCCGGGCGGCGGTCTGCATGGCTTGCGGTCGGGAGTGCGGTCTTCGTCACGGCGTTCCATCCTTCGTAATCGCGGCAGCCTGTTGCCATGGCAATGGGCATGAACCCAGGGCCAAGCCCCCACGGGCATGACCCTGGGCGCCGCCCGTTGCCGGGAAGCGTACCGCCGCGGGGAGCATATCCTTTTCCGCCAGTCTGGAGCGCCGCTCATTCGGAGCGTCGGACTGTGCCGGCGTTACCCCGCGTGGACGAGGGCGTGGGGGCGCGCGGGTGGGAGCGGCTCTGGCGCACGCGCCACACCTCCGGCGGCAGCGGGAGTTCCGGCGATGTATCGCTTTCCCTTCGCGGCGAAGCCGCCTATATGACGCTCCTTCGCAGACAACGAGGTTCGCCATGCCGCCCGCCAAGCCGTCCGCCGTCCGGATGTCCGACACCGAAATCGCCCGCGTGCAGATGTACCTGCGCAAGACGCTGGGCAATCCCAAGATTGTGATCGAGCCGCCGGCCAAGCCCGGCCAGTCGGCCGAAGTGACGGTGGATGGCGAGTTTTTCGGCACGCTGAACCGTGACGAGGACGAGGGCGAGGTTTCCTATGCCCTGAACGTCGTCATCCTGGAAGAGGACCTGCCGGAGCCGCCGGCCATTCCGCGCCGCTGATTTCCCGGTCTTTTCCAGTCTATCGTCCTGGGGCGCCCTGGGGCGCCCGATAGCGTCGTGCGTTTGATGTGAAACGCACGACGCTATAATTTTATGTTTGGCGATCGGATTCACGCTTCAAATCGAGTCAGATTTTACGCGATCCGATCTAGCGGCTGCGAGCGCGAAGCTCCGCTGCCAGGGCGGCCAGCAGGGTCTGTCCGCCAGACAGGGTCAGGCCGCGGACGAGGACAATCGCCTTGTGCCCGCCGCGTCGGTGCATGACCAGCCGCACATTGCGGCTGCCGGCAGCCTTCAATTCCGCCTTTACAGCGTCGTTCGGCGCCACATTGCCGGCGACAAGCGTCATCTCCGCCTTGTGACGGTAGTCGTGCGCCGGGTCGATCCAGGCGACGAACAGCGGCTTGCCGCCCACCATCGGATAGAGCGCCAGATCCCGGATCGTCTCGTGCGGATGGATGCGCGCGCCGTCCACCGTCAACCCGCGTTCCGTCACGCCGAGCCGTACGGCGCGGCGCTGCACCGTCTCCGACAGGGTCACCACCCACAGAAGCAGCACCGGCACCGCACAGAAGGCGGCCAGCCATTGCAGCATGCCGGACAACTCGTCGGGCGCCAGCCCGGCCCCGGCGATGAAGCCGGTCGCCAGCAGTCCCGCGATCAGCAGATAGCGCGTGCGGATCACCGGCGTCAGCACTGGTGTCGCCACGAACACGGTGCCGGCCGCGCCGTCTTCGCGCGTGACTTCCAGACTGGGGGGCGGCTTGGCGGTGGGCATGTCGCTGGCGCGGTCGTGAACGGGGGGTGATCCTGTTCCGGCGCGGTGCCGCCCGTCCAGTTCTTTCGCCCTGTCCCTTCCACGGGGCATCAGCACCCGCGTTGCGTGTCCGGGCGGGGCGGCCTCTCGCCCGTGCCTTGAAAATGGCGGGGGGCGTGATAATCTGCGGGGCAGGAGGTGACGCGAGCCGCTTCCTGAATGACGGGACCGGTTTCCCGGCCCCGCCAACGTTGGCTTACCTGTCCTGGTCCGTGTTGAAGCCCGCTTGGAACTCGAACTTCAGCTTGAACCAGAAGCGGCCAAGCCGCTTCAGGAATTTTCTCGCTCGCGTCACCTCCTTCCGGTTGCCATTGACGCGCGATGCATTCCCGACGGCGCGAAAATGTAAGGCACCCATGCGTGTGCCAATTGCGCTGCGGCGAGAATTTCCCTCAAAGTTGCGTTCCGATGCCTTTGGGCGAGAGGGTTGGGCTTTTGCAACCCTGGTGCCCTGATCTGAGCGGTGATAGTTTGCGGAGTGGATGATTTCTGACCAAACCGTCAGGTCGGTCTTCCAAATCCGTCTCATATCCGCTTTGTGAAGGACCGCTGCCCGTGACCTTCCCAAATCCGCTCGATGTCCGGGAGGCGACCGCTTCCACGCAAGGCTCGGACCGGGGCGCTTCTTCGGCCAAGTCCCCGGTGGTTGTCGAGGCACGCAAGCTCTCTCTGGTCTATCCCACGGCGGACAAACCGGTCACGGCGCTGAGCGAGGTCGATCTGACCATCGCCAGGGGTGATTTCGTGTCGCTGATCGGGCCCAGCGGCTGCGGCAAGACCACGCTGCTGCGCGTGATCGCCGATCTGGAACGTCCGACCTCCGGCCGGATCGCCATCGACGGCATGACGCCGGAGCAGGCGCGGCTGAAACGGCTCTACGGCTACGTCTTCCAGGCTCCGGCGCTCTATCCGTGGCGGACGGTGGAGCGCAACGTGATGCTGCCGCTGGAGATCATGGGGATCGCCCGCGCCGAACGGCAGGCACGGGCCCGCGAGCAGCTGGAGCGCGTCGGCCTGTCGGGTTTCGAGCGCAAGTTCCCCTGGCAGCTGTCCGGCGGCATGCAGCAGCGTGTCTCCATCGCCCGCGCGCTGGCCCTTCAGCCCGACCTGCTGCTGATGGACGAGCCGTTCGGCGCGCTGGACGAGATCACCCGCGACCACCTGAACCTGCATCTGACCCAGCTGTGGCGGGCGACCGGCAAGACCTGCGTCTTCGTCACCCATTCGATTGCCGAGGCGGTGTTCCTGTCCACCCGCATCGTGGTGATGAGCCCACGCCCCGGCCGTATCCTCGACGTCATCGACTGCGATAGCCTGCCGCGCGAGCGCACGCTGGACATCCGCGAGTCGCCGGAATTCGCCGCCATCGCCCACCGCGTGCGCGAGGGGCTGAAGGAAGGGCACAGCTACGATGACTAGGCGCGCGCTTCCCGTCACCGTGATGACGCTGCTCCTGCTGGCGGCCTGGTACATCGGGGCGGCGTGGCTGAACTGGCCGCAGGCGGCGGAGACGCTGGTGCGCGCCAGCAAGCCGGCCGGCTTCGCAGATGTGCTGGCCCAGGCCTATGCGATGAAGCGGCCGATCCTGCCCACCCCCGATCAGGTGGTGGTGGAGCTGTGGACTTCCCTGACCGGCTACGCACCGACCAGCCCGCGCAACCTGCTGTTCCATGCCTGGGTGACGGCGGAGGCGGCGCTGACCGGGCTGGCGATGGGGCTGCTGCTGGGCATCCTGCTGGCCGCCGGCATCGTCTATACCCGGACGCTGGAGGCCAGCCTGCTGCCCTGGGTGATCGCGTCGCAGACCATTCCGATCCTGGCGATCGCGCCGATGATCGTCGTCATTCTCGGCAACATCGGGCTGGCCGGGCTGCTGCCGAAGGCGATGATCTGCATGTATCTCTGCTTCTTCCCGATCACGGTCGGCATGGTGAAGGGGCTGCGCTCCTCCGATCCGCTGTGGCTCGACCTGATGCGGACCTATTCGGCGAGCGGGTTGCGCGCCTTCTGGTCGCTGCGGCTTCCGGCCTCGATGCCCTTCCTGTTCGCCAGCCTCAAGGTGTCGGTCGCCATCAGCGTGGTCGGCGCCATCGTCGGCGAGCTGCCGACCGGCGGGCAGGCCGGGCTGGGCGCGCGGCTGCTGTCGGGGTCCTATTACGGCCAGACCGTGCAGATCTGGGCGGCACTGATCATGGCCTCGCTGCTGTCGGTGGCGCTGATCGCGGTGGTGCGTGGGCTTGAACTGGTCCTGCTGGGCCGGGCGGGGGCGCGATGAGCGATTCGACAAGCGATGGGGCGACGAATCCCTACCGCACCAGCCTGCGCACCGCCGCCGATTGGGGGTTGGTCGCCATCGCCCTGCCGGCGCTGGCGGCACTGGCCCTGCCGGTGGGTGTCCGGAACGGCGCCGCCCTTGGCTGGTTCGGCGGAACCATGGCGCCGCTGTTCCTGATCGGGGTGGTGCTGGCCGTCGTTGCCGGCGCGTCGGCACCGAAGCGGGTCTGGGGCGCCTGGGTAGAACTGGCCGGCGTGGCGCTGGCCTGGCTCCTGCCGCTGCATCTGCTGAACGAAGGGCTGGACCTGTCGGCCGGCTGGGGGCTGTGGCTGTTCCTGGCCGCGGCGACGCTGCTGCTGTGGCGGGTGATGGGGGTGCTGGCCGGCGTGCCGGGTTGGACCCGCTCCGTCATCGTGCCCGGCCTGTTCGGGCTTGGCCTGCTGGTGGGGTGGGAGGCGCTGGTCCGCGGCTTCCAGGTGCCTGCGATCCTGCTGCCGCCGCCCAGCCGCATCGCCGCGGCACTGGCCGCCAACGCGCCGGTGCTGTGGGACGATTTCGGCCAGACCGTGCTGACCTCCGTCCTGCGCGGCTATGTCATGGGCTGCGGTGCCGGCTTCCTCGTGGCAATCCTTGCCGACCGTGTGCCGTTTCTTGCCCGCGGATTGCTGCCGCTCGGCAATCTCGCCAGTGCCATCCCGGTGGTCGGCATCGCGCCGATCATGGTGATGTGGTTCGGCTTCGACTGGCAGTCCAAGGCGGCGGTCATCGTCGTCATGACCTTCTTCCCGATGCTGATCAACACGCTCGCCGGCCTCGGCAATTCGGAGCGCATCCAGCTCGACCTGATGCGCAGCTACGCCGCCGGCTATGGCCGCACGCTGGTCAAGCTGCGGCTGCCCAATGCGCTGCCCTTCCTGTTCAACGGCTTGAAGATCAACTCCACCCTGGCCCTGATCGGCGCCATCGTTGCCGAATTTTTCGGCACGCCGGTGGTCGGCATGGGGTTCCGCATCTCCACCGAAGTGGCGCGGATGAATCTCGACATCGTCTGGGCCACCATCGCCGTTGCGGCGCTGACCGGTTCCGGCCTGTATGGCGCGCTGGCACTGCTGGAGCGGGCGACCACGGCCTGGCATCCGTCGATGCGGAGGCGCTGACGGACTTCGCGAAGCCACTGGCACGGCCATTGCTTTCACCCAGCCAATCCAGCCGGCAAGGGAGGTGGGCATGGCCGATGTCGTCGTTCTGAAGCATGTCCGCCTGACGCGGGCCCTGCTCGCCATCGAGATGGCCGCAGCGTCGCTGGACGGTGAGCTTGTCGCCCTGCGCACCGCCGGACAGGCCGGTCTGCTGGGCGACCATGCCGAGGAAGCCACGCTTCTGCGCACCTATGTCCGCACTCTGCGCGTCCTGTTGCAGGCGATGACCCCCGACGAGGTGGACGAGGCGGGCCTCAGCGAACGCCATGCCCTGGCCGAGGCCGCGGTCGGCCGCTGTGCCGGCGCATTGCGGGTGCTGGAGTTGCCCACAGGCAGCGGGCCGGTCAGCGGGATTGCCTGACGACTGCTGTCGCGAATCCGACAGCGGCTTGACGCCTTCCAGTCACTACCATACTGCTGTATGGCTGGGATGCGGAACGCCTTTCCCCTCTCCGCCGCCGGATCGCCGCGCTATAGTGGCAGGCCCAACGAACAGTCGGACTTCACCGACAAAGCTGCAGGCTTGATAAGGGCGCGATGAGGCTTCTCGTTTCCGATCTGACCCACCGCTATGACGATCTGACCGTGCTGGACGGCATCGACCTGACCCTGGCGGAGGGGGAAATCCTGGCGGTGATCGGCCCCAGCGGCTGCGGCAAGTCGACCTTGCTCGGCATCGCCGGCGGCATCGTCGCCCCGACCTCCGGCAGCATCCGGGTGGAGGGGGAGGTGCCGGACGGCTGCCTCAACCCGATCACCTTCATCTTCCAGGACTTCGCCCTGCTGCCCTGGCGCACGGTGGAGGACAATGTCGCCCTGGTGCTGGAGCATCACAAGCTGTCCGCCGCCGAGCGGCGCGAGCGCATCGACGGCGGTCTGCGCCGCATGGGGCTGTGGGAGTTCCGCAAGGCTCTGCCCAAGCAGCTGTCCGGCGGCATGCGCCAGCGGGTCGGCATCGCCCGCGCGCTGGCGGTGCGCCCGGCGATGCTGCTGCTGGACGAGCCGCTGTCGGCGCTGGACGCCCAGACGCGCGAGCTGCTGATGGACGATTTCCTCGAGCTTTGGCGGCGGGAGAAGACCACCGCGCTTTATGTCACCCACAATCTGGACGAGGCGCTGCGGCTGGCCGACCGTGTCTGTGTGCTGAGCCGCCGTCCAGGCCGTATCCGCGAACTGGTCACCATCGAGGAGCCGCGGGAGCGCCGGCAGGAGCCGTCGGCCCAGGCCCATCTTGCCGAAGTGCGCGACCGTCTGTGGCACCTGATGAAGGCCGAAGCCCAGATGGCCGACCGGGAGATCGCCCGTGCCTGACAGCCTGAACCCGCCCACTGCAGCCGCTGCCTCCACGATGGGCCAGCCCGTCCGCTTCCGTGGCGGCGGCTTTGCCGTGAAACGCCATCCCTGGGCGGCGCTGGCCGCCTTCGCCGTGCTGATCGCGGTGTGGGAGGGGGTGAGCCGCCTCGGCCTCGCCAGCCCGCTGTTCCTGCCGCCGCCGAGTGCCGTCGCCCATGCCCTCTCGGGCATGGTGACGGACGGATCGCTGTGGGTGAACCTGAAGGCGTCGCTGGGGCGCATCGCCGTTGGCTGGGTGTTGGGCACGGCGGGGGGCATGCTGGTCGGCTTCGCCATGGGCATCTTCTCCACCGCCCGCGCGGTCGGCGTGCCGCTGGTGTCGGCCTTCTTCCCGATCCCGAAGATCGCGCTTCTGCCGCTGTTCATCCTGTGGTTCGGCATCGGCGAGCCGTCGAAATTCGCCACCATCGGCTTCGGCGTCTTCTTCCCCACCGTCATCGCCACCTACAGCGCCATCGATTCGGTGCCGCGCAACCTGATCCGCATGGCGCAGAGCTTCGGCCTGCCCTGGCGGTCGATCCTGCGCTCCATCGTTCTGCCGGGCGCCCTGCCGGGCATCCTGGCGGGATTCCGCATCACCGCCTCCATCGCGCTGATCCTGGTGGTGGCGGCGGAGATGATCGGGGCGGAATACGGCATCGGCGCCTTCGTGCTGATGGCCGGCAACCTGATGCAGACCGACACGCTGCTGGCCGGCGTGCTGGTGCTGTCGCTGCTCGGTCTCGCCATCGGCACCGTGCTGTCGCAGCTCGAGCGGCGCCTGCTGAACTGGCGCTGACTGATCCAGTCCAAGAAACCTGAACCATCCATCGGGAGGATTTCCGTCCATGACCGCCACCATGACCATGGCCCGCCTCACCCGGCGCGCCCTGATCGCCACCACCGGTGCTGTCTTCGCCGCCGGCACCCTGATGTCCGCCGCGCTGGCGCAGCCGCTGGAGAAGGCGACGGTCGGCGTGCTGGCGCTGTCCTCCTCCGGGCCGATCTTCATCGCCAAGGCGAAGGGCTATTTCGCGAAGGAAGGGCTGGACGTCGAGCTGAAGATGTTCACCTCGGCCCAGCAGGTCCCGGTCGCCGTGACCTCGGGCGATGTCGATTTCGGTGTCACCGGCCTGACCGCCGGCTTCTACAACCTCGCCTCCAAGGGGGCGGTCACCATCATCGCGGCGCAGAGCCGCGACGAGCCGGGCTTCCCCCTCAGCGCCTATCTCGCGACCAACGCCGCCTACGATGCCGGGCTGAAGACGCCGGCCGACCTGAAGGGCAAGCGGGTCGCCATCACCACCGTCGGCTCGACCTTCCATTATATGATCGGGCTGCTGGCGCAGAAGCACGGCTTCACGGTCAAGGACGTGACCATGGTGCCGTTGCAGGACGTGCCGAAGATGGTCGCCGCCTTCAAGGGCGGGCAGGTCGACGCCATCATCGCCCCGTCCACCGTGTCACGGCAGCTGGTGGCCGACGGCGCGGGCAAGATGCTGGGCTGGGTCGGCGACGAGACGCCCTGGCAGCTCGGCGCCCTGTTCACCGCGCCGAAGACGATGAAGGACCGCCGTCCGCTGGTCGAGAAGTTCGTCCGCGCCTACAAGACCGCGCTGGCCGAATACCACGCCGCCTTCAACGGCAAGGACGCCGCCGGCAATATGGTGAAGGGCCCCGGCTATGACGAACTGCTGACCATCATCGCCGACGCCACCAAGCAGAAGCCCGACATCGCCGCCGCCGGTCTGCCCTATGTCGATCCGCAGGCCCGCCTGCTGGTGGACGACGTCGTCAATCAGGTGAAGTTCTGGCAGTCCGAGGGTCAGGTCGACAAGGCGCTGGATCCGAAGTCGGTGATGGACCTCAGCGTCGCCGGGCAGTGACATCCCACTCCTGGGGGAGGGGCGGTCACACCGCCAGATAGGCCGCCCTCACCCCATCGTCCGCCATCAGTTCCGTCATCGTGCCGGTCCAGCGCAGGCGGCCGGTTTCGATGACGCAGGCGCGGTCGGCGACGGATGAGGCAAAGGACAGGCTCTGTTCGGACAGCAGAACCGACAGCCCCTCCGCCTTCAGCCGCCGCACCGCCTCGGCCATCTGCTTGACGATCAGCGGCGCCAGGCCTTCCGACGGTTCGTCGAGCAACAGCAGCGACGGGTTGCCCATCAGCGTGCGCGCCAGCGTCAGCATCTGCTGTTCGCCACCGCTCATCCGGGTTCCGCGGCGTCCGCGCATCTCCGCGAGGTTGGGGAACAGGGCGAAGAGTTTCTCCGGCGTCCAGGCCGGCGCGCCGGGGCGCGGCGGCTGGCGGCCGACCTCCAGATTTTCCTCCACCGTCAGATCGGCGAAGATGCGGCGGTCCTCCGGCACATAGCCGACGCCGAGCCGGGCGATGCGGTGCGTGGGCAGGGCCGACAGGTCGCGGCCGTCGAAGCGGAGTGTCGCCGCGCGCCGCTCGACCAGCCCCATGATCGCTTTCAGCGTGGTGGTCTTGCCGGCACCGTTGCGGCCCATCAGCGCCACCACCTCGCCGCGGCCCACGGTCAGGGCGATGCCGTCGAGGATGTGGGCGCGGCCATACCAGGCCTGGAGGCCGTCCACCGTCAGCAGGGGGTCGCTCACGCCTCGCCTCCCAGATAGACGGACTGCACGCGCTTGTCGGCGCGCACCTGATCCGGCGAGCCCTCCGCGATCAGCCGGCCGCGGTCGAGCACCAGCACGCGGGTGGCGTGGCCGAAGACGGCGTCCATGTCATGCTCGGTGAACAGAACGGCGAGGCCGCGCTCGCGCACCAGCTCTGCCGTCAGCGCCATCAGGGCGAGGCGTTCGGCCGGCGCCATGCCGGCGGTCGGCTCGTCCATCAGCAACACGGTCGGTTCGCTCGCCAGCGCCATCGCCAGCTCGACCCGCTTCACGTCGCCATAGGCCAGCACGCCGCAGGGGCGGTCGGCCTGTGCCGCCATGCCGACGCGCTCCAGCAGGGCCAGCGCCGGTTTGCGGAGTTGGGCGGCGACCGGGCGCCACAGGCCGAACAGCCTGCGGGCGCGCGACAGCAGGACCATCTGCACATTCTCCGCCACCGTCATCGATGCGAAGGTCGCGGTGATCTGGAAGGTGCGCCCGACCCCCAGCGCCCAGATGCGCCGCGGCGGCAGCCCAACCAGTTCGGTGCCGTCCAGCCGGACCGAGCCCGAGTCGGGACGCAGCTGGCCGTTCAGCAGGTTGAAGCAGGTGCTCTTCCCGGCGCCGTTAGGGCCGATCAGCGCCAGCAGGTCGCCGGACCGCAGGGTGAAGGAGACGCCGCCCACCGCCTGCACCCCGCCGAAGGACCGTTGCAGGTCGTGCACCACCAGTTCGCTCATGCCCGCCTCCCGATACCGGACAGGAAGCCGACGATCCCCTTGGGGAAGACCAGCACCAGCGCGACGATGATCAGGCCCAGCACCAGCCGCCACCAGTCGGTCAGGCTCATCACCTCCGACTCCAGCAGGTGGAACGCCACCGCACCGGCAAGCGGCCCGGCGACGGTCTGGATGCCGCCCATCAGCACCATCACCAGCGCGTCGACCGATTGCGGCACCGCCAGCAGGGTGGGGAAGACGCTGCCCTTGGCGAAGGCATAGAGGCCGCCGGCCAGCCCCGCCGCGCTGCCGGCCAGCACGAAGGCCATCCATTGGAAGCGGCGCACGTCGATGCCCACCGATTCCGCCCGCAATCCCGAGTCGCGGCCGGCCCGCAGCGCATAACCGAAGGGGGCGAAGGCCACCCGGCGCAGCAGCCACAGCGCGCCGCCGCACAAGCCCAGCGTCAGCCAGTAGTAGGTCGCCTTGCCCGCAGCCCAGCCCGGCGGCCAGACACCGAGGATGCCGTTGTCGCCGCCGGTCACCGCATACCATTGGAAGGCGATCGACCAGACGATCTGGGCGAAGGCCAGCGTCAGCATGGCGAAATACAGCCCCGACCGCCGCACGCAGAACCAGCCGGCGATCAACGCCCCCAGTCCGGCCAAAACCGGCGCCCCGGCCAGCGCCAGCGGCATCGGCGCCCCCAGATGCTTGACCAGCAGGGCAGAACCGTAGGCGCCCAACCCGAACCATGCGGCATGACCGAAGGACACCAGCCCGCCCAGCCCGATCAGCAGATGCAGGCTGGCGGCGAACAAAGCGAGGATCACCACCTCGGTCAGCAGGATCAGCGCGTAATCGCCGGCGACCAGCGGAGCGGCGGCCAACAGCGCCAGCAGCGCCAGCGCCCACGGCCCGGCATGGCGCCCGGCCGACAGCGGCACGGTCACCGTGGCCGGTGCGGTCGGCGGCACCTCATCGGCCCGGCCGAGCAGGCCGTGCGGGCGCAGGACCAGAACCACCGCCATGAACAGGAAGACCAGCACCAGCGTGATCTGTGGGAAGACCAGGATGCCGAAGGCCTGCAATTGCCCGATCAGCAGCGAGGCGAGGAAGGCGCCGGTCAGGCTGCCCATGCCGCCGACCACGACGACGACGAAGGCCTCGACCACGATGGCCATGTCCATCTGCAAGGTCACCGATTCGCGCGGGACCTGCAAAGCGCCGCCCAGCCCGGCCAGCGCGCAGCCCAGGAACAGCACGCCGGTGAACAGCCGCGCCGGATCGACGCCCAGCGCGCTGGTCATCTCGCGGTCCTGCGTCGCCGCACGCACCAGGGTGCCCCAGCGGGTGCGGTTGAACAGCAGCCACAACAGCCCGAGCACCAGCGGCCCGAGCCCGATCAGCATGAGGTCGTAGAGCGGGAAGGGCTGGTCCAGAATGTCGATGGAGCCCTTCAGCCCCGGCGCGCGGCGGCCCAGCAGATCCTCCGGCCCCCAGGCCCAGGCGGTCAGATCCTGCACCACCAGCACGACGCCGAAGGTGCCCAGCAACTGGAACAGCTCCGGCGAGCGGTAGAGCCGGCGCAACAGCCCGATCTCCATCACGGCCCCCAGCACGCCCATCGCCAGCGCCGCGGCGGCGACCGACCCCCAGAAGCCGGCCGGCGTGCCGCCGAACCGCTCGATCAGCGACCAGCCGGCATAGGCCCCGACCATGTAGAAGGAGCCGTGCGCGAAATTCACGATCCGCGTCACGCCGAACACGATGGTCAGCCCCGACGACACCAGGAACAGCGTCGCCGCGGTCGCAAGCCCGCTGAGGGCCTGGACGAGCAGGAAGGACATGGGGGGAGGCGCCGGAAGCCGGGCGCCTTACTCCGCCGGCCGCATCTTGCGCGCCGCGTCGTCGGGCGGCAGATAGTTGGCACCGTCGGCGTAGCGCCAGTCCTTCATGGTGCCGCGGCCGTCCTTCACGGTCGTGGTGCCGACATAGGCCCCCATGGTCGCCTGATGGTCGGACGCGCGGAAGGTCACCGGGCCGACCGGGCTGTCGATGGTCAGGCCGGCCAGCGCATCGACGATCGGCTCCGCATTGGCCGACTTGGCCTTGGTGATCGCGGCGGCGACCGCCTTCATGGTGATGTAGCCGACGATGGACCCCGCCTTGGGCGAGTCCTTGAAGCGCGCGGTGTAGGCGGCGACGAAGGCCTTGTGGGCGGGCGTGTCGATCTGGTCCCAGGGATAGCCGGTGACGATCCAGCCTTCCGGCGCCTCGTCCTTCATCGGCTCCAGATATTCCGGTTCGCCGGTCAGCAGGCTGACGACCTTGCGGTTGCGGAACAGGCCGCGGCCCTCGCCCTCGCGCACGAACTTGGCGAGGTCGGCGCCGAAGGTGACGTTGAAGATGGCGTCGGGCTTGGCGGCGGCGAGCGCCTGCACCGTCGGGCCGGCCTCCAGCTTGCCCTGCACCGGCCACTGTTCGGCGACGAACTCGACGTCCGGGCGCTTTTCTTTCAGCAGCTGCTTGAACCACGCCACCGCCGACTGGCCGTATTCGTAGTTGGGGGCGACGGTGGCCCAGCGCTTGGCCGGCAGCTTCGCCGCCTCCTCCACCAGCATCGCCGCCTGCATGTAGGTGCTGGGGCGCAGGCGGAAGGTGTAGCGGTTGCCCTTCGACCAGGTGATGGCGTCGGTCAACGGCTCGGCCGCGACGAAGGGCATCTTGTTGCGCGCGGCGAAATCGGCGACGGCCAGCCCGATGTGGGAGAAGTAGGTGCCGGCCAGCACGTCGACCGCCTCGTTCGTCACCAGCTCCTGCGCGACGCGCACCGCGTCGTCGGGCTTGCCGGCATCGTCGCGCGAGACGACCTGAAGCTCGCAGCAGCCGATCACGCCGCCTTCGGCGTTGATCTCCTCCAGCGCCAGCTGCCAGCCCTGGCGGTAGGGAATGGTGAAGGCGGGCAGGCCGGTGTAGCTGTTGATCTCGCCCACCCGCACGGGTGCGCCGGAGAATTTCACCGGTTCTTTCGCTGACTGAGCCGCTGCGGGGCCGCCAGTGAGAGCCGCCGCTGCAAGTGCGACTGACAGGGTGGCGCCCAGAGTGGCCGGGCGGAGGAGCTTCGCCAGCGGCGAGGCGGTCGGGTGGCGGTGCTTCATCCTGCGGGGACCCCGGTTCGTAAGAGACCAGCGGCGTGTCCGGTCGCGGTGCGACGCAACACACCGCGTTCATAGCAAACCCGGCGCAAAAGTCACCGACTGATCGGGGTTTTCCCGCCTGTGCCCCTTCCGCCTGCGCCCCTCCTGCAGTTGCCGCCTCGGGTGCCGCCTACATCAGGCGGGCCAGCAGCGACATGAACTGCACCCGCTCCTCCTCGCTCAGCGGGGTCAGCGTCTGTTCGTGGGCGGCGGCGGCGTTCGCCATCAGGTCGATGACCAGGGCCTGGCCGATCCGGGTCAGCCGGACGCTGGTGCGGCGGCGGTCCTGCGGGTCGGGCTGGCGTTCCACCAGATTGCGTTCCACCAGCCGCAGGATCACGCCCTGGGTCGTGGCGGGATCCATGTAGGTCAGGCGGCCGAGCTGGTTCTGCGACAGCGGACCTTCGGCATACAGCGTGGCCAGCGCCCCCCATTGGGTGGGCGTCAGCAGCTGATCGCCGATCAGGTCTATGAAGATCGCCGAGGCGCGCTGATGGGCGCGGCGAAGGCGATGGTGAACCTGGCCGGCCAACTGGTAATCGTCGGGAGGCAGTCGTCCGAAGTCGTCCATGTCAACGGGCCCGTGGTTCGCGCCCGCCTTCGGTCCGGGGCGAAGGCTGGGGCGGACACGGATCGCCGCTCCCGGCTGCGTGGGCAGGGATGGCGCGGCGTTTCCCGCCTGTCACCATCCGATGCGTCCATCATGCGTTCCTCATGGAAAGGGTAGAAAACACAATGGGCGCAGTGCAATCTTCGCAGATGCGGCATAGAGCCACAGGAATGCGAATGTCATCGCTTGCGCAACAAAGGAAGCACCGAAAGCCTGAAAATAAGCTGCGAATGGATGCTGTCGCAATTCGGAGAGTCTGCGCCGCCGATTCATGACCGCGGCGGCGCGATACGCTTGCGCCGCCGCCGCATTTCACCGGCTGCTTTTGGTCAGGGCGTCCGTTTGGGCGGGTAGCTGTCGGGCGGAGCGGTCTTTTCGGCCGGGCTGGCGGCATCGTCCTTCTCGGGGGGAGTCACGCCGCCCGGCGTGTAGGGCGGGGTGGTGGCGTCGGGCGGGCGCTTGGTCGAGGGCGGCGGGGGCGGTGTGTCGAGTCGGCGTGTCATGCGGCACCTTTGCGGGTCAAGAAACGTGATGAACAACCCGATACCGGGCAGGCGGTTCCAAAGCAGGAACCCCTGGCGCAGCCGGTTTCACCTCATTGGTCTATGACCTTGATCTTAGGACCATTTGGAAAATGCGCTGAAATCAAGCGGGTCATCGCTTCGGGCGCCATTTCCGGACCGGCAGCTTTTTGTTGCGGCCACACCACAGGACCCAGCAAAAGCAGCGATGCATGGGCTTCACTGTTGCGGTGGAAGCACGGTTTGTTGTGTCTTTGCCGAGGATGCGTCCGCAGCGGTCCCGGCCGGGGTTCTGGCCGAAGACCTGCGGCGGCGCGCCTCCCACCAAGGAGCCGGACCCCCGGCCCAGTGAGCCGACCGAACCCAGCCAAGCGCGGTGACTCCATGAAGACCAGCACCCTTTCCCTCCTCGCCCTCGCTCTCGCCTCGACCGGGCTGACGTCGCTTCCCGCCGCCGCCCAGGACGACCTGCAGCGTGGCGAAACCGTGCTGGAGCGTCGCCGGCCGGAGCTGGAGCAGCTTGGGCTGCGCGCCGGCTCCTTCCTGTTCCTGCCGCGGGTGGAAGCCGGTGCCACCTATGACACCAACGTCTACGCCACCCGCGACAATCACGAGGACGACGTCATCTGGACGGTCCGGCCGCGGCTGGACATCAAGTCGGACTTCTCGGCCCACGCGCTGAACTTCTCGGCCTCTGCCGATGCCGGCCGCTACAGCGACCATTCCGGCGAGAACTACACGGACTATGCCGTGCAGGCCGACGGACGCTTCGACGTGAACAAGGGCGGTGCGCTGGACGGCCAGCTGTTCCACCGCCGCAATCACGAAGGCCGCGGCGATATCAACAGCCTGCAGGGCTACGCCGAGCCGGTGACCTTCCTCACCAGCGGCGGCGAAGCCGGCTATACCCAGCGCTTCAACCGCCTGCGTGCCCGCGTTTCCGGTTCTGCCCAGTACATCTCCTACGACGACGTCGACCTGATCGGCGGCGGCGTCGCCCGCCAGGGCGACCGCGACCGCTGGGAATACGCGTCGGTCGGCCGCGTCGGCTATGAGTTCATCGAAGGCTACGAAGCCTTCGTCCAGGGCACCTATTCCTGGACCCGCCACAAGAACGACCGCGACGCCTTCGGCCTCGACCGCGACTCGGACGGGTACGAGGTGGTGGGCGGTCTGGCCACCGACCTGACCGGCCTGATCACCGGCGAGGTCTTCGCTGGCTACCTCGTCCGCAACTACAAGGATTCGCGGCTGGAGGACTTCAGCGGCCTGTCCTTCGGCGGGCGCGTGAACTGGGCGGTCACCCAGCTGACCGGCATCAGCGCCACCGCCAGCCGTCAGGTGCGCGAGACGTCGGCCAGCCCCGGCTTCGGCACCGCCTCCAGCTACACCCGCACCCTGGTCGCCCTGGGCGTCGACCACGAGCTGCTGCGGTCGCTGGTGCTGAACGGCCGCCTGCAATACCGCCAGGACGACTTCAACGGCAACGACCGCAACGACAAGGTCTATACGGCTGGCGTCGGCGGCACTTACCAGATGAACCGCAACCTGTATCTGACCGGCGGCTACACCTACGAAAAGCGCAATTCCAACATCAGCTCCGCCGAGTACAGCGACAACCTGATCTATCTGCGACTCGGCGCCCAGATGTAATCCAGCATGTAATCCGGCGGAATCGGATCGGCCGACCGGGAAAGTCCCGGCCAAAGGGCCTAAAGGTTCCGCTGAACAGGGCAGGGCGTCCGTCCTATGACGGGCGCCCTTTTCTTATGCCTGCTCTTATGATCGATGGCGATGTACTGAACAGATCCGAAGGCGGTAATTCCTCTCCACTTTTTCCCAAGCGCTTGCGAGTTGCTAGTCTCCACCCGAATTCAGGTGCGTGACCAAAGGGCGCCGCTGCAAGGCGGCCGGCGGATGGGTCGGTTTCTCGGAACCGACCCGTCGAAGGGGCCGGACCGGCGCTGTGGCAGGCATCCACCAGCCAGGGAAAGGGTTTAGGGATGAATCGACGTCAGGTGATCCGTGCGCTGGGCCAGGGGATCGGGTTGGCCGCGCTCGCCGTTGCCATGGTCGGCTGTGCCGGCGGCAACGACGCGCCGATGGAGACCGCCAGCGCCGGTCAGATCGGCGAATACCGTCTCGGCCCGGGTGACGCGCTGCGCGTCATCGTGTTCGGCGAAGAGCAGCTGTCCGGAGAATTCCGAGTCGACGGCACCGGCAAGGTCGCCATGCCGCTGATCGGCGAGGTTTCGGCCAAGGACCGCAACACCCGGGACCTGGAAAAGGAAATCTCCACCCGGCTGTCCGCCGGCTATGTGAAGGACCCGAAGGTCAGTGTCGAGGTGCTGAACCACCGTCCGTTCTTCATCCTGGGCGAGGTTCGCAATCCCGGCCAGTACCAGTATGTCAACGGCATGACCGCCCTGTCGGCGGTGGCGATGGCCGGCGGCTACACCTATCGCGCCAAGGAGGACTACGTCCTCATCACCCGCGGCAGCGATCCCAAGAAGGAAATCCGCAAGGCCCCGATCACCACCTCGGTGATGCCGGACGACGTGGTCCGCATTCCGGAGCGCTATTTCTAAGCATCGCTTTCCAGGCCGGCGGCAGTGCGCCGCCGAATCGCAAGAAAGCCCGGCCGGGGAACACCCGGCCGGGCTTTCTGCCGTCTGCGGATCGGGACTTCCGATCAGGTGTCGAGCGTGTCGCCGCCCTTCTTCTGTCCCGGCGGCATGCGCTGGCTGCTGGGAACGACCGCATCGCGGGAGATGCCATGCGGCGGGGTGGTGCCGGCGGCTTCGTCATCGGTGCCGAGCGGCGCCGCGGCGGGATCGGTGGCGGGAACCTTGTCGCCGGTCAGGCCGTGGTCGATGTCCGCGCGCATCCGATTCGCTTCCGCGCTGGGGGTGGTGGGCGTCCTGACGTCCGACTCGGGATGGGGCTTGGTCATGGTCGGCCTTTCGCGCAAACTGCCGTGAGGGGCATTCCGATGCCTTCACCAACCGCCGCATCCTGCCGGGGGTTCCCCGCCGGGACATATCGGTGGTCGTAAGACCCGGCCAGACGGCTCAACGCCATGGGAGCGCCCGATGCCCGACACCGGACTGACGCTGTTGGCGTACGGCATCCCGGCGATTGCGATGGCCTTGTTGCTCGCCGCGACGGTCCTGGCGGTCCGCGCCCGCGGATGGCGGCGGCTTTATTGGGCCTGCTGCACGATCCTGATCGCCGGCGGCAGCGCAGGGGCGGCCGGTGCCCTGTGCTGCCTGCCTCCGACGGTGCTGCCCGACGGGTCCATCAGCGGAGAAATGCCACCGACCTTCGGAGTCGGACTGACGCTGGCTTTCGTGGGGTGCGGCGCGGCCCTGCTCGGCCTGATCTTCGTCGTGGGCAGGGCCCGTCCGCGTCGGCGCCGGGGCGCAAATTAGCGATGAAGCCGGACTGACAGCAATTGGAGTGAGCAAGGGTACGCTCCCGGCCTACCCCCGTTCACTCCGCCGGGACGGGGTTGTTGAGCGAGCGCTCGACGAACTGGTAGACGACGACATCCGGCTTCTGCTCCTCGATCAACGCCTTGTCGAAGCGCAGCCCCTTGTGCTCCGTGACCACCGCCTTGCTGAAGCTTTCGGCGATGTACGGGAACATCGGGATGGTGAAGGAATCGCGGAACCACACCACGCTGGGGGCCGTCGGCAGGTCGGCGCGCAGGATGTTCTGGACGATGCCGTTCGGCATCGAGACGTCGTTGGCGCGCAGTTTGGGCGGCCTCAGGGACTCGTAGCGGACTTCCTCTTCCCGATAAACCGCCGCCAGTCCCAGCATGCGGGCGAGATCGAGGTCGACGCCCTGGCGCATGACGCGAACCTGCTTCATGTCGGCCGGCGTCAGCGGCGTGAAATCCGGGCGGACCGTCTTGATCCACTCCACGATCCGCCGATAGCCGACGGCGAAGGCGGCATCGCCCGTCCAGTGCGTGTCGGCCTGGAGGTAGACCTTCATGCTCTTCTTCGCGGCGACGAGGTCGGCGGTCATGTCCTTGAACACCAGCGGCGAGCGACGCTCCGCCAGCCGCCGCACGATCTGGTCCATCCGGCTTTCCGGATTCACCTGGGTGGCCCAGGCGGGCAGGTCCTCAAGATAGACGCGCTCCTTGTTGGGGATCGCGACCATCAGCATGGGGATGCCGCGTTCCGCCAGCCATGCCTGCCGCCGCTCCATCACGTCGATCCAGCGGTCCAGCTCCTCCGGCGAGAAGCGGTCGATGCCGCGCGTCTGCTCCAGCGCATGCTCGCCCGTGTAGAACAGCCAGCCGTTCCGGCCGAGCACGACCAAAGGCGAGGTGCTCTGGCCGAAGACCTTGACCCGGATGAAGTTGTTGGCGAGGACAAGATCGTTGCGGAAGCCGAAATGGTCCTTCAGCCACGCCTCGAAGCGCTGCGGCAGGACGGAAAACTCATTGAAGGTGGTGGGCAGGCGGGGCAGCTCGTTCGGCGCCCGCATCTCGGTCGCCGTCACGCCAGTTCCGACGGACAGTGTCTGGCCGATCATGGGCAGCAGAAGGAGCGCCAGGAAAATCCCGATGCACAGCTTCTGCAAAAGCGTGCTGTGCACGATCCCGAGAGACATCGCTCGCATGGTCAGAACCGGAAGTAGATGAACGGGTTGTAGGTGCCGGCCGCAAGGCTCATGACGGCCAGAGCGAACATGCCGAGCAGGCCGGCAAGGTACAGCGCCTCGCCGGTGCCGACCAGCATGCGCCCGCCGGCCGCGTTCCGCACCGCATCGAGCCCGCTCCGCACCAGCCGGCCGAGCAGCGGCGTCGCGGCGACCGCGCCGATGACCAGCGCGGTGACGGTTTCCGGCGTCAGGAACTGCAGGGCATGCGGCGCCAGAGGGCTGGGATGGCCGGCGCCGGCCATGGCCTTCAGGAAGATCCAGGCATGGCCCAGCGTGTCGGCGCGGAAGAAGACCCAGCCGATCATCACCACCAGCAGCGTGTAGACGTGGCGGATCGCCGGCACCGACCGGTCGAGCATCCGGGCGATGCCCAGCCGTTCGAACACCAGGAAGGCGCCGTGCCACAGGCCCCAGACCACGAAGGTCCAGCTGGCGCCATGCCACAGGCCGCACAGGAAGAAGACGATCAGCAGGTTGCGGTAGGTGGCCAGCGGACCGGCGCGGTTGCCGCCCAGCGGGATGTAGAGATAGTCGCGGAACCACATTGACAGCGAGATGTGCCAGCGGCGCCAGAATTCGGTGATCGACTGGGCGATGTAGGGATAGTTGAAGTTCAGCGGGAAATGGAAGCCGATCATCAGCCCCAGCCCGATGGCCATGGTCGAATAGCCGCAGAAATCGAAGAAGATTTGCAAGGTGTAGCAAACGATGCCCAGCCAGGCGATCGGCAGGCTCAGCCCCGTCGGGTCGAGCGCGAAGATCTGGTCTGCCGCCACCGCCACCGTGTTGGCGATCAGCACCTTCTGCGCGAGGCCGATCACGAAGATCTGAATGCCCTCGGCGAACAGTCCGGCGCTGACCCTGCGGTTGTGGATTTCGTCGCGGATGTCATGGAAGCGGATGATCGGTCCCGCCACGAGCTGCGGGAACATGGTGATGTAGACGGCGACATAGATCAGGCTGCGCTCGACCGGAACCTGCCGGCGGTAGACGTCGATCAGGTAGGACAGTGCGTGGAAGGTGAAGAACGAGATGCCGAGTGGCAGATGCACCTGCGGCGGGCCCGAGAACAGGTTGGGCAACAGCGCGGCCACCATCTCGTAGAAGAAGCCCAGATATTTGAAATAGACGAGGATGCCCAGATTGACGACGACGCCGGCACCCATGGCGAGCTTGCGGCCCCGCCCTTCCTGGCCGGCGATCCACAACCCGAAGCCATAATTGACGAGGATCGACAACAGCATGACGTAGGTATAGATCACCTCGCCATACGCATAGAAAACCAAGCTGAAGAAAAGCAGCGTTCCGTGCTTCAGCGGCAGGGAATAATAGCAAAAGATAAAAATTGGCAAAAAATAAAATATAAATACGATAGAGCTGAAAACCATCATCCACCCTTATGCTATACCTGCTGCGCGCCTGTGGTTCCGGAACTTCAAATTCAAGCGGCATTTCGGTCCAGAGCGGCATGGGGTATACCCCAGATCGGGTATCGTATCCAGACCTATGCGGGAACAGTGCAACCCTACAGCGACAGGCCGGCGGGGCTTCCCGGTGTGCGTTGCCCTGCTCGTGACCGCAAAGGGTCGGAAATCCCTCTGGTTGCAACCGGATGGGAGCGTCGATGCCGCACTCCAAGCGGCTGGACAACCCCGACGTCCGATGAGTCCCTCGTGCCGGCGGATTGAGCCCGCCTTAAGCAGACCGGCAACCGAGCGATTTTTTCCCGGAAAGCAAAACGGCCTAGCGCGGGGTGCGCTAAGCCGTTGAAAACTGGTGCCGGATACAGGAATCGAACCCGTGACCTTCTGATTACAAATCAGCTGCTCTACCAGCTGAGCTAATCCGGCGCGCCCGCCGCTTGCGGGACGCACACCTTAGCGTCCCTTTTCCGCGTAAACAAGCACTTGACCGAGAGGCCTCGCGGTTCGGTCACTCGCGCAGGCGGGCGACCTCGTACAGCGCCACCGCGGCGGCATTCGAGACGTTGAGGCTGCCGACGGGTCCGCCGGTCGGCAGCCGCGCGATGGCGTCGCAGCGCTCCATGGTCAGCCGGCGCAAGCCGCTGCCTTCCGCCCCCATCACCAGCACCGTCTTGCCGGTCAAATCCAGCTTGGCCAGCGTCGACGGTCCCGATTCGGCGAGCCCGACCGACCAGAAGCCGTTCTGCTGCAGATCCGTCAGCGCCCGGGCCAGATTGGTGACGCGGATCAGCGGCACGGCCTCCAAGGCACCCGAAGCGCTCTTGGCGAGAACGCCGGTCGTCTCCGGAGCATGGCGCTCGGTCACCACGACGGCACGGGCGCCGAAAGCGGCGGCGGAGCGCAGGATGGCGCCGACATTGTGCGGGTCCGTCACCTGATCGAGCGCCACGATGACCGCCGAGGTTTCCCCGGCCAGCTCGTTGCACAGATCCTCGATGCCCAGATCGGGCAGGGGAGACGCATCGATGACGACGCCCTGATGCACCGCACCCGCCGGCAGCATCCTGTCGAGTTCCATCCGATCGGCGGGCGAGGCCTCCGGCCTTTGAAGCCCCTGGGCGCGGGCGGCGGCGATTGCCGGCTCCAGCGCAGCGCGGCCCGAGTCGGTCACCAGCAGGCGGTGGATGCGCCGTTCGGGGTTGGTCAAGGCAGCGGCCACCGGGTGCAGTCCATAAAGAAGCACGCCGCGTGCCGCCGGCCCCCGTCCTCCCTTCGCCGGCTTGCGGCCGCCCCGCGCTCCCTCGTCCCCTTCGTCCTGCCGCGGAGACGCGCCTTGCTGCGGCCTGCCGCCGGACCGGTCGGCGTTGCGGTCTGCGGGACGGGTGGAGGAGGGGCCGGAACCGGGATGTCTGGAGCGCGTCATGATACCCACGAAGAAGGGGAGGGGGCCGCAGCGGACTGCAGCCTAATTTTTTCTGGTGTGAACCGCTTAACCCGTGTTGACAAGGCCTGAAAAATTCGCATATTGCCGAACTCCGCGGCGGGCATCGCCAGGCCGCGGACTGGAAGGGTGGCCGAGTGGTTAAAGGCAGCAGACTGTAAATCTGCCCGCGTTAGCGTACGCTGGTTCGAATCCAGCCCCTTCCACCATTACTTTCCACGGCTTGTCCGTGATCGCGTTTGCCCCGGACGGTCGCGCCGGCGGGATGCTTGCGGGTGTAGCTCAATGGTAGAGCAGAAGCCTTCCAAGCTTACGACGGGGGTTCGATTCCCCTCACCCGCTCCAATCCCGCGTGCGCCACGGAAAACCGATCTCGGCCGGGCCATTGTGTGCGTCCGGAACGTCGGGAACGAAAGACCAAAGCGATGGCGAAGGCAAAGTTTGAGCGGAACAAGCCGCACTGCAACGTTGGCACGATCGGCCACGTCGACCACGGCAAGACGTCGCTGACGGCGGCGAT
>NZ_PDKW01000043.1:2129339-2146362 GCF_002573965.1 Azospirillum palustre | reverse complement strand
AACGTCGCCATGGAAGTGACGCTGATCGCCCCGATCGCCATGGACGAAGGCCTGCGCTTCGCCATCCGCGAGGGTGGTCGCACCGTCGGCGCCGGCGTCGTTGCCAAGATCGTCGAGTGATGCTATAAGCCTGCCTCCCCCGCCGGGCTCCGGCTCGGCGGGGGAGGTTGTCTGGCTGAAGAGTACGGTTGGGCTTCCGGAAAGCCGTTCTGAAAGTTATTCCGAAAGTCAGGTCGAAAGGCCTTGACATGGCCGCCTAAAGAATGCTTTAAGCGGCCTCCCACGCCGAAAGGTGTGGCCGGACGGAGATAGGAGTGTAGCTCAATTGGTAGAGCACCGGTCTCCAAAACCGGGGGTTGGGGGTTCGATCCCCTCCACTCCTGCCATCCCGTCCCAATAATGGTTAGGGTAAAAGCGGCGCCCTCACAGTCGCTCCGGAGCTCGCACGGTTCGCACGATGGCTAAAGTCAATCCCGCAGAATTCGCGCGCGAGGTCCGCCGCGAGGTAGCCAGGGTCACCTGGCCGACCCGCAAGGAAACCGGCATCACGACCGCCATGGTGTTCGTCATGGTCGTGCTCGCCGCCCTGTTCTTCCTCGTCGTCGATCAGGTGCTGGCGGTTGCCGTTCGCTTGATCCTTGGGCTGGGGGGCTGAGACATGGCTGCGCGCTGGTACGTCGTTCACGTTTACTCGGGTTTCGAAAAGAAGGTCTCCCAGGCCATCCGCGAAAAGGCGGCTCAGAAGGGTCTGGAAGACAAATTCGAGGAAATCCTGGTCCCGACCGAAGAAGTGGTCGAAGTGCGCCGGGGTTCCAAGATCAACACCGAACGCAAGTTTTTCCCTGGCTATGTCCTCGTCAAGATGGACCTGACCGATGAATCCTGGTCGCTGGTGAAGAACACGCCGAAGGTCACGGACTTTCTGGGTGGCGGCGGCAAGCCGCAGCCGATTTCCCAGCGCGAGGCCGAGCGGATCATCCATCAGGTGCAGGAAGGCTTTGAGCGCCCCAAGCCCTCGATCACCTTCGAGGTGGGCGAGCAGGTGAGAGTGAGCGACGGTCCCTTCACCTCGTTCAATGGTGTCGTCGAGGAAGTCGACGAAGAGAAATCCCGCCTCAAGGTGGCGGTTTCGATCTTTGGTCGCTCCACGCCGGTCGAGCTGGAATACACGCAGGTCGAAAAGATCTGATCGCAAGGTTCCAAGGTTTATGAGTCGGAGCTGCCGGTGCTTGCATCGGTGGCTTCATTCTGTTGCGGGAGGCTCGCCATGGCCGAACCGCAAAACCCCGCGGCGCCGCGCCGGACCATCCGGTCAAGTGCGTGAGGCGTCGTCCCAGGAGGTTGTGAGATGGCGAAGAAAATCGTCGGTTACATCAAGCTGCAGGTCCCGGCCGGCAAGGCCAACCCGTCGCCGCCCATCGGCCCGGCGCTGGGTCAGCGCGGCCTGAACATCATGGAGTTCTGCAAGGCGTTCAACGCCAAGACGGCGGACCTGGAAGTCGGCATGCCGATTCCCGTGGTCATCACCGCCTACGGCGACCGCACCTTCACCTTCGTGACGAAGACCCCGCCGGTCAGCTACTTCCTCAAGAAGGCTTCGGGCAAGGACAAGGGTTCGACGACCCCCGGCAAGGGTGGTTTCGTCGGCCAGGTCACGACCTCGCAGATCCGCGAGATCGCCCAGAAGAAGATGGCCGACCTAAACGCGCACGACGTCGAAGCCGCCGCGAGCATGATCGCCGGTTCCGCCCGCTCGATGGGCCTCGAAGTGGTGGAGGGCTGATCCTATGGCGAAGCTGGGCAAGCGTCTGACCGACGCCTACAAGACCGTTAACCGCGACTCCTTCTACTCGCTGGAAGAGGCCGTCACCCTGGTGAAGGGTGCCGCCAAGGCCAAGTTCGACGAGACGATCGAAATCGCGATGAACCTCGGCATCGATCCGCGCCACGCCGACCAGATGGTCCGCGGCGTCGTGAACCTGCCGAACGGCACCGGCAAGACCGTCCGCGTGGCGGTGTTCGCCCGTGGCGCCAAGGTCGATGAGGCTCTGGCCGCCGGCGCCGACGTTGTCGGCGGCGACGATCTGGCCGAACAGATCCTGGCCGGCAACATCAACTTCGACCGCTGCATCGCCTCGCCCGACATGATGGGCGTGGTCGGCAAGCTTGGTAAGGTGCTGGGCCCGCGCGGCCTGATGCCGAACCCGAAGCTGGGCACCGTGACCCCCGACGTCGCCGGCGCCGTGAAGGCCGCCAAGGCCGGCGCGGTGGAGTTCCGTGCGGAGAAGACCGGCATCATCCACGCCGGCGTGGGCAAGGTCAGCTTCTCGGAAGAGGCGCTGGTCCAGAACATCCGCGCCTTCGTCGATGCCATCACCCGTGCCAAGCCGACCGGCGCCAAGGGCCAGTACCTGCTGAAGGTCTCGCTCTCGTCGACGATGGGTCCGGGCCTGAAGCTCGACCTCTCCAGCGTGTCGGCTACGGCCGCCGCCTGATGACCCGTTTCGCCGCCGTCTGCTCTCGGGCAGCGGCGGCGTCCGGGCGGACCGCCTGAGGGGGAAACCCCGAGGGCACCCGCCCACCCCTGTCCGAGACCGCTGGTGCCCGTCCCCGACCGCAAGGAGAGGGAAGGGCTTAAAATTCACCCGCGCAGACAGGAGTTGAACCCGTTTACCCCTCCGGCCCCGCCGCCACGCGCGACGGGAACCGGTTCAGGAACGGCTTGACTTCTGGGACAGGTTCGCCGGATCTCCGGCCCCTCGGGGACGGGGGTCCATGTACACCTCTGTGCAAGGAGGCGATCCGTGGATCGTACACAAAAAGAAGCGACGATCGCGGCTCTGCAATCGAAGCTCCAGGACACGGGCCTGGTGGTGGTCACCCACCATCTGGGCCTGACGGTGAAGGAAGTCACCGACCTGCGTGCGAAGGTTCGGGCTGCTGGCGCCAGCTTCAAAGTGACGAAGAACCGGCTCGCCCGTCGTTCCCTTCAGGGGACGCAGTTCGAGGGTCTGGACGGTCTCTTCAAGGGACCGACGGCGATCGCTTACTCGAAGGATCCCGTTGCGGCTGCCAAGGTGGTGGCCGACTACGCGAAGACCAACGAGAAGCTCAAGATCGTCGGCGCCAGCCTCGGCACCCAGATTCTGGACGCGGAGGGGGTCAAGGCCCTCGCCTCGCTCCCGTCGCTGGACGAACTGCGTGGCCGCCTCGTGGGCATGATCCAGACCCCGGCGACCCGTATCGCCGGTGTCCTCCAGGCTCCGGGCGGCCAGGTCGCCCGCGTGCTTGCTGCCTACGCGAAGAAGGACGACGAGGCGGCGGCCTAACCAGGCCTAGTCACTCGTTTTTTACATCCCCAGAACTCAAGTCGTTTGGAGTAGTAACATGGCTGATCTGCAGAAGCTCGTCGACGATCTGTCGGCCCTGACCGTCCTGGAAGCCGCCGAGCTGTCGAAGCTCCTCGAAGAGAAGTGGGGCGTCTCCGCCGCCGCTCCGGTGGCCGTCGCCGCCGCCGGCCCGGCCGCTGCCGCTGCCGCTCCGGCCGAAGAGCAGACCGAGTTCACGGTGATCCTCGCCGATGCCGGCGACAAGAAGATCAACGTGATTAAGGAAGTCCGCGCGATCACCGGCCTGGGCCTGAAGGAAGCCAAGGACCTGGTCGAGGGCGCTCCGAAGCCGGTCAAGGAAGGCGCCACGAAGGACGAGGCCGCCAAGATCAAGAAGCAGCTTGAAGAAGCCGGCGCCAAGGTCGATATTAAGTAAGACCTTGTTGCGTACGAAGCACACAGTACCAAGCCGGACGGCGGTCGGTTCCCTAGGGGACCGGCCGCCGCACGGCATTTTCTGCCTTCCGCCGGACCGGGCTTGCCCGGCCCGGCTCTTTCCGTCCCCATCATGGGGATGGCCCGCGCGGGCGCCCTCGGGACCGGTCGACACCAGTCGGCTCGATCCTACGGTCGGTTGAACGGTCGGTATAACGCGCATCACGTACAGACGTTTGGGGACATCCATGGCCAAATCCTTTACGGGTCGTAAACGTGTTCGGAAGAGCTTCGGGCGCATCCCGGAAGTCACCCAGATGCCCAACCTCATCGAGGTGCAGCGCAGCTCCTACGATCACTTCCTGCAAATGGACGTCGCCCCGGAAAAGCGGGCGAACCTGGGCCTGCAGGAAGTCTTCAAGTCGGTCTTCCCGATCAAGGACTTCTCCGACCGCGCGGTGCTGGATTTCGTCAAGTACGAGCTTGAGCAGCCGAAATACGACGTCGAGGAATGCCAGCAGCGCGGCATGACCTTCGCCGCCCCGCTCAAGGTGACCCTGCGCCTGTCCGTGTTCGACGTCGAGGAGGACACCGGCCTCCGTTCGATCCGCGACATCAAGGAGCAGGACGTCTACATGGGCGACATGCCCCTGATGACGGCCAACGGCACCTTCGTCATCAACGGCACCGAGCGCGTCATCGTCTCGCAGATGCACCGCAGCCCGGGCGTCTTCTTCGACCATGACAAGGGCAAGACCCACGCGTCGGGCAAGTATCTGTTCGCCGCCCGCGTCATCCCCTACCGCGGTTCCTGGCTCGACTTCGAGTTCGACGCCAAGGATCTCGTCTACGTCCGCATCGACCGCCGCCGCAAGCTGCCGGCCACCACGCTGCTGTTCGCCCTGGACGGCGCGGAGACCGAGGCGCTGCGCGCCGAGCGCAAGGCCAACCGCAAGGACCTGCTGCCCTACGAGGCGCAGGGCATGGCCAAGGAAGAGATCCTCAACTACTTCTACGACACGATCACCTACACCCGGTCGGCCGGCGGTTGGAAGACCCCGTTCAACGTCGATCGGATGAAGGGCGTCAAGCTGATTTCCGACCTCGTGGATGCCGCCACCGGCGCCATCGTCGCCGAAGCCGGCACCAAGATGACTCCGCGCGTCATCAAGAAGCTGGTCGAGGCCGGCCTGACCGAGCAGCAGGTCTCCACCGAGGAACTGACCGGCCGCTACCTCGCCGTCGACATCATCAACGAGCGCACGGGCGAAGTCCTGTTCGAAGCCGGTGACGAACTGTCGGCGAGCGATCTCGACAAGCTGGAGAAGACCGGCGTCGACGAGCTGCCGGTGCTTGCGATCGACCATCTGAACGTCGGCGCCTACATCCGCAACACGATGAACGCGGACCGCAACGCCAGCCGCGAAGATGCGCTGATCGACATCTACCGCGTCATGCGTCCGGGCGAGCCGCCGACCCTGGAATCGGCCGAGGCGCTGTTCTCCGGCCTGTTCTTCGACAGCGAGCGCTACGACCTGTCGGCCGTCGGCCGCGTCAAGATGAACGCGCGCCTGAACTTCCAGACCGACGACCAGATGCGTGTGCTCCGCAAGGAGGACATCCTGGAAATCCTGAAGGTTCTGGTGAACCTGAAGGACGGCCGCGGCGAGATCGACGACATCGACCATCTCGGCAACCGCCGGGTCCGCTCGGTCGGCGAGCTGATGGAGAACCAGTACCGCGTCGGCCTGCTGCGCATGGAACGTGCGATCCGCGAGCGCATGAGCTCGGTCGAGATCGACACGGTGATGCCGCACGACCTGATCAACGCCAAGCCGGCCGCCGCCGCCGTGCGCGAGTTCTTCGGCTCGTCGCAGCTGTCGCAGTTCATGGACCAGACCAACCCGCTGTCCGAGATCACGCACAAGCGTCGTCTTTCGGCGCTGGGCCCGGGCGGTCTGACCCGCGAGCGCGCCGGCTTCGAGGTGCGCGACGTGCACCCGACGCACTATGGCCGCATCTGCCCGATTGAGACGCCGGAAGGCCCGAACATCGGTCTGATCAACTCGCTGGCGACCTATGCCCGCGTCAACCAGTACGGCTTCATCGAGAGCCCCTACCGCAAGGTCATCGACGGCAAGGTCACCAACGAGGTGGTCTATCTGTCGGCGATGGAGGAGGGCCGCTACGTCGTCGCCCAGGCGAACGCCGAACTGAACGCGGACAACAGCTTCGCCGCCGATCTGGTGTCCTGCCGCCAGGGCGGCGAATACCTGATGTTCCGGCCGGAAGCCATCGACCTGATCGACGTGTCGCCGAAGCAGCTGGTGTCCGTCGCCGCGGCGCTGATCCCGTTCCTTGAGAACGACGACGCCAACCGCGCGCTGATGGGCTCGAACATGCAGCGTCAGGCGGTGCCGTTGGTGAAGGCCGACGCCCCGCTGGTCGGCACCGGCATGGAGGCGACCGTCGCCCGCGACAGCGGCGTGACCATCGTCGCCAAGCGCTCGGGCATCGTCGACCAGGTCGACGCCACCCGCATCGTCGTCCGTGCGACCGACAGCTCGGACAGCACGGCGCCGGGCGTCGACATCTACAACCTGCTGAAGTTCCAGCGCTCCAACCAGAACACCTGCATCACCCAGCGCCCGCTGGTGAAGGTCGGTGACCGGGTGAACGCCGGCGACATCGTGGCCGACGGTCCGTCGACCGATCTGGGCGAGCTGGCGCTCGGCCGGAACGTGCTCGTCGCGTTCATGCCGTGGAACGGCTACAACTTCGAGGATTCGATCCTCATCAACGAGCGCATCGTCAAGGACGACGTCTTCACCTCGATCCACATCGAGGAGTTCGAGGTCATGGCCCGCGATACCAAGCTGGGCCAGGAGGAAATCACCCGCGACATTCCGAACGTGGGTGAGGAAGCTCTGAAGAACCTCGACGAGGCCGGCATCGTCTATATCGGCGCCGAGGTCCGTCCGGGCGACATCCTGGTCGGCAAGGTGACGCCGAAGGGCGAAAGCCCGATGACGCCGGAAGAGAAGCTGCTGCGCGCCATCTTCGGCGAGAAGGCGTCCGACGTCCGCGACACCTCGCTGCGCCTGCCGCCGGGTGTGGTCGGCACCATCGTCGAGGTCCGCGTGTTCAGCCGCCGCGGTGTCGACAAGGACGAGCGCGCGCTCGCCATCGAACGCGCCGAGATCGAGAAGCTGGCCAAGGACCGCGACGACGAGCGCGGCATCCTGGAGCGCAGCTTCTACACCCGCCTGAAGGAAGTGCTGATCGGCCAGACCGCGCAGTCCGGCCCGAAGGGCATGAAGGGCGGCACGGTGCTGACCGACGAGGTGCTGGCCGGCCTGTCGAAGGGCCTGTGGCGCCAGATCGCCATCGCCGACGAGCATGTGATGGAGACCGTCGAGAACCTGGCGAAGGTGTTCGACGACTCGATCAAGGCGCTGCAGGACCGCTTCGAGAACAAGGTCGACAAGCTGCAGCGCGGTGACGAGCTGCCGCCGGGCGTCATGAAGATGGTCAAGGTCTTCGTCGCGGTGAAGCGCAAGCTGCAGCCGGGCGACAAGATGGCCGGCCGTCACGGCAACAAGGGTGTCGTTTCGCGCATCATCCCGCAGGAGGACATGCCCTACCTGGAGGACGGCACCCCCGTCGATCTGGTGCTGAACCCGCTGGGCGTGCCGTCGCGCATGAACGTCGGTCAGATCCTGGAAACCCACCTCGGTTGGGCGGCCTCGGGTCTCGGCAAGCAGATCGGCCGTGCGGTCGACCAGTACCGTCTGGCGATCCGCCAGAAGGCCGAAGGCGCTCCCCAGCTGGAGGCCCTGCGCGGCACGCTGAAGTCGGCGTACGGCGAGGTGACCTACAACGAGGACATCGCCGACATGACCGACGGCGAGCTGTTGGAGCTGGGCGGGAACCTGCGCAAGGGCGTGCCCTTCGCGACGCCGGTCTTCGACGGCGCCCGCGAGGAGGACATCTGCGTCCATCTGGAACGCGCCGGCTTCGACCGGTCGGGCCAGTCGACGCTGGTGGACGGCCGCACCGGCGAGACCTTCGATCGCAAGGTGACCGTCGGCTACATCTACATGCTGAAGCTGCACCACCTTGTGGACGACAAGATCCACGCCCGGTCGATCGGACCCTACTCGCTGGTCACGCAGCAGCCGCTGGGCGGTAAGGCCCAGTTCGGCGGTCAGCGCTTCGGTGAGATGGAGGTCTGGGCGCTGGAAGCCTACGGCGCCGCCTACACCCTGCAGGAAATGCTGACGGTGAAGTCGGACGACGTGTCCGGCCGCACCAAGGTCTACGAGGCCATCGTCCGCGGCGACGACAACTTCGAGGCCGGCATTCCGGAGTCGTTCAACGTGCTGGTCAAGGAGCTGCGCTCGCTCGGCCTGAACGTCGAGCTGAACCAGCGGGACTACTGAGCCGGTCTGACGTGACCCAAGCCCCGGATCGGTGCGTGCGCACCGCTCCGGGGCATTGCACTGCTTTTAACCGACAACGCGGCGATGCCAGCGGGAGACGGTCATGAATGAGTTGATGAACATTTTCGGCCAGGTTCAGGGGCCGCAGAGCTTCGATCAGATCCGCATCCAGATCGCGAGCCCCGAGCGGATCCGGTCCTGGTCCTACGGCGAGATCAAGAAGCCGGAAACCATCAACTACCGCACCTTCAAGCCGGAGCGCGATGGCCTGTTCTGCGCCCGCATCTTCGGCCCGATCAAGGACTACGAGTGCTTGTGCGGCAAGTACAAGCGCATGAAGTATCGCGGCATCATCTGCGAGAAGTGCGGCGTCGAGGTCACGCTGTCGAAGGTCCGGCGCGAGCGTATGGGCCACATCGAGCTGGCGTCCCCGGTCGCCCACATCTGGTTCCTGAAGTCGCTGCCGAGCCGCATCGGTCTGCTGCTCGACATGACGCTCAAGGATCTGGAGCGCATCCTCTATTTCGAAAACTACGTCGTCATCGAGCCCGGCCTCACCCCGCTCAAGCTGCATTCGCTGCTGAGCGAGGAAGAGTTCATGAACGCTCAGGACGAGTACGGCGAGGACGCCTTCACCGCGTCGATCGGTGCCGAAGCGCTGCGCATCATGCTGTCCGCGCTCGACCTCGACGAGGAGAAGAAGCGCTGCCGTGAGGATCTGCGCGACACCAACTCCGAAGCCAAGCGCAAGAAGCTGGTCAAGCGCCTGAAGCTGATCGACGCCTTCCTGGCCTCGCAGTCGCGCCCCGAATGGATGATCCTGGAAGTGATTCCGGTGATCCCGCCCGAGCTGCGTCCGCTGGTGCCGCTCGACGGCGGCCGTTTCGCCACGTCCGACCTGAACGACCTGTACCGCCGCGTCATCAACCGCAACAACCGTCTGAAGCGGCTGATCGAGCTGAAGGCGCCGGACATCATCGTCCGCAACGAGAAGCGCATGCTGCAGGAGGCCGTCGACGCTCTGTTCGACAACGGCCGCCGTGGCCGCGTCATCACCGGCGCCAACAAGCGTCCGCTGAAGTCGCTGTCGGACATGCTGAAGGGCAAGCAGGGCCGCTTCCGTCAGAACCTGCTCGGCAAGCGCGTCGACTATTCCGGCCGTTCGGTCATCGTCGTCGGTCCGGAGCTGAAGCTGCACCAGTGCGGCCTGCCGAAGAAGATGGCGCTCGAGCTGTTCAAGCCCTTCATCTACGCCAAGCTGGAGCTGTACGGCCTCGCCTCCACCATCAAGGCTGCGAAGCGGATGGTGGAGAAGGAGCGTCCCGAGGTGTGGGACATCCTGGAAGAGGTCATCCGCGAGCATCCGGTGATGCTGAACCGTGCGCCGACGCTGCACCGACTCGGCATCCAGGCATTCGAGCCGACGCTGATCGAAGGCAAGGCGATCCAGCTGCACCCGCTGGTCTGCACCGCCTTCAACGCCGACTTCGACGGCGACCAGATGGCCGTGCACGTCCCGCTGAGCCTTGAGGCCCAGCTGGAAGCGCGCGTCCTGATGATGTCGACCAACAACATCCTGTCGCCCGCCAACGGCAAGCCGATCATCGTGCCGAGCCAAGACATCGTGCTCGGCATCTACTACATCTCGATGGACCGCCCGAGCGAGAAGGGCGAGGGCATGGTGTTCGCCAACGTCTCGGAAATCGAGCAGGCGCTGAACGCCAAGGTCCTGTCGATCCATGCGAAGATCAAGGCCCGCTACGTCGGCGTCGACGACGAGGGCGAGGAGTTGATCAGCATCGTCGAAACGACGCCTGGCCGCATGCTCCTGTCGGAGCTGCTGCCGCGCCATCCGAAGGTGCCCTTCTCGCTGATCAACCGCGTCCTGACCAAGAAGGACGTCGGCAACGTCATCGACGCCGTCTATCGCCACTGCGGTCAGAAGGAAACGGTGATCTTCGCCGATCGCCTGATGAAGCTCGGCTTCGGCCACGCCTGCCGCGCCGGCATCTCCTTCGGCAAGGACGACATGGTCATCCCCGCCGCCAAGGAGAAGCTGGTCAACGAGTCGAAGGAGCGGGTGAAGGAGTTCGAGCAGCAGTATCTCGACGGCCTGATCACCCAGGGCGAGAAGTACAACAAGGTCGTCGACGTCTGGTCGGAATGCACCGAAAAGGTCGCTTCCGAGATGATGAAGGCGATCTCGACCACCGAAGCCGGCAAGCCGGTCAACTCGGTGTACATGATGGCCCACTCCGGTGCCCGCGGTTCCGCCGCGCAGATCCGTCAGCTGGCCGGCATGCGCGGCCTGATGGCCAAGCCGTCGGGTGAGATCATCGAGACGCCGATCATCTCGAACTTCAAGGAAGGCCTGACCGTGCTGGAGTACTTCAACTCCACCCACGGCGCCCGCAAGGGTCTGGCCGACACCGCCTTGAAGACGGCGAACTCCGGTTACCTCACCCGCCGTCTGGTCGACGTGGCGCAGGACGCCATCATCGTCGAGCATGATTGCGGCACCGAGCGCGGCATCACCGTCAAGGCGGTGATCGACGGCGGCGAGGTCATCAGCCCGCTGGGCGACCGCATTCTCGGCCGTACTGTGGTCGGCGATGTGATCGATCCGTTGAACGGCGAACTGCTTGTCGAGGACGGCGGCCTGATCGACGAGCCGACGGTCGACCGTATCGAGCGGTCGGGCATCGACTCGGTCAAGATCCGCTCGGTCCTGACCTGCGAGACCCGCGATGGCGTCTGCGCCAAGTGCTACGGCCGTGATCTGGCCCGCGGCACGCTGGTCAACACCGGCGAAGCGGTCGGCGTCATCGCCGCCCAGTCGATCGGCGAGCCGGGCACCCAGCTGACGATGCGTACCTTCCACATCGGCGGTGCGGCGCAGCGCGGTGCGGAGCAGAGCCAGATCGAGGCGGCGTTCGAGGCGACGGTGCGGATCAACAACCGCAACATCGTCATGAACTCGTCGGGCATCCCGGTCGTCATGGGCCGCAGCACCGAAGTGATCCTGCTCGACGAGCAGGGCCGCGAGCGGGCGCGTCACCGCGTGCCGTACGGTGCCAAGCTGCTGGCGGACGAGGGCGTGAAGGTCGAGCGCGGCGCCAAGCTGGCCGAGTGGGACCCCTACACCCTGCCGATCATCACCGAGCGCGCCGGTACCGCCCGTTACATCGACCTCGTGGAGGGTATCTCCATGCGCGAGGTGATGGACGAGGCCACCGGCATCAGCTCCAAGGTGGTGGTGGACTGGCGCCAGCAGCCGCGCGGTGCCGATCTGAAGCCGCGCATCGCGCTGGTGGACGACCGGGGCGAGCTGATCACCCTGCCGAACGGCCTGGAAGCCCGCTACTTCATGTCGGTGGACGCCATCCTGTCGGTGGAGAACGGTGCCGAGGTCCGTGCCGGCGACGTGCTGGCGCGTATCCCGCGCGAGTCGTCCAAGACCCGCGACATCACCGGCGGTCTGCCCCGCGTGGCCGAGCTGTTCGAGGCGCGCCGTCCGAAGGACTTCGCCATCATCTCGGAGATGAGCGGCCGCGTCGAATTCGGTAAGGACTACAAGACCAAGCGCCGCATCGTCGTCCGCAACGACGAGAGCGGTGACGAGAAGGAGTATCTGATCCCGAAGGGCAAGCACATCTCCGTGCAGGAGGGTGACTATGTCGAACGCGGCGATCTGCTGATGGACGGCAACCCGGTGCCGCACGACATCCTGGCGGTGATGGGTGTGGAGGCCTTGGCCGACTACCTGATCAACGAAATCCAGGACGTCTATCGACTGCAGGGCGTGAAGATCAACGACAAGCACATCGAGGTGATCGTTCGCCAGATGCTGCAGAAGGTCGAGATCACCGATGCCGGCGAGACCACCTTCCTGGTGGGCGAGCAGGTCGACCGTCAGGAGTTCGACGAGGAGAACGAGAAGACCGTCGCGGAAGGCCTCCAGCCGGCGCACGGCCACCCGGTTCTCCAGGGCATCACCAAGGCCAGCCTGCAGACGCGCTCCTTCATTTCGGCCGCGTCGTTCCAGGAAACCACCCGCGTCCTCACGGAAGCGGCCGTCGGCGGCAAGGTCGACAACCTGGAAGGCCTGAAGGAGAACGTCATCGTCGGCCGTCTGATCCCGGCCGGCACGGGCTCCGTGGTGAATCGCCTGAAGCTGATCGCCGCCGAGCGTGACCGCGAAGCGGCCCTGGAGGCCGGCGCTCCGGAGGAAACCCCGGCCCTGCCGACCCCGGGCGAGGAAAGCTCTGCGGCCTGATCCGTCGGAGTGATGAAGTAGGGAAGGGGGCGCGTTCCGCAGGGGACGCGCCCTTTTCTTTGGGACCTCCCGATTGAGAGTCGGGGTGCCTGCAAGCTTCAATACCGTCCTTGACTCTCTCTCGGCCTTTCCCTAAAGTCCGCGAACTTCAAAGGGCGCCGGGGCTCTCCGTGCGTCCGCTTGAATCCACCGATCCCGCCGATCGGAGTCCTCCGGTCGGCTTTCGCTCATTCAGCCCGCTCGGAACGGCAACGTTTCGCAGGCGGGCTTTTGCTTCGTCCGGCTCGTCCGGCCGAGTGATCTTGAAGGGATGAAGGGCAGATATGCCGACGATCAACCAGTTGATCCGTAAGCCGCGCGAGCCGTTGGCCGCGCGCAACAAGGTTCCCGCGATGGAGGCCTGCCCGCAGAAGCGTGGCGTCTGCACTCGCGTTTACACCACCACCCCGAAGAAGCCGAACTCGGCGCTCCGTAAGGTCGCCCGCGTTCGTCTGACGAACGGCTTCGAGGTGACGAGCTACATCCCTGGTGAGGGCCACAACCTCCAGGAACACTCGGTGGTCATGATCCGCGGCGGTCGTGTGAAGGATCTTCCCGGCGTTCGCTACCACATCATTCGCGGCACGCTGGATACCCAGGGCGTCAAGGATCGTAAGCAGCGTCGTTCGAAGTACGGCGCGAAGCGTCCGAAGTAAGGAGAACTCACGATGTCCCGTCGTCATCGCGCCGAGAAGCGTGAAGTCCTGCCGGACGCCAAGTATGGCGACCGCGTCCTGACGAAGTTCATGAACTGCCTGATGTTTGACGGCAAGAAGTCGTCGGCTGAAAGCATCGTCTACGGTGCGCTGGGTCGTATCGAGGTCAAGACCAAGAACGACCCCGTTCAGGTCTTCCACGATGCCCTCGCCAACGTGAAGCCGCACCTCGAAGTGCGTTCGCGTCGCGTCGGTGGTGCGACCTATCAGGTTCCGGTCGAGGTCCGTTCGGACCGCGCCCAGGCCCTGGCCATCCGTTGGCTGATCAGCGCCGCCCGCGCCCGCTCGGAAAACACCATGACCGAGCGTCTGTCGGGTGAGCTGCTCGACGCCGCCAGCCAGCGCGGCACCGCCGTGAAGAAGCGCGAAGATACGCACCGTATGGCGGAAGCCAACAAGGCGTTCTCGCACTACCGCTGGTAAGGTTAACGCCTGTCCTGGTGATTTTGCATGCCCCGCTCGCACGCCCTCGACCGTTATCGCAACATCGGCATCATGGCTCACATCGATGCCGGCAAGACGACGACGACCGAGCGCATCCTGTTCTATACCGGCAAGTCCTATCGCATGGGCGAGGTCAATGACGGCACTGCCGTCATGGATTGGATGGAGCAGGAGCAGGAGCGGGGCATCACCATCACGTCGGCGGCAACGACCTGTTTCTGGCGCGACCACCGCATCAACATCATCGATACGCCCGGCCACGTGGATTTCACCATCGAGGTCGAGCGGTCGTTGCGCGTTCTGGATGGCGCCGTTGCCATCTTCGACGCGGTCGCGGGGGTCGAGCCCCAGACCGAGACCGTGTGGCGGCAGGCCGACAAGTACGGCGTGCCGCGCATGGCCTTCGTCAACAAGATGGACCGCGTCGGCGCGGACTTCGACGGCTGCGTCGCCATGATGGCCGACCGCCTGGGCGTCAAGCCGCTGGTCGTTCAGCTTCCGATCGGCAGCGAAGCCGGCTTTTCCGGTGTCGTCGATCTGGTTGCGATGCGCGCCACGATCTGGAAGGCCGAAACGCTCGGCGCCGAATTCCAGCACACCGAAATTCCCGAGGATCTGGCCGCACCGGCTGCAAGCGCCCGTCAGGCGCTGCTGGACGCCGTGCTGGACCTCGACGAGGCGGCGGTGGCCGCCTATCTGGAGCGCGGCGAGGAGCCGGCGCCCGACGTGCTGCGCGCATTGATCCGCAAGGGCACGATTGCCGGCGCCCTGGTTCCCGTGCTGTGCGGGTCCGCCTTCCGCAACAAGGGCATCCAGCCGATGCTGGACGCCGTGGTCGATTATCTGCCGGCGCCGAACGACATCGGTGCGGTGACCGGCCATGCGGTGGGTGGCGACCGGGCCGAGGAGCGGGCTGCCAACGACAGTGCGCCCTTCTCTGGCCTCGCCTTCAAGGTGATGAACGACCCCTATGTCGGAACGCTCACCTTCTGCCGCATCTATTCCGGCACCGTCAGCGTCGGTGATTCGCTGCTGAACCCGGTCAAGGGCGAGCGCGAGAAGATCGGCCGCATGCTGTTGATGCACGCCAACAGCCGTGAAGAGATCGAGCGCGCCCACACCGGCGACATCGTGGCCTTCGCCGGTCTGGAGCACACGTCGACCGGTGACACGCTGTGCGACACCGCCAAGCCGATCGTGCTGGAACGTCTCGATGTTCCCGAACCGGTGATCGAGATCGTCGTCGAGCCGCGCACCGACGCCGACCACGACAAGATGGCGGCGGCATTGAACCGCCTCGGCCACGAGGATCCCTCGTTGCAGGTCACCGTCGACCGCGAAAGCGGCCAGACCGTGATCCGCGGCATGGGCGAGCTGCATCTCGACATCATCGTCGACCGCATGAGGCGCGAGTTCCGCGTCGATGCGGCCGTCGGCGCGCCCAAGGTCGCCTATCGGGAGACCGTGCTGCGCTCGGCCGAAGTCGACCATGTCCACGCCCGGCAGACCGGTGATCGCGCCCAGTTCGCGCGCGTGACGCTGAAGCTGGAGGCGCTGGACCGCGGCGCCGGTTTCGTCTTCGAGAACCGGGCGGCAAGTCTGCCGCGCGAGTTCGTCGCCGGCGTGCAGAAGGGGCTGGAGGCCACGAAGGACAGCGGTGTCATCGCCGGCTACCCGGTGGTGGACGTCAAGGCGACCCTGACCGGCGGCGAGGCGCATGATGTCGACTCCTCGCCGCTCGCCTTCGAGCTTGCTGCGAGGAGCGCCTTCCACGAGGCTATGACAAAAGCCGCTCCGGTGCTGTTGGAACCGCTGATGCGGGTCGAAATCATCACGCCGGACGACTATATGGGCGACGTCATCGGCGACCTGAACAGTCGCCGGGGACAGATCACCGGCATGGACCAGCGCGGCAACGCGCGAATCGTCACGGGACTGGTTCCCTTGGCGGCCATGTTCGGCTATGTGAACTCCCTGCGCTCCATGAGTCAGGGCCGCGCGCAGTACAGCATGCAGTTCGACCATTATGAGCCGGTGCCACAGGCCATCGCGGACGGCGTCCGCGCCAAGGTGGCCTGAAGACCGCTGGAACGATTGAGAAACGGAGAGACCACCCCATGGCGAAGGCAAAGTTCGAGCGGAACAAGCCGCACTGCAACGTTGGCACGATCGGCCACGTCGACCACGGCAAGACGTCGCTGACGGCGGCGATGAGCGGAACAAGCCGCACTGCAACGTTGGCACGATCGGCCACGTCGACCACGGCAAGACGTCGCTGACGGCGGCGATCACGAAGGTGCTGGCGGAGTCCGGCGGCGCCACCTTCACCGCTTACGACCAGATCGACAAGGCGCCGGAAGAGAAGGCGCGCGGCATCACGATCTCGACGGCGCACGTCGAGTACGAGACGCAGAACCGCCACTACGCGCACGTCGACTGCCCGGGCCACGCCGACTACGTGAAGAACATGATCACGGGCGCCGCCCAGATGGACGGCGCGATCCTGGTCGTGTCGGCCGCCGACGGCCCGATGCCGCAGACCCGCGAGCACATCCTTCTGGCGCGCCAGGTCGGCGTTCCGGCTCTGGTTGTGTTCATGAACAAGGTCGACATGGTCGACGATCCGGAACTGCTGGAGCTGGTCGAGCTGGAAGTGCGCGAGCTTCTGTCGTCCTACCAGTTCCCGGGCGACGACATTCCGATCACCAAGGGTTCGGCGCTGTGCGCTCTGGAAGACCGTCAGCCGGAGATCGGCCGTGACGCCGTCCTGGCGCTGATGAAGACGGTGGACGAGTACATCCCGCAGCCGGAGCGTCCGGTCGACCGTCCGTTCCTGATGCCGATCGAAGACGTGTTCTCGATCTCGGGCCGCGGCACGGTCGTGACCGGCCGCGTCGAGCGTGGCATCGTGAAGGTCGGCGAGGAAGTCGAGATCGTTGGCCTGAAGGCGACGGTCAAGACGACGGTGACCGGCGTCGAAATGTTCCGCAAGCTGCTCGACTCCGGGCAAGCCGGCGACAACATCGGCGCGCTGCTGCGCGGCACGAAGCGCGAGGACGTCGAGCGCGGCCAGGTTCTGGCCAAGCCGGGTTCGATCACCCCGCACACCAAGTTCAAGGCCGAAGCCTACATCCTGACGAAGGAAGAGGGCGGCCGCCACACCCCGTTCTTCACGAACTACCGTCCGCAGTTCTACTTCCGGACGACCGACGTGACGGGCATGGTGGCGCTGCCGGAAGGCGTCGAGATGGTGATGCCGGGCGACAACGTCGCCATGGAAGTGACGCTGATCGCCCCGATCGCCATGGACGAAGGCCTGCGCTTCGCCATCCGCGAGGGTGG
>NZ_PDKW01000043.1:1817798-2129239 GCF_002573965.1 Azospirillum palustre | reverse complement strand
AACGTCGCCATGGAAGTGACGCTGATCGCCCCGATCGCCATGGACGAAGGCCTGCGCTTCGCCATCCGCGAGGGTGGCCGCACCGTCGGCGCCGGCGTCGTTGCCAAGATCGTCGAGTGATGACCCATCCGGCAGCCGCCGCGAGGCGGTCGCCGGAGAGGGACGGGTAGGGCGGTCGGAGCGATCCGACCGCCGGATGTAAGAGACGGGCCGTCTTCCCCGCGCGAGCAGGAGTGACGGCCCGCCCGGTTCTAGCCATCGGGCGTCGGTGTTCGGACCCGTCGGCCTGTCAACCCAGCTTCCTCCGATCCGGGGGGAGATTCAGGATTGACACGCAGGCGCTGAACGCCTAGAGAATACGCCCTCTGGATTTTGGGTTGGTGGTAGGCAGCTTCGGCCTAGACGCAGCCCGAGACGAACGGCACGGCGCGCCTCCATGGGAGGCGCGCCGTCTGCTGATCGGAACATCCCCTCCGCGCTTCCCGCGCAGGGGATGTTCTTTTTCGTATCGGCCCGTCGCATCGGTCACAGTGTCGCCCGTCGGCCCCCGTTTCGGTGGTTCGGCGCGCGGCCTTGCGCTGTCGGCGATGCCCCGAAGCAAGCTCGTGGAGTTCCGGTGACGCGTCCGCGTCATCGATAGAAGGTGCAAGGGACGTTTGGACATGGACAGCCAGAACATCCGCATCCGTCTGAAGGCGTTCGATCATCGCGTGCTCGACCAGTCGACCAGCGAGATCGTCAACACCGCCAAGCGGACCGGCGCGCGCGTGCGGGGCCCGATCCCCCTGCCGACGCACATCGAAAAGTTCACCGTGAACCGTTCGCCGCACATCGACAAGAAGTCGCGCGAGCAGTTCGAGATCCGCACCCACAAGCGCCTGCTCGACATCGTCGATCCGACGCCGCAGACCGTGGATGCGCTCATGAAGCTCGACCTCGCCGCCGGTGTCGACGTCGAGATCAAGCTCTGATTTTGGTTGGTAAGGGACCTCTCCGGTAATCGGATGTCCCTGGTCAGGAGATAAAGAACAATGCGATCCGGTTTGATCGCGCAGAAGGTCGGCATGACCCGCGTCTTCACGGACGACGGCCAGCATGTTCCGGTCACTGTGCTGAAAGTCGACAGCTGCCAGGTCGTCGCCGTTCGCACCGAGGAAAAGGATGGCTATACCGCCGTCCAGCTCGGCGCGGGCGCCATCAAGGTCAAGAACGTCAACAAGCCTGAGCGCGGGCATTTCGCCAAGGCGCGTGTGGAGCCCAAGCGCAAGCTTGTCGAGTTCCGCGTCGATGCCGATGCCCTGATCGAGGTCGGTGCCGAGCTGTCGGTGTCGCACTTCGTCGCCGGCCAGTTCGTCGACGTCACCGGCACCTCCATCGGCAAGGGCTTTGCCGGTGCGATGAAGCGCTGGAACTTCGGTGGTCTGCGCGCCACGCACGGCGTGTCGGTGTCGCACCGCTCGCACGGTTCGACTGGTAACCGTCAGGATCCCGGCAAGGTCTTCAAGAACAAGAAGATGGCCGGTCATCTCGGTGACGAGCGGGTCACGGTCCTGAACCTTCAGGTCGTGTCTGTCGACGAAGCCCGTGGTCTGATCCTGCTCAAGGGTGCCGTCCCCGGCGCCGAGGGCGGTTGGCTGCGCATCCGTGACGCCGTCAAGAAGAAGGCTCCGGAAGGCCTGCCCTTCCCGGCCGGCATCAAGACTGCTCCGGCGGCGGAAGCCCCGGCCGAGACGCAGGAGTGAGCGCCATGAAGGCCACGATCAAGAATCTGAACAACGAAGCCGTCGGCGAGATCGAGCTGTCGGACGCCGTGTTCGGTCTGCCGACCCGCAACGACCTGCTGGCCCGCATGGTGAACTGGCAGCTGGCCAAGCGCCGCTCCGGCAACCACAAGACCAAGGGCATCAGCGAGATCAGCGGCACGACCAAGAAGCCTTATGGGCAGAAGGGCACCGGCCGCGCTCGTCAGGGCTCCATCCGTTCGCCGCAGTTCCGCGGCGGTGCGACCATCTTCGGGCCGGTGGTGCGTTCGCATGCCCACGACCTGACCAAGAAGGTCCGCAAGCTGGCGCTCAAGACCGCCCTGTCGGCCAAGGCCGCCGAGGGCAAGCTGATCGTCCTGGAGGCCGCGGCCGCCGAGACGCACAAGACCAAGGAACTGGCGGCCCGTCTCGCCACCCTCGGCCTGACTTCGGCGCTGATCATCGATGGCTCGAACCTGGACGACAACTTCGCCAAGGCTTCGCGCAACATCCCGCTGATCGACGTGCTGCCGGAGCAGGGTGCGAACGTCTACGACATTCTCCGCCGCGACACGCTGGTCCTGACCCGCAACGCGGTCGAGCAACTGGAGGCTCGCCTGAAATGAGCAAGCAGTCGAAACCTGCGGTGAGCCAGGAGCGGATGTACGACCTGATCCTTGCTCCCGTCATCACCGAGAAGTCGACGTTGGTGTCGGAGCATAACCAGGTCACGTTCCGCGTGCCGCTCACGGCCTCCAAGCCGGAGATCAAGGCCGCCGTTGAAGGTCTCTTCAACGTCAAGGTGACCGCGGTCAACACCCTGGTTTCCAAGGGCAAGACCAAGCGGTTCCGCGGCACCATCGGCCGTCGCTCGGACTTCAAGAAGGCCGTCGTCACCCTCGCCGAGGGTAACAAGATCGACGTGACCACGGGCATCTGAGCGGGAGTGTGATCCGATGGCTCTGAAGCAATACCGCCCGATTACTCCCTCGCTCCGCCAGCTGGTCATTGTCGACCGCTCGGAGCTGTGGAAGGGCAAGCCGGTCAAGACCCTCACCGAGGGCCTGACCAAGTCTGGTGGCCGCAACAACACCGGCCGCATCACTGCGCGCCGCATGGGTGGCGGTCACAAGCGTACCTACCGTCTGGTGGACTTCAAGCGTCGCAAGTTCGACGTTCCGGCCACCGTCGAGCGGCTGGAATACGATCCGAACCGCACGGCCTTCATTGCGCTGATCAAGTACCAGGATGGGACGCTGTCCTACATTCTGGCGCCGCAGCGCCTGAAGGTCGGCGACACCGTGATCTCCGGCGAGCGCACCGACGTGAAGCCCGGCAACGCGATGCCGCTGAAGAACATTCCGGTCGGTTCGATCGTGCACAACGTCGAGCTGAAGGCCGGCAAGGGTGGTCAGGTGGCTCGTTCCGCCGGCACCTACCTGCAGCTGGTCGGCCGCGACGGCGGCTACGCCCAGCTGAAGCTGCCGTCCGGCGAGCTGCGTATGGTTCGTGGCGAGTGCATGGCCACCCTGGGTGCCGTGTCCAACCCGGACCAGATGAACACCAACCTTGGCAAGGCCGGTCGCAACCGCTGGCTGGGCAAGCGTCCGTCGGTCCGTGGCGTCGCCATGAACCCGATCGACCACCCGCACGGTGGTGGTGAGGGTCGCACCTCGGGCGGCCGTCATCCGGTCACGCCGTGGGGCAAGCCGACCAAGGGCAAGAAGACTCGTCACAACAAGAAGACGGATGGCCTGATCCTGCGCCGCCGTCATTCGAAGTAAGGAGGTCGAACGATGGCACGCTCCGTTTGGAAGGGCCCGTTCGTCGACGGCTATCTGCTGAAGAAGGCGGACAAGAGCCGGGCTTCGGGCCGCAACGAGATCATCAAGATCTGGTCGCGTCGTTCGACCATCCTGCCGCAGTTCGTCGGTCTGACGTTCGGCGTCTACAACGGCCACAAGTTCCTGCCGGTTCTGGTTACCGAGCACATGATCGGTCACAAGTTCGGCGAGTTCGCTCCGACGCGGACCTTCTATGGCCACGCGGCGGACAAGAAGGCGAAGAGGAAGTAAGCCATGGGCAAGTCTGCCAATCCCAGCCGGATCGCGGAGAACGAGGCTCTGGCCCGCAATCCGATGATCCGCACCAGCCCGCGGAAGCTCAACCTCGTCGCCCAGCTCATCCGGAACATGGATGCCAGCCGTGCCGTGGCCGAGCTGACCTTCTCCAAGCGCCGCATCGCCGGCGAAGTGAAGAAGGTCCTGCAGGCCGCGATCGCGAACGCCGAGAACAACCACCAGCTCGACGTCGACCGTCTGTACGTGTCGTCGGCGACGGTCGGTCGCGCTCTGGTGATGAAGCGCTTCCACGCCCGTGCCCGCGGTCGTGGCGCCCGGGTCGAGAAGCTGTTCAGCAACCTGACGATCATCGTCCGCGAGCGTGACGCCGCCGTTGCCGAGGGGGCCGAGTAATGGGTCAGAAAATCAATCCGATCGGGCTGCGCCTCGGCATCAACCGGACCTGGGACAGCCGTTGGTTCGCCAAGCGCGACTACGCCAATCTGCTGCACCAGGACCTGAAGCTGCGCGGCTATCTGCAGGGTCGCCTGCAGCAGGCCGGTTGCTCGCGCGTCGTCATCGAACGTCCGGCCAAGAAGGCCCGCATCACCATTCACTCGGCTCGTCCGGGCGTGGTGATCGGCAAGAAGGGCGCGGACATCGAGAAGCTGCGTCTTGAGCTGTCGAAGATGACCGGCAGCGAGGTGAGCCTGAACATCGTCGAGATCCGCAAGCCGGAAATCGACGCTCGCCTCATCGCCGAGAACATCGCCAGCCAGCTCGAGCGTCGTGTGGCATTTCGTCGCGCCATGAAGCGCGCCGTGCAGTCCGCCATGCGTCTGGGCGCCCAGGGCATCCGGATCAACTGCTCGGGCCGTCTCGGCGGTGCGGAAATCGCCCGCATGGAGTGGTACCGCGAAGGCCGCGTTCCGCTGCACACCCTGCGCGCCGACATCGATTACGGTGTGGGCACCGCCAAGACCACCTACGGCACCTGCGGTGTCAAGGTGTGGGTGTTCAAGGGCGAGGTCATGGCTCATGACCCGATGGCGCAGGACAAGCGCATGGGTACTGAGCCGGTGTCGACCGACGGCGAGCCGCGCCGTGATCGGCACGATCGCCGCGACCGTCGCGAGCGCTCCGAGCGCTCCGAACGCGAGTAAAGGGGCCGAGCGATGCTTTCTCCCAAGCGCACGAAATTCCGTAAGGCCCACAAGGGCCGCATCCACGGCAACGCCAAGGGCGGCACCGCCCTGAACTTCGGCTCCTTCGGCCTCAAGGCCCTGGAGCCGGAGCGCATCACCGCCCGGCAGATCGAGGCGGCCCGCCGCGCGATCACCCGCGCGATGAAGCGTCAGGGCCGCGTCTGGATCCGCATTTTCCCGGACCTCCCCGTCTCCACCAAGCCTGCCGAAGTCCGCATGGGTTCCGGTAAGGGCTCGCCGGAGTACTGGGCGGCTCGCGTGAAGCCGGGCCGCATCCTGTTTGAGCTGGACGGCGTGCCGGCAGATGTGGCAAAAACCGCCTTCGCTCTGGCGGCCGCGAAGCTGCCGATCAAGGTGAAGCTGGTGACCCGCCTGGGCGGTGTCGAGGAGACCGCGGCATGAAGGCCGTAGACATTCGTACGAAGAGCGCGGATGAGCTGAACGATCAGCTCATCCAGCTCAAGAAGGAACAGTTCAACCTGCGTTTCCAGAGGGCCTCCGGCCAGTTGGAGAACACCGCGCGGGTGAACACGGTGCGCCGCGACATCGCCCGCATCAAGACCATCCTCGGCGAGCGTGCCCGCTCCGCCGACGCCGGCAAGTAAGGGGGATCATCCATGCCTCGCCGCGTTCTGCAGGGCACGGTGGTCAGCGACAAGTGCGACAAGACCGTTACGGTTCTTGTCGAGCGCCGTGTCATGCACCCCGTGTACAAGAAGTTCATTCGTCAGTCGAAGAAGTACGCCGCCCACGACGAGGGCAACCTGTTCAAGGTCGGCGATACCGTTTCGATCATCGAATGCCGCCCGATCTCGAAGTCCAAGCGTTGGACGGTCGTGACGGAGTCCGCCGCCGACAGCGGCGCCGCGTGATAACGAAAGGTCGTAAACAATGATCCAGATGCAAACCAACCTGGAAGTCGCCGATAACAGCGGGGCGCGCCGGGTGCAGTGCATCAAGGTGCTTGGCGGGTCCAAGCGGAAGGTCGCGACCGTGGGCGACGTCATCGTCGTCTCGGTCAAGGAGGCCATTCCGAAGGGCCGCGTCAAGAAGGGTGACGTGCATCGCGCCGTCATCGTCCGCACCGCGAAGGAACTGCGTCGGGAGGACGGGTCTGCGATCCGTTTCGACCGGAATGCCGCCGTGCTGATCAACAAGCAGGGCGAGCCGATCGGCACCCGTATTTTCGGGCCGGTCACTCGCGAGCTGCGCGGCAAGAAGTTCATGAAGATCATCTCGCTGGCGCCGGAGGTGCTGTAATGGCCGCCAAGATCAAGACCAAGGACAAGGTCGTTGTCCTGACCGGCCGCGACAAAGGCAAGACCGGCGAGGTGTTGAAGGTTTTCCCCAAGGAGAACCGTGCCGTTGTGCAGGGCGTGAACGTGGTGAAGAAGCACCAGCGTGCCAGCGCCCGCTCGCAGGGTGGCATCATCGAGATGGAGGCGCCGATCAACGTTTCCAATCTCGCTCACGTCGATCCCAAGGATGGCAAGCCGACCCGCGTCGGTTTCAAGATCCTTGAGGATGGCCGCAAGGTGCGTGTCGCCAAGCGGTCCGGCGAAGTCATTGACCTGTGAGGACCCGGGCATGACCGCACGTTTGAAAGAAGTTTACGATTCCAAGATCCGCGCCGCTCTGAAGTCGGAATTCGGCTACAAGAACGACCTGGAAGTTCCGCGGATCGAGAAGATCGTGGTCAACATGGGTGTCGGCGAGGCTGTCGCCGACTCCAAGAAGATCCAGCTCGCCGTGGCCGAGATGGCCGCCATCACCGGCCAGCGGCCGGTGGTGACCAAGTCGCGCAAGTCTATCGCCCAGTTCAAGCTGCGCGAAGGCATGGCGATCGGCTGCAAGGTCACGCTCCGTCGCGACCGCATGTACGAGTTCCTGGATCGCCTGGTGACGATTGCGTTGCCGCGCGTCCGTGACTTCCGCGGTATCCCGGGTGACAGCTTTGACGGCCGTGGCAACTACGCCATGGGTGTCAAGGAGCAGATCATTTTCCCGGAGATCGATTACGACAAGATCGATCAGATCCGCGGCATGGACATCATCATCGTCACTTCGGCGAAGACCGATCAGGAAGCCAAGGCTCTCCTGAAGGGCTTCGACATGCCGTTCGTGAGCTGAGGCTGGAGCACGACCATGGCTAAGACCAGTGCCATCGAAAAGAACAAGCGTCGCGCCAAGCTGGCCAAGCAGTACGCGAACAAGCGTGCGCGCCTGAAGGCAATCGCGAACGACAAGGCCCTCCCGCCGGAAGAGCAATTCGCTGCCCGCCTCAAGCTGGCCGAACTGCCGCGCAACTCCTCGAAGGTGCGCATCCGGAACCGCTGCGAAATGACCGGGCGTCCGCGCGCGTTCTATCGCAAGTTCAAGCTGTCCCGCGTCACGCTCCGCGAACTGGCCTCGACCGGCCAGATTCCGGGCATGACGAAGTCGAGCTGGTAAGGAGGGTCCGAGAATGTCTTTGAGCGATCCGCTCGGCGATATGCTGACCCGCATCCGCAACGGTCAGCACGCCCGCATGTCCGTTGTGGTTTCCCCGGCGTCTAAGCTGCGCGTCAACGTCCTGGAAGTTCTGAAGCGTGAAGGCTTCATCCGCGGCTGGTCCGAGGAAGAACTGCGTCCGGGCGTCAAGAACCTGAAGATCGAGCTGAAGTATCACGAAGGCGAGCCTGTCATTAAGCAGATCGCCCGTGTGTCGAAGCCCGGCCGTCGCGTCTACTCGAAGATCGCCGACCTGCCCCGTGTCTATAACGGGCTCGGTCTGTCGATCCTGTCGACCCCGCGCGGCGTGATGTCGGACAATGAGGCCCGCTCCGCCAACGTTGGCGGTGAAGTCCTCTGCCGCGTGTTCTAAGGGGGATTGGCAGATGTCGCGCATTGGCAAGCATCCCGTGCCGGTCCCGGCTGGCGTCGACGTAAAGGTCGACGGTCAGCAGGTCACGGCCAAGGGCAAGCTGGGGCAACTCAGCCTGACCCTGATCGACGACATCACCGCCTCGCTGGAAGACGGCAAGGTGGTGGTGAAGCCGGCAAACGACAGCAAGCGCGCCCGCGTCATGTGGGCGACCTCGCGCACCCTGATCAACAACATGGTCACCGGTGTCAGCCAGGGCTACACGATCAACCTGGAAATCAACGGCGTCGGTTACCGCGCGGCCGTGCAGGGCAAGGAGCTGGTTCTCCAGCTCGGCTTCTCGCACGACGTGAAGTACCCGATCCCGGAAGGCATCACGATCAAGTGCGACAAGCCGACGGCCATCTCGGTCAGCGGCTACGACAAGCACAAGGTCGGCCAGGTTGCCGCCGAGATCCGCGGTTGGAAGAAGCCGGAGCCCTACAAGGGCAAGGGCATCAAGTACGAGACCGAAACCGTCCTGCGCAAGGAAGGTAAGAAGAAGTAACCGCCATGCTGAAGCCAAAGCAACTCCACGAGCGCCGCAAGCAGCGCGTGCGCGCGCAGATTGCCAAGAAGGCCGGCGGGCGTGTTCGCCTCTCGGTCTTCCGGTCCAATCTGCACATCTACGCCCAGATCATCGACGACGTGAACGGCCAGACGCTTGCGTCTGCCTCGTCGCTCGAGAAGGAGCTGCGCGAGCAGCTCAAGCACGGCGGCAACGTCGATGCTGCCAAGCGGATCGGCGAGCTGATCGCCGAGCGCGCCAAGGCCGCTGGGATTACCGAGGTCGTGTTCGACCGCGGTGGTTACATTTACCATGGCCGGGTCAAGGCCCTGGCCGACGCCGCCCGCGAGGGCGGGCTGTCGTTCTAAGGAGGCCCGGATATGGCACGTGAACGTGGGGAGCGGGACAACCGCGACCGGCAGCCGCGCGAGCGGGAAGAAAGCGAGCTGATCGAAAAGCTCGTCGGCATCAACCGCGTTGCCAAGGTGGTCAAGGGTGGTCGTCGCTTCGGCTTCGCCGCTCTGGTCGTCGTTGGCGATGGCAAGGGTCGTGTCGGCGTCGGCTCGGGCAAGGCCCGCGAGGTCCCGGAAGCCATTCGCAAGGCGACCGATCAGGCCAAGCGCGGCATGATCCGCGTCCCGCTGCGCGAAGGCCGTACGCTGCATCATGACACCAACGGCCACTTCGGTGCCGGCAAGGTCGTGCTGCGGGCCGCTCCGGCCGGTACCGGCATCATCGCCGGTGGTCCGATGCGCGCGATCTTCGAGGCTCTCGGCGTCGCTGACGTCGTGACCAAGTCGATCGGCACGTCGAACCCGCACAACATGATCAAGGCGACCTTCGACGCCTTGACCCAGGTCACCAGCCCGCGGTCCGTCGCGGCGCGCCGTGGTCGTCGCGTGAGCGACATCCTCGGTCGTCGCGAGGCCGGCGCCGGTCAGGAGGCCTGATCATGAGCGATAAGAAGACCGTCGTCGTGACCCAGATCGGCAGCCCGATCGGCCGCAAGCACGACCAGCGCGAAACGCTGGTCGGTCTGGGTCTCAACAAGCTGCACCGGACCCGCGAGCTGGAGGATACTCCGGCCGTGCGGGGCATGATCGCCAAGGTCGCGCACCTGGTCCGCGTCGAGAACGAGGGCTGAGATCATGACCAAGCTTAATGACCTGCGTGACAACGCCGGTGCTCGGAAGGCGCGCATGCGCGTCGGTCGCGGTATCGGTTCGGGCAAGGGCAAGACCGCTGGCCGCGGCGTGAAGGGTCAGACCTCGCGCACCGGCGTGGCGATCAACGGCTTCGAAGGCGGGCAGATGCCTCTACACCGCCGCCTGCCGAAGCGCGGTTTCCGGAACATCTTCGCCAAGGAATACTCGGTGGTTAACCTGGGCATGGTCCAGAAGGCCATCGACCTGGGCAAGCTGAACGCCGCCGAGACCATCGATGCCGCGGCGCTCAACGCCGCCGGCGTCACCGGCAAGGTGAAGAAGGACGGTGTCCGTCTGCTGGGCAAGGGCGAGCTGACCGCGAAGGTTTCCTTCACGGTCGCCGGCGCGTCCAAGTCGGCGATCGAAGCCGTCGAGAAGGCGGGTGGCAGCGTCACGCTGACCGCTACCGCCGCCGAAGCCGCCGAGTAAAGTTCCACGACAAGCCCGTGCTTGCGCGCGGGCTTTCGGGGCACTACAAAAAGCGAAGTCGCGAGGGGCGGCCTGCGTCATGCAGTGCCGCCCCGTTCGCGCTTACGGGACAGGGATTGGACCATGGCATCAGCGGCCGAGCAGCTTGCCGCCAACATCAATTTCGGGGCTTTCTCCAAGGCGACCGAGCTGAAAAAGCGGATTTGGTTCACCTTGGCGGCCCTGATCGTCTATCGGCTGGGCACTTACATCCCGATTCCGGGCATCGATCCGCACATCCTGCAGGACGTCTTCAAGCAGCAGGGCAGCGGCATCCTCGGGATGTTCGACATGCTGGCCGGCGGTGCGCTCCACCGCATGACCATCTTCGCGCTCAACATCATGCCGTACATCTCGGCGTCCATCATCGTGCAGTTGCTGACCGCCGTGTCGCCGCAGATGGAGGCCATGAAGAAGGAAGGCGAGGCCGGGCGCAAGAAGCTGAACCAGTACACCCGATTCGGCACCGTCGTTCTCGCCACCGTCCAGGCCTACGGCCTTGCGGTCGGGCTTGAGTCGATGCGCGGTTCCACCGGCGCGGCGGTCATCGACCCCGGCCTGTTCTTCCGCATCGCCACGGTCATCACGCTGGTCGGCGGCACCATGTTCCTGATGTGGCTGGGCGAACAGATCACCGCCCGTGGCATTGGCAACGGCACCTCGCTGATCATCTTCGCCGGCATCGTCGCGGAACTGCCGCGCGCGCTGGTCAACACGCTGGAACTCGGCCGCCAGGGCGCGCTGTCCACCGTCTTCATCATCCTGATGCTGGTGATGGCGGTCGGTGTCGTGTTCTTCATCGTCTTCATGGAACGCGCCCAGCGGCGCCTGCTGGTGCAGTACCCGAAGCGTCAGGTCGGCAACCGCGTGTTCGGCGGCGAAGCGTCGCACCTGCCGCTGAAGATGAACACGGCCGGCGTCATTCCGCCGATCTTCGCGTCGTCGCTGCTGCTGCTGCCGCTGACCGCGGTCGGTTTCGCCGGCGGCGAAGGGCCGGAGTGGTTGCAGGCGGTGTCGCGCTACGTCGCGCATGGCACGCCGCTCTATATGCTGCTGTACGCCTCGTTGATCGTGTTTTTCTGCTTCTTCTACACCGCCATCGTCTTCAACCCGACGGAGACGGCCGACAACCTGCGTAAGTATGGCGGCTTCATCCCCGGCATCCGTCCGGGCAAGAACACCGCCGACCACATCGACTATGTGCTGACGCGGCTGACGGTCATCGGCTCCGCCTACCTTGTGGCGGTTTGTCTCCTCCCCGAAATCCTGATATCCCAGCACTCGGTTCCGTTTTATTTTGGCGGCACCAGCCTGCTGATCGTGGTCACCGTCACGATGGACACGGTTGCGCAGATTCATTCCCACCTGCTGGCCCACCAGTATGAGGGATTGATCAAGAAATCGAAGCTTCGGGGGAGAAAGTAATGAACCTCATACTGCTCGGTCCGCCGGGCGCCGGGAAGGGGACCCAGGCGCGCCGTCTGGAAGACACTCGTGGTCTGGTGCAGTTGTCGACCGGCGACATGCTCCGCGCCATGGTGGCGGAAGGCGGGCCGCTCGGGCAGCAGGCGAAGGAGATCATGGCCGCCGGCAAGCTGATGCCGGACGAGCTGATGGTCAGCATGATCGCCGAACGCATTTCGAAGCCCGACGTGAAGAACGGCTTCATCCTCGACGGGTTCCCGCGCACGGTCGCTCAGGCCGAGGCGCTGGATCGGATGCTGGACGAGAAGGGCCTGAAGCTCGATCACGTGATCGAGATGCGGGTTGTCGACGACGTGCTGGTGGACCGCATCACCGGCCGTTACACCTGCGCCAAGTGTGGCAAGGGCTATCACGACAGCTTCGAGAAGCCGAAGGTCGAGGGCGTCTGCGATGTCTGCGGCAGCACCGAGTTCAAGCGGCGCGCCGACGACAATGCGGAGACGGTGACCACCCGCCTGGGCCAGTACCACCAGCAGACCGCGCCGATCCTGCCCTATTACCAGGGCCGCGGCGTGCTGAAGGTGGTGGACGGCATGGCCGACATCGATGAGGTTACCAAACAGATCGGGACGATTCTCGCCAGCTGAGGATCGCCATCGGTCGGATTGGACAAGGCCGCAGTCTCCGTTCGGAGGTTGCGGCCTTTTCTTTTTACCGGCCTGTTATCGGGCCGCCGGCTTCAGCCGGCACTGGGGGAGGGCGAGGCGTCGGTCGCGCTGTCGGTGCCGCCGGTGGAATGGTCGGACATCGTGCGGTAGCGCGCCAGGATCCAGCCGAGATGGGCGGTGACGGCGCTCGCGGCGCCATCCGGGTCACGGCGTGCGAGCGCCTGATGGATGGCGCGGTGATGCTCGATCATCAGCGCCTCATGGTTTTCCATGAAGGGCTCGGTGTGCTTCATCTCGACCATGTTGCCGAGAATGTCGCGGATGGTCGACAGCAGATGGAGGTAGACCGGGCTGCCGGATGCCTGGGCGACCGCGACATGGAAATCCATGTCATCCGCCGCACGTCCGCCATCGCGATTGGTCTCGCTCATGGCCGCCAGGATGCGGCCGATGGTGTCGATCTGTTCCGGTGTCGCGCGTTCCGCGGCACGGCGGGCGGCCCAGCTCTCCAGCGCCATGCGGATTTCGACGAGGTCGCACAGGTTTTGGTGGGTGCTGCGCACCATCGCCGTCAGCGCGCCGTCCATCATGCCGGCCGATGACACGACACGGGTGCCACCGCCCTGGACGGCGGTCAGGAAGCCTTGCGTCTTCAGCTTCTGCAGAGCAGCGCGGACGGAGACCCGGCTGACATGCAGCTGTTCCGCCAGCTGGCGCTCGCCCGGCAGACGTTCCCCCGGCACCAGCTCGCCACGCGCAATGCGGTCGAGGAGCTGTTGGGCCACCCATTCCGAAATGCGCTGGGAAGAGGAGGGGACGTGAGCGCTGTCGTCGGTGCCGGGCACGGGTTGTTCCCCTTTGGTCGGAAGGCGGTTCATTACTGAGTGGTCATACCGGTAACGGTCCTGGCGGGTGCGGTCAATGCCCGACCGCCGCGCTGCGGCGCCTTGCCCACGGGATGGAAAACTATAGCGACGATGGCGATGGGCAACCGCCCGGACCTGGACGTCAGCGGCCGCCGGGACGGGCCAGCAGGATGCCGACCAGGATCACCGCGGCGCCCAGCGCCTGCAAGGGGCCCAGCGGCTCGCTCAGGAGAATCCAGGCGAGGATGGCCGCCGCCGCCGGCTGAAGCAGCAGGCTGACCGACGAGAAGGACGCCGGCAGATGCGCCAGGGCGTAGGCGATCAGGCTCTGGCCGCAGGCATGGCTGAACAGGGCAAGGCCCGCCAGCACCGCCCAGCCGGACACGCTCGCCGGCAGCATCGCCTCGCCGTCATACAGGCCGATCGGCAACAGCACCAAGGCGGATATCGCGCCGCTCCAGGTCATGATGGTGGCGGTGGAGAATTCCGCGCGCAGCCGCCCGACCGACAGGATGTAGCCGGCATAGAAGGCGGCGGTCAGCAGGGCCAGCCCGTCGCCGAACAGATGGTCGGCGTCGAGTTGGAAGCTCTCGCCCATCAGCACGATGGCCCCGGCCAACGCCAGCAGCATGCCCATGACGAAGCGGCGGGTGATCCGCTCCTTGAACAGGAACCACGCGGCCGGCGCCACGTAGAGCGGGGCGAAGTTCGCCAGCAGCGTGGAGTTGGCGACCGAGGTGTAGCGAATCGAGGTGTGCCAGATCGCGAGGTCGCCGGCGAAGAACAGGCCGGCCAGCGACAGGCGGGCATAGTCGGAGACGGAGGAGGGGCGGCGGCTGGAGCGCCCGCTCCGCTGCCGCGACTCGGCGGCCATCCACAGACCCAGCGCCGGCATCGCCAGTGCGGTCCGCCAGAAGCCGGTGGCGACCGGTCCGACTTCCGACAACCGGACGAAGATGGGGGCGAAGGCAATGCCCAGGGCGCCGACCAGCAGCGCGATCAGGGCGATGCGCTGGGTCCGGTACGCATGATCGACGGGGAAGGCACTGGCGTCTGGCATGGACCGCTTATACCGGCGGCCCGGTTGCCGGGCCAGCGGGACGCAAGTCATGGCTGCCGTGCGCCTCCGGGATTCTCCTGGAGGCTGCCGAAAAGCAGGAAAACGGCTGATCAGCGCGGACGGATGCGGCGCAGAGAGACTGATTCGTCATCTTCCGAGCCGAAATCGTCGTAATGGACTGGGCAGCGGCCGTCTTGGCGAGGGTTGCCCTTCACAGTGGCGGGGTACCAATCGCCCTTCCATTCCACCGACACCCGCATGCCGGGTTGGCACAGCGACGAGCCGGCGGCATAGCCACCGTCGTTCGTCATCGGAGCGGCACCCATCGGCGCCTGCATCATCGGCGCCTGGACGCCGCCCTGTGGCATTGGGGTCAGCCTGGGGGCCGCGGCGGCCGGCTTTTCCTGGTCGCAGAAGGCGGTGCAGACGCTCCTGGCGATCACCTGCCCGCCGCAGCTTCCGCCGAAGCAGTCACGATAGTCGGACTCGCAGCGCGCTTCGCAGCTGCTGTTGCCGCAGGAATAGGAGCGGTCGAAATCGCTGACCGACTTCTTGATCGGCTTCTTCTCCGCCTGCTGGCGGTTGACGTAGGCCTGATAGTCGTAGAGGGCGCGCGACCGCGCCTCGTTCACGCAGGCCTGCTGCGACATGCCGCAATTCTGGCGGCAATAGTTGCGGTTCTGCTGGCATTGGTTGACGCAGAGCCGGCCTTCGGCCGAGCTTGGCGGGACGAGGCTGTACTGCGTCTCGTAAACGGGTCCGCAAGCGCTGAGCAGCGCCATCACGGCAAGGCAGAGGGAAAGCAGGCGAAGCATGCGGGTCGTCTTCCGGGTGGGTTCGCGCGGGAGAGGGAAGGACAGCCTAACAGCTTGCCGTTCGGGCTACCACCATCGGCCGCGCTTCCGCCCGGCGTGGCGGTTGCGTTAGTGTGGCATATGGCCACATCACCTTCCGAACATCGCCAGCCCGTCACCGCGCCCGCACCGGCGCCGCGCGGCGCCACTCCGCTGCTGGGACCGGACGATCCCCCGCCGGCGACCACGCTGAACCCGGATGCAGGCGGATCGCTGCTGCTGCTGTGCGACCACGCCTCCCGCGCGATTCCGCGGTCGCTGAACGACCTCGGTCTGCCGGAAGAGCAGCTCTGCCGCCACATCGCCTACGACATCGGCGCGGCGGAGGTGACGCGGCGGCTGGCGGAGCGGTTCGGCGCCACCGCGGTGCTTTCCGGATTCTCCCGGCTGGTGATCGATCCCAACCGGGCGCTTGAGGATCCGACCGCCATCCCGGTGGTCAGCGACGACGTGGTGATCCCCGGCAACCGCGCGCTCGATGCCGAGGCCCAGGCGCAGCGGGTGGAGGCGCTGTTCAAGCCCTACCACGCCGCGGTTGCGGCGGCAGTGGCGTCGATCCGTGCCCGCGGGCAGGTGCCGGTGCTGGTGTCCGTGCACAGCTTCACCCCGGCCATGCGCGGGGTGGCGCGGCCCTGGCACATCGGCGTGCTGTGGGACAACGATCCGCGCCTGCCGGTGCCGCTGATCGAGGCGCTGGAGGCCGATGGGCGCTGGTGCGTCGGCGACAACGAGCCCTATTCCGGCCGCGGCACGCTGGGCGGCACGGTGGAGACCCATGCGACCCCCGCCGGCTACCCCAATGTCCTGCTGGAGGTGCGGCAGGATCTGATCGCAACGCCGGAGGGCGCCGATCTCTGGGCGCAGGTGATCGGCGATGCGCTAGAACCGCTGCTCTCCCTGCCGTCGCTGACGGTCGTCCACCAGTATCCCCGGGCCTGACACCGCATGGAAAGCACCGTGACCGAACCGTCCTTCACCCTCGGCCTGGAAGAGGAATATCTGCTGGTCGACCGCGGCACGCGCGACATCGTGCCCAGCCCGCCGGACGAGATGCTGGAAGCCTGCCAGGAACAGGCGCCCGGCCGCATCCATCCGGAATTCCTGCGCTGCCAGATCGAGGTGGGAACACCGGTCTGCAAGACGCTGGACGAGGCGCGGGCCGAACTGGCGGCGCTGCGCGGCACGGTGGCCGGGGTGGCCGACCGCTACGGGCTGGCGCCAATCGCCGCCTCGACCCATCCCTTCGCCGCGTGGGAGCCGCAGAAGCACACCAACCGCGACCGCTACAACATGCTGGCCCGCGACCTCGGTGCGCCGGCCCGCCGGTTGATGATTTGCGGCATGCATGTCCATGTCGGGATCGAGGATGACGATCTGCGCATCGACCTGATGAACCAGGTCCGCTATTTCCTGCCGCATCTGCTGGCGCTGTCGACCTCCTCGCCCTTCTGGCGCGGGCGCGACATGGAGCGCCGCTCCTACAGGCTGAGCGTCTGGCACGAGCTGCCGCGCACCGGCATGCCCGCCGGCTTCCAGAGCTATGGCGAGTATCAGAGCCATGTCGCGGTGCTGGTGAATGCCGGAGTGATCGAGGATGCCAGCAAGCTGTGGTGGGACATCCGCCCGTCCTCGCGCTTCCCGACGCTGGAGATGCGCATCACCGACATCTGCACCCGGCTGGACGATGCGGTGACGGTGGCGGCGCTGTATCGCTGCCTGCTGCGCATGCTGTGGCGGCTGAAGCTGCGCAATGTGACGTGGCGGCCCTACAAGAACCTGCTGATCGAGGAAAACCGCTGGCGCGCCCAGCGTTACGGCCTGGACAGCGGGCTGGTCGATTTCGGCCAGGGCCGGATCGTGCCCTATGCCGACCTGCTGGACGAGATCATCGACCTGACCCGCGAGGATGCCGAATATTTCGGCTGCACCGCCGAGGTCGGGCGGGCCCGCGACATCCTCAGGCGCGGAACCAGCGCGCACCGGCAGATCGAGATCTTCCAGGCGGCGCTCGCCGATGGTGCCAGCGAGGACGAGGCGCTGCGCCGGGTGGTGGACTGGCTGGCGGAGGAGACGATGGTGGGGGTGCGGGGCGAGCCCTCACCGACCGGCGTCTCCACCTGACACGCCAACAAGCTCTCAGCGCAGGGGCGTGTCGAAGAGATGCGCCTCGCCCTCGACATGGATGCGGACGCGGCTGCCGATCCTCGGCAGATCCAGGCTGGAATGGCGCAGGAGCAGCGGGTTGCGCTGCCCCGGCACATTGCCGAGTGCCACCGCGACCTTGCAGACGGAGCCGCCGAACTCGACGTCGATGACCCGGCCCCAGCTTTCGGCAGCGCTCTCTCCGGCGTTCGGCGGGATGTCGCGGTCGTCGACCACCAGCCGGAGTTGCTCGGGGCGCAGCATGATCTCGCCCGTGCCGCGCCGGGGGCCGGCGGTCACCGGCAGCCGGCCGAGACTGCAACTCGCCCAGCCATTTTCGACGTCCGCCGGCAGGATGATCGCATCGCCGAGGAACGCCGCCGTCTCGCGGTCGCGCGGCCGCCGGTACAGCTCCTGGGGGGAGCCGACCTGCGTCAGGCGGCCTTCGCGCATCACCGCCACCTGATCGGCGAAGGACAGCGCCTCGGCCTGGTCGTGGGTGACGAGGATCGTCGCGATGCCGGCTTCGCAGAGCACCCGGGCGACGGTGCGGCGCAGGGAGTCGCGCAGGCCGGTGTCGAGCGCCGAGAAGGGCTCGTCCAGCAGCATCAGGGCCGGTTTGCGGGCGAGCGCGCGGGCGAGCGCGACGCGCTGCTGCTGGCCGCCCGACAGTTCGTGCGGCCGGCGTTCCAGCATCTGCGGATCGAGCTCCACCGCATCCAGCAATTCCAGGATGCGGCTCCGCCGGCCGGCATCGCCGCGCTCCAGCCCGAAGCCGATGTTGTCGGCGATGCTGAGATGGGGGAACAGCGCGCCGTCCTGCGGCACATAGCCGATGCCGCGGCGGTGGGCCGGCACGATTCCGGCGCCGTCCACCAGCGGCCGCCCGTCGAGCAGGATCCGGCCGCTGTCGGCCGACTCGAAGCCGGCGACGATGCGCAGGAGCGTGGTCTTCCCCGAGCCGGAGCGGCCGACGATGGCGGTGCGGCTGCCGGCATGCACCGAGAGGTCGACATCCTCCAGCGCAACCGCGTCGCCATACCGTTTTCCCAGTCCCTGAACCTGAAGGAAGCTCATCGTCCGGCGGCCCGTTTCGATTGGATGTGGAGAAGGATCGTCATCGGCAGCGACGCGGCGACCATCATCACCGCGTAGGGGGCGGCCCCCGCATAGTCGATCTCGCTGGTCAGCGACCAGAATTCGGTGGCCAGCGTGCGCGTCCCGCTGGGGGCGAGCATCAGGGTCGCCGTCAGCTCGTTGGTGATGCCGAGCGCCACCATCGCCATGCTGGCCGCCGCACCGGGCGCGGCGAGCCGGAAGGTGATCTGGCGCACCGCCTGCAACGGCGTCCGGCCCAGCGCCATGGCCGCACGCTCCAGCTCGACCGGCGCCTGGGCGAGGCTGGCCCGCAGCCCGACCAGGGCCCGCGGCAGGAACAGCAGCAGGTAGGCCAGCAGCACCGTGCCGACCGTCTGGTAGAGCGGCAGCGCGACCCGCACGGTGATCGTCACCAGCGACAGCGCGACCACAACACCCGGCAGCGAGCCGACATAGTAATGGCAGGCTTCCAGAACCCGCTGGAGCCGGCCGGGGGCACGCACCGACAGCCAGGCCATCGGTGCGGCGGCCAGCGTGGTCAGCAGCGCCCCGGCCAGCGCCAGGGCGACGGTCTGGACGATGGCGCCGCCGATGTCGGCACCCTGCCAGATGCGGGAACCGCCGATGGCGAGCCAGCGGCCGAGCGTCAGCAGCGGGACGCCGAGCGAGAGTGCGGCGAACAGCAGCGGAATCAGCAGGCAAGGCAGGGTGGTGCGGCCGAGTTCTGCCGGTGCCGCCCGCCTTGCGGCACCGCTGCCGACGCGCGCATAGCGTTCCTGACCGCGCAGCAGCACCTCGCCGCCCATCAGCCCCATGCAGAGCAGCACGAGCACACCGGCCAGCATGTTCGCCGCCGGGCCGTTGTAGGCCGACTGGAACTGGTCGACGATGGCGGTGGTGAAGGTGTCGAACTGGATCATGACGTAGAGGCCGTATTCGGCCAGCAGATGCAGGCCGATCAGCAGCGAGCCGCCGCAGACGGCCAGCCGCAGCTGCGGCAGCACCACCGTCAAGAACACCCGCCACGGTCCGTGGCCGAGCGAGGCGGCGACATCCTCCATCGTCGGATCGAGTCGGCGCAGTTGGGCGGCCACCGGCAGATACAGGAACGGGGAATAGGCGAGCACCGAGACCAGAACCGCCGCCGCCAGCCCATGCAGGCCGGGCGCTACGGTGACCCAGGCATAGCTGTGAACGAAGGCAGGGACCGCCAGCGGCGCCACCGCCAGCCAGGCCCAGAACCGCCGTCCCGGCAGGTCGGACCGCTCGGTCAGCCAGGCCAGCGTGACCGCCACCAGAATGGAAAGCGGCAGGGTCAGCAGCACCAGCAGCAGGGTGTTCACCAGCAGTTCGCCGACCCGGCGGCGGAACACCAGCTCGACCACCGTGTCCCATCCGGTCTGGATGGTGATCCAGACGACGAAGGCGAGCGGCATCAGCGCAAGCGCCGCGACCACCGAGGTGACGGCCAGGACAGGCAATGCCGCCTGCTTGGGACGGCGTGCGGTGACGAGGGAGGCCGCGGCGTGGAGCGTGGGGTGGTCGCGATCCGCCTGCGGCTGGGAAGAGTGCGGGTGAAGAGCGATGACGGTGAACTCCGGAACCGGCTCCGGGTCCGTCCGGATGGACGGGCCTGAACTGCCGGCGCCCGCGGCGTGGATGCCACAGGCGCCGGCAGATTGGATTACAGCAGGCCTGCCGCAGTCATCAAGTCGGTGACGGCCTTATTGTTGAGGGCCTCCGGCTTGACCTTCGGCGCCTGCAGCTTGTCGAGCGGCTCCAGCTTCGCATTGGAGGCGATGCCGCCGCCGACGGCGTATTCATAGGAATCGCCGTCGCGCAGCACTTCCTGCCCGCCTTTGCCGGTCAGGAACTTCACGAAGGCTTCGGCCTCGCGCTTGTTCTTGCTGGATGCCAGCATGCCGGCGCCGGAGATGCTGACGAACGCGCCGGGATCGCCGTTGCGGAAATAGTGCAGGGCGACGTTCTTGCTGTTCTCGCCGCCGGTGCGGGCCTGATCGCCGATGTAATAATAATGGTAGATCACCGCGCCCTCGACCTCGCCGGCATTCACCGCCTTCATGGCGACGCTGTTGCCGCGGTAGGGCTTGGCATTCTCCTTCATCGCCTTCAGCCAGGAGGCGGTCGCCGCCTCGCCCTTCAACTGGAGGAGCGCGCCGACGATGGCCTGGAAATCGGCCCCGGCGGGCGAGGCGGCCCAGCGGCCCTTCCAGTCCGGGTTGGCGAGGTCGAGCAGCGACTTCGGCAGCTTGTCCTGCGTCAGCTTGCCGGTGTTGTAGGCGAAGACGGTGGAGCGGGCGGCGATGCCGACCCAATGGCCGTTGGCCGGGCGGAAGCTCTCGGGCACCGGGGCCAGCGTCTCGGCGCCGAGCGGCGCGAACAGTCCGGCATTGTCGACCAGGGCCATCGCCGGGGAGTTCTCCGTCAGGAAAACGTCGGCGGGGGAGGCGGCGCCCTCCTGCACGATCTGATTCCCCAGCTCCATGTCGCTGCCGTTGCGCACCGTCACCTTGATGCCGGTCTCGCGGGTGAAGCGTTCCACCCACTCCTTGGTCAGGCTGGCGTGCTGGGCGTTGTAGACCGTGATGCCGTCGGCACTCGGCGTCGCCTGGGCGGAGGCGGTGCCGGTGAGGGCCACGACCGGCAGCGCGGCGAGAGCGGAGGCGAGGGCGAGCGACCGGACGAACCGGGAGCGGGAGATCTTCATTCCAACCTCTTCTTCGGACAGGCCGGGCTTTGGGGGCCAGGCCCGGTGGGCAGAGCCATCGCCGCCTTTTAGTCCCTCCCGGCACTTGTTGCAACTTGTTCTCATTCGCGTAAACTTGTCCAACGACTGGCTTTTTCGTCGATCCAACCGCCTTGACGCGCGCGTCACGTCTCCATACGCTTCCGCACCGTCGATGCCGCAGGAATGCGGGTTGAACAGGGCTGGCAAATAAGACGCTGAAAAGCAGAGAGGGCCGCTCGATATCAAGCGGCCCTCTTTTAATTTTCGGTGCCAACTTCGAGGGGAGGGGGAGCATGGCTGGCGCCAAGTTCCTGAAGTTCGATACGCAGAGCCTGCATGCGGGGCAGAAGCCCGATCCGGCCACCGGGGCGCGGGCGGTTCCGATCCACCTGACCTCCTCCTACGTCTTCAGCGACGTCGATCAGGCGGCAGCCCTGTTCAACCTGGAGCGGCCCGGCCACATCTATTCGCGCATCTCCAATCCGACCGTCGCGGTGCTGGAGGAGCGGCTGGCGACGCTGGAAGGCGGGGTGGGCGCGGTCTGCACCGCCAGCGGACAGGCGGCGCTGACGCTCTCCATCATGACGCTGATGGGGGCGGGCGGACACATCGTCGCCTCCTCTTCCATCTATGGCGGCAGCCGCAACCTCCTGGCCTATACCTTGCCGCGCTTCGGCATCACCACGACCTTCGTCCATCCGCGTGACTTCGACGGCATCCGCGCCGCGATCCGTGATGAGACCCGGCTGGTCTTCGGCGAGGTGCTGGGCAATCCCGGGCTGGAGGTGCTGGACGTGCCGAAGGTGGCGGCCATCGCCCATGAGGCCGGGATTCCGCTGCTGATCGACTCGACCTTCACCACCCCCTATCTCTGCCGGCCGTTCGAGCATGGCGCCGATCTGGTCATGCATTCCTGCACCAAGTGGCTGAGCGGGCACGGCACCGCCATCGGCGGCGTGGTGATCGACGGCGGCCGCTTCGACTGGGAGGCGTCGGGCAAGTTCCCGACCCTGACCGAGCCCTATGCCGGCTATCACGGCATCGATTTCGCCGAGGAATACGGCCCGGCCGCCTTCATCGCCCGTGCCCGTGCCGAGGGTCTGCGCGATTTCGGCGCCTGCATGAGCCCGATGAACGCTTTCCAGATCCTGCAGGGCGTGGAGACGCTGCCGCTGCGGATGAAGTGCCACATCCACAACGCCCGCAAGGTCGTCTGCTTCCTGGAAGGGGAGCTGAATTCGGAGAAGGGTGCGGTCGCCTGGGTCTCCTATCCGGAGCTTGTCGACCATCCCGACCATGCGCTGGCCGCCCGGCTGCTGCCGCATGGCGCCGGTTCGATCATCTCCTTCGGCATCCGGGCCGGTGCGCAGGGCAGCGGCCGCGAGGCCGGACGGCGTTTCATCGAGTCGCTGACCCTGTTCTCGCACCTTGCCAATGTCGGCGACGCCAAGTCGCTGGTGATCCATCCGGCCAGCACCACCCACGCCCAGCTCAATGCCGAGGCGCTCGCCGCCTCCGGGGTGGGGGAGGACATGATCCGCCTGTCCATCGGGCTGGAGGATTGCGAAGACCTGATCGACGATCTGAAGCAGGCGCTGCGCGCCGCCACCAAGGGCTGAGGGCCGCGCCATGCAGCTGACCGTCAACGGAAACCCCGTCTTCATCCATACCGGCGGCCGGGACATCGACCCCGCCCGTCCGGCTGTCGTGCTGATCCACGGCGCCGGCATGGACCACAGCGTGTGGAGCCTGCAAAGCCGCTATCTCGCCCACCACGGCCGCTCCGTCCTGGCGGTCGATCTGCCCGGCCATGGCCGTTCCGGCGGCGAGCCGCTGGACAGCATCGCCGCCATCGCCGACTGGGTGATCGCCCTGCTGGACGCCGCCGGGCTGGAGCGGGCGGCGCTGGTCGGCCACTCCATGGGTGCGCTGGTGGCGCTGGACGCCGCCGCCCGCCATGAGGGGCGGGTGGAGGCGGTCGCGCTGCTGGGCGTGGCGGAGCGGATGCCGGTCCATCCGGACCTGTTGGCCGCGGCCCATGCCGGGGAGCAGTCGGCCATCGAGATGGTGATCGGCTGGGGCTCCGGCCCGCGCGGCCATGGCGGCGCCCAGGGCGGCGGCTGCCCGACGCCGGGGCTGGCGCTGATCCCCGGCGGACGCCGGCTGATGGCTTCGGTGCGTCCGGGCGTGCTGGGCGTCGATCTCGCCGCCTGCAACGACTATGGGCAGGGGGCCGATACCGCTGCGATGGTCGGCTGTCCGGCGCTGTTCCTGCTGGGCGCGCTCGACAAGATGACTCCGGCGAAGGCCGGACGGTCGCTGGCCGCCCGCGTCAAGACATCGCAGGTCGTCGTCCTGCCGCAGACCGGGCATATGGTGATGACCGAGTCCCCCGATGCGGTGCTGGAAGCGTTGGCATCCTTCCTGTCCCTGCGGCGGGGATAGCGCTTTCAACCCAGCAATCATGCACCCGGAGTCGGGTTGATCCTGACATGAACCGTTAACGCCCTCCGATTACCCTGCGGATGGCGGGATCGAGCGCAATCCCGCCGTCCGCATCAGGGTCGGGAGTGTCGTCTTGCAGGATGGCCTGTCCAGGGAACTCAGGATCGGCGGCCTGTTCCAGGATCGCCACGAGCTTGCCGCGGTGCTGTCGCCGGACGGGCGCGTACGCCGCATCGGCGAGTCCGCGGGCGATCTGCTGGGCTATGCGCCGGAGGCGCTGACCGGCGCGTCGCTCGGCGACTTTATCCATCCCGACGATGTGGAAGAGGCGCGGCGCCGGCTGCAACTCCGCGTGAACGCTCCCGCGGGCAGCAGCGGCCGCGCCGTCTTCCGCTTCCGCCATGCCGATGGCGGCTGGCGCTGGCTGGAGGTCACCACCCGCAACGCGCTGGCCGATCCGGCCATCGGCGGGCTGGTGTTGAACATCCGCGACATCAGCGACCACATCGCCCTGTCGGAGCGGCTGCGCGCCAGCGAGGCGCGTTACCGCACCCTGGCGGAGGCGGTGCCGGTCGGCATATTGCAGGCCGATGCCGCCGGGCAGGTGCAGTTCGCCAATGCCCGTCTGGCCGGGATCACCGGGTTGGAGCCCGACCGGCTGCTCGGCAGGGGCTGGCTCGATGCTGTGCATCCGGAGGACCGCGAGCGGGTGGCGGCGGATTGGCGGCTGGACTCGGGCTGCGATGCCGCGGCGACCGATTTCCGCTTCCACGATCCCGACGGCACGGGTGCCGACCGCCGGGTGCTGTGCCAGCGCATCCGCCTGGAGGATGGCGGCATCATCGCCACCATCACCGACGTCAGCGAATATGTGCTCACCGCCAACGCGCTCCGCCTGTCGGAGGCGCGCAACGAGGCGGTTCTCGACACCGCCGCCGACGCCATCCTGACCGTCGACGAGGCGGGCGTGCTGCTCAGCTTCAACCGTGCGGCGGAGGCGATGTTCGGCGTTGCGGCGGGCGACCTGCTGTGGCGCCCGCTCGACCGCCTGATCCCGCTGGCCGATTTGCGGGAGGAGGGCGGCATCCGGCTGGAGTTCGCTCCCGGCCAGACCACCGCCCTGGTCGCCCGCGACCGTGCGGCTGAGGCGGAGCGTGCCGACGGCACCCGCTTTCCGGTCGAGCTGTCGGTCAGCGCCAGCGAGGTGGAGGGGCGGCGGATCTACACCGCCATTCTTCGCGACGTGACCGAGCGCCGGCGGGCCGAGGCCGAGCTTCTGGCCGCCAAGGAGGCGGCGGAGGCCGGCAACCAGGCGAAATCGACCTTCATCGCGACGATGAGCCACGAGTTGCGCACCCCGTTGAACGCGGTGATCGGCTTCTCCCAGCTGTTGGAGACGCAAGCCGGGACCAACGCCACCGGTGGGCGGCAACATGACTTGGTGGCTGACTGCGTCGGGGCGATCCGGCAGGCCGGCGAACAGCTTCTTGCGATCATCGACGACATCCTCGACATGGCGCGCGTCGATGCCGGCGGGTTCTCGCTGGTCGAAGGATCGGTGAACCTGTCGGCGTTGATCGAGCGCGTGGTGGCGGATCTGCGCTTCCATGCGACCCGTCAGGGCGTGACGGTCGAGGTGGTGGCCGACGGCAATCTGCCGCCGATCCGCGGCGACGACCGCCGCCTTGGGCAGGCTTTGAGGAACCTGCTGTCGAACGCCATCAAGTTCAGCCATCCGGGTGGTCCGGTCAGCCTGTCCGCCGGGCTCGCCGCCGATGGCTGGGTGGAGCTGTCGGTGCGCGACCGCGGCGTCGGCATGCGGCAGGAGGACGTCGCGCAGGCGCTCACCCCCTTCGGCCAGATCGACCAGACCGTCACCCGCCGTCACGAAGGCATCGGTCTCGGCCTGCCGCTGGCGTTGCGTCTGGTCGAGGCGCATGGCGGCACGCTGACGTTGGACAGTGCGCCGGGGCAGGGCTGTACCGCCACCATCCGGCTGCCGCCGTCGCGCATCATGACCATCGCGGAGTTGCTGGCGTCGATGTCCTGATCTGGCCTGTGCCGCCCGGATGTGCCAGAAGCTGTCGCGGGATGTCCGCCCTGTCGGGCGGACGGCTTCGGAAAGGCAGAGGTGTGCGATGGCGGATCGGAACGGTGTCAGGGACGCGGTGGTGCTGGTCAGCGGCGGGCTCGACTCGACGACGGTGCTCGCCATCGCCAAGGCCGAGGGCTATCGGGTCAATGCGCTGAGCTTCCGCTACGGCCAGCGCCATTCGGTGGAGCTGGAAGCGGCGCGGCGGGTGGTCTCGGCGATGGGGGTGGAGCGGCATGTGATCGCCGACATCGACCTGCGCGCCTTCGGCGGTTCGGCCCTGACCGACTCCATCGCCGTGCCGAAGCACGACAGCGCCGCCGGCTTGCAGGCCGGGCTGGGCGAGGGCATCCCCGTCACCTATGTCCCGGCGCGCAACACCGTCTTCCTGTCCTTCGCGCTGGCCTGGGCGGAAACGCTGGGGTCATCCGACCTGTTCATCGGCGTCAATGCGCTGGATTACTCCGGCTATCCCGACTGCCGCCCCGAATACATCGCGGCCTTCGAAACACTCGCCAACCTCGCCACCAAGGCCGGGGTCGAAGGCACCAGCCGCTTCAAGATCCATGCGCCGCTGATGATGCTGGACAAGGCCGCCATCGTCCGCCGGGGGCTGGAACTGGGGGTGGACTACAGCCTCACCCACTCCTGCTACGACCCGACGCCGGAGGGGCTGTCCTGCGGCGCCTGTGACAGCTGCCTGCTGCGTCTCAAGGGCTTTTCCGAAGCCGGAATGACCGACCCAATTCGTTACGATACCGGAACGAAGGCGTAACGGACGGGATCGTTTCGCAATCGGTTCTTATATCCAGGCCGTCACTTCCACGGCATCTCGGTCCACAGGCTGCGGAACTCGCCGTCCAGCTGCTTCAGTTCGGCGGCGAAGGCGTCGGGGCCGACGATGCGCAGCGGCTGGAAGGTCTCGCGCGCCTTGGCCTGGAATTCCGGATCCATGGCGGCCTTGGTGACCGCCTCGATCAGGGTGCGGCGGATCTCCGGCGGCAGGCCTTTCGGAGCACCGATGCCGCGCATCGACACCATGTCGATGGCATAGCCCTGCTCGCGGAAGGTCGGCAGGTCGGGCGCCATGTCCCAGCGCGAGCGGCTCATCACGCCCAGCATCCGCACCGGGTCGCCACCGGCGATTCCGCGCAGCCCCTCGCCCAGGTTCTGGTCGCAGATCTGGATGTGCCGGCCCAGCATCGCCCGGTAATTCTCGGCGCTGCCGGGAAAGGGCACATGGGTGAGGTGAACCCCGGCCTGCCGTTCCAGCAGAAGCATGGCGAGATGGTCGTCGGAGCCGATGCCGGTCGAACCGACGGTGAGAACGCGTGGATTGGCCTTGGCATTGGCGACGACGTCCGCGACCGAGCGGAAGGGGCTGTCGGCGCTGACGGTCATCACACCGGGATCGTCGACGATGTTCACCAGCGGGTCCAGCCGGTCGAGGCCATAGCGCGCCTGCCGTTCGATCGGGATGGTGATGAGGTTCGGCGTGTTGATGAAGCCGATGGTGTAGCCGTCGGGCACGGCGTCGGCGATGGCGGCGAAGCCGATCTCCCCGCCGGCGCCGGGACGGTTCAGGATGACGATCCGGGCGCCCCCCAGATACCGCTCGATGTAGGGCGCCAGCATGCGGGCCGTCACGTCGGTCGATCCGCCGGCCCCATAGGCCACGATCATGGTGATCGGCTTCTCAGGATAGGCGGCCTGCGCCATCGGGCCGGCCGCGGTGCACAGAACCAGCGCCGCCAGTGCCGTGCCGAGAAGGAATGCGGCGCGGCCACCGGCCATGCGCAGAAATCGGGTCGCTGCTGTCATCGTTCCATCCCTTGCTGTCGTGCCGATGCGTCCGGCCCCGCTCGCCTTGGCCCACACACCGTCGCTTATGCGTGCATTGTCTAAATTTATCGATATCGGAAAGGGTGTGCCGGCGCAAAGTGCAGCGGATAAAGTTTGAAAATTCCCTTATGCCGCGAATTAAAGCGCGCAACAGCATGCATATGACACTCGACGGAGATGCGGCGCGCGGAGATAATGCAACCCGCGGATTCGGGTGCCGAGGGTTCGGAACGGCCAGTGTGGACTGCGCCCGGTTGGGGGCGGACCCGCTTCCTCCCGTGCCCCTCGTCCGATGAACTCGTTCCACGAAGCGAGAGCGCTGAATCCGGCCTACTCGCCGTCGCGTGCCTGAGAGAGCGGACATCCATCCAATGACACATACCCTGAGATCGCCACGGCCGGCTGCCTTCCGGCTGAGATCGCCCCAGGACCTTGCGGCCGGGCTGCTGCTCGCGGCCATCGCACTCGGCGGGCTGTGGCTGGCGCGCAATTGGGAGGCCGGGTCGCTGGCCATGATGCAGGCCGGCTTCTTCCCGCGGCTCGTCTGCTATTTCCTGCTGGCGTCCGGGCTCGCGACGATGTTTCGCGCCCTGACCGCCGATGCGCCGGCGGCGCTGGCCTGGGCATGGCGGCCGTCGGTCGCCATCACCGTCGCTGTGGTGGCCTTCGCCGCCCTGCTCGACAAGCTGGGGCTGGTGCTCGCCATCCTGGCGCTGATCGGCATCGGCGGACTGGCCGGCCGGCCGCTGCGTCCGGGTCCCTTCACCGCGCTGTGGGCCACGCTGGCTTCCACTTGCGTCGCCATCTTCTCCTGGGGACTGGGCCTGCCGCTCCAGATCTGGCCATGATGGACGTCTTCGCCAATCTCTGGCTCGGGCTGGGCGTGTCGGTCGAGCCGATGAACCTGCTCTATTGCTTCCTCGGCGCGCTGATCGGCACGCTGATCGGCGTTCTGCCGGGGCTGGGGCCGACGGCGACGGTGGCGCTGCTGCTGCCGATCACCTTCTACCTGCCGCCGGTCGGCGCGCTGATCATGCTGGCCGGTATCTTCTACGGTGCCCAGTATGGCGGCTCGACCACCGCCATCCTGGTGAAGCTGCCGGGCGAATCCTCGTCCGTCATGACCTGTCTCGACGGCAACGCGATGGCGCGCCAGGGCCGCGGCGGCGTGGCGCTGGCGACCGCGGCGCTGGCCTCGCTGTTCGCCGGTATCGTGACAACTCTGGTCATCGCCGTCGCCGGACCGCCGCTGGCCGGGGTGGCGCTGGCCTTCGGTCCGTCGGAATATGTGGCGCTGATGCTGGTCGGCCTGATCGGCGCGGTGATCCTCGCCCATGGATCCGTCGTCAAGGCGGTGGCGATGATCCTGATCGGGCTGCTGCTCTCCATGGTCGGCACCGACGTCAATTCCGGCCAGATGCGCTTCACCTTCGACATCCCGCAGCTTTATGACGGGCTGGACTTCGTGCCGCTCGCCATGGGGCTGTTCGGGCTGGCCGACATCATCATCAATCTGGAGGAAACCGAGGGACGCGGCATCGAACCGTCGCCGATCCATCGGCTGTGGCCGAGCTGGCAGGACTTCAAGGACGCCTGGCCGGCCGCCGTGCGCGGCACGGCTCTCGGCGCCTTCCTCGGCATCCTGCCGGGTGGCGGGGCGACGTTGAGCGCCTTTTCCTCCTACGCGCTGGAAAAGAAGGTGGCGCGCGATCCGTCCGCCTTCGGCAAGGGCGCCATCCAGGGCGTCGCCGGGCCGGAGGCCGCCAACAACGCCGGCGCCCAGGCCAGCTTCATCCCGATGCTCAGCCTCGGCATTCCGTCCAACGCGGTGATGGCGCTGATGATCGGCGCGATGATGATCCACGGCATCACGCCGGGCCCGCAGATCATGACCAAGCAGCCCGACCTGTTCTGGGGCATGATCGCCAGCATGCTGGTCGGCAACATCATGCTGGTGGTGCTGAACCTGCCGCTGATCGGCATCTGGGTGCGGCTGCTGCGCGTTCCCTACGCCTACCTGTTCCCGGCCATCCTGGTCTTCTGCTGCATCGGCACCTACAGCCTGCGCAACGACGTCTTCGACGTGGTGATGATGGCCGGCTTCGGCCTGTTCGGCTATGTGCTGAAAAAGCTGGACTGCGAACCGGCGCCGCTGCTGCTCGGCTTCGTCCTCGGCCCGCTGCTGGAGGAGAATCTGAGCCGGGCGATGCTGCTGTCGCATGGCGACCTGGGCATCTTCGTCTCCCGGCCGATCAGCGCCGGCCTGATGGCGGTGGCCGCCGGCCTGCTGGCCCTGATCCTGCTGCCGGCCTTCCGCCGCCAGCGCGAGGTGGCCTTCAAGGAGTAGGCGCCGCCTTTCTTGAGCGAGTCCTGCGGCAATCCGCTGCGGGACTCGCTCCTTGCCAAACAAGATAAAATTTTATATAAAAGCATATCGATTGTTGGGAATGGTGAGGGAGCGCATCATGGCCGCCACCGCCTGGATGGGACAGCGTTTGCCCGGCCGTGCCGCTCAGGCGGTGATCCGCGCACATCGCCGGGCCAATGCCCGCAAGCGCAGCTGGTCCCGCGACATCGCCCGCCTGATGCTGGTCGCCTCGATCCTCGTCCTGGGCGTGCTGGCGGTGGAGATCGGGCGCAAGGCCGTCACCATCCTCAGCCACAACACCGCCCAGCAGTCCGTCGAGATCACCGGTTAGGCCGGTCGGTCAGGGCAGGACCACCACATAGCGCTTGGTGGTGGCCGCGACCACCGTCCAGCTCCCCTGGAATCCCGGTTCGATGACGAAACGGTCCCCGGCCTTCAGGGTCCATGACCGGCCATCGTCATGGGCGACGATGCTTTCGCCCTCCAGAATCTCGCAATACTCCCACTCGTCATAGACGATGCGCCAGGAGCCGGGCGTCGAGCGCCAAGTGCCGGCGAACCGCTTGCCGTCGGGCGATTCGTAGCCGTTCCAGCTGGTGAAGACCGGCGCGCCCGACAGGATGCGCTCGGCCGCCGGTGCGCCCGCTTCGGGCGTGATGCCGTCGAGCTCGGCCAGGAGCGACAGGGGAGTGGACAGGGTCATCGTCAGGGTTCCTCACCAGTTGGCCAGCAATGCCGGCAAGTCGCGGACCGACTCCAGACGGCGGTAATGCTCATCGGGCACCTCGGCCTCCTCATGCGCCCAGGTGATGGCATAGGGGATATGGACGGCATGGGCGCCGGTCGCCAGCACCGGCAGGATGTCGGAACGCACCGAGTTGCCGACCATCAGGAAGCGGGCCGGGTCGATGCCGTGGCGGTCCATCACCCGGCGGTAGGTGGCCGGGTCCTTCTCGCTGACGATTTCCACCGCGTGGAAGAGGTCCGACAGGCCGGAGCGCGCAATCTTGCTTTCCTGGTCGAACAGGTCGCCCTTGGTGATCAGCACCAGCCGGTGACGACGGCCGGCCAGCGTCTCCACCACCTCCTTCACGCCGGGCAGAAGCTCCACCGGATGCTCCAGCATCGCCTTGCCGAAGTCGATCAGGCTTTGCAGGTCGCGGGCGGGGACATGGCCGTCGGTGACGGCAATCGCCGTCTCGATCATCGACAGCACGAAGCCCTTGATGCCGTAGCCATAGACGCTGAGGTTCGCCCGTTCCGCCTCCAGCAGGCGGCGGTCCAGGTCTGTCGGGTCGGCGGCGTGGGCCAGCAGGGCGCGGAAGCGGTCCTGCGTCATCGAAAACAGCGATTCATTGTGCCAGAGCGTGTCGTCGCCATCGAAGCCGATGGTCTCGAACTGCTGGCCGGCGGGGGTGCCGGCGGTTCCGGGGATGCTGCTCATAAGCCTGTCCACTGGTCCGCGATATTGATCCGTAAGTAAAACAATAAATCGCCCAAGTCAGCCTGCCTTGTCCAGAGGGAGCCGATGTGGGGGTTGTTTATTGTCAGTCCGGCGAACCGTAAGTATCCGCAATGACGATTTTGCCACAGATCGGTGACATTCCATGGCGAGTTCTTCGCTGCCTGCAAAGCGGGCATGTTGCCGTCGGGGGTGGCAACATGGCTCAAAGAAGCATAATTATATTTCCACACAAGGAGGACGTGATCGCCGACCGGCGGACCCTCCAAAACAAGACATCTCAGGAATCTCCATCATGGCAACCCTTCTTCACTCCGCCGAGACCGGCCACGCCAACACCACCTTCGGCCATGTCGTCGAAATCGCTTCGAATCTGCTGGGCCTGTGGCGCCAGCGCGTCGTCACCCGCCGCGAGCTGGGCTATCTGGACGACCGTATGCTCCAGGACATCGGCTTCAGCCGCCTGGATGCCGAGCGCGAGATGTCGAAGCCGTTCTGGCGCGAATGAGCGCCTGTACGCCGGCCGGCGAACGCACTGAGAAAGGCCGCTTCCGTTGATCGGAGGCGGCCTTTTTCTTTGTCCGATACTTGAGTCTGCTTAAGAAATAGGCTGCACAAAAAACAGCCGGCCGGAAAAGAGAAAACCCGCCGCCGGGTGAACCGGCAGGCGGGCTTTCTCTTGGCGGACCGAAGACGGGCAGGGCACCGCCCCGCCCCTCTCATCCTCAGATGCAGTAGTGCTTGAGCGGCTCGAAGCCGTTGAAGCAGACGGCCGAATAGGTCGTGGTGTAGGCGCCGGTGGCGTGGATGCGCACGCGGTCGCCGCACTTCAGGTCCACCGGCATCTTGTAGTCGGCACGCTCGTACAGCACGTCGGCGCTGTCGCAGGTCGGTCCGGCCAGGATCACCGCCTCGCGGTCGCTCTCCAGATCATCGCCCAGCACCTCGATCGGATACTGGATCGCTTCGTCCATCGTCTCGGCCAGGCCGCCGAACTTGCCGATGTCGAGATAGACCCAGCGCTTCGGATCCTCGGCCGACTTGCGCGACACCAGGACCACTTCGCTCTCGATGATGCCGGCGCTGCCGACCATGCCGCGGCCGGGCTCCACGATGGTCTCCGGCAGGTGGTTGCCGAAGTGATTGCGCAGCGAGTCGAAGATCGCCTGGCCGTAGGCGGTGCATTCCGGCACGTCGGTGCGGTAGCGGGTGGGGAAGCCGCCGCCCAGGTTGATCATGCCCAGGTCGACGCCCAGCACCTCAAGCTCACGGAACAGCTGCGCCACCTGGAAGATGGCATGGTCCCACTGCATCAGATCCTTCTGCTGCGAGCCGACATGGAACGACACGCCATAGGGCTGCACGTTCATGTCGCGTGCCTTCAGCAGCAGCTCGCGCGCCATCTTCAGGTCGCAGCCGAACTTGCGAGACAGCGGCCATTCGGCACCCTCGCCCGAGGTCAGGATGCGGCAGAACACGCGGGCCCCGGGGGCGGCGCGCTCGATCTTCTCCAGTTCCGGCTCGCTGTCGAAGGCGAACAGGCGCACGCCCAGCTCGAAGGCGCGGCGCACGTCGCTCTCCTTCTTGATGGTGTTGCCGAAGGAGATGCGGTCCGGGGTGGCACCGGCGGCCAGCGCCATCTGGATTTCCGGGACCGAGGCGCAGTCGAAGGCAGAGCCGAGACGGGCCAGCAGGCTGAGGATTTCCGCGGCCGGGTTCGCCTTCACCGCATAGAAGATGCGGGCGTCGGGCAGGGCGTCGTGCAGATCGTTGTAGTTCTGCTCGACGACATCCAGATCGATGACGAGGCAAGGGGTCTGCGGGCGCTGCTCTTCGAAAAAGCGCGCAATCTTCTGGGTCATCGAGGTCTCCTGGGACGCAAGATGATGGAACGGAAAGGGTGAAGTCGGGGGGACGGAGCGGCCGAGCGGGCCGATCAGCAACTGAAAAAGCTGATCAGGCGCTCAAGCCGCCAATACTGGATTTCCCCGTACAGAACCCTGTTCTGTCCGTATGGTCCAGGAGCGGCAAATTTCGGAGACGGGTGAGCACGCGCCCACCCACAACAACATCAACCATCGTAACCTCCAAGTCGCCGCCTTGTTTAAGGGACGGTCGGGGATCACGCGTTACGTCGTTGCATAACCACATCTCGGAGACGCCGAGGGGCGGGCCAGCGGCACGTGCGCTTGCGAGTTCGCGTTACATAGATCCAACGCGAACGATTGCAAAGTGAAAAATGCCGTCTGCCCCAAAAAAGTGGCAGACCGTTTGGAGGGCGGAAAAACCGGAGCAATTTCATGGGCTTGACCAGTGTTCTGACTTCCGGGGAAATCGGGCTGCGGCTGCTGGCGGCGGCCTTGTGCGGAGCTTTGCTTGGACTCGACCGCGAGATGCGGGGCAAAGCGGCGGGGTTGCGCACGCATACGCTGATATCCATCAGCTGTGCGCTGACCACGCTGGTCGCATTGGAACTTTACGCCGGGCTGCAGGCGACGGGGGACGAGCGGCCGAGCGATCCCGTCCGCGTCATCCAGGGCGTGGCCCAGGCGGTCGGCTTCATCAGCGCCGGCGTGATGTTCCGCTCGGGCGACACCGTGCGCGGGGCGACCACCGCGGCGGTGATCTGGGTGGCCGGCGCGCTGGGGATCGCCTGCGGCGCCGGATACTACATGCTGGCGGGGATGACGCTGGGCCTCTGCCTGATCGTGACCATCCTGTTCACCTTTCTGCTGGATCGCTTCCCGCAGTTGGGCAAAGAGGACGGCGACGATGCCGGGAAACCCCGGAAGCGCCGCGGCACGTCCCGCCATTCCTCCCGTCACGCCTCCCAGCAGGGCGGGATCAGGCGGATCGCCCGCTCGTCGCCGCGGGAATGACCAGCAGCCGGTGCGCCAGCAGGGCACCCAGGGAGACCAGACCGATGGCCCCCATCATCGGCAGGGCGGTGCCGTCGTTCATGTGGCCGACGACGATGCCGATGACCGCGGCAATGGCCATCTGCGCGAAGCCCAGCAGCGAGGAGGCCAGCCCGGCCATGGTGGCGTAGGGACCGACGGCGTTGGCGCTGGCGTTCGGCAGGGTCAGCCCGGTGCCCAGGATGAACAGGAAGACCGGCACCACGATGGCCAGCAGGTGCAGCACCCCGGCCAGCGCCAGCACCCCGCCGGCCAGCCCGCCGCCCATCGACAGCAGCGTGCCCATCCGGATCATCCTTGGCCCGCCCAGCCGCGGCGTCAGCCGCCCGGCCAGGAAGGTGCCGAGCATGTAGCCCAGCACCACCGCGCCGAAGCTGGCGCCATACTGGGCCGGCGTCAGGTGCATCTGCTCGATCAGCACGAAGGAGGAGCCGGAGATGAAGGAGAAGATGCCGCTGTAGGAGAAGGCGACCACCAGCACATAGCCGAGGAAGCCGCGGTTGCGCAGCAAAAGCAGATAGTTCGCCGCCAGCCGGCTTGGCCTCAGGGCGTCCTCGTCGCGATGCGCGTTGGTCTCGCCCAGCATCGACCACACGGCGGCCAGGATGCCGCAGGCGAAGATTGTCAGCAGCACGAAGTTGGCGCGCCAGCCGAACCATTCCGTCAGCACGCCGCCCAGCATCGGCCCCACCGCCGGGGCCAGCGCCATCGCCATCGACATATAGGCCAGCACCGTCGCCGCGCGGTCGCGCCCGAACACGTCGCGCACCACCGCGCGCGCCACCACAGGACCGCAACAGGCGCCCAGCGCCTGGAAGAAGCGGGCGGCGATCAGCGCATCGATGCTGCTGGTCATGGCGCAGACGGCGCTGGCCGCCAGATAGATCGTCACCCCCACCAGCAGGGTCGGGCGCCGGCCGAACCGGTCCGACATCGGCCCATAGACCAGCTGCGACACCGCGAAGCCTACCAGGAAGATCGACAGGGTCAGCTGCACCGTGGCGACGTCGGTGCCGAACACCCGCACCAGCGTCGGCAGCGACGGCAGATAGAGGTCGGTGGACAGCGGGCCGAAGGCGACCAGCGCCGTCAGCAGGATGCGGATGGGCAGGGAGTCGGGGCGGGGCATCGGTGACTTTGGAGCGAAGCGGGGACGGGGCGGCACTGTATCAGAGGAAACCACCGCCGCCAGCGGGGATCGCCGGCTGCCGGCTCAAGGCTGTCGCGCGTTCAGCCCGGTCAGTTGGGCGGCAGCGTCATGCGGATGCAGCGCGACAGCACGGTGTTGCCGGTCATCTCGCGGTAATTCTGGATGATGATCGGCTCGGCCGCCTTGCACTGCTCCATGCTGGCGAACTCCAGCGTGGTCGGGCCGCCCTGGTTCAGCATGAACAGCAGCATCAGGACACGTTCCACCCCTTGGCCCATTCCGATTCCCCTCCCGTCAGCCGGCCGCCAGCACGGCGCGGGCGGCGGCGGCATCCTGCACGATCTGGTCCTTCAGCGCATCGAAGCTGGGGAACTTCATCTCCGGCCGCAGGAAGTCGATCATCTGGACGCGCAGATGCAAATCGTACAGGTCGAGATCGACATCGAACAGATGGGCCTCCAGTCGGGCGACCGTGCCGTCCACCGTGGGGCGGGCGCCGAGATTGGCGACACCCGGCAGCCAGACCGTCTCGCCGGCGCGGTCGATGCCGGCGCGCACCGCATAGACGCCGAAGGCCGGGCGCAGATACTCGCCCAGCTCGATGTTGGCGGTGGGGAAGCCGATGGTGCGGCCGCGCTGGTCGCCATGGACGACGCGCCCCTCGATCTCCCACGGATGGCCAAGCACATGGGCGGCCTCGCGCGGCCGGCCGGCGGTCAGCGCGTCGCGCACGCGGGTGGAGGAATAGATGCCACCCTGTTCGTCGGAGACCGGCCCGACCTCGGTCACGCCGAAGCCCTGGGCGCGTCCGGCTTGCAGCAGGAAGGCGGGGTCGCCCGACCGCTTGTGCCCGAACAGGAAGTCGTAGCCGCAGACGACATGCCGCACGCCCAGCCCGCCGACCAGGATTTCGTCGACGAAGGCCTGCGCGGTCTTGTGGCGGAAGCCGTCGTCGAAATGGCAGACGATCAGCTGGTCGACGCCCAGCGCCTCGATGTGGCGGGTCTTGACGCGGAACGGCGTCAGGCGAAAGGGCGGGTCGTCGGGACGGAAGACGCTGCGCGGGTGCGGTTCGAAGGTGACGACGGCGGACGGCGCCCCCAGTTCCGCGGCAAGGCGCTGGGCGGTGCCGATGACCGTCTGATGCCCGCGATGGACGCCGTCGAAATTGCCGAGCGCCACGACGGCGCCCCGCTCTTCGGCCGGCAGGTCGGCGGTGTGTCTGTACAGTCGCATGCGCGCCCCGGTGCTGTGGGCGGACCCCGGCGGGTCCGCTTGCTCGGGCGTCTATATAGACCGACGCCGGCGCGGGGTAAACGCGCCGGCGTGTTTTGCGCTCGCAAGCAGGGCGATTGGCCGTATGCGATCAGCCGCGGGACGGAACCATCAGCAGCGCTTCGCCTTCGACCACCACGGTCTCGCCGACGGTGCACACCGTCTTGATGACGCAGCGGCGCTTTTCCGGGATCAGCTCGGTGATGGTGGCGCGGGCGGTGACGGTGTCGCCGGCGCGGACCGGCGCCTTGAACTTCAGGGTCTGGCTCATGTAGATGCAGCCCGGCCCCGGCAGCTTGGTGCCCAGAACGGCCGAGATGAAGCCGACCGTCAGCATGCCGTGGGCGATGCGGCCCTGGAACATGGTGGTGGCGGCATATTCCTGGTTGATGTGAACCGGGTTGGTGTCGCCGGAAATTCCCGCGAACAGGACGATGTCGGCCTCCGTCACCGTCTTGGCGAAGCTGGCCGTCATGCCGACGGACAGGTCTTCGATGCAGTAGCCCTCGGTATCCTTGCGGACCTGACGCACGTCGTCCATCGCAGCAATTCCTCTTTCTCTCGGTGCCTGTTCCGGCATCTGACGCGTGGGCGCCGTGCCGTTCGCTGCAATGCGTCGTGTGCACCGCAGCGATGGGAATGGCACCACGTCTCCTCCAAAAATGCAAAAAAATCTCTAACGTCCCGTACAAGTCGGCGAGGAGGCCGGCCGCTCCGTCCGGCAGGCTTTGCCGCAATGGAAGCCGGCATGTCGGTAAGGGATTACTTACCAGCCGAGGTATTTCAGGAGAAATCGCGGCGGATCATGGGCTTATCGCAAAAGCTTGGGCCGCTCCGGCCGATATGGCGCCATGGGTGCGACTGTTTTGCCACCGGCTGGGGTGCCGATGGAGAAGTCCCGTTCTTTTCAACGGTTTGACCGTATGGTGACTGTTGGTTCGGCGATGCAATAAAAATGGGGCGGCGGGCGCGGCGAATCGGAAGCCCTTTTCGCCGCGCCGCAGCATTACTTGCCGGAGCCGGAGTGCGACACTGTGTCGCTTCTGCTCCCGCCGGAATTTCCGCTGTTCCGGTTGCCGTCGCCCTGGGCAACCTGGTTGCCGGGGGTCAGCTGGTCGACCTTCTCCTCCACCTTTTCGCGGGCGGTGTCGGTCGGCTGTTCCGACGGCTTGACCTCGACCTTCACCGGGGCGGTGCCGTCCTCGATCATGTCCAGCTTCCGGGCGGCGGAGCGCGACAGGTCGATCACGCGGCCGTCGACATAGGGGCCGCGGTCGTTGACGATGACGTCGACGCTCTTGCCGTTGTCCTGATTGGTGACGGTGGCCTTGGCGCCCAGCGGCAGGGTGCGCGAGGCGGCGGTCGGCTTGTTCTGGTTCATCGTTTCGCCGCTCGCCGTGGTGCGGCCGTGGAACTTCTGGCTGTAGAAGGACGCTTCCCCCTTGTGGACGAGGATCTCCTCGCCATCCTCATGCTCTACATGCACGGGCGGAACCTTGGCCCTCCCATTCGCCAGCACCGGGACGGCAGTCCCGCTCAGGGTCGCGGCGGTCAGCGCCAGGACGATGATGCGTGTTGTCTTCATCGGTACACCTCCAACGGCGGACCAACGCCATTCAAGGAAAAGAGTTCCCTCGCAGGGTTGAGACAAGACATCGCCACTATTTCTGGTTTCTAATATCTTGACGAATTCGGAGTGGGTTGCCCCTGGGGCTGCCCTTCCGGTCAGCAACACAACGGTCAGGGGAGAAAGCATGGCCGACGATGCCGCCTGGACTGCATCCGAATTTGCGGCGGATCACATCTCCAATGGTGCTTCCGCCCCGGCTGAGATGCGTCATGTGGCGATGCCCGATGGGGTTCGGCTGCGCGTCGCCGTCTGGCCGGTGCCGGAGCGGGCTCGCGGCACGGCGCTGGTGCTGACCGGCCGGGCGGAGTTCATCGAGAAATATGCCGAAACCGCGGAGGCGCTGACCGCCCGCGGCTTCCGCGTCGTGGCGTTCGACTGGCGCAACCAGGGCCTGTCCGACCGGCCCTTGCCCAACCGGCAGATTCATCACCTGACCGATTTCGCGACGCTGGTGGACGATCTCGACGAAATCCATCGGCAGGTCGTGGCGCCGGTCGCGGCGGAGACGGGCGGCCCGGTGATCGTGCTGGCCCATTCGATGGGCGGGCTGGTGGCGACGCTGGCGCTGGCTCGCCATGCCGACGACGATCCGGACCGTTACGCCGCCGTTCTGCTGGTGGCGCCGATGTACGCCATCCACAGCGGACCGCTGCCGCGCTGGCTGGTGCGGGTGCTGGCCAGCCTCGGGCTAGCCTGTGGCTGGGGGGCCCGCTATGCGCTGGGGCAGGGCGATTACGACCCGGCGGAGGGGCGCTTCGGTCCGGACAACAAGATCACGACCGACCCGCGGCGCTACGCCGCCTTTCACACCCCCTATGCCGAGCGGCCGGAACTGCGCGTCGGCGGTGTCAGCTTCGCCTGGGTCGCCGCCGCCCTGGATGCGGAGGATGCGCTGCGCCACGTCCTGCCGCTGGAACGGGTGCGCACGCCGGTGCTGCTGCTGAGCGCGCCGGAGGACCGGGTGGTGCGGGCGGAAGCCCACGGCATGGTGGCCGCCCGGCTCGGCAACGCCCATCTCGTCGGCTATCCCGGCGCGCGGCACGAGCTGCTGATGGAAGGCGACGCCGTCCGCGATCGGGTGTGGGCGGACATCGACGCCTTTCTCGACAGGACCCTCGGCACCGGGGCCGAGCACAAGACACTTGCGCCGGCCGGCGGCTCTGTCGTCGGATAGGCGCCTTCAGGACCAAAGGTGCCCAGCAGCATGACCGATTTCTGGACGGCGTCCGGTTTCCACCTGTTGACCCGCGACGCCGACAACCATCTGGCGGTGACGCCCGATTTCCTGCGCGCCTACCTGCTCCGGCCCGAGATGCGCCCGCCGGAGGAGGCCTGCGACGCCGAGCGTACGCTGCACGCCGCCCTGCTGGACGATCCGGCGCGCGTCGTGCCGGCGCCGCTGATCGACGCTATCGCCGATGCGGACGCACGGGAGAATTTCCAGGTCTGGCTGGCCTTCCGCGACCGGCTGCTCGCCGCCGGGACGCTGGAGGGCTGCTACATCCGCCTGTTCCGCGAGGGTGCCCGCGGCGTGCCCGGCCTGTTCATCGACCAGCTGGTCCACGCCATCCTGCGCGGCATCCTCGACGAAACGCCGTCCGGTCTGCGGGCGCGGGCGGGGGAGCTGTTCTTCCGCGAGCAGACGGTGTCGGTGGAGGATGGCCGCGTCCGTGTCGCCGATGCCGAGATCGTGGAGACGATGGCGGCGTCCGGCGGCTTCGGCTCGCTCGGCCGTCTCGTCGTGGAGGCCGGCACGGCTCCGCGCAGCGTCGAGCTGGACATCCTGGACGAGACCAACCACCCGCTCTACTGGGGCCGCGACGGCCGGCACGACACGGTGCTGGACATCACCTTCGCCGCCGCCGGGCTGGACGCGCTGGCCCGCGTGCTGGAGGCCTGGGTCGGGCATTTCCTCGGCGTGACCGTCAGCATCCAGCCGGTGCAGAACATCCGCGACGACCGTTGGGTCTGGCATGTCGGGCTGGACAGCGCCGCCACCGCGATCCTCAACGACCTGTACAATGGGGTCGAGGTGGGGGAGGAGCGGCTGGCCCGCATCCTCGCTTTGTTCCGCCTGGACTTTGCCGATCCCGCCGTCATGCGCCCCGACCTCGCCGGCCGGCCGGTCTATCTGGGGCTGGCGATGACGGAAGCGCGGCGGCTGAAGCTGAAGCCGCAGAATTTGCTGGTCAACCTGCCGCTGGCCTCGGTGGCGTGAGAGGGGTTTGAGGGGGGCCTTGGCTCCCCTCAATCGCCCAGCAGGGCCCCGACCGGCTTCAGCGGCTCGTGCGCGTCGAACAGGATCTTCAGGATCGCCAGGATCGGCACAGCCAGCAGCGCGCCCGGGATACCCCACAGCCAGCCCCAGAACAGGATCGACACGAACACCGCGATGGGGTTCAGCGACAGCCGGCGGCCGACGATCATCGGGGTGAGGAAATTGCCCTCGATCGTCGTCAGCGCCACGAAGGACAGCGGCGGCAGGATGATGGTGCCGAGGCTGTCGAATGTCAGGACCGACACCAGGAAGAGCACGCCGGTCATCACCGCCGGGCCGATGAAGGGGATGTAGTTGGCCAGCGCCACCATCACCCCCCACAGCGCCGGATTGGGCAGCCCCCACAGCCACATCACCAGCCCGGTCGCCAGACCCAGGATCGCGTTGATGACGGTGATGGTCAGCAGATAGGCGGCGATGTTCTGCTGCAGCGTCGCCGCGACCATCGCGTAATGCACGCGGTCGTCGACGTTGCGCATCGTGCCGATCAGCGCCTCCAGCGAATGCCGGCCGCGGGCGAGGAAGAAGTAGAGCAGCACCAGCAGGATCACGACATTGGCCAGCACCGTTTCGACCTGGCTGACCGCCTGCTCCATCAGCGTCGGACCGCGCACCACCACCTCGCGCACCGGTCCGGACGGGTTGCCGGTCTCCTTGGCGATCTGCTCGATCTGGCGCGAGGCTTCCCGGGCGCGGTCGATGCCGGCACGGATGTCGCCCAGCTTGAACTCCAACTCGTGCATGACCCGGGGCATGCGGTTGACCCACTCCGCCGCCGGGCCCGACAGGGTGTAGACCGCCAGCAGCACGCCGCCGAACAGCGATACCACCATGATGGCGGCGCCGATGCCCTCCGGCACGCGGACGCGGTAGAGGGCGCGGACCAGCGGCCGCAGCAGGAAACTCAGGATCAGCGCCAGCATGATCGGCAGCAGAACGTCGCGCCCGAAATACAGCGCGAACAGCACGGCGATGACGAACAGGCCGACGGTGGCGATGGTTTGCGGATTGCGGCGATGACCGGGCGGGGGCAGGGGCTCGGTCGCCGGTTCCGGCGTGCCGGGGAGCGGCGCCTCCGGCGCGGGGGGATGCGCAGGGGGAATCGAGGCGAACTGGCTGCGGTCTGTCATCGCGGTGGCCGGACCTCCGAAGGTGGGCGCTTGACGGTGGCGCCCGATCCTCCGATCTAGGGGAGTGTTTTGCCGGACCGCGCGGCCCGCGGTCCCCGCCCGTCCTTGCCGGAGACCCAGTCGCGATGCGCAGCCCGTTTCCCCTGATGAACGTTTCCGCCGGCCTTTTGGTTCTGGGCCTGTTGACTGCCGGGCTGACGCTGCCGTCACCGGCGGCGGCAGACGACGTGATCGGCCGCTTCTCCAACGACTGGACCGGCAACGGCCTGCAGGTCCAGGCGATCGAGGACCCCAAGGTGAAGGGCATTACCTGCCATCTGGTCGATTTCGACCGCAGCCTGATCGACCGGCTGAGCAAGGGCAACTGGTTCGAGGACCCGTCCAACGCCTCCATCGCCTGCCGCCAGACCGGGGCGGTCACCGTCGGCGACATCGACCTGTCGCAGAAGGGGGAGGAGGTCTTCTCCGAACGGAAAAGCCTGATCTTCAAGTCGATCGCCATCCGCCGCATCTATGACCGGCCGAACGACACGCTGGTTTATGTGGTTTACAGCCGACAGGTGAAGGACGCCTCGGCGAAGACCTCGATCTCCACCGTGCCGCTGTTCAGCGCGAATGCGACCTGGACGAAGGGCAAGCCGGCCGTGAAGTGAGTGGTTTCCGGCGACTTGGCAGGGCTCTGATCCGGGAGCAACATTGACACGGATGTCACGGATTTAGACACGGATTACACGGATTTTTTCTGATCTTGCGGACGCCACTGCTTGTCTTGGAAGCCTGAGGTTTGGGACGCCATATCCGTGTAATCCGTGCTCCAATCCGTGTAATCCGTGTCAGTCTTGCCGGCCTCCGCAGGACGCAGCAAGGATCGACCAGCCTCACCCGAGGATCCGCCCCAGCCGCACGGCCGTCTGGCCGGATTTCACGCGGCGGGCGGGCATGATGAGAACGCAGTCGTCGTAAGGGGTCTTGATCGCGCGGGCGTCGTCCCAGCCGATGACGGTGCCGGCGCGGCCGATCACCTCCATCCCGACGAAGGGGGCGGTGAAGCGGAAGCGCTCGCTGGCGGCGGTGATGGCCTCGGTGACCTCGACCACCCGCTGCGGATCGGTTCGCGGGCGCATGCGCGGGCCGTTCGCCGGCTGGTCTATCATCTCCAGCCCGAGAAGCAGGCGCAGGCAGCTTTCCAGCGCCACCGTCGCGGTCTCCGTCCGCCAATGCTGGCCGCATTCGGTCAGGATGGCGGTGTGCGACCCCTCGGGCTTGGCGAAGTTGCCGTAATCGATCAGCCTTTTGCCCCCGGCATGACCGCCGTCCGCCACCACCCAGGCCGGATAGCCGAGGCCGAGCGCCAGATCGCGCCCGCGCGTGGTCCGTCCGCACAGGGTCAGCGGTGCCGTGTCCGCCGTCATCGAATGGAGATCGAGAAGCAGGTCCGCCGATTCATAGACCGGCCGCAGGGCACGGGCGCGCCGAAGTTCGATGCTGTCGCGCCGGCCGTCGAGATGCTCCGGCGACCACAGCCGGTTGAAATCCTCGTCCAGATAGCGCGACGCGTAGGGGTTCTGGCGGTCGAAGGTGGCGTAGGCCGCGGTGTTGGCGAAGACGAAGGTCAGCCGCCCGCGCGTCGGCCGCAATCCCATGCGCAGCAGGGCGTCCAGCGCTATGGCGCCGCACAGCTCGTTGCCGTGGACGAGCGCGTTCAGCACCACATGCGGCCCGGGCTCTGCCGCCGACAGGCTGGTGACGTGGTCGATGCCGGTGTTGCCGCGCCGGTAGGGCGCGATGTCCGGCGGCGCGAGTTCTACGGGGGCGAAGAGCGGGTCGGTCAAGCGGCAAGCTCGCCAGCGGTGGGCGCTCCGAACAGTATGGCGAACCAAGCGACTCCACGCCAGTGCGGGCCGGTGCGCCGCCGCGGTTTTTTTGGCTGATGCGCCTGGCGCAATGTTGCGGCGGCATGGCAGCATCATGACGAATGGCCGTCGACTGCGGGTTGACGCATGGGTTATAGGATCCGCCGGATCGATAAGGGCGGCGGTGGACGTTGCGGCAATTGAACTGGCGGTTGCTCCACGCGGACTATCCGGTTGGGGGCTATCTGATTAGGGATTGTCTGGTCGGGACCGGTCGATGAGCTTCGTGATCGATGACGTTCTGGTCCGCAACGATCCGGTCGGCCGGCGCCTTCCGGTGCTGTTCGATTCGCCGCACAGCGGCAGCGTCTATCCCGACGATTTCCGGGTGATCTGCCCGCATCCGCTGCTGCGCCAAGCCGAGGACACCCATGTCGAGGAGCTGTTCGCCACGGCACCCGACCATGGCGCCACCCTGCTGTGCGCGCTGTTCCCGCGGACCTGCATAGACGTGAACCGCGCCGTCGACGACATCGACCCGGCGATGATCGACGGCGACCTGCCGCTGCGGCTGCGTCCGACACCGCGCAGCACGCTGGGCATGGGGCTGATCCGGGCCATGCTGCGGCCGGGCGTGCCGCTCTATGACGGGAAGCTGCCGGCGTCGGTGGTTGCCGACCGCATCGACCGTTATTACCGCCCCTACCACGCCCAGATGCGGATGGCGCTGGATGGTCTGGCGGAGCGGTTCGGGGCAGCGTGGCACGTCAACTGCCATTCCATGCCGTCGTCGCTGCGGCCGGACGGGCGCGATCCGCTGGCGGTGGATTTCGTCATCGGCGACCGCGACGGCACCACCAGCGAGCCGGGTTTCGTCCGGCTGGTGGCGGACACCCTGCGTGGCCTCGGCCATCGGGTGGCGATCAACGATCCCTACAAGGGCGTGGAACTGCTGGCGCGCTATGGCGAGCCGGCGCGCGGCCGCCATTCGATCCAATTGGAGATCAACCGGCGCCTCTACATGAACGAGGAGACGCTGGAGCGTCATGACGGCTTCGTCCGGTTGAAGGGCGACATCGACACGCTGATACGGCGCATCGCCGACTATGCCGGCCAGCGCGTCCTGCACCGCGCAGCGGAGTGAGAGCCCCGCCGGGATCGGCTCGGCGGGGCTGCGAAGACCGTTTTAGGCCTTTTCCACTCAGGCCCCTTGCATTCAGGACTGCGTGACCTGCTGGCGCGCGATGTCCAGGAAATGCGCCATCTGCTTTTCGACACGGTGGTCGGAGATGTCGACCCCGCGGGCATGCAGGTCGGCGCTCAGCTTGTCCCGGATGTCGTGCGGGCCGGGGGTTGCGATGTCGGTGTCCACGATCTGGCGGGCATAGGCCTCGGCGTCGGCACCGGACAGCCCCATCAGGTCGGCGGCCCATTCGCCGGCCAGCCGGTCGCGCCGGGCGCGGATGCGGAAGAGCAGGTCCTCGTCGTGCTGGAACTTGTTCTCGAAGGCCTTTTCGCGGTCGTCGAAGGTCGTCATGGGGACCCAGGCTCCTTTATTGGTTTCGCTCCCTTATATGAGGATAATATAGCCCGAAGGCGGCTGTCGTCACTGTCCCGCCGCGTCGCACCCGCGGATATTCTGCGGGGCCTCCCCGGATGGCGGGATACCCCCAAGCGACATCCAAGGCTGTCACCGCCGAATACCGAAGACGCCGAAGACCGGCATCCCCAGAGATGCAACCCCCAGAGATGCACCCCCCCACAGACGCAACCGAAGACAGGGCAAGGCATGTGCAGTGTGATCCTCCTGCGGCGACCCGATGCAACATGGCCGCTGGTCGTCGCCGGGAACCGTGACGAGATGGTGGGGCGCCCCTGGCTCCCGCCGGCCCGCCACTGGCCCGACCGCCCCAACGTGGTCGCCGGGCTGGACGAGCTGGCGGGCGGCTCCTGGATGGGGCTGAACGACGAGGGGGTGGTGGCGGTCATCCTCAACCGCTTCGGCACGCTGGGGCCGGAGGCTGGCAAGCGGTCGCGCGGCGAACTGGTGCTGGATGCGCTCGACCATGCCGACGCCGCCGATGCGGCGCGCAGCTTCGCCGACCTCGACATCCGCGCCTATCGCCCGTTCAATCTGGTGATCGCCGACAACCGCGACGCTTTCCTGGTCGTCCACCGCGGCGCCAACCCGCGCCACCGGCCGGAGGTGTCGTCGATTCCCGCCGGCGTCCACATGCTGACCGCCTTCGAGCTGGACGACCCGCAGGACCCGCGCAGCGCCTTCTACCGCCCGCTGTTCGAGCATGCCATTCCGCCGACCCTCGACGCGCTCGATGCGGAGACCTTCACCTGGGGCGGCTGGCCGGAGCTGATGGGCAGCCGCATCTGGGAGGGCACGCCGGACGAGCGCGGCGCCATGGATTTCCTGCTGCCCAGCGGCTTCGGAACCTCGTCCAGCTCGTTGCTGGCAGTGCCGCAGGTGGAGCGTCCCGACCTGAATCCGATCTGGCACTTCGCCCCCGGCCGGCCGCATGCGGTGGACTATGCGCCGGTGGAGCTGTGAAAGGGGTTCGATTGCTGGGTCGGTTGCGTGCCGTCGGGCAAGATTGACACGGATGTCACGGATTTAAACACGGATTACACGGATTTTCCTGAGCTTGCCGAGATCTCGGCCTTTCCGAAAGCCATGAGCTCGGAACGCCACATCCGTGAAATCCGTGTTCGCATCCGTGAAATCCGTGGAGATCTTGTCCCACGCCGCTGCACCCCACAGGATCCGCGACTGCACAATCCTGCCCTCCAGCCCCCGTCGTTGTGTTCGCGCACCCGGCTTGCTATATCACTCAGGCACATTCCTGGGCCGGCAAGCTCGCTTGACCGGTCCTTACGTATTTGGACGAAGACGCGATGACACGACGCCGGCGCATCTACGAAGGCAAGGCCAAGGTACTCTTCGAAGGGCCGGAGCCGGGCACCCTGGTGCAGTACTTCAAGGACGATGCCACCGCCTTCAACAACCAGAAGAAGGGCGTCATCACCGGCAAGGGGGTGCTGAACAACCGCATCTCCGAGTATCTGATGAGCCGTCTGTCCGAGATCGGCGTGCCCACGCACTTCATGCGCCGCCTGAACATGCGCGAGCAGCTGGTGCGCGAGGTGGAGATCATCCCGATCGAGGTCGTCGTCCGCAACGTCGCCGCCGGCAGCCTGTCGCGCCGCTTCGGGATTCCCGAAGGCACGCCGCTGCCGCGGTCGATCATCGAATACTACTACAAGTCGGACGAGCTGAACCACCCGATGGTCTCGGAGGAGCACATCACCGCCTTCGGCTGGGCGGCTCCTCAGGATCTCGATGACATGGTCGCGCTCAGCTTGCGCGTGAACGATTATCTGTCCGGCCTCTTCCTCGGCATCGGGCTCAAGCTGGTCGACTTCAAGCTGGAGTTCGGCCGGCTGTGGGAGAACGAGGAGATGCGGATCGTCCTGGCGGACGAGATCAGCCCCGACAACTGCCGCCTGTGGGACGTCAAGACCAACGAGAAGCTGGACAAGGACCGGTTCCGCCAGGATCTGGGCCGTGTCGAGGAAGCCTATCAGGAGGTCGCGCGGCGCCTCGGCATCCTGCCGGAAGGCGGCCCGAGCGACGTCAAGGGTCCCAAGACGATCCAGTGACCGCCATTCAGTAACCACCCCTCCACCCAACACCGTAAAGCGAGCGGACATCCGATGAAGGCCAAGGTTCACGTCACCCTCAAGCGCGGCGTTCTCGACCCCCAGGGCAAGGCCATTGCGCACGCGCTGCACACGCTGGGCTTCGACGGCGTCGAGGACGTCCGCGCCGGCAAGGTGATCGAGCTGCAGCTCAAGAGCACCGACGAGGCGACCGCCCGCAAAGAGGTCGAGGCGATGTGCAGCAAGCTGCTCGCCAACACCGTGATCGAGGACTACGCCATCGAGCTGGTGGCCTGATCCGCCGTCAGCCTCGATTGAGCGGTTTGCTGGAGTGGAGCGCGGCAGATGAGCGTTGAACATCTGGCCGCGCTCGACCCCATTTTCGCCGAATGCCTGCGCGTCGGCGGTCCGGTGATCCGCGACTTCACCCGGCCGACCGGCTTCGTCGGCCTGCTGCGCATGGTGATGGAGCAGCAGCTCTCCACCACGGTGGCGCTGGCGCTCTGGGCCAAGCTGCGGGACCGGCTGGGCGGCACCGTCACCCCCGACGCCATCCTGGCGCTCGACGACGACAGCTTGCGCGCCTGCGGGTTCTCCCGCCAGAAGATCGGCTACGCCCGCGGCCTTGCCGAGGCGGTGGCGAGTGGCCGGCTCGATTTCAACATCATCCATGACCTGCCCGACGAGGAGGCGATTGCCCAACTCGTCGCGCTGAAAGGCATCGGGCGCTGGAGTGCGGAGGTCTATCTGATGACCACGCTCGGCCGGCCGGACATCTGGCCCATCGGCGACCTGGCGATCCAGCTGGGCGTCCAGCGGCTGAAGTGCTGGGCGGACAAGCCGAATGCCAGGCAGCTGATCGAGGTGGCGGAGCCGTGGCGGCCCCATCGCTCGCTGGCGGCGCGGCTGGTCTGGCACCATTACGTGGCGTTGCAGGAGCAGGCGCGGGCGGCGCGGGGCCTGCCGCCGTCCCGGTGATCGGAAAGTGATCGGAAACCCTCACCCTGCCAGCACCGGCAACCGCCACCCCGTCAGCGTGATCTCCACCGGCAGCCGCGCCAGCACGTCGCCATCGCCCTGCACCGCGTCGGCGAACAGCCCGTCGCCGGCCGGCCCCTCGATCCGCACGCGCCTGGCCGTCACCACCCGATAGTCCGGAAAGCGCGACAGCCGCCCGGCGGTGACGCCCCAGACATAGCGCAGCGCGTTCAGCCGCCCGCCGCGCGGGAACAGGCAGACATGCAGCTCCGGCTCCGTCAGCCGCGCATCGGGCGCGCAGATGAAGCGGCCGCCGTAGAAATGCCCCTTGGCGACGATGACCGACGCCAGTTCCTGTGCCTCCCCGTCGTCCAGAGTGACCCGATAGCGGTGATCGGGCCGCGTCGCCAGCTGCACCAGCGTCTCGGCGACATAGGCGCCCTTGCCGATCAGCCGCTTCACCCTGGGGTCGACCCGCTCCACCACCCGCGCGTCCAGCCCGACCCCGGCCATCAGCGAGAACACCCGCCCGTTCGCCTGGGCCGGCCAGATCATCGTCAGCCGCCCGCCGGCAATCGCCGTCGCGATGCGCTCCGCATCCATCGTCAGGCCCAGTTCGGCCGCCAGCACATTGGCGGTGCCCATCGGCACGATGCCGAGCGGCAGCGGCCGGCCCGCCTCGGCATGGGCGGCCAGCCCGTTGATGACCTCGTTGATGGTGCCGTCGCCGCCGGCCGCCACCACCGCATCCACATCGGCGGGATCGGCCGCGCGGGCGAACTCTTCCGCATCGCCGCGCCTGCCGGTCGGCCTGACGGTGACGCCGATGCCGTGCGCCTCCAGCCGGGCGACCACCGCGCGAAGCCGCCGTGCCCGCCGGCCGCCGGCGGTCGGGTTGTGGATCATCAGCAGCCGCCGCACGTCGATGGCCGCATCCTCGCCGCTGCCCGTGCCAACCGCCGGGCTTTCGCCCACCAGAACCGTGTCGCGCACCGATTCGCTCTCCTCGACCGGCGCCAGAGGCGCCTTCTGTTGCAGAACAGTGAAGGGCTTGCGGCGGTTCCATTACAGTAAAACTGCGACGGTATGACGATAGCCCAAATCTTTGTGTCGAATAGGTGCGGCTGTTTCAAATCGTTGTCAAGGCATGCCTCTTTCCTTTATACGGCAGTTGTCTTGATGGCCATCGGCCATGGCGACGACGGAGCGGAAGATGGACGCCGTCCCAGCGGTCAAGCGTTACCGCAGCATTTGGATATCCGACGTTCATCTTGGAACGCGCGGCTGTCAGGCGGAACTGCTTCTCGATTTCCTGAAGCACACCGAATCGGATCACCTGTTCCTGGTCGGCGACATCGTCGATGGCTGGCGGCTGAAGAAAAGCTGGCACTGGCCGCAGGCCCACAACGACGTTGTGCAGAAGATCATGCGCCGCGCCCGCAAGGGGGTGGAGGTCTATTACATCCCCGGCAACCACGACGAGGCGGCGCGCGATTATGTCGGGCTGCAATTCGGCGGCGTGCATGTGGTGGATGAATGGGTCCACACCACCGCCGACGGCCGCCGCCTGCTGATCACCCACGGCGACAAGTTCGACGCGGTTGTGCGCTACGCCAAGTGGCTGGCCCTGCTCGGCGACCACGCCTACGTCACGCTGCTGCACGTCAACACCCTGTTCAACTGGGTGCGCCGCAAGCTCGGCTTCAATTACTGGTCACTGTCGGCCTACCTGAAGCACAAGGCGAAGACAGCGGTCGAATTCATCGGCAAATACGAAGAAGCCCTGGGCGAGGAAGCCCGCCGCCGCAAGGTCGACGGTGTCGTCTGCGGCCACATCCACACCGCCGAGATGCGCGACATCGAAGGAATCCTCTATTGCAACGACGGCGATTGGGTCGAGTCCTGCACCGCCTTGGTCGAGCACGACAGTGGCGCGCTGGAAATCATCCACTGGACGGAGGTCATGGCGCAGCGGCTTGCCACCACCGGCCCCAGCAGCAGCCCCACCGGCGGCAAGATCAAGGCGAAGGAACTCACGGCGAAGGAACGGGAAGCGGCGTGAACATCCTGATCGTCAGCGATGCCTGGCACCCGCAGGTGAACGGCGTCGTGCGCACCATCGGCACCGTGCGCGGGGAGTTGGAGGCGATGGGCCACAGCGTCGAGGTGATCGGCCCCGACCGCTTCCGCACCCTGCCGATGCCGACATATCCGGAAATCCGGCTGGCGCTTGGGGCGAAGCGGCGCTTGTGGGCGATGATCGACGGCCTGCGGCCCGACTGCATCCACATCGCCACCGAAGGGCCGCTCGGCTTTGCCGCGCGCTCCTATTGCCTGAAGCATGGCAAGCCCTTCACCACCGCCTACCACACCCGCTTTCCCGAATATGTGCGCGACCGCGCGCCGATCCCGCTGGCGCTGTCCTATGCGGTGGTGCGCCGCTTCCACAAGCCGTCCTCGGCGGTGATGGTGGCGACCCAGACCATCGAGGACGCGCTGACGACCCGCGGCTTCGCCAACATCCGCCGCTGGACCCGCGGCGTCGACACCGAGCTGTTCCGGCCCCGCGACAAGGACTTCCTCGATCTGCCGCGTCCGGTGTCGATGTATGTCGGGCGCGTGGCGGTGGAAAAGAACCTGGAGGATTTCCTGCGTCTTGACCTGCCCGGCACCAAGGTGGTGGTGGGCGACGGCCCGGCGCGGGAGGAGTTGCAGCGCAAGTATCCGGCCGTCCATTGGGTCGGCGCCAAGCATGGCGAGGATCTGGCGAGGCATTACGCCGCCGCCGACGTCTTCGTCTTCCCGTCCCGCACCGACACCTTCGGGCTGGTGCTGCTGGAGGCGCTGGCATCCGGCGTGCCGGTGGCGGCCTATCCGGTGCCCGGACCGCTGGACGTGGTGAACGGCTCCGGCGCCGGCTGCCTGGACGAGGATCTGAAACGCGCGGTCGAAGGGGCGCTGGCGATCCCGGCGCAGACCTGCCGCGACTATGCGCTGGGCTATTCCTGGCGCCGCTCGGCCGAACAGTTCCTGTCGAACCTGCGGCCGTTTGCCTGAACGGGGTGTGTGGCGGTCAGGGGGCTGCGTCGCACCGGCCCCTGTTACGGAACCGTTGCCGCGTGCTAAGGTGCCGCCGGGCGCGTCGCCGGTGGTCCGTATCAGGGGTGCCGGCAACGCGCCCGTTGTCGTACGTTTCCTGTTCCGGACCTTGATGCTGCATTCCCTCTACCGTGGCCTGACGACCGTTGCCGGGCCGGCGGTGCGCCTCTATCTCGACCGGCGCCGTGCCGCCGGCAAGGAAGACCCCGTGCGCCAGGCGGAGCGGTTCGGCGTGGCATCGCAAGCCCGGCCGGCCGGTCCGCTGGTCTGGATCCACGCGGCCAGCGTGGGGGAGGCGAACTCGGTCCTCGTGCTGGTTGGCCGGCTGCTGGACGGCGCGTCCGACCTGACCGTGCTGATGACCACCGGCACCGTCACCTCGGCCGAGCTGATGGGCCGGCGGCTTCCGCAGCGCGCGATCCACCAGTATGTGCCGGTCGATCTGCCGGGGGCGGTCGAGCGTTTCCTCGACCATTGGCGGCCCGACGCGGTGCTGTGGACGGAATCGGAGATCTGGCCGAACCTGCTGGCCGGCATCCGCGCCCGCTCCATCCCGGCGGCGCTGGTCAATGCCCGCATGTCCGAACGCAGCTTTTCGCGCTGGCGCAACGCGCCGGGGCTGATCGGCGGCCTGCTGTCGACCTTCCAGGTCACGCTGGCCCAGACCGAAGGCGATGCGGAACGGCTGCGCCGGCTCGGCGCTTCCGGCGTCGCCAGCGTCGGCAACCTGAAATTCTCCGCCGAGCCTCCCCCCGCCGTCGCCGATTCGATGGAGCCGCTGCGGGCATCCCTGGCCGGCCGGCCGGTCTGGCTGCTCGCCAGCTCTCACCCCGGAGAGGATGAAATCGCCGCGGCGGTCCATGCCGCGCTGGCCCCGCTGCTGCCCGGCCTGCTGACGGTGATCGCCCCGCGCCATGCCCATCGCGGCGACGCCATCGCGGAGCTGATGCGGGCGCGCGGCCTGCCGGTTCTTCAACGGACCTCCGGGCATCTCCTGCCGGGGCCCGAGCATGCCGTCTATGTCGCCGACACCATGGGCGAGCTTGGGCTGTTCTACCGTGCGGCACCGGTGGTGTGCATGGGCGGGTCCTTCATCCCCCATGGCGGACAGAACCCGGTGGAGCCGGCGCAGCTCGGCTGTGCCGTTCTGTATGGCCCGCACATGTTCAATTTCGGCGAGATCACCCACATGCTGGAGGCTGCCGGCGGCGCCCTGCCGGTGGCGGATGGCGAGGCGCTGACCCGCGAGGCGCGCCGGCTGCTGACCGATGACCGGGCGCGCGAGCGCATCGTCGCGGGTGCGGCACGGGTGACCGCGGACAACCGGCGGATCATCGACCGGGCGCTGGCGGCGCTGGCTCCGGTGCTGGGCGCGGCCGGCATCCGGACGGCTGCCTGAGGGGACGCGCCGCCGTGAAGACCCCCGCCTTCTGGTACCGGCCGCCCGGCCTCGCCTCCACCCTGCTGGCTCCGCTGGGGGCGCTCTATGGGCTGGCCGGGCGGCGGCGCATCGCCGGGACCGTTCCGCGCCGGGTCGGCGTTCCGGTGGTCTGCGTCGGCAATCTGGTGGCGGGCGGCGCCGGCAAGACGCCGGTCGGGCTGGCCGTGATCGCGGCCTTGCAGGCCCGCGGCGTCGCCGCCCATGCGCTGACCCGCGGCCATGGCGGGCGGGAGGCCGGTCCGCTGGCGGTCGATCCCGGCCGCCACGCCGCCGCCGATGTCGGTGACGAGGCGCTGCTGCTGGCCGGGGCGGCGCCCTGCTGGGTGGCGCGCGACCGGCTGGCCGGGGCGGAGCGCGCGGTTGCCGCCGGTGCCGGGGCAATCGTCATGGATGACGGGTTCCAGAACCCGGCCCTGCACAAGGATCTGTCGCTGATCGTGGCCGATGGTGCGGTCGGCTTCGGCAACGGCCGGCTGGTGCCGGCGGGGCCGCTGCGGGAACGGGTGGCCGACGGCCTCGCCCGCGCCGATGCGCTGGTGATCCTGGGCGAGGACCGCCACGGCCTTGCCGCGCTGGCCGGCGGACGCCCGGTGCTGGCGGCCCGGCTGGAGCCCGATCCGGAGGCCGCCGCGCGTCTGGTTGGCCGCGACGTGCTGGCCTTCGCCGGCATCGGCCGGCCGGAGAAATTCTTCGCGACGCTGGAGGCGCTCGGCGCCCGCATCGCGGAGCGCGTGCCCTTCGCCGACCACCATCCCTACCGCCCGGCCGAGGTGGCGGCGCTGATCGACCGCGCCGCGGCGCTGGGCGCCTTGCCCGTCACCACTGCCAAGGACGCCGTCCGCCTGCCGCCGGAGTTGCGGGCGAAGATCGCCGTCCTGCCGGTGTCGGTGCGCTGGGCGGACGAGAGCGCGCTCGCCGCGTTGCTGACTCCTGTTTCGCTGAAAGGAAGCCCCGATGGCCAAGCCGCGTAGCCCGTTGCAGAAATGGCTGACGCGCCGGATCGGCTACCCGGTGGAGGGAATGCTGGTCCACGGCATCTGCCGGCTGTTCCGGGCGCTGCCGCTCGACCGCGCGTCGGCGCTCGGCGGCTGGATCGGACGGACGGTGGGGCCGTGGCTGCCCAACAGCGGCCGTGCCCGGCGCAATCTGACCCGCGCCTTTCCGGAGAAGGGCAGGGCGGAGATCGAGGCGATCGTTCGCGGGATGTGGGACAATCTCGGCCGCACCATCGCCGAATACCCGCATCTGGAGCAGATCGGCCGTGAGCGGGTCGAGGTGGTCGGCGCGGAACACGTCGACAGGCTGCGCGAGGACGGCAAGGCCGGCATCATCGTTACCGGCCATCTGGCGAACTGGGAGGTGCAGCCGGTCGCCGCCCGCCTGCATGGGCTGGAGGTCGGTGCGGTTTACCGCGCCCCAAACAACCCGATCGTCGCCGAGCTGCTGCTGAAGCTGCGCGGAGTGGCGTCGGGACCCCAGATCCCCAAGGGACCGGACGGCGCGCGCATGCTGCTGCGCCATCTGACCAGGGGCGGCCATGTCGGCATGCTGATCGACCAGAAGATGAACGACGGCATCCCGGTGCCCTTCTTCGGCCGCGACGCGATGACCGCTCCGGCGGCGGCCGTCCTGGGCATCAAGCTGAACCTGCCGCTTTGCCCCACACGGACCGAGCGGCTGGAGGGTGCCAATTTCCGCCTCACCGTCCTGCCGCCGGAGGAATACCCGACCAGCGGCGACCGCAATGCGGATGCGCGAATTCTTATGGAAAGGCTGAACCGTCTGTTGGAGGATTGGATCCGCGACAAGCCGGCGCAATGGCTGTGGATCCACCGCCGCTGGCCCGACTGAGCACCCCAAGCCCCCTGCCTGAGCCCGCTCGATCAAGCCTCTTGCCCGAAGGCCCGTCCCGCGATGACCCTGCCGCTCGACCTCCATCTGCTGCAACTCTATATGGTCGCCGTCTGTGTGCTGGTCCTGGCACCGGGACCGGATTCGCTTCTGGTGCTGACCCGCAGCATCGCCGATGGCCGGCAGGCGGGCGTGGTGGCCACCATCGGGATCTGCGTCGGCAACACCGTGCATTCGCTGCTGGCCGCCGCCGGCATCTCCGCCCTGATCGCGGCGTCGGCGTCGCTGTTCGACCTGCTGCGCTATGCCGGCGGCACCTATCTCGCCTGGATCGGCCTGCGGTCGCTGTGGAGCGTCTGGGCCAGCCGCGGTGCCGAGCCCGCCCCGTCCATCGAGGCCCCGGCCCCGGCGGGCACGGGCCGCGTCTTCGTCCAGGCGCTGCTGACCAACCTGCTGAATCCGAAGATCATACTGTTCCAGTTGGCCTTCGTGCCCCAGTTCATCGCCCCCGAGCTGGGTCATGTGGCGTTGCAGACCTTCATCCTCGGCAACATCATCTCGGTGCTGGGCGGTCTCTATCTGGTCGGCATCGCCGCGCTCAGTGCCGGCGCCGCGCGGCGCGTCCTGTCCAGCCCGCGCGTCCGCACGGCGCTGGACGGCATCGCCGGCGTGCTGTTCCTGGGGTTCGCGGTGCGGCTGCTGCTGACCGACCGCAAGTTCGCGTGAGAAGGCCGGTGAGGGCCCTGGTCAGCGCTCCCCGGCGTCCTCACCACAGATCGTCCTCGTCCTCCGCCCCGGTGTCGACGTCGAAGGTTGCCGTCTGCCGCACCACCGGGTGGCTGTCCTTCCATTCGTCGAAATCCGACACCAGCGCCGGACGGATGCCGAGCGCCAGCACCGGGCAGCCGCCGCCGCGGCCGGCGTCCAGGCGGTAGAGCAGCTTCTTCATCCAGGTGGTGCTGGCACCGTACTTGTTCTGGAAGTTCTTCATCTCGACCCGCCGCGCCACCTCGGTGAACAGCGGGATCAACTCGGCGCTGCGGGTCAGCAGGACGCCGGCATTGACGATGCCGCATTCGTAGAAAGTGCGGGCGGCGTAGAGGTCGCGGTCGAAGGTCTGGTCCTTGCTGTTCCATTCCAGGTCGAAGGACACCCGCCCCTTCACGAAGTCGATCTTGTGCCCGTCGATGAAGCCGTTGACCTTGTACAGCTCCTCGCGCTGGCGCTGTTCGGTGACGGTCTGGCCGCGGTTCTTGCCGGCGACGCGGCGCTTCTCCTCGTGCGTCACGATCATCTTGGTGATGAACAGGTCGCCGCGGATGCGCGTCTCGTTCCAGCCCAGCGGGTTCAGCATCCGCTCCATCGTCTTGGCGATCTGCGATTTGTTGCCGCCGGACGCCACGATGTCCTCGGTGCGGATGCGGAATTCCATCAGCCGTTCGGTGATCTCGCGGAACTCGGCCGTGCAGGCATGGGCCAGGATGCGCGCGGCGTTGCGGTAGCTGTGCACCTCGTACAGGTCGAGAAAGCCGGGCGGGAACAGGTCGCCCAGGTCGGGATCCCGCGCCTCGATCAGCGGGGCCTTGTCGTGGATGCAGGCAAGCAGGTTCATGACGGCACATGCGCGATGGAAAACGGCGCCACCATGGCGGCTGCCGCCGGGCAAATCCACCGTTTCCGCCCGATGGCCACCCGATGGCGGCCGGAGGGGGGCCGACTGGCGGTCATTCCCCGACCTATGCTAAGGTCGCCAGCGCTTTGGGCTGCGCGTCGGGGTGGAAAAAGCGCGGCAAGTTCGCCGGGGGACCGTGATGAGCGACGAATTCCTGTTCGCGGAAGAGGAGCCCGCCGTCGAGGCGGTTGCCGAGGCTGCGGAGCCGGTCGAACCCTGGCTGATCCTGATCGTCGACGACGACCCGGCCATCCATGCCACCACCAAGATGGTGCTGCGCGGCTTCACCTTCGAAGGACGCCCGGCGCAGTTCCTGTCGGCCGCCACCGCGGCGGAGGCGCGCGGGGTGCTGCGCGACAACCCGGCCATCGCGGTGATCCTGCTGGACGTCGTGATGGAATCGGACGACGCCGGGCTGCGGCTGGTCCGCTACATCCGCAGCGAGCTGAGCAACCGCCGTGTGCGCATCATCCTGCGCACCGGCCAGCCGGGGCAGGCGCCGGAACGCGACGTCATCCTCAGCTACGACATCAACGACTACAAATCGAAGACCGAGCTGACGGCGCAGAAGCTGTTCACCTCCGTCGTCGCCGCGCTGCGCGGCTATCAGGACATCACCGCCATCGAGGATCACCGGGAGGGGCTGGAGCGCATCCTGGATTCCTCCTCCACCCTGCTGGGCAAGCGGACGATGGCGGAGTTCGTCCGCCATGCCGTGGCCCAGATCGTCGGCGTCTGTCCGCCCGCCAATGGGCCCACTTCGGGCGGGGGGGCGGGCGGGGTGGCGTTGGTCAGCCGCCTGTGCGACGGGCCGCGGCCGGCGGAGCCGCTGGTGCTGGGCGGTGCCGGCTGCCATGTCGGGATGGAAGGGATCCCGCTCTTCCTGGCGCTGCCGCCCGACGCGGCACAGGCGGTGATCGCGGCGCTGGCCGATGGCCGCAACCGCTATGAGCGCGGGCACAGCGTTCTGGTCTTCCGCTCCGCCACCCGCCGGCACGACACCGTGGTCTATCTCGGGCATGGTCGCGCCCTGACGGCCGACGAGCGGCGGCTGCTGGAAGTGTTCTGCGCCAAGGTCGCCATCGGTTTCGACAATGTCCACCTCTACGAGGAACTGACCGAGCTGAACCGCAGCCTGGAACGGCAGGTGGCGGAGCGCACGCAGGATCTGGTTGCGGCGCGCGTGGCGGCGGAGGCGGCGCGGTCGGAGGCGGAGGCGGCCAACCAGGCGAAGTCGCTGTTCCTGGCGACCATGAGCCACGAGATCCGCACGCCGATGAACGGCATCCAGGGCATGCTGGAACTGCTGGAGCACACCAGCCTGACCGGCGACCAGCGCGAGCTGGTCAGTGTGGTGCGGGAATCGGCCGGCGCCCTGCTGACCATCATCAACGACATCCTTGACTTCTCCAAGATCGAAGCCGGCCGGCTCGATCTGGAACGGGTGCCGGTGGCGCTCGCCAATGTGGTGGAGGGGGTGGCCGACACGCTGGCGCCGGGTGCCAGGGCCAAGGGGCTGTCGCTGGTCACCTACATCGACCCCGACCTGCCGGCGGAGGTCGTCGGCGATCCGGTCCGCATCCGGCAGGTGCTGTTCAACATCGCCGGCAATGCGGTGAAGTTCACCCAGTCCGGCTCGGTCACCGTGCGGGTGGAACTGGCGCATTTCGACGGCGACCGCGTCATCATCCGCGTCGCGGTGACGGACACCGGCATCGGCATCTCCAGGGAAAACCAGACCCGCCTGTTCCGTCCCTTCACCCAGGCGGAGGCTTCGACCACCCGCCGCTTCGGCGGCACCGGGCTGGGGCTGTCGATCTGCCGGCGCCTGGCCGAACTGATGGGCGGCGACATCGGCGTCAACAGCGAGGTCAATGTCGGCTCCACCTTCTGGTTCACCTTCGCCGCCGATCTGGTTGCGGTGGACGAGCTGGCCGTGACGCAGCGGGCCCCGCTGCAGGGGGTGACCGTCCTGCTCCTGGCGGCGGATGCGCAGGAGCGCGGCTTTCTCGCCCGCTACCTGAACGCCGACGGAGCCCAGGTGGTGGAGGCGGCCGACGCCGCCGCCGCCTTGCGCACCCTGCTGCCGACCGCCGCCTGCGATGTGCTGGTCTCGACGCTCGGCAGCGACACCGCGGCGCTGGACCGCGACCCGCGCGGCCGGGTGCGCGGGCGCGTGGTGATCGGCGGCGACGCGCTGAGTTCCGGCGATGCGGCGGAACTGGGGGCCTCAGGGGCCGGCACGGTGGTGCTCGGCCGGCCGGTGCGCCGGGTCGGGCTGGTCCGCGCCGTCCTGGCCGCCGCCGGCCGGATGGCGGTGGGGGAGGGCGGGCGCGCCGACCGGCAACCCGCGCCGGAGCCCGCCGCCCCGGCCGCCGGCCGCCGCCGCCTGCCCACGGTGGAGGAGGCACGGGCACGGGGCCGGCTGATCCTGGTGGCGGAAGACCATCCGACCAATCGCCAGGTCATCCAGCGCCAGCTGACCCTGCTCGGCCATGTGATGGAGACGGCGGAGGACGGCGCCCAGGCGCTGGCCCTGTGGCGGGCCGGCGGCCACGGCCTGCTGCTGACCGACTGCCAGATGCCGGAGATGGACGGCATGGAACTGGCCCGCAGCATCCGCGCGGCAGAGGGGGAAAGCGGTGTTCGCCTGCCCATCGTCGCCATCACCGCCAACGCGACGGAGAACGAGGCCCAGCTTTGCCTTCTCGCGGGCATGGACGACACGCTGGCGAAACCGGTCAGCCTTGCCGACCTGCGCCGGGTGGTGGACCGTTTCCTGCCGCCGGCGGACGGCGAAACCGGGGAGGGGGAGGATTTGGACGATCCGTTGCAGAACAAGGAGCCGGCGACCGGCGGGTTGCAGCAACCGGAATCGCAGCCCTCGCCCCGGCCTACTCCCGCCCCCGCTCTTGCCATCGCCGACCTGCCGCCGCTCGACCTTGAGGCACTGACCGCGCTGTTCGACGGCGACAGCGAGTTCGTCCGGCATCTGCTTGGCGAGTTCGTGACATCCAACAGCGCCTCGCACCATTGGCTGGTCGACGCACTGGCCGGCGAGATCTGGGACGAGGTGCGGCAGGCCGCCCACAAGCTGGCGGGCTCCTCGCGCACCGTCGGCGCCCGCGACCTCGCCGCCGCCGCCGATGCGGTGGAGCTGGCGGTGATCGACCACCGGCTGGACGGCATCGCCGACATGGTCGCCCGCGTCGGCGTGGAGCTGGAGCGGGTCGTCGCCCACATCGAGACGGTCTGAGTCCGCACCCGCCGGGGCTGTAGCGAAACCGACATGCGCGTCCCCTTGTCGCCTTTGCGACACGGGGAGGGCGCTTTCCGACTTTTGAAAATCTCCAGTGTTTCCCGTGGCTTGGCCGGTCTCTGCCGGCTGGCACGCTGCTTGCTGTCTGGGGTGTATCCCGGCCCGGTGCCGGCCCCAAACCCACATGCGCGTCACAGCGAGAGCGGAAGCCAAGGAGAACGGGATGCACATCGTCGTCTGTATCAAACAGGTGCCCGACAGCGCCCAGATCCGCATCCATCCCGTCACCAACACCATCATGCGGCAGGGCGTGCCCGCCATCATCAACCCCTTCGATCTGTTCTCGCTCGAAGAGGCGCTGCGGCTGAAGGACAAGGTGGGCGCCCGCGTCACCGTGCTGACCATGGGGCCGCCGATGGCGGAGACCTCGCTGCGCAAGGCGCTGTCGCTCGGGGCCGACGATGCGGTGCTGCTGACCGATCGCAAGTTCGCGGGATCCGACACGCTGGCGACCTCCTACGCCCTGACCTCGGCCATCCAGAAGCTGGCGGAGGAGGATCCGGTCGACATCGTCTTCTGCGGCAAGCAGACGGTGGACGGCGACACCGCCCAGGTCGGCCCCGGCATCGCCACCCGGCTCGGCTTCGAACAGCTGACCTACATCACCAAGATCGAGGATCTGGACATCGCGTCCAAGGAGATCGTGGTGCAGCGCCGCTCCGAAGGCGGCGTGCAGGTGCTCAAGACCAAGCTGCCCTGCATGATCACCATGCTGGAGGGGACCAACACCATCCGCTTCGGCAAGATGGACGATCTGTTCCGCGCCGCCCGCTACGAGCTGAAGACCTGGAGCCGCGACTTCACCGGCGCCGAGGAGGGCCGCGTCGGCCTGAAGGGCTCGCCGACCGTGGTGTCGAAGGTGTTCGTGCCGAAGCCGCGGGCGGAGAAGGCGAAGATGATCGTCGCCGATGCCGATACCCCCGACGCGATGGCCGCCGCCGCCATCGACGCCATCTTCGCCGCCCAGCCCAAGCTGGCCGGCGACCTGCTCGCCCGCGCCGCGGCCGGGCTTTGACGATCCATCCGCGGGAGACCCGACGATGAGCGAACCGAGCAAGCCCCAGGGCCGCAAGTTCCAGCTTCCCGAACACCTGAAGGTTTACCAGAACGTCTGGGTGATCGTGGAGCAGGAGCGCGGCATCGTCCACTCCGTGTCGCTGGAGTTGCTGGGCGAAGCCCGCAAGCTGGCCGACAAGCTGGGGGTGGAGGTCGGCGCCGTGGTGCTGGGTGCCGAAAGCCCCGACCTGAACCGCATCTGCGGCGACGCCATCAGCTATGGCGCCGACATCGTCTACAAGGTGACCGACCCGGCGCTGACCGACTACCGCACCGACCCCTATTGCCGCGTGATGACCGACGTGGTGAACACGCACAAGCCGGAGATCGTGCTGCTGGGCGCCACCACGCTGGGCCGCGATCTGGCCGGCGCCATCGCCACCACGCTGGCGACCGGCCTGACCGCCGACTGCACCGAGCTGGACATCTACGCCGACAACCGCTCGCTGGCCGCCACCCGGCCGACCTTCGGCGGCACGCTGCTCTGCACCATCCAGACGCTGGCCTACCGGCCGCAGATGGCCACCGTCCGTCCGCGCGTGATGGCGATGCCGGAGCGCGACGACGCCCGCACCGGCCGCGTCATCGAAATCCAGCCGGATCTCCGCGAAGAGGACATCGTCACCAAGGTCCTGAACTTCATCGCCGACCGCGAGCAGAACGAGGCGCAGCTGGCCTTCGCCGACATCATCGTGTCGGCCGGCAAGGGGCTGGGCAAGGTCGAGAACATGAAGCTGGTCTTCGACCTCGCCAAGGTGCTGGGTGCCGAGGTCGGGGTGACCCGCCCGCTGGTCCAGGCCGGTTGGGCCGGCAACGACCGTCAGGTCGGGCAGACCGGCAAGACGGTGCGGCCGAAGCTCTACATCGCCGCCGGCATCTCCGGCGCCATCCAGCATCGGGTCGGCATGGAGAAGTCGGACCTGATCCTGGCGATCAACACCGATCCGAATGCGACGATCTTCGACTTCGCCCATCTGGGTCTGGTCGGCGACGCACTGAAGATCCTGCCGGCGCTGACCGATGCCTTCGGCCGCCGGCTCTCCGTAAACCGCATGGCCGGCTGACCGCCGGACGAGAAAGGAGCCTGTCGACATGGTCGAAAAGTTCGACGCCATCGTCATCGGTGCCGGCCCGTCCGGCAACGCCGCGACCTACACGCTGGCCAAGCAGGGGCTGAAAGTGCTTCAGCTTGAGCGCGGCGAGTATCCCGGCGCCAAGAACGTCCAGGGCGGCATCATGTACGCCCATGAGCTGGAGAAGATCATCCCGGACTTCCGGGACGATTGCCCGACCGAGCGCCACATCATCGAACAGCGCGTCTGGCTGCTGGGCGACGACAATTACGTCGGCACCAACTACCGCTCGGAAGCCTTCAACAGCGACAAGCCGAACCGCTATACCATCATCCGCGCCAACATCGACAAATGGTGGGGCGAGCAGATCCGCAAGGTCGGCGGTCTCCAGATCTGCGAGACGACGGTGACCGAACTGATCCGCGATGCGTCGGGCAAGGTCATCGGCGTTCGCACCGACCGCGAAGGCGGCGAGATTCACGCCGACGTCGTCATCATGGCCGACGGCGTCAACGCCCTGCTCGCCAAGCGCGCCGGGTTGCAGGACGAGGCCGCGCCGGAGAATGTGGCGCTGGCGGTCAAGGAAATCCTCTTCATCGATCCGGAGCTGATCCAGCAGCGCTTCGGCATCAAGGAGGACGAAGGCGTCGTCATCGAGATCATGGGCAAGGTGACCAAGGGGATGGTCGGCACCGCCTTCCTCTACACCAACAAGGAATCGCTGACGATCGGCATCGGCTGCCTGATCTCCGACTTCAAGAACGGCGACTGCCCGCCCTACCGGATGCTGGAGGAGCTGAAGAAGCACCCGGTCATCCGGCCGCTGATCGAAGGCGCCGAGATGAAGGAATACGCCGCCCACATGATCCCGGAAGGCGGATACAAGGCGATCCCGCAGCTCTACGGCGACGGCTGGATGGTGGTCGGCGATGCCGCCCACTTCAACAATGCCGCCCACCGCGAGGGCTCCAACCTCGCCATGGCGTCGGGCCGCATGGCGGCGGAGACGGTGCTGGAGCTGAAGGCGGCCGGCAAGGGCTTCACCGCATCGAACCTCGCCGCCTACAAGAAGAAGCTGGACGACAGCTTCATCATGAAGGACCTGAAGAAGTACCGGGAGTTGCCCGGCATCATGCACGGCAACAAGCAGTTCTTCGGCGCCTACCCCGACGAGATCACTGCGGCTGCCCACAACTGGTTCACCGTCGACAGCGTCGACAAGAAGACGAAGGAGAAGGCGATCATGAAGGCCTTCGTCAAGCGCCGCTCGGTGATGGGTCTGGTCGGTGACGCAATCAAGCTGGTGAGGGCCGTGCGATGAGCATTGTGGTCAAGGTCGAAGAGAAGCTCTATCAGAACCGCTACATCGTCGATGAGAGCCGCCCGCACATCCAGATCAAGAGCGAGGAGGCGTGCAAGAGCTGCGATCGGCAGGCCTGCACCTTCTGCTGCCCGGCGGCCTGCTACAGCAAGAACGAGACCGGCGGCGTGACGCTGGTGACCGACGGCTGCCTGGAATGCGGCACCTGCCGCGTCGTCTGCCAGGACAAGGGCAACATCGCCTGGGACTACCCGCGCGGCGGCTACGGCATCAGCTACAAGTTCGGCTGATCCGGTCTTTCGTTGTCTTCCTCCGGAACCGGTTGGCCTCCGCGCGGCGACGCGCGGGGGCCGATTTGTGTTTGGGAAGAAGGCCTGCGCCGACGCTTTTCTAAACTTGGCCCTGCAACGTCTCCGTCGCCTGACTCAGCGCCCGTTGTAGTTCTGCCGGGAAGTAGGGCTTGCGGACGAAGCCGAAGGGATCGCATTCGGCGGCGCGGTGGCGGGTTTCGGGGTCGCCGAAGGCGGAGGTGAAGATACAGCGGATGCCGGTCCGCTTGCGGATCGCCACCGCCGCCTCGATCCCGTCGCGCGGCCCCAGCAGGCGGATGTCCATCATCACGATGTCCGGACGCAGCCGCTCCGCCGCCGCGACCGCATCGTCCGCATTGTCCTCGATCCCGACGACGACGAAGCCGAGCATGCCCAGAACCTCCTCCAAAGCCATGGCGGCGAGGCTCTCGTCTTCGACGATAAGGATGCGGATGGGAGTGTCGGAGGCAGGCGAGGGGTCGGTCATCGTGATCGCGTAAGGAGTGTCACAGCGATTTTACAGGACTCGTGCAATCGGCGAACCTGAAAACGCGGGGTTATGACCAATGGTGCAGCCTGCGCCCCTTGCATGGGTGACGGTGGAAAAGCGTCGCCTGGGCTGTCGACGATCCCTTGTTTTTCACACCTGCGGCGTACCATCTCACTGTTACGGCTGTTTTCACGAGCGAGCATCGCGGACCTGCACCCGTCCCTTGCAGGCTGTTGGGCGGGGGCTATCGGCGGGTTTGCGACCTTTTTGCATGAGGAGACCGGCGATGGATCTGCGTGTCTGTTTCGAAAACATGGAAAGCGTCAACGTCAACGACGCGGCGATGATGAAGCACTACACCAAGAGCTATCTGGCCGATTTCGACCCGGAATGGGCCGGCTTCATCATGCTGCCGCACAGCGAGACCATGCGCGCGACGATGGAGCCCGCGTGGCAGGTGCTGATCCGCAGCGCCACGCAGCGAACGGAGCAGGAGCTGCTCCGCTATCTCGACGAAAATCCGATGGCGGCCTACCACGTCCATGTCTACCGGCGCGACGGCAGCCCGAACGAGAGCAAAATCCACTGACGACAAAGGGGGCGCGCCAGGCGCGCCCCCCTCGTTCGCTCGGACGGCGCCGGCTGTCAGCCGACCGGCGTGCCCAGCAGGCTGTCCAGCGGGACGAAGCGGTCGGCCATCTTGCGCGCCTCTTCCTTGTGGACCTTGAAGGTCTTCTCCGCGATGGCGTTGGAGACGACGAAATCCTGGTACGCGCGTTCCAGATGGAAACGGTAGCGCGCCGCCGTGCCTTCGTCGTCCAGACCTTCCATGCCGATGTCGTCGGACAGGTAATCGTGGAAGCGCTGCAGGATGTGCAGGCGGTTCACGTTCACAACACGCTGGTCGTAGGTGACGTGGAAGAAGCGCAGGAAGTCTTCCGCGGTTTCCAGATCGTCGAGGTCGTCGGTGAAATCGCTCATCGTCGAAGGCTCCTCACGCGTGCTGCTGGGTGGAAGGCGAGGGGGCGCACCCCTCCTGGTCGCAAATGTTGCCGCAGGAACTGCAGGCCACTCCGTCCAAACGTATATCGCTGTGTATGTCGTTCAGGCGAAATTCCGACAGGCGGATGCTTTTAGCAGGAAACTGTGACGTTTCCGCTGCGGTGTGGGCCTCCAGCCGGGCTTCGATGCGGTTTATGTGGTCGATCAGGCAGGCGATGGCCTTGCCGACCGGGTCGGGCATCAGGTGATGTTCCAGGTCGATGCCGTGATTGGAAAGATGGGGATCGGACAGCTGGCGATAGGCTTCCGGCCGCACCACCCGGCCGGGGATGCCGACCACGGTCATGCCCTCCGGCACCGGCTTGGTCACCACCGAGTTGGCACCGACCCGCGCGTTGGCGCCGACGGTGATCGGTCCCAGGATCTTGGCGCCGGCCCCGACCAGCACGCCGTCCATCAGTGTCGGGTGCCGCTTGCCCTTGGTCCAGGACGTGCCGCCCAGCGTCACGCCGTGATAGAGCGTCACGTCGTCGCCGATCTCTGCCGTCTCGCCGATCACCACGCCGGCGCCATGGTCGATGAAGAAACGGCGGCCGATGCGGGCGCCGGGGTGGATGTCGATGTTGGTCACCGCCCGGGCGACATAGGACAGGAAACGCGCCGGCCAGCGCAGCCCCCGTCGCCAGGCCGCGTTGGCGACGCGGTGGATCACCAGCGCATGGATGCCGGGATAGCAGGTCAGCACGTCGATGACGTTGCGCGCCGCCGGATCGCGGTCGAAGACGCAGGCGACATCCTCGCGCAGCAGGGCGACGATCCCGGTACCGGAGGCGGATTTGCTCATGTCGACGCCTCCAGAAAGGCGTGCAGTTCCTCTGCCGTCGGCGGCCGCTTGGCGCGGGTGGCAAGCGCGCGGACGCGCGGCAGCACCGCCTGCGCGGTGGCGTCGTCGCACGCGATGCCCAGCCGCTCATAGGCCAGCTTCACCGCCGCGGTGCCGGAATGCTTGCCCAGCACGATGCGGTGTTCGCGCCCGACCTCGGCCGGGTCGAAATTCTGGTAGGTGCTGCGGTCGCGCAGCAGCCCGTCGACATGGATGCCGGCCTCGTGGGTGAAGACGGCGGCGCCGACGATGGATTTGTTGACCGCTACCGGCCGGTTGGAGGCCCGCTCCACCAGATCGCTGATGGTGCCGAGCGAGCGCGTCTCGACGCCGGTGTCGATGTGGTAGAGGTGCTTCAGCGACACCACCACCTCCTCCAGCGGGGCATTGCCGGCGCGCTCGCCCAGCCCGTTCACCGTGGTGTTGACGTGGGTGGCGCCGCCCAGCACCGCGGCCAGCGAATTGGCGTTGGCGAGGCCCAGATCGTCATGGGCGTGGATCTCGATCTCCAGGTCGGTGGCCCGGCGCAGCCGCTCGATGCAGGCGCGCGTCTGGAAGGGGTCGAGCACGCCCAGCGTGTCGGCGAAGCGGAAGCGTCGCGCGCCGGCTTCCTGTGCCACAGTGGCGGCGGCGATCAGGAAATCCATGTCGGCGCGCGACGAATCCTCGCCGCCGACGCTGACCTCCAGCCCATGGTCGCGCGCCTGTTTGACCCGGCGCTCGATCTCGGCCAATGCCCAGGAACGGGTGCGCTTCAGCTTCTTCGTGATGTGGATGTCCGACACCGGCATCGACAGGTTGACGAAGCCGACGTTGCAGGACAGTGCCGCCTTCAGGTCGGCGTCGTGCATCCGGCACCACACCATCAGCCGGCCTTTCAGCCCCAAGGACGCCACGGCGCGGATGCCCTCGCGCTCCTCCTCGCCCATCGCGGGGATGCCGATCTCCTGCTCCGGCACGCCGGCGGCGTCGAGCGCCTTGGCGATGGCGATCTTCTCGTCGAGCGTGAAGGCGACGCCGGCGGTCTGCTCGCCGTCGCGCAGCGTGGTGTCGTTGATGGTGGCGAAGGTGGTGGGCATGGGGGCACCTCGCGCGCGGGGAAGACCTGTCCCCTTTGAAAAGTGTCGCAGGCCGGGCCGGGGACCCGCCCCGACGGGGTGTCGTCGGGCGGGGTGCCGGGACGGGCCACCGACCCGGCCTGCGATTCCGGTGTTAGGAATAAACGGGTGCGAACTCTTTGGGCTTGGCGACGTCCTGCTGCCAATAGGGCGACAGGCTGCGCAGCTTGGCGATGATGCCCGGCACCACGGCGATGACGTGGTCGATCTCGGCGTCGGTGGTATCGCGCGACAGCGAGAAGCGGGTGGCGCCGTGCGCGGCCGTGTAGGGCACGCCCATGGCACGCATGACGTGGCTCGGCTCCAGCGACCCCGAGGTGCAGGCCGATCCGGAGGATGCGGCGATGCCCTGTTCGTTCAGCAGCAGCAGGATGGCCTCGCCCTCGATGAACTCGAAGGCGATGTTGCAGGTGTTGGGCAGCCGGTGGTCCGGGTTGCCGGTGACGAAGCAGGCCGGCACGGCAGCCAGGATCGCCTGTTCCAGCCGGTCCCGCTGCGCCTTCACCCGCGTGTTCTCCTCGCCCATGTGGGTGAGGGCGAGGTGGGCGGCGGCGCCCAGGCCGACGATGGCCGGCGCGTTCTCGGTGCCGGCGCGGCGCGAGCGTTCCTGGTGGCCGCCGCGCAGCATCGGACGGAAGCGCAGGCCGCGCTTGACGTACAGCGCGCCGATGCCCTTGGGGGCGTGCAGCTTGTGGCCGGACAGCGACAGCATGTCGACGGCGCTGTCGGCGAGCTTCATCGGGATTTTGCCGACCGCCTGGACGGCGTCGGTGTGGAAGACGGCACCGACCGCCTTGGCCATTTGCGCCAGCTCCTCGATCGGGAAGATCGTCCCGGTCTCGTTGTTGGCCCACATGATCGACACGATGGCGACCTGATCCGACAGTGCCGCCCGGTAGGCGTCGATGTCGAGGTTGCCCTTGTTGTCCACCGGGATGCGGTGGATCTTGTAGTCGCGCTTCTTCTCCAGATAGTCGCAGAGCGCCAGCACGGCGGGGTGCTCGACCACGCTGGTGACGATCTCGCGCTTCTTCGGATAGGCCTCGATGATCGACAGGATCGCGGTGTTGTCGCTTTCCGTGCCGCCCGAGGTGAAGATGATCTCGCTGTCATGGGCCGCGCCCAGCAGGGCCTGGACCTGCTTGCGCGCCCATTCGATCTTGCCGCCGACCGCGGCGCCGAAGGCGTGCATCGAGGACGGGTTGCCGAAATGCTCGGTGAAGAGCGGCAGCATTTCCGCCAGCACGTCGGGGTCGACGCGGGTGGTGGCGTTGTTGTCGAGATAGACGCCCCGGTTGGGAATGGTCACGTTCGGAATGGTCATCGCCGGTTCCTCCCCTTAGCCCGCATGGGCCGGCATGAGGGACGCCGGCTTGACCCGCACGAACTCGCCGAGCGCCTCGACCAGCTTCATCTGCACGCCCATCATGGTGCCCGCCGACTGCGAACAGCCGGAGCAGGCGCCGGTCAGCCGGACGTAGATGTCCTTGCCGTCGATGTCGACCAGTTCCACGTCGCCGCCGTCGCGCTGGATTTGCGGACGCATCTCCTCGATCGCACCCATGATCGCCTGCATGCGCTGCACGTTGGTCAGCTTGGGCGCGGCGGCCGGTTCCGGCTTGGCCGGCAGCGGCTTGATGGCGTCGAGGCCGACGGTGCCGGGGGTGTGCTTCGCGGCGGGTTTCAGCGCGCCGGTCTTGGCCATCACCGCTTCCAGCACCTCTTCGATCTTCTCGTGGCAGGTCTGGCAGGAGCCGCCGGCCTTGGTGTAGTGGGTGACCTCCTCCAGGGAGGTCAGGCCGTTGACGGTCACCGCGCGCTCGATCATCGCGGCGTCGATGCCGAAGCACTTGCAGATCAGCTCGCCTTCCTCATGGTCGTCGACCCACTCCTCGCCCTTGTAGTTGGCGATGGCGGCGCGCAGAGCCTCGGCGCCCATGACGGAGCAGTGCATCTTCTCCGGCGGCAGGCCGCCCAGATACTCGGCGATGTCGCGGTTGGTCAGGACCAGCGCCTCGTCCACCGTCTTGCCGATGATCATCTCGGTCAGCGCCGAGGAGGACGCGATGGCCGATCCGCAGCCGAAGGTCTGGAACTTCGCGTCGAGGATGATCTGGGTGTCGGGATCGACCTTCAGCATCAGACGCAGCGCGTCGCCGCAGGTGATGGAGCCGACCTCGCCGACCGCGTTGGCGCTGTCCAGGACACCGGAGTTCTTCGGGTTGAAGAAGTGTTCCTTGACCTTGTCGGTGTAGTTCCACATGTCGCTGCTGCCTTTCCGTGGGGTGCGCGCCTAGGGGAAGAGCTGTCTGAAAACGGGATCAGTGGGTCGAATAGGGGGCCGACGATCCGCAGCTGGACGAGGAGGTCGAGCAGGAGCCGCCACCGCCTTCACCGGCTGAGAAGGACTTGCCGCAGCCGCAGCTGCTCGTCGCGTTCGGGTTGTCGAACTTGAAACCCGAGCCTTCGATGCCCTCGACGAAATCGACCACCACGCCCGACAGGAAGGGCTGGCTGTTGGCGTCGACGAAGATGGTGACGGGGCCGAAGCTGAGCACCGTGTCGTCGTCGCCGGCCGCCGCCTCCAGGCCCATCTGGTATTTCAGGCCGGCGCAGCCGCCGTCGGTCACCGCGATCCGCAGGCCGGCGGCCGCACCGCCGGACTTCGCCAGGACCCGTTCCAGGGTGGAGACCGCCGCATCCGTCAGAGTCACCATGTCCCGCCTCCTCAAGCCGCGTTGCCGGATGTGCCGGCCAATCTGAGGAGACATAAGCAAGGGGTGTGCCAGATTTGCAAACCATTGAAATAAAAGGATTGTATGGTTGAGTCGGTATGGCAAAAGTCCGACAATGTTTCGCCTGCCAACGGTTTTGTCGGGTTTGGCGCGTGTCGGATTCGCGACAGCCGCGACACTTCGCCGCACAAAAATAATGTGGTCTTTCCCGGCGCCCCTGCGCCTACCATGGGGGCGTCGTCGGTGCGTCGGATGGTTGATTGCAGCAGCGGAAAAATTCAGGCGAGGGAAGCGATGAGCGACGAACCGATCGAACTCCGGATGTCGAACGGCCGCATGGCCTTCGGCGACGTGCCCGAACAGATCGACGAGCTTTTGCAGGAGGCGGTGAAGGCCCGCGACGTGCCCGACGCCTGCGAGGCGTTGCTGTGGGAGGCCCACCGCAAGGGACCGCGGGTGCTGCCGGTCTTCTATGCGCTCTACAAATTCTACTTCAACCGCAAGAAGCTGGGGGAGGCGGAGCGGGTGGCCCGCATCGGGCTGGATGCCGCGGCACTCCAGGGCGGCTTTCCGTCCGATTGGTCGCAGTTGACCGCCGGCTCCACCGACTGGACGGTGGCCGGACCGGCGCGCTTCTTCCTGTTCACCATGAAGGCGCTGGCCTTCATCGAACTGCGCCGCCACAACCGCGACAAGGCGCTGGCGATCCTCGCCAAGATGGCGGAGATCGACCCGGCCGATCAGGTCGGCTACGGCACCATCGCGGCACTTGCCCGCGGGTTGGAGGGCGGGGCGGCGTGAGCGACCCGGCCCGATAAGGCGGCCCCACAAAAAAAGCCCCCCGGCCCAGGGGGGAACCGGGCCGGGGGGAGGGGGGATTTGCGTCTCACGACGCGCTCACGACGCGCTCTCTCACGTCGAGAGGAATTGCGGCCCCGATTGGGGATTCCCGATTGGGGATTCGGGGGGCGGAATTCGGGGCCGCAAACCTGTCAGGCGGCGATGGATTCCAGCGCCGGGTAATCGGTGTAGCCCTTGGCGTCGCCGCCGTAATAGGTGGTGCGGTCCGGTTCGGCCAGCGAGGCGCCGGCACGGAAGCGCACGGGCAGGTCCGGGTTGGAGATGAAGGCCTCGCCGAAGCTGACCGCATCGGCCTCGCCATTGGCGAGCGCTGCGTCGGCATCGCCACGGCTGTAGCCGCCATTCAGGATGAACGGACCCTTGTAGGCGGCGCGCAGGGTGGACGCCACGTGCGGCGCGCCTTCCGGCGGGGCCATGTGGTGGCCGGGCTTGCCCTCGATCACATGCAGATAGGCGAGGTTGAAGGGGTTCAGCGCCTTGGCGATCGCCAGGAAATGCGGCAGCGGGTCGCTGTCCTTCATGTCGTTGAACACGCCGGTCGGCGACAGGCGGACGCCGATGCGGTCTGCACCGACGGCATGGGCCGTGGCCTCCAGAATCTCCAGCAGGAAGCGGCAGCGGTTCTCCACCGTCCCGCCATACCGGTCGGTGCGGGTGTTGGTGCTGTCGCGCAGGAACTGGTCGATCAGATAGCCGTTGGCCGCGTGGATCTCGACGCCGTCCAGGCCGGCATCGAAGACGGCGCGCTTGGCGGCATCGGCGAAATGCCGGACCAGAACGGGGATCTCGGCGGTTTCAAGGGCGCGCGGAACCGGGAAGGGCTCCATGCCGGCGCCGGTGTAGAGCTGGCCCTTCGCCGCGATGGCCGACGGGGCGACCGGGGCGGCGCCGTTCGGCTGGAAGCGCGGGTGGGAAATGCGGCCGACATGCCAGAGCTGGGTGACGATCCGCCCGCCGGCCGTGTGCACCGCGTCGGCCACCGCGCGCCATGCCAGGGTCTGGGCGTCGGTGTGGATGCCCGGCGTGTTGGGATAGCCCTGGGCGGTGTCGCAGACCTGCGTCGCCTCGGTGATGATCAGGCCGGCGGACGCGCGCTGCGCATAATATTCGGCGGTAAGCGCGGTCGGGCAGTTGCCGTCGCCGGCGCGGCTGCGGGTCATCGGCGCCATGACGACGCGGTTCGGCAGTTCGATTGCGCCGAGGCGCAGCGGGGTGAACAGATCCGGGGTGGCGGTGCTGTGCGGCATGACTGGACTACCCCCTGTTGGGCAAATCGGCTTGTATGTATGTGAGTACATACTTGAACCGACACCTGCCGCTTGTCAAGTATGTATCTGCATACTTATTATGAGGCCGCCCGCCATGACGCTGCCTATCGTGAAGCGGCCCGTCATGACGGCGGCGGGGCGGACTGGAGAGGGACGGGTCTTGGACGCAAGCAATGACGCCGACGGCTGTTGCCCCGGAAACGGCACCGAGGGCGCCTGCGAGGGCGGGGCGCGCAAGCGCGACCGCGCCGCGACGGAAAGCGCGCTGCTCGACGCCGCCAAGGTGGTGTTCGCCGAGCGTGGCTTCGACGCGGCGACGACCCGGGAGATCGCCGGGCGGGCCGGGGTCAACGAACAGCTGATCCAGCGCTATTTCTCAGGAAAGAGCGGGCTGCTGCTGGCGGTGGTGGAACGCTATTGGCGCGAGGAAGCGGGCGGCTGCGACCTGCCGCCGCCGGACGACGATCTGGAAACCGACCTTGGCCGCTTCCTGCACGCGCAGCTGAAGCACAGCTGGAAATGCCGCGACTTCACCCGCGTCGTGCTGGCCCGCGCCCTGGTCGATCAGGCGGTGGCGGACGAGATGGCGCGCACCCTGTCGGAGAGCCGCATCCCCTGCCTGATGAAACGGCTGGAGGGCTATCGCGAGCGCGGCGCCATCGCCGCCGATGCCGACCTCGCCAATGTGGCGGCCGGCATCGCGACGCTCAGCTTCGGGCTGGGTTTCCTCGATCAGGTGGTGTTCGGCCGCGACGATGCCGGCATCTGCGCGATGGTCGGCACGCTGGCCCACACCATCGCCCATGGCCTGACGCCGCGCTGAGACCTACTCTGCTGCTGCTGCGCGGGTGGTGGCGCGGTGGCTGTGCACCGCGTCGGCGGTGAAGACGGCCAGGGCCACCCAGATGCAGGCGAAGGCGATGGCGTGGCTGTGGGTGAAGGCTTCGCCATAGACCAGCACGCCCAGCAGAAGCTGTCCGGTCGGCCCGACATATTGCAGCAGACCCAGGGTGGTCATGGTCAGCCGGCTCGCGCCGATCATGAACAGCACCAGCGGCACCGCCGTCATCGGTCCGGCCAGCACCAGCAGGGTGCTCTCCCCCCAGCCATGGCCGAAAGCGCCGTCGCTGCCCAGCCACAGCAGATAGCCCAGCGCCGCCGGCAGCAGCAGGGCGGTTTCCACCAGCAGGCCGATCACCGGATCGATCGCCGCCTTCTTGCGCACCAGGGCGTAGAAGCCGAAGGACAGCGCCAGCGACAGCGCGACCCAGGGCACGGCGCCATAGCTGACGACGAGGCTGCCGACGCCGGCCGCGGCGATGGCGACCGCCAGCATCCGGCCGCGGCTGAGCCGTTCGTTCAGGAACAGCACGCCCAGCAGCACATTGACCAGCGGGTTGATGAAATATCCCAGGCTGGCCTCGACCAGCCGGCTGTTCACCACCGCCCAGATGAAGACGGTCCAGTTGACGGTGACCAGCAGGGTGGTGACCACCAGAATGCCCAGCCGGCGCCAGTTGCCGACCGCGGCGACGACGGCCGCCGGCCCGCGGGTCGCCAGCACGCCGATGCCGACCAGCACCACGGTCCAGACCACGCGGTGGGCGACGATTTCCACCGCGCCGACGTCGCCCAGGGATTTGAAGAAGACCGGGTTGACCAGCCCCCAGATCAGGTAGGAGGCAAGCGCCGCGACGAACGCGGCGGTTGTGGAGGTCGGGGCCTGGGCGGGCGGCGGGGTCTGAGCCATACCGTCCGTTTAGCACAGTGTTTGTGCAATCCGGCAGCAGGCCGCCGGGCATGGCCGGACTGCGCGGCCGGCATCGCTGCCCGTGATCCTGGTGTCTGGCAGCAAAGGTGCCCAGGCTGGAAAAGGCGCCGGGCATGAAAAAGCCCCGCCGGAGCGGGGCTTTTCCGTACTTCACCGGACCGGCGCTGCGGTCAGGCGGCGGTGGCGACGCCCTTGTCGGCCATCAGGGTCTGCAACTCGCCCGACTCGTACATCTCGCGGACGATGTCGCAGCCGCCGACCAGCTCGCCCTTGACGTAGAGCTGCGGGAAGGTCGGCCAGTTCGAGTATTCCTTCAGGCCCTGGCGCAGGCCCGGATCCTCCAGGATGTTGACGCCCTTGAACTTGACGCCGGTGTGGCTCAGCACCTGGACGACGGCGGCGGAGAAGCCGCACTGCGGGAACACCGGGGTCCCCTTCATGTACAGCACGACATCGTTGTTCTTGATGTCCTGCTCGATGCGCTCGACGACGTTCTGATCGACCATGACCTGATAACCCTTCCGATTAAGGCCCGGCGGCGCCGGGGCCTTGTCCGTTGCAACTTTGATCAGGCGCCCTCAGGCACCTTGCGTCAGGCGCCTTCCGGCACCGCGGTGGTCAGCGCCAGGGCGTGCAGTTCGCCGCCCATCTTTCCCTGGAGGGATGCGTAGACCATCTGGTGCTGCTGCACCCGGCTCTTGCCCTTGAAGGCGGCGGAGGTGACGAGCGCGGCATAGTGGTCGCCATCGCCGCGCAGGTCCGCGATCTCCACGACCGCGTCCGGGATGCCCTCCTTGATGAGCTTTTCGATCGTGGCGGCTTCCATCGCCATGGGTCTGTCCTCGCTCTGTTCAGGATTGCCCCGCCCGGGCACACGCTTATCGGAATAGAGTAGGTGCGGCCGGGCCGTTTGTCATCCACCGGCAAGTCTTTGCCGCCCTGCGGAAGACGCCGTAACGGCCCGGACGCCCCTCATTCAACAGGAAATGTCCGTTATTCGCCGAACACGCGCTTGAACACCGTGTCGACATGCTTGGTGTGGTAGGTCATGTCGAACATCGGCTCCAGCTTGTCGCGGCCGATGTGCTTGGCGATGTCGGCGTCGTTCGACAGCAGGTCCAGATAGTTGCCGCCCTTCTCCCACACCTGCATGGCGTTGCGCTGGACCGCCTTGTAGCTGTCCTCGCGGCTCATGCCGGCCTGGGTCAGGGCCAGCAGGACGCGCTGCGAGAAGACCAGCCCGCCCAGATCGTCCAGGTTCTTCTGCATGCGCTCCGGATAGACCACCAGCTTTTCCATCATGCCGGTCAGGCGCACCAGGGCGAAGTCCAGGGTGACGGTGGCGTCGGGGCCGATCATCCGCTCGACCGAGCTGTGGGAGATGTCGCGCTCGTGCCACAGCGCCACGTTCTCCAGAGCCGGGACGACGGCGGAGCGCACGATGCGGGCCAGGCCGGTCAGGTTCTCCGACAGGACCGGGTTGCGCTTGTGCGGCATCGCCGACGAGCCCTTCTGGCCGGGGTGGAAATACTCCTCCGCCTCGCGCACTTCGGTGCGCTGGAGGTGGCGGATTTCCGTCGCCAGATTCTCGACGCTCGACGCGATCACGCCCAGCACGGAGAAGAAGAAGGCGTGGCGGTCGCGCGGGATGACCTGGGTCGACACCGGCTCGACCGACAGGCCGAGCTTGGCGGCGACATGCTCCTCCACCCGCGGGTCGATGTTGGCGAAGGTGCCGACGGCGCCGGAGATGGCGCAGGTGGCGATGTCCCGGCGCGCCTGGACCAGACGCTCGCGCCCGCGGGCGAAGGCGGCGTAGTGGCCGGCCAGCTTCAGGCCGAAGGTCGTCGGCTCGGCATGGATGCCGTGGCTGCGGCCGATGGTGACGGTGTTCTTGTGCTCGTAGGCCCGGCGCTTCAGCGCCGCCAGCAGGGCGTCCATGTCGGCCAGCAGCAGGTCAGCGGCCTGGGTCAGCTGGACGGCGAGGCAGGTGTCCAGCACGTCCGACGAGGTCATGCCCTGGTGGACGAAGCGGGCTTCCGGACCGACATACTCGGCGAGGTTGGTCAGGAAGGCGATGACGTCGTGCCGGGTCTCGCGCTCGATCTCGTCGATGCGGTCGATCTCCCACTTGCCGCGCTCCCACACCGCCTTGGCGGCCTCCTTCGGGATCACGCCCAGCTCGGCCTGCGCGTCGCAGGCGTGCGCCTCGATCTCGAACCAGATGCGGAAGCGGTTTTCCGGCTCCCAGATGCGGGCCATTTCGTGGCGGGTATAGCGGGGGATCATCGGCACTCTCCGGAGGATGCTGGCGCTGGAATAAGGAGCGGCTGCGGGTCTGACGGCACGCGCGCGCGACCATAGCGGTGCCGGGGGGCGTTTTAAAGCCTCGCGATGGCCCGATCCGTCCGCCCGACCGGCTTGCCTGCCCGCTCCGCTGCCGGCGGCATTAATCTTCATGGGCGAATCCTTGCCAGCCTAAGGGAATCCGCGCCTAACGCTGCGCGGGCGGACTTTCCGTCAATTCCCTGTCGACATGCGGATCCGAACGTCGCCGTCCATCCATGCGCGAGGAAAACAGTCAAAGAGTCGCGCCCGGGTGGATTTGATTTGCTTGCAGTTGAATCCGCGCGAGCATTAAGCAACACTTGCACAGCGCGTCGGGACCGGCCCTGCTGGTTTCCGCGAGTTCCACCGAACAGGCCATTCGAAGGGAGCCCTTCTTGTCCGACCCCGTCGCCGAGCTGGTCCGTGCGCCGTCGCGCTCGTCCGACGAGGCCCGGCTCTACCGCCTGCAATTCCTGGCGTCGATGGCGCTGGTGTCGGCGCTCGTCCTCGGGCTCGGCCTCTATTTCGTCTGGCAGCATTGGGCCGACCTGGAGCATGACCTCCAGCAGAGCGAGGCGCGCTATGTCGAGGAGCAGCATCAGGCCCTGGTGCAGGAGGTGGAGAACGCGCAGTCCTACCTCGCCTACATGCGCTCCCGCGTCGAACCGCTTCTGAAGGAGCAGCTGCGCGCCCAGGTCGACGAGGCCTATTCCATCGCCCGCAGCGTCCATGACCGGGAAAAGGACATCCTGCCCGAAGCGTCGGTGAAGGAATCGATCAAGCAGACGCTGCGGCCGCTGCGCTTCTCCGGCGGGCGCGGCTATTACTTCATCAACGACCTGAACGGCGAATCGGTGCTGATGCCGGTCGACCCGTCGCGGGAGGGGACCTCTCCCTTCTCCGCCCCCGATCCCCAGGGGGCCGCCGTGATGCGCGAGCTGATGCGGGCGGTCCAGGATCCCAGCCTGCGCGGCTTCGCCCGCTATCGCTGGCGCATGCCGGACGATCCGGCTCAAACTAGCGACAGATCGGCGGTGGACAAGCTGGCCTTCGTCCGCCGCTTCGAACCCTATGACTGGGTGATCGGCGCCAGCGACGCGCTGGGGGCGGTGGAGGCGCGCTTGCAGCACGAATCGCTGGAGCGTCTGCGCGCCTTCCGCTTCGGGGAAACCGGCTATGTCGGGGTGCTGCGCCAGGACGGGCAGGTGCTGCTGTCGCCCACCGCTCCGGCGTCGGAGGGGATGAATGCCCGCGACCTGCCGTGGAAGACCGAGCGCGACCTCGTCACCCGGCTGCTGGAACTCGGACGCCAGGGCGGCGGCGAGCTGCGCTACGACTGGATCCACCCGGTCACCGCGCGGCCGACGCCGAAGATGGCCTATGTCTCGGCCCCCAGCGTCTGGGGCTGGATCCTGGTCGCCGGCTTCTACATCGACGATGTCGGCAAGGAGATGGAGGTCCGCCGGGCGGAGATCAGTCGCGGCGTCAACCAGCGGGTCTGGACCACGGTGGCGGTGCTGGCCGTGGCGCTGGCCGCCTCGGTCGGCGTGTCATGGCTGGTCACCGGCTGGATCCGGCGCATCGTCGGCGGCTATCAGCTGCGGGTCAGGCACAGCGACAGCATGCTGCGCGAACGGGCGCGCCAGCTGTATCTCGCCAACTTCTTCATCGACCATGTGTCGGAGATCGTCGTGCTGGCCGACGCCGGCCTGCACATCGCCTACATCAATCCCTTCGGCTGCCAGGCCCTGGGCGGGACGCTGGAAGACCTCGTGATGGGGCAGGCCGACCTGCTGAAGCGCTTCGCCGCCGAGGGCGAGGACGCGGCCAGCCATTACGAGACCGCCTACCGCACCGCCGACGGCCGCACGCTGGAGCTGGAGGTCACCGCCAGCCGGATCACCTACGAGGGCGACGTCTATTACTCGGCCATCGCCCGCGACATCAGCGAGCGCAAGCGGGCGGAATGGCAGCTGCGCCTGTCGGCCAAGGTGTTCGACAACGCGGCGGAGGGCATGTTCGTCGCCAACGAACATCGGCAGATCGTCGCCGCCAACGACGCCTTTTCCCGCATCACCGGTTACGATCGGGACGAGGTGCTGGGCCGCAATCCCGAATTCCTGCGCTCCGACAGCAACCCGCCGGGATTCTACGATGACCTGTGGGTGCAACTGCGCGAAAACGGCCATTGGGCCGGCGAGATCTGGAGCACCCGCAAGAACGGCGAGGTGTTTCCGGAGTGGCTGAGCGTCAAGCTGGTCCGCAACGAGGACGGCGCCGTCGCCAACTACATCGCCGCCTTCAGCGACATCACCGCGACCCGCGCGCAGGAGGAGCGTATCCGCCATCTGGCGCAGTTCGATTTCCTGACCGACCTGCCCAACCGCTTCCTGCTGCGCGACCGGCTGGAGCGCGCCATGCTGGCCGCCGGGCGCCACGGCACCAGGGTCGGGCTGCTGTTCGTCGATCTCGACCGCTTCAAGACGATCAACGACAGCCTGGGCCATCAGGTCGGTGACGACCTGCTGCGCGAGGTGGCCGGGCGGCTGACCGCCACCGTGCGGGCGGGCGACACCGTCAGCCGCCAGGGCGGCGACGAGTTCATCATCCTGATCGGCGACATGGACAGCTCCGACGCCGCCGGCATCGTCGCCCGCAAGGTTCTGCACGCCTTGTCGGAACCCTATCTGATCGACGGGCACGAGTTGCAGGTCACGCCCTCCATCGGCATCGCCATCTACCCCGACGACGGCACCGGCATCGACGGGCTGCTGAAAAGCGCCGACATGGCGATGTATGCCGCGAAGGAGGCCGGGCGCGCCACCTACCAGTTCTTCACGCCGGAGCTGAACCGCCGCGCCTCCGACCGGATGTGGACCGAAAGCAACCTGCGCCGGGCGCTCGCCAACAACGAGCTGGAGCTGCATTTCCAGCCGCAGTTCTCCATGGACGGCCGCCGGCTGATCGGGGCGGAGGCGCTGGTGCGCTGGCGCCAGCCCGACGGCACGCTGATCATGCCCGGCCAGTTCATTCCGGTGGCCGAGGATACCGGCCTGATCCTGCCGTTGGGCGATTGGGTGCTGGGCGAGGCCTGCCGCCGCGCGGCCGAACTGCTGCGCCACCACGATCTGCTGATCGCCGTCAACCTGTCGGCGGTGCAGGTGCGCCGTCCGGGACTGGCGGAGCGGGTGGCCGGCTGGCTGTCCGCCTATGGCATCCCGCCCTCGGCCCTGGAGCTGGAGGTGACGGAAAGCGTCCTGATGGACGAGTCCGACGTGGTGTCGGAAACCTTCGCGCGGCTGCGCGAGCTGGGCGTGCCGGTCGCCATCGACGATTTCGGCACCGGCTATTCCTCGCTGGCCTATCTGAAGCGCTTCCGTGTCGACAAGCTGAAGATCGACCGCAGCTTCGTCAGCGGCCTGCGCGCCGGCAACCCGGACAGCGGCGCCATCGCCGAGGCGATCATCGGCATGGCGCGGTCTTTGCGCATGCAGACGCTGGCCGAAGGGGTGGAGACGGAGGAGCAGTACGACTGCCTCGCCGAGATGGGCTGCGACCAGTGCCAGGGCTATCTGCTGGGCCGTCCGATGCCCTACGAGGATTTCCTGGAGTTCGTCCGGCGCGATGCCGCCGCAGCCGAGCCGCGGGTGGCCGAACCGGTGGGCTAGGCGCTTTGCTCGGCGTTGGGTTGGGCGTCGGATCGGGTGGCGGGCGTCACCCGTACCGCAGCAGCCGCGTGCCGTTCGCCTTCAGCCAGGCCCGCGGCCAATCCACGCCGCTGCCGTCGGTCAGGCTGGCGCACAGCGCCCAGAAGCGCGGCGAGTGGTTCATCTCGCGCAGATGGGCCACCTCGTGCCCGACCACATAATCCAGCACCGGCTCCGGCGTCAGGATCAGCCGCCAGGAGAAGGATAGCCGGCCGGTGGACGAACAACTGCCCCAGCGGCTTTTGGTGTCGCGGATCGTCACCGCCGCGACGCGGGCACCGATGGTCGCGGCCTTCAGCCGGGCGCGGGTCGCCAGTTCACGCCTGGCCTCCGCGGTCAGGAAATCGCGGACGCGGCGGGCGACGTGTTCCGGTTGTCCGCCGACCAGCAGGGCGCCGTCCTCGATGCGCGTCGGGCCGCGCATGGCAGGGTCGTGACGGATGACATGCTCGATGCCGAGATAGGGCACGCTGGCGCCGTCGGCGAAGGGCAGGGACGGCGGCATCGCCGCCAGCCGCGCCCGCAGCCAGCCGTCATGCCGGCCGACGAACTGGCGGGCATCGGTTTCCGACACGCCGACCGGCACCACCACCTGGACCAGCCCGCGCCCGGCATCGACCCGCAGGGTCATGCGGGTCGCACGCGCGCTTTCCCGCAGCTCCAGCGGAATCGGCAGGCCGGATATCTCCAGCGCGCGGGGCGGCTGGGGCGGCCGGGCGGCGGACCGCTTGCGGCGACGCAATAGGGCGGGGAGGCGTTGCACCATGCCGTCTTATAGCGCGGCCGGCGCCGGCTGCGGAAGCGTCCTCCGCCCTTTGTCGGAATGGTGCCGCGGCCCGATTTCGGCTTAAAGCATTAGGGCTTTCGAACGATCCCGGCCTATGGGGTCGACTGAGGTCACATTTGACACGATCGATCGGGGCACAAGATAAAGCAGAGGTAACGCGGTGGTCTGTAGGCCTCCCATTTGCCGCCAGTTCATATGTTCGTTTGCCTGCGGTCGGTCTTCCCTTCAGCTTTGCCGAGTACATGCCATGCCCCTCATCCCTGGAAAAACTCCGACGCGTGAGGATTGGCTGGACGCCCTGCTGTCGGCCAACGGTTCTCCCCAGGCACTGCTTGGCGAGGATGGGCGCGTGCTGGTGGCGAATCCCGCTTTCGCCGCCCTGATCGGCCATGCGCCGGGCGGGGTGGAGGGGCTGTCGCTGGCGGAGGCCGGGCTGCCGGCCGAAACGGCCGAAGGGCTCGACGGGCTGCGGCGGCGGGTGATGGCGACCGGCACGCCTGCCTCCACCACCGGACCGCTTCCCGGCTTTCCTTGCATGCTGGCGCTGACGCCCGTCCCGGACGCCGATGGCCGCACCGGCGCGGTGGCTCTTGTCGCCGATGCCGGGGCCGCCGCCTTGGCGGAAGCAAGGGCGGAGGCGGCACAGGCCCGCGCCGATGCCGAGCGCGCCCGCACCGCCAAGGGCAAATTCCTGTCGGCCGCCAGCCACGACCTGCGCCAGCCCTTCCAGGCGATGCACCTGTTCCACCATCTGCTGAGCGGCCGGCTGACCGATCCGGCCTCCATCGAGCTGGCGAACAAGCTCGAGCAGGCGATCCTCGGCGGCGAGGCGCTGCTGCGCGCCCTACTGGAAGTCTCGGCACTGGAGGCCGGGCTGGTCACCGCCAAGCCGGAGACCTTCCCGGTCGACGAACTGTTCGCCAAGATGCTGGAGGAATTCGGCCCGGAGGCGGAGGCGAAGGGCCTGCGCCTCAACATCCACCCGTTCGACGCCCACATCACCAGCGACCCGGCGCTGATGGAGCGGCTGCTGCGGCCGATCATGGCCAACGCCCTGCGCTACACGCTGAAGGGCGGCGTCCTGCTGGCGGCGCGGCGGCGCGGCGAGTTCCTGCGCATCGAGGTGTGGGACACCGGTGTCGGCATCGACCCGTCCAACCATGCCGTGATCTTCGAGGATTTCCACCAGCTCGGCAATCCGGGGCGCGACCGCAAGCAGGGTCTGGGCCTCGGCCTCGCCATCGTGCGGCGGCTGGGGCAGGTGCTGGGGCATCCGGTGACGGTGCGCTCCAGGCTCGGCAAGGGCTCCGTCTTCGCGGTGGAGGTGCCGCTGGCCGGCAATGACGGCGACCGCTCGGGCGACGACTCCGGCGACAGCGAACCGGAGCCGGCGGCCGGCCAGTCGTCCTTCGCCGCTGCCACACCCATGGAAACCCGCACGGTGCTGGTGATCGAGGACGACGCGGTGCAGCTTGAAGGGATCGGGCTGCTGCTGCGTGGCTGGGGCTATGCGGTCATCCCCGCCCGCGGCATCGACGAAGCCTGCGCCGGGCTGGAGGGCGGCGCTGCTGCGCCCGACCTCGTGCTGTCCGACCTGCGCCTGTCGGGGCCGGAGACCGGCATCGACGCCATCCAGGCGGTCCGTGCCCGTTGCGGCCGGCGGGTACCGGGCGTCATCGTCACCGGCGACACCGATCCCGACCGGCTGCGCAGCGTCGACCGCAGCGGCTTTCCCCTGGTCCACAAGCCCTGCGATCCGACCGCCCTGCGCCGCCTGCTGAGCCGCAGCCTGATGGCCGGACGGGCGGGGGCCCTACCGTCCGTCCGCCGTCCGGATGCCGTCTGCCCGCGTTAGCCGTTCCGCACTTGCGCGTTTTCGCTCTGCAACATTCCATCGCTGCGATTTTCACGTCATAAAACTGTAATGCGGCGTCTTGACAGACCCGCGTATGCGTGCGCAGTGTGACGGTTAGAGCAACCAAACAGTTTCGAAAGCGATCATCGCGCTGCCGGTCTTTTTCGCAATCGCACACAACGTCGCGCGCATTGGCGTGTGCAGCGGCGTCTGCGATTGCCACCAAAACTTCACGAAAGCGTCGCGGGACGGCAACCCGTTGCCCTCATGACAACCGCGAACCATACCGGGATAGGGAGACCCACCGCATGTTGACCCGCCGCAAGCTTGCCCTCCTGTCGGGCGCCGCCGCCACCTCCGCCCTGCTGTTCGCCGCCGCACTGCCGGGCTCGGCTCTCGCGCAACAGAAGACCGTGATCGATTTCTGGCACGGCCTGCCGCAGCCGCTGGGCGGCCAGCTGGAGCAGATCGCCAAGGACTTCAACGACAGCCAGCAGGCGGTCCAGGTCAACGCCTCCTACAAGGGCAGCTACCCGGAGACGATGCAGGCGGCCATCGCCGCCTTCCGCGCCGGCAACGCGCCGCACATCGTGCAGATGTTCGAGGTCGGGACCGCCACCATGATGGCCGCCGGTCCGGCGGTGAAGCCGGTCTACCAGCTGATGCAGGAGACGGGCGCGTCCTTCGACGCCGACGCCTACATCCCGGCGGTGAAGGGTTACTACTCGTCCAAGGACGGGAAGATGATGGCGCTGCCGTTCAACAGCTCCAGCACCATCATGTTCTACAACAAGGACGCCTTCCAGAAGGCCGGCCTCGATCCCAACAAGCCGCCGGCGACCTGGCCGGAGATGATCGAGGCGACGAAGACGCTGAAGGCGTCGGGCTCCACCTGCCCGCTGACCACCGCCTGGCCGGTGTGGGCGCAGTTCGAACAGCTGGGCGCCATCCACAACACGCCCTTCGCCAGCCAGGCCAACGGCTTCGGCGGCCTGAACGCCGAGCTGAAGATCGACGCCCCGCTCTACGTCAAGCATGTCCAGACGCTGATCGACATGCAGAAGGATGGCCTGTTCAAGTATGGCGGCCGCGACAACAAGCCCGACGCCCTGTTCCCGTCGGGCGAATGCGCGATGATCCACGCCTCGTCGGGCCTGCGCAGCCGCATCCTGAAGGAGGCGACCTTCGCCTGGGGTGCCGCTCCGCTGCCCTACTGGCCGGAATTTGCCAAGGACGGCCCGAAGAACAGCATCATCGGCGGCGCCGCCTTCTGGGTGATGACCTCGCCCAAGCGCACGCCGGCCGAATACAAGGCAGTGTCGCAGTTCTTCACCTACCTCGCCCGGCCCGAGGTCGATGCCAAGTGGCACATGGACACCGGCTACGTCCCGGTGACGATGAAGGGCTTCGAACTGGCCAAGGCGCAGGGCTATTACGAGAAGAACCCCGGCGCCGACGTGCCGGCCGCCCAGCTGACCCGGACGCCGACCACCGAGAACAGCATGGGCCTGCGCCTGGGCAACCTGCCGGAAATCCGCAACATCATCCAGGAAGAGCTTGAGAAGGCCTTCCAGGGCCAGCAGGACGCCAAGCAGGCCTTGGACGCCTCGATCAAGCGCGGCAACACCGTGCTGCGCAACTTCGAGCGCGCCAACAAGGGCTGATCTGCTGAACCACTCCCGCATCCCCTCTCCCCCCCCCCGGGGAGAGGGTTAGGGTGAGGGGGATGCGCGGCAAGGATCTTCAAGAATCGCGCACTCTACGCTCCCCACGAAATCCATTCCATGCCTCCCCCTCACCCCGGCCCTCTCCCCGGGGGGGAGAGGGGGAAGCCGAGCTTCACGCATAACCGCCGAAAGACCATCCTTTGCAGCGTCGCGTCACCTTCGACAACCGGCTGTTGCCCTACCTGCTGCTGGCGCCGCAGGTGGCCGTGACGCTGGTGTTCTTCATCTGGCCGGCCGCCAACGCGATCTGGCAGTCGGTGCACCTGCAGGACGCCTTCGGCATCCGCAGCGAGTTCGTCTGGTTCGAGAACTTCACCAATGTGCTGGGCGACCCGAACTATCTCGACACGCTGAAGGTCACGGTCGTCTTCAGCCTGGCGGTGACCGTGCTGGCGATGGGGCTGGCGCTGCTGCTGGCGGTGCTGGCCGATTCGAAGCTCAAGGGAGCGCGGGCCTACAAGACGCTGCTGATCTGGCCCTACGCGCTGGCGCCGGCCGTCGCGGCGGTGCTGTGGATGTTCATCTTCAACCCCGACATCGGATCCTTCGGCCGGGCGCTGCGGGCGCTGGGCTATGACTGGGATTACCGGCTGAACGGCGGGCAGGCGCTGACGATGGTGATCATGGCCGCCAGCTGGAAGCAGGTGTCCTACAACTTCATCTTCTTCCTGGCCGGATTGCAGGCGATCCCGCGCTCGGTGATGGAGGCGGCCAGCATCGACGGCGCCGGTCCGGTGCGGCGGTTCTGGACCATCACCTTCCCGTTGCTGTCGCCGACCACCTTCTTCCTGCTGGTGGTCGACATGGTCTACGCCTTCTTCGAAACCTTCGGCACCATCCACGCCCTGACCCAGGGCGGGCCGGGCAAGGCGACGGAGACGCTGATCTTCCGCGTCTATCAGGACGGCGTCGTCAACAACGACCTCGGCGGATCGTCGGCCCAGTCGGTGATCCTGATGGTGATCGTCATCGCGCTGACCGCGGTGCAGTTCCGCTTCGTCGAGCGCAAGGTCCACTACTCATGAAGCCGACCCGTTTCATCGATCTGCTGCCGCACATCGTCCTGATCGTCGGCGTCCTGATCTTCGCCTATCCGATCTATGTGACGCTGATCGGCTCCACCTGGGATTCCGGCACCATCGGCCGCGGCGGCCTGCCGCTGTGGCCGGGCGGGCAGGGGGCGACCAACTACGCCCAGGCCTGGGTGGGCGAGGCCGGCGACCGCGCCATGTACACGCCCGTCCGCACCATGATGCTGAACAGCCTGGTGATGGCGCTGTCCATCGCGCTGGGCAAGATCGCCATCTCCATCCTGTCGGCCTATGCGGTGGCCTTCTTCCGCTTTCCGCTGCGCATGGCCTTCTTCTGGCTGATCTTCATCACGCTGATGCTGCCGGTGGAGGTGCGGATCATCCCGACCTACAAGGTCGTCGCCGACCTCGGCCTGATCAACACCTATGCCGGGCTCGCCATCCCGCTGATCGCGTCGGCCACCGCGACCCTGCTGTTCCGCCAGTTCTTCCTGACCATTCCGGACGAGCTGCTGGAGGCGGCGAAGATCGACGGCGCCGGGCCGGTGCGCTTCTTCATCGACGTGGTGCTGCCGCTGTCGCGCACCAACATCGCCGCACTCTTCGTCATCCTCTTCATCTATGGCTGGAACCAGTATCTCTGGCCGCTTCTGGTCACCAGCAGCGGCGACATGGAAACCATCGTGACCGGCATCACCAAGATGATCGGCACCGGCGAATCGGCCAACGACTGGCACATCATCATGGCGACCACGGTGCTGGCGATGCTTCCGCCGGTGGCGGTGGTGGTGTTCATGCAGCGCTGGTTCGTCAAAGGTCTTGTGGACAGCGAAAAGTAAGCGCGGGCGAAGGGAAAGAAGAACAATGGCAACCGTTGAAATCCGCAACGTCCGCAAGTCCTACGGCCCGGTCGAAGCGATCAAGGGCATCGACATCGCGATCCAGGACGGGGAATTCCTCGTCCTGCTCGGCCCGTCGGGCTGCGGCAAGTCCACCCTGCTGCGCATGGTCGCCGGGCTGGAAGGCATCACCGGCGGCGAGATCGCCATCGGCGGGCGCGTGGTCAACCATCTGGACCCGAAGGACCGCGACATCGCGATGGTGTTCCAGAACTATGCGCTCTATCCGCACATGACGGTCTTCGACAACATGGCCTACGGCCTGAAGATCCGCGGCATTCCGAAGGCGGAAATCCGGGCGCGCGTCGACAAGGCGGCGAACATCCTCGAACTCGGCCGCTTCCTCGACCGCCGGCCGAGCCAGCTGTCGGGCGGCCAGCGCCAGCGCGTCGCCATGGGGCGCGCCATCGTGCGCGAGCCGGCTGCCTTCCTGTTCGACGAACCGCTGTCGAACCTGGACGCCAAGCTGCGCACCCAGATGCGGGTGGAGATCAAGCGGCTTCAGGACCGGCTCGGCATCACCAGCCTCTACGTCACCCACGATCAGGTGGAGGCGATGACGCTGGCCGACCGCATCCTGGTGATGAACCATGGCGTGGCCGAGCAGATCGGCACGCCGCTGGAGGTCTACCAGCGCCCGGCCAGCCTGTTCGTCGCCGGCTTCATCGGCTCGCCGCCGATGAATGTGCTGGACGGCCGCATCGACGACCGCGGCGAGGCGGTGCTGCTGCCCGGCGGCCAGCGCTTGGCCTTGCCGCAGCCGCGCCCGACCGACGCGGGCCGTCCGGTGAAGCTCGGCATCCGGCCGGAGCACATGACCGTCGCCGCAGAGGGGTTCTCCGGCGGTTTCTCCATCGAGATCGAACTGGTCGAGGCGCTGGGCGCCGACACCGTGGTCTATGGCCGTCTGCCGGACGGCGAGAGCCTGCTGGTCCGCATGGCCGGCATCCCCACCGTGCGCGAGCGCGACCGGCTGACGGTCACCCCGCAGGACGGCGCCCTGCACCTGTTCGACGCGGTGACCGGCCGCCGGGTGGAGTGACCGGGCGCGGCCGCTCTCCGATCAGAAGTCCGAACAGCGGCCTTTGAACTCCCAGTCGCCGTAGCGGGTCGGCTCCGGCCCCTTCGGGCCGCCGATCTCGCCGGGTTTCTGTTCCGGGCCCTTGGTTTCCGTTCCATCGGTGGCGGTTCCGGCGGTCACCGCCTCGGCGGCATCCTGTTGCGGCTTGGTCGGTTCGGTCATCATGTCCATCGCGAAACTGTGGGCATACTGGCAGGCATCTTGAACGCGGGCGCGCCCCGGACCCATATCTGGATCATGTCCGGGATCGGAGCGGATTACCCCGCTTCGGCCCATCCTGAACCGATATGGCGATCATGACCAGCTATCTGAAGACCACCATCCTCCTTGCCGGCCTGACGGCGATCTTCATGGCGGTCGGCTTCCTGCTGGGCGGCAAGACCGGCCTGATCATCGCCTTCGTCATGGCGCTGGGCATGAATTTGTTCAGCTACTGGAATTCGGGCGACATGGTGCTGTCGATGTACGGCGCCCGCGAGGTCGACGCCTATTCCGCTCCCGAGTTCCACGGCATCGTCGCCCGGCTGGCGGAACGCGCCGGCTTGCCGATGCCGCGCGTCTACATCATCCAGAACGACCAGCCCAACGCGTTCGCCACCGGCCGCGACCCGGACCATGCGGCGGTCGCCGCCACCACCGGCCTGTTGCAGCGCCTGACGCCGGAGGAGATCGCCGGCGTGATGGCACATGAGTTGGCCCATGTGAAGAACCGCGACACCCTGATCATGACGATCACCGCGACCATCGCCGGCGCGGTGTCGATGCTCGGCAATTTCGGCCTGTTCTTCGGCGGCTCCAGCAACGACGAGCGCGGCGGCAATCCGCTGGGCATGGTCGGGGCGATCCTGGCCGCCATCCTCGCCCCCATCGCCGCGACGCTGGTGCAGATGGCGATCAGCCGCACCCGCGAATTCGAGGCCGACCGCATCGGCGCGGAGATCTGCGGCCGTCCCAACTGGCTGGCCGACGCGCTGACCAACATCCACAACAGCGCCACCCACATCCCCAATTATCAGGCGGAGGCGCACCCGGCGACCGCCCACCTGTTCATCGCCAACCCGCTCAGCGGCGCCAGCATGGCCAGCCTGTTCTCCACCCACCCCGACATGGGCGAGCGGGTGGCACGGCTCCGCGCGATGGCGGCCCATACCGGCAGCTTTACCGGCGGTTTCGGCGGTGGCGGGTTTGGTGGAGGCGGCCGGACCCCGCCGCGCGACGGCCGCTCGCCCTGGCGCGCGCCGCCGCAGGGCGGCCAGGGCGGCTTCATGCCGCAGAACCGCCGCGGCCCCTGGGGCTGATCTGGGGCTGATCTCTCCGGCAAGCTTCTGGTAAAGCATTGCGCGCCGAAGGGGTAGGCGACTACCCTTCCGGCACGCGCTCAATCATGACGGTCGCCAGGGGATTTCTTGCATGTCCGACGCCGCGAAGTACCGCCTTGTCACCCGCTCCGATTTCGACGGGCTCGTCTGCGCCGTCCTGTTGAAGGAGCTGGGCATCCTCGACGAGATCAAGTTCGTCCATCCCAAGGACATGCAGGACGGCAAGATCGAGATCACCGACCGCGACATCACCACCAACCTGCCTTACGTCGACGGCGCCCATCTGGTGTTCGACCACCACCTGTCGGAAACCATGCGCGTCGGCGAGAAGCCCAACCACATCATCGACCCCAAGGCGCCGTCGGCCGCCCGCGTCGTCTATGATTACTATGGCGGGAAGGAGCGTTTTCCCACCATCTCCGACGAGATGATGGAAGCGGTCGATCAGGCCGACTCGGCGCAGTACCAGCGCGAGGACATCCTGAACCCGACCGGCTGGACCCTGCTGAACTTCATCATGGACGCGCGCACCGGCCTGGGCCGCTTCCGCGAGTTCCGGGTGTCGAACTACCAGCTGATGATGGATCTGATCGACTACTGCCGCAGCCATACCATCGAGCAGATACTGGATTTGCCCGACGTGAAGGAGCGGGTGGAGCTTTACACCCAGCATGCCGAGCTGTTCGTCGACCAGCTGAAGCGCTGCGCCACCGTGCACGGCAACGTCGTCGTGCTCGACCTCCGCAAGGAGGAGACGATCTATGCCGGCAACCGCTTCATGATCTACGCGCTGTTCCCCGACACCAACGTGTCGATCCATGTCCTGTGGGGCCTGAAGCAGCAGAACACCGTGCTGGCCTGCGGCAAGTCGATCCTGGACCGCAGTTCGAAGACGGACATCGGCCCGTTGATGCTCCAGTATGGCGGCGGCGGCCATCAGGCGGCCGGCACCTGCCAGGTCGACAACGACCGGGCCGAAGAGGTACTGGAGGCGATCGTCGCCCGCATGCGCGCGGACGGCTGAGCGTCACCGACCGGGTTTCGAGCGATTGAGCGCCTTTCTTTCTTTTCCCGACGACACCCTGTTCGACGCCGGCTGGCTGTCCGCCCTGTCCGACGAGGTGCCGAGGACGGAGGCGCTCGACCGTGCCCGGCCGGTGGTCGCCGACGCCATCGCCCGCACCGATGCGGCAGGGGCGGCGGCGCTGGCCAGCATCGAGGCGCTGGTGGAGAGGGCGGCGCTCGACGCCATCCAGGCCCTGCTGGCGGCGGAGACGGTGGAGTTGCCGGACGCCGCCGCGGCGGGCGAGCGCTCGATTCATGAGCTGATGAGCCGCGTGGCCTACAAGCGCCGCGAGCTGATGCCGCTGTTCCCCGAGCTGATCGCGCGGGTGGCCGCCGTCCATGCCGCCGCGATCCACGCCTGCGGCAATGCCCGCTGGCGCCTGATGGCGGCGCGGGCGCGGATGCAGCCCGGCCGGCCGTCCAGCCCGATCCAGGGCGCCGGCACCCGCTATGTGAAGAGCGACCGCTTCGACGCCCGCGCCGCCGAGAGCCTTCCCGGCATCGACCGCACCCGCGCCGACCGCATCCTGAAGCGGCTGGGCGAGGCGCCGGTGCCGGACGAGCTGGAGCTTCGTCCGCTGGACGGCGGCGGCGATCTCTGGACCATCAAGGCCGGCGGGATCAGCCGCTTCATCCTGCGGGTCGAGCGCGACCGGCGCGGACCGTTCTACATGGTGGAGGACGTCGGGCCACAAGCGGCCTGACGGTTCACGAGGACTGCCGCGACCGCATCTGTTCGCGATAGAAGATGTAGACGCCGCTGCCGACGATGACGGCGGTGCCGAGGATCGTCGACAGGCGCAGCTCCTCGCCGAACAGCATCAGCGAATAGACCGCCGCCCACACCAGCGTGGTGTAGCCGAAGGGCGCCACGGTGGCGGCCGGGGCGGCGCTGTAGGCGCGGATCAGGCAGAAATGGCTGATGCCGCCCAGCGTCCCCAGCAGGATCATCAGCGCCGCGCCCGTCAGGTCGGGCGTCACCCAGTTGAAGGGCAGGGCCAGCGTGCAGGCGACCGTCCCGGCCATGCCGGTGTAGAAGATGGTGGTCGTCGGCGAGTCCACGCCCCGCAGCTTGCGGGTGGCGATCTGGTACAGCGCGTTGCTGAAGGCCGCGGCCAGCGGCAGGGCCAGCGCCCATTGGAAGGTGCCGCCCACCGGCCCGACGATGATCAGCGCGCCGGCCATCCCGACCAGCACGCCAACCCAGCGCCGCCAGCCGACCTTCTCGCCCAGCAAGGGCACCGACAGCGCCGTGATCAGGACCGGCACGGCGGCGGCAATCGCCTGCACCTCTGCGAAGGGGATGCTGCGCAGGGCCAGCACGGCGAACAGCGTGGTCGCCAGCAGCAGGCAGGAGCGGACGAGTTGCAGCGGCAGCCGGTGCGACACCATCAGATGCGGGCTGCGCCACGCGACGACCGTGCCCACCAGCAGCATGTGCACGGCGAAGCGCGCCCAGGCGACCTCAACCACCGGGTAGCTTTTGGTCAGGACCCGGATGGTGGCGTCCTGGGTGACGAACAGCAGCGTCGTCAGCATCATCCAGAAAATGCCGGCCCGGCCCGACCGCCGTTCCGCCAGGGCCCGCTCGGCCAAAGTATTTTCCGCCAAAGCCGCTTCCGCCCGCGCAGCCTCAGCCGCAGCCGGCGCACTCTCTCCCGTACTCATCGCCCCCGCTTTCCCTGCCTCGCCATACTAGTATATGGACGGGACGCGGGCGGTGGCCTGACAAGGGCGGGACATTGCCGTGTCCGGGGCGCAGGGCTGGGGCGCGAGGCTACGGCGCAAGACTGCGGCACCTCAGATCCCGGCCACGCCCCACAGCAGCAGCGCCACCAGCCCGACCAGCAGCAGGGAGGCGACGGCGGACAGGGCGAGCGCCCGCCCGATATCGGCGGGGGTGACGCGGGCGCGGCCGTCGCCGATCCAGCTCTCGGTGATGACCACACCGCCGTCGCGGTGCGGGCCGCCCAGCGCCAGCCCCAGCGCGCCGGCCATCGCGGCGATGGGCCAGCCCATGTTCAGCGACGGGTGCTTGCGCGCGTCGCGGCCGAGAGCGCGCAAGGCGCCGCCGGCCTTGGCGGTGCCGATGAAGGGGGCGGCCAGCGCCAGGAGCAGACCGGCCAGACGGGCGGGCAGGGCGTTCAGCGCGTCGTCCAGCGTCGCCGCGGTCGATCCGAAGCGGCCATGGCGGACACCGGGGCTGCCGAGCGCGGCGTCGGCGCCGTCCATCGCGGTCCAGACGAACAGGCCCGGCACGCCGAGCAGGGCATAGCCGAAGACAGGAGCCACCAGCTTGCGGTCGAAGGCGCGGGCGGCGGCCTCCACCGCCGCACGGGCGATGCCATGCTCGTCCAGTCCATAGACATGGCGGCGGGTCAGCGACTGGATCGCCTCCTGCCCGGCGACGACTCCGCCGCTTTCCAGCGCCCGGCGCACCGCCCGCACGCGGGTCCAGGCTGCCCGGCCGCGCAGGCCGCAGAGCAGGGCCAGCAGCTCCACCATCCAGCCGCGGCCGATGGAGCCGATCCACTCCACCAGCAGCCCGGCGGCGGCGGCGATCAGCACCAGCGCCAGCACCACCAGCGCCCCGCGGAACAGCTGGGCCGGCTTGCCCCGCTCCGCCCGGTTCAGCCGGGCATCGGCGGCGTTGCAGAAGCGCCGCGCCAGACCCGCCGGGTCGGGCAGGATGCGGTCCAGCCAGTCGCCGAACAGCGCGTCGATCCCCAACGCCAGCAGCAGAAGCAGCAGCGGGCCGGGACCGCCGAAGGCCGAACCGAACATGGAGTCTCCGGGGCAGAGGATCAGCGGAGGGTGGTCAGCGGGCGCCAGCCTGGCGCAGCAACGTACCTACGCGCGAGTTGCGGCTTTCCTGCGCCCAGTTCAGCGCGGTCCGCCCGGTGAAGTCGGAACGGTCGACCTTGGCCCCGGCCTTCAGCAGCCGGTCCACCACGTCGGCCCGGCCGTTGCGGGCGGCGACCATCAGCGGGGTCATGCCTTCACGGTTCTCCATGTCGACCTTGGCGCCCTTTTTCAGCAGCAGGTCGATCAGTTCCGGATTGCCGCTCTCGGCCGCGGCCAGCAGCGGGGTGACGCCGGCCTTGTCGGCGCGGTTCACGTTGGCGCCGCTGTCCAGCAGCAGGGCGGCGATGGCCGGGCTGGAGCGGTCGACGGCAGCCAGCAGGGCGGTCTTGCCATGGATGTCCGCCTGGTTGGGGTTCTCGCCCCGCAACAGGGCGCCCTTCGTCTTGGTGACGTCGCCGTCATTGACCGCCTGCATCAGGCCGGTGTCCTGGAACAGGCTGATCTGGGCGAGGGCCGGGGCGGCGGTGCCGACGGACAGGCCGGCCGCAAGCAGGGGGGCGAACAGGGTGGCGAGCAGGAGCCGCTTCATGGCGGGTATCCTTCCTTGACAGCATGGGTGCCGGATACTAGCCAGAACACCGGTGCTTTTGCCAGATCGGCCTTCATCGCCAGACCCTGCGCCGACAGGTCCGCATCGACAGGTTGAACCCATGGTCCGCAATCCGCTCGCCCGCCACATCGCGCTTTTCCTGCTGGTGAAGGCCGTGCTGATCGGGCTGGGCCTGTGGTGGTTCCTGGGGGCCATGCCGGAACCGCGCGGCGCGGTCCCGCCGCCGGCCTCATCGCGACCCTGAACGGAACCTTGCCCCCGCTTTCCGGTTGGATTCGGATTGTTCGGACTTCCTGCCAAGCGAAGGGGTGGAGGCATGATCGAGAGCCGCGACCAGAACCCGACCACGATCGATTCCAGTGCCTGGACGGGAGACAGCGGAACCGCCGGCACCGATGCCGGCAGCACCGATGCGACGGTGCGCGAGGCCGTGGCGGTCTTCGACAGCCGCGATGCCCTGCAGAACGCCATCGACGACCTGACGCTCGCCGGCTTCCAGCGTCACGAGTTGAGCCTGCTGGCCAATGACGAGACGATCCGCGAGCGGCTGGGCGATGTGCCGGGCGACGTCGGCAGCCTTGCCCACGACCCCGACGCGCCGCGGCAGGCCTACATCTCGCCGGAGGATGTCGGCAGCGGCAAGGGGGCCGCGGTCGGCTTCCCCGCCTATGTCGGCGCCATCATCGCCACCGGCGCCGTGCTCGCCACCGGCGGCACCGCCCTGGCCGCCGCCGCCGCCGCCGCTGCCGCGGGTGTCGGCAGCGGGGCGGCGGGATCCTTCCTGTCGCAATGGATCACCGACAAGCGCAACGAGCCGATGCTGCAACATCTCGACAAGGGCGGCATCCTGCTGTGGGTCAATGTCGGCGACGCCGCCCGCGAACGCATCGCGCTGGAGATCCTGGGCCGCCACGCCACCCGGCCGGCCGAGGTTCACGACGTGCGGCAGACCGGATCGATGTGACGACCCGCCGCCGCTTCACCCCCGCCCCGGCTCCCCCCGCCCCGGCTATCCCCGCCGTCCGCGGCGGACCAGCGCGTCGGGGGTGAAGTCCTCCGGCTTCAGCGGGGAATCGTAGCGCGGCGGGGGCAGGCCGTTCTCCACGCCGCGGGCGGTGTAGCGGTCGGCCGTCAGGTCGAAGGCGAACTCCATCGTCGGCACCAGCGCCGGCACCTGCCAGTCCGGCAGCGGGTGCGCTTCGGCGTAGCGCAGAAGCTCTCCCTTGCCGTTGTAATGCTCCGACGCCAGGATCTGCCAGCTGTCCTCGTCCAGGTAAAAGGTGCGGTCGGGCAGCGAATGCTTGAAGTTCGGCTTCAGTCGGGCGTCGACCACCCAGACCCGGTGCATCTCATAGCGCAGGAACTGCGGGTTGGGATGGTGCGGCCACAGGATGTCCCGCATCGTCAGGCTGGGGTTGGTCAGCCGGTGGGCGTTGTACGGCATGTACATCTCGCGCCGAGTCACCAGCATGTAGTCGAAGCGGTCGAGCGCGCCGCTGAACATGTCCAGCATGTCTGCGGTACAGATCCCGCCGGTCACCGGGTCGGGCGTGTCATAGGCGAAGTCGGACGCCGGAACGACGCGCCCGCGCTCCCCCTCCCGCACCCAGGCGCGGGTGCGGGCGGCGATGGGGTCGAGCGTCCCCTGGACGATCAGGCTGCTGCCCGCCTGTTCCTTAGGGTCCAGGATGGTGCGGCGGTAGAGCAGGGGCGGGGCGGCGGCATCCCCAGCGGCATAGGGCGAGGCGAAATCCTCGCGCAGCCGGGTCAGCGACCGGGTTCCGTCGCCGGACAGCACAGCGGTCAGGCTGGTGCGCGACACAGTGCCGCCACGCCAGCGCAGCTTGTGGTTCCACATCGCCTGCACGCCGTTCGCCGGAATCGGGAAGGGCACCCCCACCGCCGCATCGCGCAGGGCCAGCCCGTTCTCGCCCAGCCTGGCGCGGTCGGCGTTGGCGAGCGAGGCGTCATAGATGCGCTGCGGTGCCGCGGCGCTGCGGCGGCTGGGAAACAGCGCCAGTTCGAAGCTGTCCGGAAACTTCTCCAGCAGGGCCTGCTGCCCGGCGGTCAGCCGGACCTTGTAGCGCTCGACATCGGCAGCGCCGACGGTGAACCAGCGCACGTCCTCGATATAGGGATCGGGCGAGGGGCGGTCCGGCACATAGCCGCGCGGCGCCTCGGTCAGCCCGCCGGTCCAGGGCGGGATCGCCCGCGTGCGGTTGCCGGCGCGCACCGCCCCGAAGGAAGTCAGTTCCTCGCCCAGCCGCGGCACGCCGACATCGGTCGGGGCGCTTTGAGCGAGAGCGCCAGAGGGGGTGACGGCAGAGGCAGCGGCCCCCAGCAGCAGGCCGAGGGCTTGCCGCCGGTCGGGGTGGAAATCCGTCGGGTCGCTCATGCCGTCGACCGCTCCATGAGAGCCAGTTCCCGTTCGATGGCGGTGCAGGTCGCGGCGAAGCTGTCGCGCAGCCGGCCGGCCTCCTCCGTAAGCCGGGGGAGCGGGGCGCCTTCGGCTGCCGACCGCTCCAGCACGCGGGCGGCCTCGGCCAGCGGCTTGGCGCCGGCATTGCGGGAGGAGCCCTTCAGATTGTGGGCGCATGCCCGCATCCGGTCGCGGTCGCCGATGTCGAGAGCCTTGTCCAGATCGGCGATCACCCCATGGCCGATGGCGATGAAATCGCCCAGCAGTTCCGCCAGCATCTCCGCATCGCCGCCGCACAGCGCGCGCAGGCCGGCAAGTTCAATGAACGGTTCGTGCAATGTCTCGGGCACCGGCTCCGGCAACGGCTGTGCCGGAACTTCGGCTGACGCGGCGGGAGCCGGCGGCATCCAGCGGGCGAGCGTCGCCCCCAATTGCGACAGCTCCAGCGGCTTGCTCAGCACGTCGTCCATGCCGGCGGCGCGATAGCGTTCGATGTCGGCCGGGGCGGCGTTGGCGGTGATGGCGACAATCGGAAGGCGGTCAGCCGCCGGTTCGTCGCCGCGGATCCGGCGGGTCAGCTCGAACCCGTCGATCTCCGGCATCTGGACGTCGGTCAGCAGCAGGGCGAAGCGCCGCCGGCCCTGCCGCATGGCATCGAGCGCCTCCAGCGCCTCGGCTCCGCCGGGCGCCATCTCCGCGGCATAGCCCAGCGCCTGCAACTGCATCAACAGAACCTTGCGGTTCACCGGATTGTCTTCGGCAACCAGGATCAGGCGCCCCTGGGCTTCCGCCTCCTCCACGCCGGGGGCGCCGGCGGCGGGGCCTGCCGCGGTCCTGGCCCCGGCGGACGATGGCAGGGCGGGGGATTGTGGGTGGACCGGCTGGAGATGCAGCCTGCCGGCGGCGACGGCCACCGCGCGCAACAGGACCAGCCGGCGCAGCGGGCGGCTCAGCACCACCGTGCCGGCTTCCGCCCCACGCGTCGCGGGGTGGGAGGACGGGCCGGGCATGCCGCCCGTCTCATGGCAGAGCAGGACCACCGGTGGCCGGGCCTCGCCGCTGCGGCGGCCAAGCTCCTCCGGCGCGCAGGCGGCGGCCGGGACATGCAGCGCCTCGTCGATGGTGACGACGCCGACCGCGCAGCCGGCTTCGCGCGCGATGCGGGCCTGGGCCGCCAGTTCGTGCGGGGAGGAGGCGGGCAGCACGCGGGCGCCGGCCTGCTCCAGATAGCGGGCGAGGAAACCGCGCTCCGCGTCGTCGGGCACGCCCAGCAGGACGGTCAGCCCGTCCAGATCGACGGCGTCGGAACCGTCCTCCGCCGAAACCGGCGCGGTCGTGCCGGTCAGGGGCAGGCGCAGCCAGAAGGTGGAACCGAGGCCCGCCTCGCTTTCCACCCCGATCTCGCCGCCCATCAGGGCGGCCAGCCGCCGGCTGATCGACAGGCCGAGCCCGGTGCCGCCGAAGCGCCGGGTGGTGGAGCTTTCCGCCTGGGTGAAGGGCTGGAACAGGCGCTGGCGCGTCGCCTCGGCGATGCCGATGCCGGTGTCGCAGACGGCGATGCGCAGCAGCGTTTCCGTCCCTGTCTGGGGCGACTCCAGCTCGGCGCGCAGCACGACGCGCCCGGTCTCGGTGAATTTGATGGCGTTGCCGGCCAGATTGAACAGGATCTGGCGCAGCCGCACCGGATCGCCCAGCAGCGCCTGCGGGATCGCCGGGTCGACATAGGTCAGCAGCGTCAGCCCCTTGGCCCCGGCAGCGGGGGCCAGCGTTTCCGCCACCCCCTCCACCAGCGCCGGGACCGACAGCGCCACCCGTTCCAGATCCATCTTCCCGGCTTCGATCTTCGAGAAGTCCAGGATGTCGTCGATGATCCGCAGCAGCGCGTTGGCCGACTCGCGCATGGTGCCGACGGTGTCGCGCTGGTGGTCGTCCAGCTCCGTCCGCTCCAAGAGGCCAAGCATGCCCAGCACACCGTTCATCGGCGTGCGGATCTCGTGGCTCATGGTGGCGAGGAAGGCGGATTTGGCCTTGGTCGCCTCTTCCGCCTGCTCGCGGCTTTCGCGCAGCTCGCGCGTGCGTTCCGCCACCCGGGTTTCGATGGACTGGATCTGGTCGAAGGCGCGCAGCGCCGCGATCACCGCGGTGAACAGGCTTTCCGCCGACAGGTCGGCCTTCGGCTTGTAGTCGTTGATGTCGTAATCGACGATCACGTCGCGCTGCGGCGCCTGACCCGGCTGGCCGGTGCGCAGGATGATGCGGACATCGCGGTTGCCCAGCCCGTCCCTGATCCAGCGCACCAGCTTCAGGCCGGAATCGTCCTCCTCCATCACCACGTCGAGCAGGATCACGGCGATGTCGTGCCGGCTTTCCAGCACGGTGCGGGCGTCCGCCGCGGTCAAGCAACTGACGAGGTCCAGCCGCCGCCGCTGGAAGGCGACATCGGCCAGCAGCAGCCCGGTCATGGAATGGACGTCGGACTCGTCGTCCACCACCAGGATCACCCAGGGCGGGGCCGCCGGGTCGACCGGCTCCGCGCCGGTGGCGGCCTCGCCGGGATCGGGTGGAGCGCCGTCCGCCTCCTCGTCGGCGAACAGGATTTCGTCGTCGTCGTAGGCGCCGGTGCTCATGCGGGTTCGGTCTCCAGCGGTACGGGCGTCGGCGAAGGCGTGGCGGCGGCAGGACTGCCGGGGGGCATGACGGTCTTGGGAATGCGCAGGGTGAAGGTAGTTCCATCGCCGGGAACGCTGTCAACCGAGATCCGCCCGCCCAGCGACTGGGTGACCAGATTGAACACGATGTGCAGCCCCAGGCCGCTGCCGCCCGACCCGCGCCGGGTGGTGAAGAAGGGCTCGAACACCTTGGGCAGGTTTTCCGCTGCGATGCCGACGCCGTCGTCGGCGAAGCGGATCTCTACCTCGCCCTCGGCAACCTCGCCCACGTCGATGACCATGTGCCCCTTGCTGTCCGCCGGGAAGGCGTGGGTCAGCGCGTTCATCACCAGATTGGTCACCACCTGACTCAGCGCGCCGGGGAAGCTGTCCATCGGGATGCCGGGCGAACAGGCGATGGCGACGCGGTGGCGGCTCTTGCGCAGGGTGGGGCCGAGCGAGGTCACCACCTCCTCCAGATAGGCCAGCAGGTCGAAGCGGCGGCGCTCCTCGCTGGTCTGGTCGACGGCGACGCGCTTGAAGCTCTGGATCAGTTCGGCGGCGCGGGTCAGGTTCTGTTCGATCAGCCGGGAGGATTCGCTGGCGGTGGCGACATAGGCGGCAAGCTCCGACTTCTTCATCGTCCCGCGCTCGAACCCCTCGGCCAGCATCCCGGTCCGGCCCGACAGGTGGGTTGCGCAGCCGAAGGCGATGCCGATGGGGGTGTTGATCTCATGCGCGACGCCGGCGACCAGCAGGGCGAGCGAGGCCATCTTCTCCGCCTGGACCAGATTGGCCTGGGTCTCCTTCAGGTCGGCATAGGCGCGCTCCAGCTCCTGCATCGCATTGAAGATTTCCTCGGCCGACCGGGCTTCCACCGTCACGTCGGTCAGGGTGCGGACGAATCCGCCCTCCGGCAGCGGGTTGGTGCGCACCTCGACGATGCGGCCGTCGGGACGGCGGCGCTTGAAGGTGAAGGGCTGGTCGATCATCCCCGCCGGCTCCTCCACCGGCTCGCCCGGCGGCATCGCGAAGCCACCATCCATACCGGCGTCGGCGCCGCTTCCGCGGCCCCCCGCGCCGATGCCGTAGCTGAGATAGAGGTCGGGATCGTCGCCCATCTCGCCGAACTCGCCCTGGCGGCGCTGGAGCGCCACGACATCGGCGAAGCGCGGGTTGCCGGCCAGCACCTCGGGCCGGATGTTCAGCAGCTCGGCGGCGCGGCGGTTCGCCGTCACCACCCGTCCGTCGCCGTCGACCTTGATGATGCCCTGGTCGGTGTTGTCCAGCGTGACCTGCAGCACGTTGCGCTCATGCGCCAGATCCAGCTCGGCCCGCACCCGTTCGGTGACGTCGGACATGGTTCCGGTCAGGCGGCGGGCGCGGCCGTCGGGATCGCGCTGGGCGGTGGCGCGGTCCTCGATCCAGGCCCACCGGCCGTCGCGCCGGCGCATGCGGTAGACGGCGGTGTAGGCCATGGCGCGGTCGCGCACCCGGCGCCGCGACTCCGCCATCACCCGCTCCGCCTCGTCCGGATGCAGCAGCGAGGACCAGGTCTCCGCCGTCATCGGCAGCTCGCTCGGACCATAGCCGAGCAGGGCGGGGAACTCCTTCGACCACCAATATTGCCCGCTGTGCAGGTCGTAATCCCAGACGGAGGACCGGGTGGCGGTGATGGCCAGCGCCAGCCGCTGCTCGCTCTTGCGCAGGGCGGCCTCCTCCTGTCCCAGCCGGGCGAGCATGGCGTTGTGGGCCTGGATCACCCGCCCAAGCTCATCGGCGGCGCGCCAGTCCACCGGCTGGTGCCCGCCGCCCCGTTCCGATTCCAGGATGGAGGCGATCAGCCGCCCCAGCGGCCGGCCCACCGTCAGCCGCAGCGCCGCCAGCGCCGCCGCGATGGTGCCGGCCAGCATCAGCAGAAGCAGCACCGCGGTGTTCACCACCTCCTGCCGCAGCTGTTCGCGGACGACGTCGTGGCTGTAATGCAGGGTGATGGTGCCGACCTGGAGGTTCTGGACCCGGACCGGCCGGCGTTCGATGTTGGCGTCGCTGCTCAAGGGACAGCTCGGTCCCGGCCAGGCGAACAGCCCGTCGGCCAGATCGTCGCTCACCTCGACGCAGACAAGCTCCCGGTTGGCGCCGATGGCCTGGATGACATTGCGGATCGCCTGGACGTCGAAGGTCCACAGATTGTTGGACAGCGCCGCCGCGTTGATGTCGGCGATGGTCGCCACCTTTTCCCGCAGCGCCGCCTGCAAATCCTTGTAGCGGTCGTAGAAGAACAGGGCCGAGAACAGCGAAACCGCGACCACGAGGCTGGGCACCAGGATCAGCAGGAATTTGGCCGACACCGTCGGTATGCGCCGCCATGCCTCAGCGATCCTGGTCATGCCTTGCCGTTCCGGAGGTTCGTCGTAGGGCGGCTGGCGGCGATGCGGCACGCGGAGCGCGCACCTCCCCAAGGACGTTCTACCCCGTCGTCCGCCCCCCGTCCATGCGGGTTGAGTCCCAGGGGCGGGAAGCTGAGGAAAAGTGTCGCGCCCGAGGGGAGCGGTTGTCCCGGTCCGGTATCGGTGCTTGAGGTCCTCTGAGTGCTTGCACTACTGTGCATAGGCGGATGGCTTTGGTTTCGCGCGCATTTGTATGGGTGTGGCCAGGGCTGTGGACCGGGCGAGAGGATCTTGAGAGGATCTATGGATTTCAAGACGACCAACACAGTCGATGCGACGGAGGTGTGGCTGACGGGCCGCCTCGAGTTCACCGACCATGACCGGCTTCGAGACATCGTCGAGCTGGTCGAGCAGTCCCACGCGCGGCGCTTCGTCATCGACATGTCGAAGCTGGACTTCATCGACTCCGCCGGGCTCGGGATGTTGCTGATCCTCCAGGAGGAGACCGAGAGCCGCAACATCAAGATGATCGTCCGCCATCCCCAGGGTGACGTGAAGCGGTCGATCGATCTGGCGCGGCTGGGCGAGATCATCACCATCGAGTCCTGATTGGCCGAATTCCGAACTGCCGAGTCCTGACCTGCCGGTCCTTGTCCCAGGGGAGTTTGCCGCATGGACGCCGCTCTGCAAGACTGCCCGGCCGAGCCGATCTTCCGCGGCTTCAGCCTGTTGCGCGACCGGGTGCCCGCCGACATGGCCGCCCGCGTCGCGTCGCGCTTCGCCGGGACGGTGCAGGACCAGCGGGACGATGCCGTGGCAACCGGGCGGGGGCTGCCGGACCGGGCGGTGGAAACGCTGCTGATGGAGCGGGCCGACCGCGACCGTCTGCGCGCCGCCTTCGACCGCAGCCCCTTTCTGACGGTCGAGCTGGGGGAGGGCACCGACGAGGCGGCGGCCCCGCTCGACGACTGGTCGGGCGCGCCCGCGGCGGACGATCCCGGGCTTCCCGGATTCTACCTGTCGCTGACCACCGGCACCGCCTATGGCCTGCAATGCCCGGTGCTGGTCTGCGACGAGCTGGTGCGGCGCGGCGCCCTCGATCCGCAGCGCCGGTCCAATGTGGAGCTTTGCCTGCACGAGGCCGTCGCCAACGCCATCGTCCATGGCAATCTGGGCCTGTCCAGCGCGGTGAAGGGGGAGCCGGGCGGCTATCGCCGGTTCAGCGAGATGATGCGCGACCGGCTGGGCGATCCCGCCGTGACGCGGCGGCGGCTGGACATCTTCTGCCGCTGGAACGGGCGCTGCATCGCCATCGCGGTGGTGGACCAGGGCGGCGGATTCGACACCGCGCTGGCCCCGGCGACCACCGGCAACAAGGCGCGGTCGGGCCGCGGCTTCGTCTTCATGCGGACGCTGGCCTCTCGGGTGACGGTGACCGACGGCGGGCGCTGTACCGTCCTGCAGTTCGACCGCTGACGGAGCGTCCATGGCCGCGCCCGCCCTGTCGCTGTCGGACTGCCGCGTCCTGATCGTCGACGACAACGAATTCAACCGCAAATCGCTCGCCCTGGTGATCCGCCGCGCCGGCATCGCCGAGATCGCCTTCGCCGAGAATGGCCGGGAAGGGCTGGCGGCGGTCGACCGTTTCCGCCCCGACCTCGTCCTGCTGGACGTCGACATGCCGGTGATGAACGGCTGGGAAATGTGCGAGGCGCTGCGCCGCAACGCGACGCACGAGCAGCTTCCCGTGCTGTTCCAGACCGCGCTGGACAGCGACGAGGAGCAGGTGCGCTGTTTCGAGGCCGGCGGCAGCGACTTCATCTCCAAGCCGATCAAGCCCGGCGAATGCGTGGCGCGTGTCCGCCACCAGCTGGAAAAGCGCAAGCTGTTCAACGATCTCGCCGCCTTCCGCGAACGGGTCCAGCGCGAGCTGTCGCATGCCCGCGCCATGCAGACCTCGCTTCTGCCGGAGACCCGCAAGCTTGCCGAGGTGGCGGACCGCTACGGCCTGACGCTGGACGCCCATTTCGAGACCTCGTCGGAACTGGGCGGCGATTTCTGGGGCCTCTATCCGCTGGGCGACCGTCGGTTGGGGCTTCTGATGATCGATTTCGCCGGGCACGGCATCACCGCGGCGATCAACACCTTCCGCCTGCACACGTTGATCGACCGCTTTCCGATGCAGCATATGGCGCCGTCGCAATGGCTGACCCAGCTGAACGGCGCGCTGAAGGACGTGCTGCCGACGGGGCAGTTCGCCACCGCCTTCTTCGGCATCCTCGACCTCGCCATCGACACGCTGACCTTCGCTGCGGCGGGTTCGCCCAACCCGGTGCTGGGAACGCCGGCCGGCGCGAAGGGAAACGGGCCGGATATCCGCCTGCTCGACTCGGCCGGGCTGGTGCTGGGCGCCTCGCGCCGGGCGCAGTATGTCGACCAGAGCCACCGCCTGCCGCGCGGCGGCTTCCTGTTCCTGTACAGCGATGCCCTGATCGAATGCGGCAGCGAGGAGCATGCCCCGCTGGGGCAGGACGCCGTGCCGGATTTTGTCCGTGACGCGCTGGCCCGCGACCGCCAGCACCCGCTGCGGCCGATGATGGACAGTTTCTATGCCCGCACCAGCCTGCCGCTGCGCGACGACCTGACCGCGGTGTGGGTCGCCCGGCGGGCGTGACGGAGGGACGCGAGCCTTACGGCGCGAACTGTTCCTTCAGGATGCGCTCTTCGAAGTTCAGTTCCGGGTCGAACAGCAGGGTCAAGCCGACTTCGCGGCATTCCTGGACCTCGACCCGCAGAACCTCGCGCACCTCGGTGAAGTCGGCGACGGCGCTGACCGGGCGCTTGCCCTCCTCCAGCACGTCGAAGGTGATCTTGGCGGTGTGCGGCAGCAGTGCGCCGCGCCAGCGCCGCGGGCGGAAGGCGCTGATCGGGGTCAGGGCCAGGACGCCGGCATTCAGCGGCACGATGGGGCCGTGGGCCGACAGGTTGTAGGCGGTGCTGCCGGCCGGCGTCGCCACCAGCGCGCCGTCGCAGATCAGCTCCGGCAGCCGGACCACCTTGTCGATGGTGATGCGCAGCTTGGCCGCCTGCCGCGTCTCGCGCAGAAGGGAAACCTCGTTGATGCCGAGCGCCTCGACCCGCTCGCCGTTCACCCGCGTCGCCACCATGCGCAGCGGATGCAGGCGGACATGCTGGGACGCCACGATCCGCTCCGCCAGATCCTCCTCGCGGTAGGCGTTCAGCAGGAAGCCGACCGAGCCGCGGTTCATGCCATAGACCGGAGTCGGCCGTTCCCGGTTGCGGGTCAGCGCCCGATGCAGGGTTTCCAGCAGGAAGCCGTCGCCGCCCAGCGCCACGATGACGTCTGCTTCGTCCGCCAAGGCATTGCCGTAGCGGTGGACCAGCCGGGTGCGGGCGGCGCGCGCCTCGTCCGTGTCGGCGCAGGAAAAGGCGATGCGCAGCGCATCGGGCGCCGGCATCAGCGGCGCCTGCGCATCTGCGGACTGGACAAGGCCGGATTGATCGACGGCGGGCGGCGTGGCGGCGGATTCGGTCATGGCGCGACCATACCGCAGTCCGGCCCTCGCGCAAAAGTATCGCGCGGTGACGACCCGATGCAAAAGAGCGCATCCGTCGGCCGCAGCCATTGGCCGCACAACGAAAAAGGGGACCGCGGCCGGTCCCCTTTTTTTGCGATGTGGAACTGCTGGATGAAGCGGATCGGCCGAACTTACTCGACCATCTCCGACACCATCTCCTCGTCATCGTCGCCGGAGGTGCGCTTCGGCCGGTTGCCTTCGGTATAGTCGAAGGCCGGCTTGTCGTCCTTGACGGTGACCTTGACCAGACCGCCCTTGCTGAGCTTGCCGAACAGCAGCTCTTCCGCCAGCGGCTTCTTGATGTACTCCTGGATCACGCGGCCGAGCGGGCGGGCGCCGTAGAGCGGGTCGTAACCCTTCTTGCCCAGCCACTCGCGCGCCTCCTCGTTCAGCTCGATGGACACGCCGCGGTCTTCCAGCTGCGCTTCCATCTGCATGATGAACTTGTCGACGACGCGGTTGATGACCTCCTGCGTCAGCGGCGCGAACGGGATGATCGCGTCGAGACGGTTGCGGAACTCCGGCGTGAACATCTTCTCGACCGCTTCGATGTCCTCGCCGACCCGGCGGTCACGCTCGAAGCCGATGGCGGGCTTGGCCATGTCGGCGGCCCCGGCGTTCGAGGTCATGATCAGGATGACGTTGCGGAAATCGACGATCTTGCCGTTGTGGTCGGTCAGCTTGCCGTGGTCCATGATCTGCAACAGGATGTTGAACAGGTCCGGATGGGCCTTCTCGATCTCGTCCAGCAGCAGGACACAGTGCGGGTGCTGGTCGATGGCGTCGGTCAGCATGCCGCCCTGGTCGAAGCCGACATAGCCCGGAGGGGCGCCGATCAGGCGCGACACCGTGTGCCGCTCCATGTACTCGGACATGTCGAAGCGGGTCAGCTCGATGCCCAGCGTTATGGCGAGCTGACGGGCCACTTCGGTCTTGCCGACACCGGTCGGGCCGGTGAACAGGTAGTTGCCGATGGGCTTCTCCGGCTCGCGCAGGCCGGCTCTCGCCAGCTTGATCGCAGAGACCAGCGCGTCGATCGCCTTGTTCTGGCCGAAGACCATGGTCTTCAGGTCGCGCTCCAGGTTCAGCAACGTTTCCTTGTCGTCGCGGCTGACCGACTTCGGCGGGATGCGGGCGATCTTGGCGACCACCGCCTCCACGTCCTTCACGCCGATCTTCTTGCGACGCTTGTTCTCCGGCAGCAGCATCTGCGCCGCACCGACCTCGTCGATGATGTCGATGGCCTTGTCGGGCAGCTTGCGGTCGCCGATGTACTTGGCCGACAGTTCCACCGCGACGCGGATGGCGTCGGCGGTGTAGGTGACCTTGTGGTGCTTCTCGTAGTAGGGCTTCAGCCCCTGGAGGATCTTGATCGCATCCTCGACCGACGGCTCGTTGACGTCGATCTTCTGGAAGCGGCGGACCAGCGCCCGGTCCTTCTCGAAGTAGCTGCGGTATTCCTTGTAGGTGGTCGAACCGATGCAGCGCAGCGAGCCGGACGCCAGCGCCGGCTTCAGCAGGTTCGAGGCATCCATCGCACCGCCCGAGGTGGCGCCGGCGCCGATCACCGTGTGGATCTCGTCGATGAAGAGGATCGCCCCCTCCGTCGCCTCGAGTTCGGACACGACGGCCTTCAGCCGCTCCTCGAAATCGCCGCGGTAGCGCGTGCCGGCCAGCAGCGAGCCCATGTCGAGCGCGAAGATGGTGGCGTTGCGCAGCACCTCAGGCACTTCCTGCTGCACGATGCGGCGGGCGAGGCCCTCTGCGATGGCGGTCTTGCCGACACCGGGGTCGCCGACGTAGAGCGGGTTGTTCTTCGACCGCCGGCACAGGATCTGGATGGTCCGTTCGACCTCCTGCTCCCGGCCGATCAGCGGATCGATCTTCCCGCCGGACGCCTTCTTGTTCAGGTTGACGCAATATGCGTCCAGTGCTTCGCTGCCTTTTTTCACGACCTTCTCCGCCGCCGCCTCGTCGTCAGCGCCCGAGACACGCTTTGTTTCCGAGCGGCCCGGAGCCTTCGCGATTCCGTGAGAGATGTAGTTGACCGCATCGAACCTGGTCATCTCCTGCTCCTGCAGGAAGTAAACCGCGTGGCTCTCGCGTTCAGAGAACAAGGCAACGAGCACATTTGCTCCCGTCACCTCCTCACGTCCCGACGACTGGACGTGGATGGCCGCACGCTGCAGAACCCGCTGGAAACCAGCCGTCGGCTTGGCATCATCGGGCCTGTTCGTGATAAGGTTCGCCAGCTCATTGTCGAGGTAATCCGACAGTTCCGCGCGCAGTCGGTCGAGATCGATCCCGCAAGCGCGCAAGACGGCGGTAGCATCGGAGTCTTCGGTCAACGCGAGAAGCAGATGTTCGAGCGTCGCGTATTCATGCCTGCGCTCGTTCGCGTGGGCCAGGGCTCGGTGCAGCGTCTGTTCCAGGTTACGCGACAGCATGTGTGGGTCTAATCCTTTTCTAACGTGCATTGCAGCGGGTGCTGGTTCTGGCGCGCAAAGTCCATCACCTGCGTGACTTTCGTCTCCGCCACCTCGTAGGTGAACACGCCGCACAACCCCACACCCCGCCGGTGCACATGCAGCATGATCTGTGTCGCTTCCTCCCGCGATTTGCTGAAGAAGCGTTCGAGAACGAGAACGACGAACTCCATGGGAGTGTAATCGTCGTTCAGCATCAACACCTTGTACATCGACGGCTTCTTGGTCTTCGGCTTGGCCTTGACGACCACGCCGCTGTTAGTGCCGTCGTTGCCCTGCTTGTCAGAGTCGGCCATGGTCCCAGTCGAATGTCATCGCGATGCACTTTCACTGGGAATGATATGGTCATTTCGGGCGCGGTGGGAAGGGGCCGTTTTCAGCCGACCTCCATTTGGCGGGTCTCTTTCCACGTTTCGGCGCTTTGTGCGGCCAATTGTCCGGTTCGCCGTTCTGCTCCGGAGGATGGGCATAGGCGGTGGCGGGGCTGGGTATATCCTCCGGGTTCTTTCGCGTTCCATCCTCTTGAAAGTAAGAGGGAGCCTGCATATCTCAGCAAGTCAGGTTCGACCCTGGTGCTTCCATGATTGTTCGGCACGCTGCGCGTCTCGAGACGAGGCAGGTGACTTTGTGGCTTTCGTCGATGCGATCGGTTCGTGGCGGCGTGAATTTCCAGTGATGCAGTTCGCTGGAAGGTAGCGTTTTGCGCGAATAACCGTTGACTCGCTATCCTTTGAGGATGTATCCCCTCGAGGGCCATAGGGCTTTGCCTGATTGATCCTTCATGCGTACGATAGTATGTTTTTCGTACGGGTGTATGTGCTCAAGACAAAGAAGAACGTGTTTGGGAAGGGTGCCGCCATGACGGATACGAACCTACCTTACTTATCGGGAGCGGCATTATCGCCATCGATTGCCGACAAGCAGGACCGTAAGCCGGTGACCGCGCGGGATATGCTGGCGCGGCCGGGCTTTCGGGAGCGGATTTCTGAAAAGCAACCCAATCATTTCGAGAATCACAATCGAGCCTTGGCGGAATCTCAATTGGAGGCTCGTTTGGCTGCGCTGTACCAATGCACTGACCAGCCTGACTGATCTCTGTCCCAGAAGGCAAGTTGGAAATTTTCAACTGCAAGTGCACTTTCAAGGTTTTTGAACAGCGAAATTCGCATTTCAGTACAGATGGGAATCCAAGCGCAAGCTGTTAAGGCTTGCGCTGAAAAGCATTTCTTTCGTCAAGGGGTCTGTCTTGCCAACTGTTCATTGCGACCAAGATAAGAGAGGCCAGTGCGATTATCAAGCTAAGGCATCTTGCAAAGCGATGCCTCTCGTATGGGGGGAATATTGCAACTACGAGATTGCTTTTATAGATGATCGCTTCCAAGGGCTGAAGGTTGTTTATAACGCCTTTGAAAAATTTTTCAAAGACAAGGTCGGCAATCATAAATTTTGGCTCAACGAGACAATTTTGTGGGAAATTTGCTTCATTTACGCAAATGATCTCAAGCCCGTGCGGCAGTTTCATGCGGTCGATGGTGGATGCGATCGCAATCGTCGCGCTGCGTTCCTTGCTCGTCTGATTTCGCTGCACCGGCCGATTTATATCGAGGAAATGGCCTCGGTGGATGCGGAGCAGTTGTCGTCCAAGACCATTTTGATTCTAAATGAACATTTCGCCTTGAATGCCATGATGCATTTCTTGGAGCTTCCGGCAGAAGCGTTCGGCGAACCGGGAATCGGCAAGATCGCAAAGGATCTGATCTTTATTTTCGGTCATCGCGATCCGCAACCGGAATCCCTGGTTACCATTGCCCGCCTGATGACGAATCTCTATTCGCTCTATGGCCGGCTCATCGCAGAGCGCAAACGGGCAGAGGCGGCAGAGTTGGAAGTAAAGAAACTTTCGGCTCGACTGGCTAAATTGACGTAGCCGACTGCCTTTTTCCGTTACGTCCCGGCTTCCGGATCTCGCGCATGAGAATGCCCGGCGTCTCGTTCAGAGCGCCGGGCATTCTCATGTCTGTGACAGAGGGACCGGTGACCGGCCCCCCCAAGTCGGTTTGGCTCAAGCGACCTTCTTCGACAGAACCTCGACCGTGGCGTTGACGCGGGCGTTCAGCGGGGCCAGCGCCTCGTTGGCGACCTTGACGGTCAGCTCCTGCAGCTTGGTGCTCTCCGACACGAACGCGTCGAGGCTGGCCTTGGTGTAGGCCTTCTGCAATTCGACCAGTTCCTGGATCGTCTTCACCGCCAGCAGGGCCTTGGCGTTCGACACGCTCTTCTCCAGCGAGGACTGGGTGAAGGCGGCGACCTGCTTGCCGGCCTCTTCCGCGCCCTTGGCGACGACGGTGCCAGACTTCACGAGCGCATCGACATTCTCCTTGGTGAGAACGGTCAGCTCGTCATAGCTCTTCAGCACCTTGGCGGAGGCCTTTTCGATCTGCTCCTGCTGGGCCTTGGCCAGGCCTTCCAGGTTCTGCTTGGCAGTGGCGATGGCGTCTTCGACGGACTTGGTGACGGCGGCGATCTGGTCGGACATGGCTATGCTCCTCGCGCTCTCTATAAGGGGTCAACCGCGCGGCCCCGGCGATGCGGCGGCCGATTGCGGAGTGGGTTGAAACCCTCGGACCCCGGCAGAGCGGGCGCCCGAGATATGCTGCACTGCAACATGACCTGAAGATAAGGAATCCGCGGGGCGGAGTCAATCCGTATTGTGCGCTGCACAAAAAACTTCCGCGCGAAAATCCGGCAGGTCCATCGGTGGCCCGAACGCAAGACGGCCCGGCAACCGCGTGGAGGTTGCCGGGCCGTTTGCGATGCCGGGGTCCATGGCTGAACCCCGGCCGTCTCATGCCATCCGATGGGGCCGATCAGGCGGCGATCGGCTTGGCAATCGGCTTGGCGAAGGTCTCGACCGTCGCGGTGACGCGAGCGTTCAGCGGGGCCAGCGCCTCGCTGGTGACCTTGGTCGACAGCTCCTGCAGGCGGGTGGTCTCGGCCAGCAGCGAGTCGAAGCTGGACTTCAGGAAATCGTTCTGCAATTCCACCACTTCCTGGATGGTGCGGGCGGTCAGCAGGGCCCGGCCGGTCGTGATGGACTTGTCCAGAGCCGACTGGCCGTAGGCAACGACTTCGCGGCCCAGATCCTCGGCGCCCTTGGCGGCGATGGTGCTGCTGGCGATCAGCGCCTCGACATTGGCCTTGCCGGTGGCTTGCAGGTCCTCGTAGCTCTTCAGCAGCTGGGTGGCAGTCTTCTCGAACTGCTCCTTGGCGGCGGTCGCCGTCTGCTCGAACTGCTTGACTGTCTGCTCCTGGCCGGCCTTCACCAGGCCCTCATACTGCTCCTTGGCCTGGGCGGCGACGTTTTCGAGCGACTTCGGCGTGAACTGGTTCATGGCGCGCGTTCCTTCCTGGCTGATGCCGGCATTTGGTTGGGAGCCCCGTCCGCCGCAAAGCCTGGCGCGAGCAGCCTGCCGGCAGCGGTGTGCGTTGCGTTTTTACGCTGTGCAGCCGTTGACCGCCTGATTCCCCAAGCCGCGAAACGGCGCAGGAAATGCTGCACTGCAATATAAGGATTTTATGGGCTAAGCACGGCGCGGTGTCAACAGTCCGTTCGGCGGGTATCCGGCTTACTCCCTTGCGCCGCACCATACCCCCATGGCGTGAAGCTCCGATGACAGCCGCGTCGCTTCCGCTGCCGGCCGGCGCCCGCTTCGCGGAACCGTCGGCAAGTCCTTGAAAGCGGCCCTGATGGCGGATGTCCTTAACGAAGGCTTTACCGGCGCTGGGACAAGTGTAGCTTGGCCGCGGGCGGGACTCGCCTCGGCCATAGGTCAGGTGCGGCGCTTGGACGCGGCGTGCCCGACCATCCGCTCTTCAGGCCGCATCTTCGGGACCATTTCGATCATGACCTATTGCCTTGGCATCAAGACCCGCGACGGCCTGATCGGTCTGTCGGACGGCCGGATCACCAGCGGATCGCAGCTCTCGTCGGCCCGCAAGGTGACGATGATGGGCAGCGGCGGCGACCGCTTCTTCATCATGAATTCCGGCCTGCGCAGCGTGCGCGACAAGACGCTGGCCTATCTGCGCCGCGACATGCAGAAGCGCCGGGGCGAGTCCTATCCGACCATGCTGGACGCGGTTTCGGCCTTCACCGCCTGCCTGCGGCAAGTCGCCGCGGAGGACAGGGAGTCGCTGGAGGCGTCGAAGCTGCACTTCAACCTGCACGCCATCATCGGCGGCCAGCTGGCCGAAGATCGCGAACCCTACATGTTCCTGATCTATCCGGAGGGCAACTGGATCGAGGTGGACGAGCGCACCCCCTATCTGTCGATCGGCGCCACCGCCTACGGCAAGCCGATCCTGGACCGTGCGCTGACCTACGGCACCGATATGCAGACGGCGTTGAAGCTGGCCTACCTGTCCTTCGACAGCACGCGCTTCTCCAGCAACGATGTCGGCTTCCCCATCGACATGGTGTCCTACCATGCCGAATCGCGCAGCTGGCGCCAGTCGAACTACGACTATGACGACCTCGCCGAACAGCGCCAGTGGTGGAACCGCAACCTGACCGAACTGGCCCGGCGCATGCCGGACGGCCCCTGGGTCGAGACGCTGGTCCCGGAGGACATGCGTCCGCGCCAGCCGGCCGAAGAGACCGTCTGAACCCGGCGGTCACCCGTGACCGCCATCTTTGGTTCGGCTCATTTCCCCGGAAGGGCGCTCAGCAGCAGCGCCCCGAAGGGGGCGGTCGGGCCGACCAGCCCATAGCGGCCCAGCCCGTCGCGCCCGACCTGCACCTCGAAGAACACGCCGCCGTCCGCCAGCTGGCCGGAGGAGGGCAGGGTGCGCGGAGCCTCGTCGGGAGCCGGCAGGCCGGGATAGGCGATGCCGGTCGGGTCGATGCTGCGCAGCAGCTCCGGGAACCGGGCGTCGGTGAAGCGGCTGGACGGGTAGGGGTAGGCGGTGAAGAACCACTGGCCGGCCCGGCAACCGTTGATCAGCCAGTAAAAGCCGTTGGACGGCAGCCGCAACCCCTGGGGCGGCGGGTCGAAGACCCCGTCCTCGCGCAGGCGGCCGACGAAGCTGTCGAACTGGGCGGCGCTCAGTTGCAGGGTCGCCGTGTTGCCGCGCGCGGCGGAGAACGGATCGGCCAGCGTCAGGCGGGTGAGATCGGTCGCCTCGATCACGTGGGCTTCGACCGCCGCGCCGCCGCGGTCCGGGTCGCCGACGATGTCGTAGGTGCGGACATGCCGATTGTAGTCGGCGTTGAAGATCAGCCGGTAGCGGTCGGCGCTGTCCTTGCCGCAGCGGGACCGCAGGTCGTCGCCGTTGAGATAGCTGAACCAGGTCAGCTTGCGCGCCGCCGGGTTGTCGGTCGGCCCGACGGAGCTGCAACCGGCGAGCGTAAGCAGCGTGGCCGCCATGGCGGCCACCCCCGCCATCCTGGCGGTTGCGCGGACCATGGTCCGACGGTCACTCATGCGGGGAAAAAAGGCGACCGGAACGGTTCTTTGATGACCACGGCTCATTGTCGCTTGCCTCGCGTCGGCGGCCCCTGGTAGGTGGAGAACGAAGGACGTGGCGGCAAGACCCGATCTCCGGACACCGGTGGGCTTTGGCCTGCCGAGGGCGCCGGTAATCCGTTTGCCCCTTCCGTTCGCGCCGTGCCGCACCCCTTCCGCCGTGCCGTCCCCGCCGTTCCTTACCCTCTACATGCAGGACCAGCATTTTGGCCACAGAAACTGCGAAAAGCCAAAGCAGTAAATTAACGAATTCATGCTAGACACTGATTTCGCACGAATTTACCATTGAACCAAGCACCAAGATCTAGCGGTTGGCGGGGCCATCATGAGTGTAACGCGCAACACCGTTCGTAACGGATTGTTTCCGTTCGCCTTTCGCGCGGCGGATACGGCCGGCGGGCGGAGTTCGGCGGGTATGGGGCGCCATCTGCTCGCGGCGGCTGCGCTGCTGGGGATGGTTGCCGCCGGGTCCGGCCTGTCCGCCGCCGAGGCGCTGGCGGCCAAGGCCGCCGCCATCGTGGTCGATGCCCGCACCGGGCAGGTGCTGATCGACCAGGACGCCGACGCGATCACCCATCCGGCGTCGCTGACCAAGATGATGACGCTCTATCTGACCTTCGACGCGCTGGAGGACGGTCGCCTGACCCTCGACCAGCAGTTGCCGGTCTCGTCCTGGGCAGAGAGCATGACGCCGACCAAGCTCGGCCTGCGCGCCGGCCAGACGCTGAAGGTGGAGACGGCCATCCTCGGCCTCGTCACCAAGTCGGCCAACGACGCCGCCGTGGTGCTGGCGGAGGCGCTGGGCGGCACCGAGTCGCGCTTCGCCGAGATGATGACGCGCAAGGCCCGCGAGCTGGGCATGCGGCACACCGTCTACCGCAACGCCTCCGGCCTGCCGAACATGGAGCAGGTGACGACCGCTCGCGACTATTCCTACCTGTCGCGCGCACTGATGCGCGACCACGCGAAATATTACCCCTATTTCAGCCGCCGCAACTTCGTCTATGGCGGCCGTACCCTGGCCAACCACAACCACCTGATGTCCCGCTACGAGGGCATGGACGGCATCAAGACCGGCTACACCGTGGCGTCCGGCTTCAACCTCGCCGCCTCGGCGGTGCGGGACGGGCGGCGTCTGGTCGGCGTCGTGCTGGGCGGCAAGTCTGCGGTGTCGCGCGACAACAGGATGGCGGCGCTGCTCGATCAGGCCTTCGGCCGGCCCAACCGTGGCCGCGACGATGCGCCGGTGATGGCGAGCCTCGACACCACCCGCTCCGACGCCATCGACGGCGAAGGGGACGATGACGACGAGGAGGTCGAGGTCAAGGCCAAGCCGGTCCGCGCCTCGCTGCAGACCGCGGCGGTTCCGGCGGCGATCCCCGCCGCACCAACCCGTGAAGAGAAGTCCACCCGTGGCGGCAACGCCTCGCATTGGGGGGTCCAGGTCGGCGCCTTCTCCAGCAAGGCCGCTGGCAACAAGGCGGTGTCGCAGGCCGTCAAGCAGGCGCCTTTCCTGCTGCGCACCGCAAAGGCCAGCGTGGTCGAGGCCAAGACCGGCAAGGACACCGTCTATCGTGCCCGTCTGACCGGCATGGACGAGAAGGATGCCCGCAAGGCCTGCGCGGTCCTGACCAAGCACGGTCATCACTGCGTCGCCGTTTCGCCCGGCGAGCGGGGCTAGAGTGTGATCGGTTCAAGCGGAATCGCTTGAAACGTGAATCACACGGAAAACCAAAAGATTAGGGTCTGTCTGGTGCTTCAATAAGCATCAGACAGACCCTAAGAACAGGCTGACTGTCGCCGGCCGGGGTAAGTTATCCCCGCGCCGCGGCAGCGCAACGTTCCAGGAATTCAAGCGCGGGCGTCAGCATGCCGGCCAATTCACCGGCCTGGCCGCCCGTATCGGCGCCCTTTTCCTCCAGGTCCTTCTCCAGAGCGCGTGCGGCGCGGCGCAGGGCGACGCAGCCATATTGGCCCGACACGCCGGCGATCTTATGGGCCATTGCCCCGGCGGTCGTCCGGTCCCCGTTTTTCAGCGCCTCGTCCAGCGTCTGCCCATGCTGGCGCAGCACCGCCACCGTCTTGTCGATCAGTTCGGCGACGCGGGCGGCGGGCAGCATCTCCTGCATCGTCCCGATGGCGCGCTCGTCGAACGCCGGCTCGGACGCCGACTCAGCTGCCGGCGTCCTGGCCTGCGCTCCCCGGCTCAGTGCCGCCAGCAGGGCGTCGAGCCGCAGCGGCTTGATCAGCGTGCCATCGGCTCCGCAGCCGTCGCAGCGGTCCTGGCCTTCGCTGGTGGCGCTGGCGGTCAGCATCAGGATGCGGGGGCTGCCGCCGCTGGGCTGGTGCCGGATGGCGCGAACCGCCTCGTCGCCCGGCAGGCCGGGCAGGCCGAGGTCCATCAGGATCAGGTCGAAGCTGCCGGCCGCGGCGGCGGCGACGGCGGCCTGTCCGTCCTCCACCGCCACCACCCGATGGCCGGCGCGTTCCAGCAGGACGCGGGCGGCAAGGCGGGTGACCGTCTCGTCCTCCGCCAGCAGGATGTGCAAGGGATGTGCTGCGCCCATCTGGTCCGCCGGCATGCCGGTCCGCTCTTCCCGGTTGATGTGGTGGCCGCAGTCTAGCCGGTTCTGCGCCCCTCCGCATCCCCGCGGTCGGGTGGCCGGGTCACACGGTCGGTGAGGATTGGGTAAACATTGGATCCTCGATCCGGTGCAGACGGCCGGCGCCCGTCATCGCGGCGCGCAGCAGCAGGGTCTTGCGGCGGGCGGCGGCCAGCTTGGCGACCGGAGCCTCGCGCAGCACTTCGGCGCCGTAGGCGTCGGCGACGATCAGGCCGCAATCCTCCGGGATCAGTTCGGTCGGGAAGCCGTCATCCACCGCGAAGTAGAAAGCGTCGCACCATTCGCGATACTCCCACCATTTCTGGTCGGAGCGGAAATCGGGCACACCGCTCTTCACCTCGACGATCAGGATGTTGCCGGCCTCGTCGATGGCGAGCACGTCGGCCCGCCGGCCGCTCGCCAAACGGAATTCGGTCAGGCTGGCATAGCCGCGCGTCGCCAGCGCCCGCCGGACGCCGCGGAAGATCGGCGGCGCGCCCACAGCCGGGACGCTGGCCTCGGTGTCGGAAACCGGAACGGCAATGTCGTCGCTCATGGCGCGGTGCCACCATCGAAACGGGAACGTGTGGGGAACATGGCGCCACAATGACCTGTCGTCCCGCCCCCGCCAAGAGGCAAAAGGTGGATGCCGGAAATCGCCGCGGCGAAATCAGCCCAACAAAATCGGCCCAGCAGAATTAGCAGGGCAGAATTAGCCGGGCAGAACGACCGGAGGCAGGGGCGCCGGCCGGCAGCGGTCGCGCGGCAGGCTGCGGTCGGCGGGAAAGACCAGCACGACCGCGGTGCCGACGCCGGGCTGGCTGGTCAGCTCCATCCGTCCGCCATGCATCTCGACCAGCCGCTTGACGATGGGCAGCCCCAGCCCTGTCCCGCGGGAGTTGCGGGCGATGGTGGAGTCCGGCGGTTCGAACGGGTGGAGGATGCGCGGAAGCTCGGCGCTCGGGATGCCCACGCCGGTGTCGGCCACCATCAGCCCGATCCCGCCGTCCGGCATCCGATGCGCGGTCAGCATCACCTCGCCGCCGGGACGGGTGTGGGTGACGGCGTTCGACAGCAGATTGGTCAGCATCTGGGTCAGCGCCTGGGCGTCTCCCCGCAGAAGGGGCAGGTCGGCCGGCACCTCGCGGCGCAAATGCACGTCGCCTTCCTTCGCCACCTCCTGCAGGGCGGAGACGACGCGCAGCGACAGCATGTCGAGGTCCACCCCCTCCTCGGCCATCGGCATGCCGCCGCCATCCAGGCGCGACAGTTCCAGGATGTCGTCGATCAGCGCCAGCAGATGGGTTCCCGCATCGCGGATGTCGCCGGCATAGCTGCGGTAGCGGGGGTTGCCCAGCGGCCCGAACGCCTCGGACAGCAGCATCTCCGAAAAGCCGAGGACGGCGTTCAGCGGTGTCCGCAGTTCATGGCTCATCTGGGCCAGGAAGGCGCTTTTGGCGCGGCTGGCGCTTTCCGCCTCGGCGCGGGCGGTTTGGGCTTCCAGCTCGCGTATGCGCAGCCGCTCCTCGTTCAGCTTCAGCGTGGTGACGTCGGTGTAGTGGACCAGCACGCCGCCCGGCACCGCATGTTCGCGGCTGAGCAGCCAGCGTCCGTCGGGCAGCGGCACCACCACCGGCGGCTCCAGGCGGCGATGGCGTTCCAGCCGCACCGCAACCCAGGCGCGGCGCTCCTCCTCGGTGGTCAGGCGCGGGTCGGTCAGGGCGAAGCGGTTGGCCAGCTCTTCGAACGAAACGCCGGGAACCAGCCGGTCGGCCACATCGGGCAGAGCCCTCTTCAGCCGGCCGTTGGCATGGACCAGCCGGTCCTCATGGTCGAACAGGGCGAAGCTTTCCGCGCTGTGCTCAAGCGCTGCGGTCAGGCTTTCGGCCAGCGCCTCGGCCACCGTCGGCGTTTCGGGACCAAGGTCGGTCAGCACGGCGCACAACCCGCCGGCCACAGGGCCGGCCGATACCCGCCAGCGCACCGGCGTCGTGCCGCGCCGCGCCGCGACGGTGCGCTCCACCGGGCCGTGCAGGGCGTCGGCCAGGGCGGCGAACAGGCCGGGGCAGGCGGCATCGATGCCGCCGCCGCGCAGCCGCCGGCCCGTCAGCGGGGCGATGCCCATCAGCCGCTCCGCCGCTGGATTGGCGGACAGCCATTCCAGATCGGTCAGCGCGCCGGTGCAGTCGTGATGCGCCTTGAGCAATGCAACCGCGTCGGGCAGATGCAGCATGGCGAGCGGCAGAGGATCGGCCGGCGGGAGTTCCCCAGCCGCGGTCCCGCTCCGCCCGGCGTCGGCGCAAGTCTGCGTGTCGCAATCCATCCGGCGATCATTGCGACCTATTCCTAAAAAACGCTGAAGGCCGAACCAAATATGTCGCCGAATATTTGTCGAATTGTAACAAATCAGACGAAGAGCCCTTTCAATGCATAGGGTTTACCGAAAAAGCAACGAAAGGTTTGATTGAGGTGACCGTTATGATCTTCGCGTTCCATCTGCCCAATGGCGGGCTTTGCAACGGGCCGTGCCTTCCATAGTCTCTAGTCTTATCGGAGCATGAGGCTTGGGATGCAGGTGTGACGGTGAAGGGCAGTCACGACGACGCCGGCAGCGCGGGGCCGGCCCTTCTGGTGTTCGGGACCGACGGACGGCTTGCCGACTGGACGCCGGCCGCCGCAGCCCTTCCGCTGCTTGCCGGACGCCTGAGCGCCGGCATGCCGGCTGCCGAGCTGGAGGCCAGCCTGTTCCCGTCCGCCGGACCGCACATGGTGCCGGACCGCAAGGTGCTGCGGCTTGCCGGCGGGGGGGCGGTGTGGCGGTTCGACCTGTCGGCCTCTTCCATCTCCGCGAATGCCGGCCCCCCTGCGGTCCGGCGGATGCCCGACCCGGCCGACAGGTTGTTCGCGGCGGCGAGCCATGACCTGCGCCAGCCTCTGGCCGCGCTCTCGCTGCTCATCGGCACGCTGGATGGCCGGCTGGATGCCGGAGTGGCGGAAGGCAGAGTGGCGGAAAGCCGGTCCGGGCAAGGGCGCGACCTGCTGCACTCGATGGCCCAGGCGGTGGAATCGATGCGCAGCATGGTCGATGGCCATTTCGACCTTGTCCGCCTGGAAAGCGGCCTGATGGAGCCCGACATCCGCACCCACGCGGTGAACGGCGTCCTGATGCGGCTGGCGCTGGAGGTGGCGCCGCGCTTCGCCGACCGCGGTCTGCGCTTCTCCGTGATGCCCTGCTCGGCGATGGTGCGGACCGACTCCGCACTGCTGGAGCGTCTGCTGCACGGGCTGGTCGCCAATGCCCTGCGCGGCACGGTGCGGGGCCGCGTTCTGCTGGGCTGCCGCCTGCGCGGCGACCGCCTGCGCGTCGAGGTGTGGGACAGCGGCCGTGGCCTGTCGTCGCAGCGGCTGGCGGCACTGCGGACTGAACTGGCGAAACCGGTCGGGGAAGGGGGAGGGGCGCTCGGCCTGGACCTGACCCTCGTGCGTGGCCTCGCCCGCAAGCTCGGCCTCGGGCTGGAGGTCTGCGCGGAGGAGGGGCGCGGCACCGTCTTCGCCGTCCTTGTCCCGATATCCGTCGAACATGGTGCCGAAGGGGCGGACGCGTCCGTACAGGCGGAGAGCACGGCAGTTGCGTCACCGGCGTCCGACGGCGGCACCACCGACATCAGCCGCACCCGCATCCTGGTGATCGAGGACGACCCCATGGTGCTGGCGGCGCTGGAGGCGCTGCTCGGGCAATGGGGATGCAGCGTTGTTGGCGCGGACTCCTACGACATGGCGGTCGAACGGCTCGGCCCGGCACCCGAACACTTCCATCTCATCATATCCGATCTGCGGCTGAAGGGAGCAGCCAACGGCATCGTTGCGATCCGGCAGATCGTCAAGCTGTTCGACCGTCCGGTTCCGGGAATGATCCTGACCGGCGACACCGATCCCAAGCGGCTGCGCGAGGCGCGGCTGTCCGGCTACCCGCTGTTGCACAAGCCGGTGGCCCCGCTTGCCCTGCGTGCCGCCGTCGTCCGCCTGCTCGGGCATGATCCGCTTTGATAACAAAGACCAGGCGGTCGCTGGAGGGGTTCGGGAGAAGTATGCAAAAGATAGAGTGTCGAAACTATCGTGGTTTTGTGTGGCGCAATGACATTTCTGAAACAGAGGCGGAGCGCATGCTGCGAAGTGCGACAGAGTTTCATCCATTCTTCTCAATGCAATAGTCCTTTTCCCTCCCAATGGTTAGATCGCTATCCTCCTTTCGTTTGAATTTTAAGTTTCGCATACCATTTTATGTCTTGCCTTCGCTATGATTGGTTGGAGCACTCGCTGTTCGAACGGATTGGGTGGAGGGCGTTCGGATGAACCGACGTTATCGGGAAGGGGGACGGACCGGGAAACTGGCGGTGATCGTCATCGCCGGAATGTTCCTGTCCTTTTCGGCCTTTCTGATGATCAGGAGCGCCACCCGCGGAGCGGAACTTGCACTGGCCGACCGCCAGGCCATTCAGCTCCATGACCAGCTGAAGTCCGATTTCGAGGATCAGAGCGTGCTTCTGCGCGCGCTCAGCGGGCCGATGGCCGGTCCGGCTCCGGTCACGGAGGCGAGCTTCGCGTCGGCCGTCGAGCCGCTGCTGCCGCTTTACCCGAACCTGCATGCCGTCGCCTGGGCGCGCCGGATCGCCGACCGGGACGTTCCGCTGCTGGAGCGCGCCATGCGCGCTGCGGGTCACAGTTCCTTCGCCGTCCGCACCGCCGGTGGCGGGGAAAGCGCGGAGTCCGATGGCGGTGCCGGCGGTTCTTCCGCCGGGCAGCTTGCCGCCGCCCGGTTCGTCACTGTGCTGGCCGAACCGCGGTCCGCTGCCGGGCTGGTCGGATTGGACATGGCCACCCTTCCCGGCCAGCGCGACGTGCTGGCCCGCTCCTGCACCGCCAACCGCATCGTCGCGGCCGGCGGCGAGCCGCTGAGGTATGAGCTGGGCAGGAGGTCCGTGCTGATCTATCTGCCGGTCTATTCCCGTGAGGTCGATCCCGACGACGGCCGTCCCTACGCCGGTGGGCGCCTCGTCTGCGATGTGCTGACCGGCTTCCTGTGGACCAGCTTCGATGTCGGGCAACTGCTGCGCGATTCGGTCCGCCGGGTCGGGCTGAGCGTCGGCGATGCCTATCTGCTGGAGCCGCCGGGCCAGACGGCCTCCGGACCATCGCGGCTGCTGGCCTCCGAGGGGGCGATCGGCCGTCCCGGCGAACTGCCGCACCCGCCGGTCGATGCACTCACCCTCGAACAGCTGACCGGCCCGGCGGCGCCATACGCCATTGTCCGCGACATCGCCTATGGTGGCCGGGTGTGGCGGCTCTATGTGGTTCCGACCCCGGCGCGGCTGTTCAGCGTGGAAGACCGGCTGGCCTGGACGATGCTGATCGGCGGGCTTCTGCTGACTGCCGGCGGCGCGGCCTATGTCCTGCGCGAGGGAAGGACCCGGCGCCTGCTCCAGACCGAGGCGCGCGCCCGCGCCGCCATGGCCCGCGCCCTGCGCGAGAGCGAGGAGCGGTTCCGGATGGCTCTGCGCTATTCCAAGGTGACGCTGTTCAGCCAGGACCGGGATCTGCGGCACCTGTGGATTTACTGCCCGCGCATGGATCTGAATCCGGAGCGCATGATCGGCCGCACCGACGGCGATCTGTTTCCGCCGGAGGAGGCGGCGCGGACGGTCGCTCTCAAGCGGTCCGTGATGGAAAGCGGGGTCGGGACGCGGTGCGAGCTTGAGCTGACCTATTGCGGCTGCCGCCGGGTGCTCGACCTGTCGGTGGAGCCGATGCGGGACGAGACGGGGGCGGTGGCCGGCGTCATCTGCGCTGCCATCGACGTGACGGAATCGGCCGACATCCGCGAGGCGCTGGCCCGCGCCCATGCCGAGGCGGAGCGGGCCAACCAGGCCAAGAGCCGCTTCCTGGCCGCCGCCAGCCACGACCTGCGCCAGCCCTTCCAGGCGATGAGCCTGTTCCATCACATCCTGATGTCCAAGCTGGACGATCCCCATCAGCTGGAGGTGGCCGGCAAGCTGGGAGAGGCGCTGACCGCCGGCAACACGCTGCTGTCCACCCTGCTCGACACCTCCGCGCTGGAGGTCGGCAACGTCAAGCCGCGGGTCGTCGAATTCGACGTGCAGGACATCCTGAGCCGTCTGGCGGTGGAGATCGGCGACCAGGCCATCGACCGCGGGCTTCTGCTGCGGATGGTCCCTTGTTCCGTCCGGGTGAAGAGCGATCCGATCCTGCTGGAGCGGATGGTGCGCAACCTGCTGGTCAACGCCCTGCGCTACACCACGGAAGGGCGGATCCTGCTGGGCTGCCGGCGCCGGTCCACCGCCGATGGCGGGATGCGCCTGTCCATCGAGGTGTGGGACACCGGTCCCGGCATCGCCGAGGCGGAAATGGCCGCGATCTTCGAGGATTTCTACCGCTGCGGCACCGACCAGCGCGACAGCGGCCGCGGGCTCGGCCTTGGACTGTCGATCGTCCGGCGCATGGCCGAGATGCTGGACCATCCCGTCACCGTGCGGTCGCGGGTGGGGCACGGCACCATGTTCGCCGTCAGCATTCCGGTCGTTGCACAGCAATGCTCCTGCTGCGCCGCCGCCGACTGAGCGGTCCGCCGTCTTTTCCCATTCCGCAGCGCGCAATGGTGGCAGTTCCGCAGGCCGGTCCGCTTTTCCCGTCCTGGTCTGCGCAAGTTTCGGTTATGCTGCGTCTGCTCACTGAACCGAAACGATCCCAGTAACCCAACTGCAACAATGGCTTGGAAACTTTATTGATGTAGGTCATTGGGCCCCTTCGCCATAGGGGCTATTGCTTCCGCACAAGCACAGTCCTTTGGAAAAGCTTGGAAAGCGAAGGTTCCGTTTCGAAGGAACCCAACAAGACGGAGTTCGGCCGGTCGCCATGGCCTGCCCGGCAAGGGCGCCGGCGGCGACGGGAACCGGACTTGGGAGGATACGGCCTGCCGCCGCGACGGATGCCCCGGCCAACGGGCATCCGGTCCGGTCACCGGCATTCGGGTCTTCGCCATTCCGGCGGGGTCCGTTGGTCGGGCGCCGCGATCCTTTTCAGGAGCATTCTAGTATGGACACCGCCATCGCCGCCCCCTCCGCCGCCCCGGCGGGTCGCAGCGGCATCGTTCCGACCGGCAAGAACGGCAGCCCCATGATCGAAAACGTCACGTTCGAGGAAATCCGCATCGGCCAGCAGGCGAGCCTGTCGCGCCGTCTGACCATGTCCGACATCGAGCTGTTCGCGACGGTGTCCGGCGACCTCAACCCGTCCCATGTGGACGAGGATTACGCCGTCGACCACAAGGTGGTCGGCCACGGCATGTGGTCGGGCTCGCTGATCTCCGCCGTCCTCGGCACCCTGCTGCCCGGCCCCGGCACCGTCTATGTCGGCCAGGATCTGCGGTTCGAGCGTCCGGTCCTGCTGGGCGACATCGTCACCGTGACCGTCACCGCCAGGTCCAAGGATGCGGCGCGCAAGACGGTGGTCTTCGACTGCCTGTGCCTCAACCAGGACGGCCGGACGGTCGCGACCGGCGTGGCCGAGGTGATCGCCCCGACCGAGAAGGTGTGCCGCGCCGCGGCGGAACTGCCGCAGGTGCAGGTGATCCGCCATGACGGCCACGAGCTGATGCTGAAGAAGTGCGAGTCGCTGCCGCCGGTGCCGACCGCCGTCGTCCATCCCTGCGACGAAAGCTCGCTGCGCGGCGCCGTCGAGGCTGCCGAAGCGAACCTGATCGACCCGGTGCTGGTCGGTCCGGAATCGAAGATCCGGTCGGTGGCCGACGCTTGTGGCCTCGACATCTCGCGCTACCGCATCGTCGACGTCGCCCACAGCCATGCCTCGGCCGAGACCGGCGTGCGGCTCGCCCGCACCGGCGAGTGCGAGGCGGTGATGAAGGGCAGCCTGCACACCGACGAGCTGATGGGCGAGGTGGTGAGGAAGGAGACCGGCCTGCGCACCGGCCGCCGGCTCAGCCACGTCTTCGTGATGAACGTCCCGACCTACCCGCGGCCGCTGCTGATCACCGATGCGGCGATCAACATCTACCCGACGCTGGAGGACAAGGTCAGCATCGTCCAGAACGCCATCGACCTCGCCAAGGTTCTGGGCACCGAGGTGCCGCGCGTCGCCATCCTGTCGGCGGTCGAGACCATCAACACCAAGATCGCCTCGACGCTGGAGGCGGCGGCACTCTGCAAGATGGCCGACCGCGGCCAGATCACCGGCGGCATCCTCGACGGCCCGCTGGCCTTCGACAACGCCATCAGCCGCGAGGCCGCCATCACCAAGGGCATCAAGTCCGAGGTGGCCGGTCAGGCAGACATCCTGCTGGTCCCCGACCTGGAGGCCGGCAACATGCTGGCCAAGCAGCTGTCCTTCCTGGCCCATGCCGATGCCGCCGGCATCGTGCTCGGCGCCCGGGTGCCGATCATCCTGACCAGCCGCGCCGACAATGTGCGCACCCGTCTGGCGTCCTGTGCCGTGGCCGTCCTGTCCGCCGCCGCGCGCCGCCGCGGTGCCGCGTCGGCAGCCGAGTAAGGAGGGCAGGGGCCATGTCCAACGCGATCCTCGTCATCAATGCCGGCTCCTCCAGCCTGAAATTCTCGGTCTTCCGGGATCATGGCGGCGGGGATCCGGTGGTCACGATCAACGGCCAGATCTCGGGCATCGGCACCCAGCCGGTGTTCGAGGCCAAGGACGCCCAGCGCCGTCCGCTCGCCGAAAAGAGCTGGGGTGCCGGTGAGGCCGGCGACCGCACCGCCCTGCTGTCCTACCTGCTCGACTGGATCGAGGAGCGGCTGGACGGGGCGACGCTGATCGCCGCCGGCCACCGGGTGGTGCATGGCGGCGTCCGCCATGCCGCCCCGGTGCTGCTGACCCCCGCCGTGCTGGACGAACTGGACGGTCTGGTGCCGCTCGCTCCACTGCACCAGCCGCACAACCTCGCCGCCATCCGCGCGCTGGCCGAGGCGCATCCGGAGCTGCCGCAGGTCGCCTGCTTCGACACCGCCTTCCACCGCAACCAGCCCTGGCAGGCGCAGACCTTCGCCATTCCGCGGGAACTGACCGAGGAAGGCGTGCGGCGCTACGGCTTCCACGGCCTGTCCTACGAGTACATTGCCCGCCGACTGCCGGAAATCGCGCCGGACCTCAGCGATTCTCGGGTGGTCGTCGCCCATCTCGGCAGCGGTGCCAGCATGTGCGCCATCCATGGCGGGCGCAGCGTCGACAGCACCATGGGCTTCACCGCGCTGGATGGCCTGCCGATGGGCACCCGCTGCGGTACCATCGACCCCGGCGTGCTGATCTACCTGATGCGCAAGGGCATGGATGCCGGCGCCATCGAGAAGATGCTGTACAACAAGTCCGGCCTGCTCGGCGTGTCCGGCATCTCCAACGACATGCGCGCCCTGCTCGACAGCAGCGACCCGCATGCGCAGGAGGCGGTCGAGCTGTTCTGCTTCCGCATCGCCAAGGAGACCGGCGCGCTGTCCGCCTCGATGGGCGGTGTCGATGCTCTGGTGTTCACCGCCGGCATCGGCGAACGCTCCGCCCCGGTGCGGGCGCGGGTCGGCGACAAGCTGGCCTGGATGGGGGTGAACATCGACGCGGCGGCCAACGATGCCAATGCGACGAAGATCTCGACCCCCGGCAGCCGCCTGCCGGTCTATGTCATCCCGACCGACGAGGAACGGATGATCGCGCTGCACACCCGCAAGGTGCTGACCGGGCGGTGAGCGATTTGTGCGGGGGCGGCGCCGGCTGACGCCCCCCACATCCCCCTGGAGCTTACCCCCCATTCGGTGCTAGCACGCCCACCGGCATCAAGCATCGTCCGGGGGAACCCGTGGTCCGCCCCTATCTCCCGCTGAACGCCCTGCGTGCCTTCGAGGCGTCGGCGCGGCATCTCAGCTTCACCCGCGCGGCCATCGAGCTGTGCGTGACCCAGGCCGCCGTCAGCCATCAGGTCAAGCTGCTGGAGGAGCGGCTGGGCGCCAGCCTGTTCCATCGCCTGCCGCGCGGCCTTGCCCTGACCGACGAGGGGAGGGCGCTGCTGCCGACGCTGGAGGAGGCGTTCGACCGCATCGGCGGATTGCTCGACCAGTTCGAGGGTGGGCGGTTCCGCGAGGTTCTGACCGTCGGCGCCGTCGGCACCTTCGCCGTCGGCTGGCTGCTACCGCGGCTGACGCGCTTCCGCGAGGCGCATCCCTTCGTCGATTTGCGCCTGTCCACCAACAACAACCGTGTCGACATCGCGGCGGAGGGGCTGGACTACGCCATCCGCTTCGGTGACGGCGCGTGGCATGGCACCGAGGCCATTCCTCTGTTCGACGCGCCGCTGTCGGTGCTGTGCGCGCCGGAGATCGCCCGGCGGCTGCGCGAGCCCGCCGATGTCGGACGCGAGACCCTGCTGCGCTCCTACCGGTCCGACGAATGGCCGGGCTGGTTCGCCGCCGCCGGGATCGAGCCGTCGGCGATGCCGCCGGTCAAGGGGCCGGTCTTCGACTCCTCCTCGCTGATGGTCGAGGCGGCGATCCAGGGGGCCGGGGTGGCGCTGGCCCCGGTGGCGATGTTCCGCCGGCCGCTCGCCGTGGGGCTGATCGAGCAGCCCTTCGCCGTCACCGTGTGCAAGGGCGGCTACTGGCTGACCTCGCTGAAATCGCGGCCGGAGACACCGACCATGCGCGCCTTCCGCGACTGGCTTTTCGCCATGGTCGCGGAAGAATCGGCAGGCTGAGCGGTCAGGACAGGGTGACGCGGCGGGGCGCCCGCTGCTGTTCCCGCTGCTGCCAGAAGCGCAGCCGCAGCCGCGGCGCCATGAACCAGGCGATGGGGGCGGCAAGGATGACGCTGAGGATCACCACGGTCGGCATCAGCGTCATCGCCTGCTCGGAAAAGCTGGGGATGCCCAGGACCAGGACGGTGCCGATGCCGAAGACCACACCCTGGATCATGCCGTAGATCAGGATGGCGAGGCGTAAACGGGTGGACATGGGGCTGCTCCGCTGAAGTGGGTTGGTGCATAGACCGTTTCCCTCTTCAACCAAGACGAAGCCGCAATGTTCCGAACGCCATCGGAGGGAGCCTGCCCCTCCCGATAGCGTTCGTATACATACAATTATTGGGCGTGACGCGAGTTTGCCCTTACTGATGCGCCCGCCACCATGCCATCAGCCCGGTGGTGGAGCTGTCATGCGCGCCCTCGGCCGGCCCGGCTTCCATCTCCGGCAGGATGGTGTTGGCAAGCTGCTTGCCCAGCTCGACGCCCCACTGGTCGAAGCTGTTGATGTCCCAGACGATGCCCTGGACGAAGACCTTGTGTTCGTACAGCGCGATCAGGGCGCCCAGCGTCGCCGGGGTCAGGCTCTGCATCAGGATGGTGTTGGACGGGCGGTTGCCGGGGAAGACGCGGTGGGGGACCAGCGTCTCGACCTCCGCCGCCGGCTTGCCGGCCTTGGTCATCTCCGCCCGCACCTCGTCGGCGGTCTTGCCGCGCATCAGCGCCTCGGCCTGGGCGAAGACGTTGGACAGCAGGATGCGGTGATGGGCGCCGGGCTCGGCCCCGATGGGGTTGTGGCTGGCCGCCGCCGCCACGAAGTCGCAGGGGATCAGCGAGGTGCCCTGGTGGATCAACTGGTAGAAGGCATGCTGGCCGTTGGTGCCGGGCTCGCCGAACAGCACCGGGCCGGTCTGGTAATCCACCGGCTCGCCGCCGCGGGTCACCGACTTGCCGTTGCTCTCCATGTCCAGCTGCTGGAGATAGGCGGGGAAGCGGTGCAGATACTGGTCGTAGGGCAGCACCGCGTAGGACGAGGCGTCCCAGAAATTGCGGTACCAGACGCCCAGCAGGGCCATCAGAACCGGCATGTTGCGGTCGAGCGGCGCGGTCTGGAAATGCTCGTCCATCGCGTGGGCGCCGGCCAGCATCTCGGCGAAGCGTTCCGGGCCGATGGCGATCATGATCGGCAGGCCGATGGCTGACCACAGCGAATAACGGCCGCCGACCCAGTCCCAGAAGCCGAACATGTTGGCCGGGTCGATGCCGAACTTGCGCACCTCCGCCTCGTTGGTGGAGACGGCGACGAAATGCCTGGCGACATGCCCCTCGTCCTGCGCGGTCTCCAGGAACCAGCGGCGGGCGGAATGGGCGTTGGTCAGCGTCTCCTGCGTCGTGAAGGTCTTGGAGGCGATGACGAACAAAGTCGTCTCCGGGTCCAGCCACTTCAGCTGTTCGGCCAGATGGGTGCCGTCGACGTTGGAGACGTAATGAAGCGCCACATGGGCGTGGGCGAAGGGCTTCAGCGCCTCCGTCGCCATGACGGGACCGAGGTCGGAGCCGCCGATGCCGATGTTCACCACATCGGTGATCGGCTGGCCGGTGTAGCCGCGCCACTCGCCGTCGCGCACCGAGTTGGCGAAGGCGTCCATCCGCTCCAGCACCGCGCGCACGCCCGGCATCACGTCGCGGCCATCGACGGTGACGGCGCGGTCGGACCGGTTGCGGAGCGCCGTGTGCAGAACCGCGCGCTTTTCCGTGAGGTTGATCGGCTCGCCGCCGAACATGCGGGCACGCGCGCCTTCCACATCCTGCTGGCGGGCGAGGTCGAGCAGCAGGCGGACCGTGTCCTGGGTGATGCGGTTCTTCGAATAGTCGAGGAACAGCCCCGCGGCTTCCATGGAGAAGGCTTTGAACCGGCCGGGATCGGCGGCGAACAGGTCACGCATGTGCGTGCCGGCCATGTCCTGGCGGTGTTGGGCAAGGGCCGCCCAGGCGGGGGAACGGGTCAGCGCGGTCATGATGCTTTGGACTCCTTGACGTCAGCGGTCCTTTGACGCGGCCCATCTTGCGGGGCGTGCGGAGCCTAACACCGACCGCCGGCCACGGCCACGGGCCAAAACGCGACGGTCGGCGCTGCTGATCGGCCTATGCGGGGCGGCCAGGGTGCAACCCGGTGGGGCGGTCGGGTGTTGTGGTCTTTGAGGAACTGCGACAGGAGGACAACATGTCGGACAAGCCCGTTGCCCCGCCATTGGAAGAGCGGGAGGAGCAACGCGACCGCGACGATGCGATGCTGCCGGATCAGGTCGGGATCATTCCCGGCAAGGTGCCGGGCAACCCGGTCGATCCGAGCGATCCGCGCTTTCCGGGGAGCCAGCCGGATTTGGCGTGAGGAGAGGCCGGGGGCGTCGTCCGCCGACGCCCCCGGTTCACTCAACTCCCGCCTTCGATGGTCCGCGTCGGCGTCACGCCCTCCGGCTTGCCGACCAGGACGGTCAGCAGCTTGGACGGGTCGAGCAGGCGCCGGGCGACCCGCTTGATGTCCTCCTGGCTCACCGCGTTGATGTAGCCGTCGCGCTGGTTCAGATAGTCGATGCCAAGCTTGTCGCGCTTCACCTGCAACAGGATGCGGGCGATGGCCTGGGTCGAGCCGAGTTGCAGTGGGAAGGAGCCGGTCAGGTAGGTCTTGGCGTCGGCCATCTCCTGGTCGGTCAGACCGTCCTTGGCCATGCGCGCCCATTCCTGGCGCATGATGTCCAGGGCCTGACCCGCCTTGGCGTTGACGGTGGAGCCGCCGGCCATCACCAGCGCGGTGTGGTCCATTGGGATCAGGTAGCTGTAGACGCCATAGCTGAGCCCGCGCTTCTCCCGCACCTCTTCCATCAGGCGCGAGCCGAAGCCGCCGCCGCCCAGCACATAGTTCATCACCGTGGCGGCGTACCAGTCGGGATCGTCGCGCTTCACGCCGGGCTGACCCATCAGCATGACGGTCTGCGCCGTCGGGCGCGGCAGCAGGATGGTCTGGCCCAGCCCGGACATCGTCACGTCGGGGATCGGCTTCGCCTCGGTCTTGGCCGGCAGCCCGCCGAACACCGTGTCCAGCGCCTTGCCGAGGTCTTCCGGCGAGATGTCGCCGGTCGCCGCCACCACCAGCCGGTCGCGGCCGAACTGCCCCTTCACGAAGGCGCGGAGGTCGTCGGGCGTGATGGCCGGCAGGCTTTCCAGGCTGCCGCGACTCTCGCCGCCATAGGGGTGGTCGGGGAAGGCGGTGGCGTAGAACTGCCGCCGCGCGACATAGTTGGGGTCGGCGAGGTCGCGCCTGAGGCTGGCCATCACAGAGGCGCGCATGCGATCCAGCGCCTCGGGCGCGAAATGCGGCTCGGTCAGGGCGAGCCGGGTCAGCTCCAGCGCCTCGTCACGGTTGTCGGCCAGGGTGCGCATCGAGCCGCCGAAGCCGTCGCGCCCGGACTCGAAGCCGAGCGCGATGGCCTTGTCCTGCAGGCGCGCCTGGAAGGTCTGGGAATCGTATGGCCCGGCCCCCTCGTCCAGCATGGTGGAGGCGATGTTCGCCAGCCCTTCCTTGCCCTTCGGGTCGGTGCCGCCGGCTCCCTCGAAGACCCATTCCAGCGCCAGGACCGGCACCTTGTGGTCCTCGACCAGCCAGGCCTCGATCCCGCCGGGGCTGACCACCCGCTTGATGTCCATGGCCTGGGCGGGCGAGAGGAACGCCAAAGCCGTTACGAAAACCGCCGCCAAACCGACGCGCAGATCCCCTCTCCCCGGGGGGGAGAGGGAGGAGATGAAACATCGTGAAACACGCTCATCCTCAACTGTCCTTTCCGGTCGGGGGCAGCAGCAGGCCGGTGACGTGGTTGGTCTGGCTCAGCACGGCGCGGGCGGCGGCGTTGACCTGATCGGCGGTGACGGCGTCGATGCGCACCGGCCAGTTCTCCACGTCGTCGATGCTCTGGCCGGTGGCGAGCGCCGCGCCCAGCGTCTGGGCCGGTCCGGTCAGGCTGTCGCGAGCATAGGCCGCGGAGGCCAGCATGCGCTTGCGCGCGGTGGCGACCTCCTCCTCCGTCACGCCGGATTTCAGCAGCTTGTCGACTTCGGTCCACAGGGCCGATTCGAGCTTGTCCATCGGCACGCCGGCGGCCGGGCTGGCGCCGACGCTGAGCGTCGCCATGTCCCAGGCGGTCGGCCCATAGCCGAGCCAGGCCGAGGTGGCGAGCTTCTGGTCCACCACCAGGCTGCGGTAGAGGCGCGACGTGGTGCCGCCGCTCATGATCTCGGCCAGCACCTGCAACGCATAGGCCTGGCCGGTCTGGTCCAGCCGATAGGACGGCGCGGTCCAGATGCGGCGGACCGACGGCTGCCGCACCTCGTCGTCACGCAGGACCACCTGGCGGGAGGAGGTCAGCGGCGGCTCGGTGACCCGCTTGCGCTCCGGCACCGGGCGGGCGGCGATGGCGCCGTAATAGCGCTCGGCCAGCGGCTTCAGCTCCGCCGCGGTGACGTCGCCGGACACCACCAGGATGGCGTTGTTGGGCGTGTACCACGTCTTGTAGAAGCGCTCCGCCATCTCCCGCGTCAGCGCCGACATCTCCTGCGGCCAGCCGATCACCGGGGTGCCATAGGGGTGGTGGACGAAGAGGGTGGCGTTGATCTGCTCGCCGATGCGGTCGGCCGGCTCGTTCTCGATGCGCTGGCGCCGCTCCTCGATGATGACGTCGCGCTCCGGATAGACCACCGCGTCGGTCAGCTTGAGGTTGGACATGCGGTCCGACTCCATCCGCATCACCATCTCCAGCCGGTCGCGGGCGACGTTCTGGTAATAGGCGGTGTAGTCGTAGCTGGTGAAGGCGTTGTCGCGCCCGCCGTTCTTGGCGATGATCCGGCTGAACTCGCCGGGCTGGATCGCATCGGTCCCCTTGAACATCAGATGTTCCAGGAAATGGGCGATGCCGGACTGGCCGCGCTCCTCGTCGGCGGCGCCCACCTTGTACCAGACCATGTGGGTCACGACCGGCACGCGGTGGTTCGGGATGACCACCACCTGCATGCCGTTGGACAGGGTGAAGCTCTCGGGGAAGAACACCCCCTTTTCCGCCGCGTGGGCGGGCTGGAACCCGAGCGGAATCGGTGCCAGGGGGGCCGCGACGGTCATCGTCAAGGAGAGAAGTCCTGCCGCGGCGAGGCGGCGGGCTGGAATGAAGGCGGGCATGAGGGCTCCCGGATCAGGAGGTCCGAATCGAAAGGGCGCCCTTCGATGGGAAGGACGCCCCCGGAAACTGGTGTGATGTCGCGTCTTGGACAAGACCGAAAGGGCTGAGGAACTGGCCGTGCTTAGAACAGGCCTTCCAGCGGCGCCTTGCGCTTGCGCTCGATCGTCGGGGTGGCGGCGCCGTCCAGCGCCTTGCCCTGGGCCTGGGCCTCGCGCAGGCGCTGCTGCTCCTTTGCCGGGTCGACGACGGAGACGGGCGGCTGCTGGGTCTGCCAGAACAGGAGCGAATCGATCCAGCTCTTGTCGGCGACGATCAGCTGGGTGGTTTCCTGATCGACCTTGGCGCGGATGTTCGGGTCGATGCCATCGCGGGCCGAAGCCTGGGCGACCAGCGACTTCTCGCCCGCCGTTGCGCCTGCCGCAGCAGCCTTGGCGCTGCGCGGAGAGCCGCCGAACACGGCGCCGGCGGCCATCTGGGTCGGGGTGCTGTCCTGCGGACGGGCGGCGCCGGGGCGCGGCTTCGGCAGGTCCTGCATGCTGGGCGGCAGGGTCAGCGGAGCGCGGGAAACGACGGAGAACTCGTCGGGGCTCTGGCGGTCGAGACCGATGGACCGGCGCACATCCGAGCAGCCGGCGAGTGTCAACGCCGCAAGCGCCAGCCCGATGAGCGGGAGCCGAGTCCGGGGAAAGGAGAGGGCGGAGGAGATGCTGGTCACGTTCGGAGGATCCCGTCGTCTGTCACGTCGTAGCGACCCGGCCCGAAGGTCGAGGCCGCTTGGGTCAGCGCTCGCCGGCGGTTATAACGCCACCGGCGACGGAACTCTTACGACTTTTCGCGGCCCGCGAACAGTCCGTCGATCAGCAGCAGCACGACGCCGACGCTGATTCCGCTGTCGGCCACGTTGAAGGCCCAGAAATGCCAGCCGGCGACATGGAAATCGAGGAAATCGACGACCGCCCCGTGCAGCATCCGGTCGGCCACGTTGCCGACCGCCCCGCCGATGATGAAGCCCAGCGCCAGGGCGATCAGACGGCGTTCCGCCTGCCGCAGCCAGAAGACCAGGCAGACGGCGATCACCGCGGCGATGGCGCTCAGGATGTAGGGCATCAGCGCCCCGCCGCTGGCGAAGGTGCCGAAGCTGACACCGTAGTTCCACACCAGCACGAGGTTGAAGAAGGGGGTCACCTCGATGACATGCGGCACCGGCTGCATGACCTGCTCGAGGATCCACCACTTGCTGCCCTGGTCGAGGACCACCACCAGTACGGCGACGATCAGCCCGAACAGCCAGTAGGACCGGGATTGGTTGGCGACGAAGGCGTTCATAAGCCTACACATCCTCCCTCTCCCCCCCGGGGAGAGGGTCGGGGTGAGGGGGAGGCGCGGCGAGGAGCGTCCGGCGGCCCGAACCCCCTCACCCTAACCCTCTCCCCGGGGGGGAGAGGGGATAGGACCGCGGATGTGGCTGAACGCGTCATGCCACCGCGTCGGAGCAGCGGATGCAGAGCGTCGGATGGTCGTGCACCGTGCCGACCTCTTCCAGGACCTTCCAGCAGCGCTCGCACTTCCCGCCGTCGGCCAGAGCCGGGGCGACGGCGATGCCGGGAACGTCGGCCAGGGTGAAGGCCCCTTCCGGCGCCGCGGCGTCCGTCACCTCGATGGCCGAGGTGATGCAGACGTCCTGGAAATCGACATCGGCCAGCAGGGCCTTGGTCGCGGCGTCGACGAAGACGGTCGGATCGGCCTGGAGGGACGAGCCGATGGTCTTGTTGGCGCGCTCCAGCTCCAGGGCGCCGGTGACGACGCGGCGGACGGTGCGCACCGCCTCCCACTTGGATGCCAGCGCGTCGTTGCGCCACTCCGCCGGCACCTCCGGGAAGCCGCGCAGATGCACGCTCTCGTCGGTCCAGCCCGCACCCTCCGTCAGGCCTTCCGGCCGGGCGAGCCACGCCTCTTCCGCGGTGAAGCAGAGGATGGGCGCGAGCCAGGCGGTCAGGTTGGAGAACAGATGCTCCATCACCGTCCGCACCGACCGGCGGCGCACCGAGTCGACCGGATCGCAATAGAGGCTGTCCTTGCGGACGTCGAAGTAGAAGGCCGACAGCTCCACCGCGCAGAAGTTGTGCAGGGCCACGAACAGGGCATGGAAGTCGTAGGCCTCGACCTTCTCGCGGACCAGCGTGTCCAGCTCCGACAGGCGGTGCAGGACCCAGCGCTCCAGCTCCGGCATCTCGGCGGCGTCGATCCGCTCGGCCGGGCTGTAGTCGGCGAGCGCGCCCAGCAGGTAGCGCAGCGTGTTGCGCAGGCGGCGGTAGAGGTCGGCCTGGGTCTTGATGATCTCCTTGCCGATGCGGAGATCCTCCGAATAGTCGGAGTTGATGATCCACAGGCGCAGGATGTCGGCGCCGTACTGGTCGCAGACCTCCTGCGGGGCCACCACGTTGCCCAGCGACTTGGACATCTTGCGGCCCTGCTCGTCGAGTACGAAGCCGTGGGTCAGCACCGCGTTGTAGGGCGCCCGGCCGCGCGTGCCGCAGCTTTCCAGCAGCGAGGAGTGGAACCAGCCGCGATGCTGGTCGGAGCCCTCCAGATAGAGGTCGGCCGGCCAGGCCAGTTCCTCCAGCCGCTGTTCCAGCACGAAGGCGTGCGAGGAGCCCGACTCGAACCAGACGTCGACGATGTCCTTGACCTGCTCGAAATCCTCGGCGGCATAGGAGTTGCCGAGGAAGTCCTGCGGGTCGCGGGCGAACCAGGCGTCGGCACCCTCCTGCTGGAAGATGTCGGCGATGCGGGCGAACACCGCCTCGTCGCGCAGGATTTCGCCGGTCGACTTGCGGACGAACAGCGCGATCGGCACGCCCCAGGCGCGCTGGCGGCTGATGCACCAGTCCGGGCGGCTCTCGATCATCGAGCGGATGCGGTTCTCGCCTTGGCTCGGGACCCAGCGGGTGTCGGAGATCGCCTGCAAGGCCACCTTGCGCAGGTCGTTCGTCTCCATCGAGATGAACCACTGCGGCGTGGTGCGGAAGATCAGCGGCGCCTTGGAGCGCCAGCTGTGCGGATAGCTGTGCTTGATGCGGTTGCTGGCCAGCAGCGACCCGGCTTCCTCGAACGCCTCCAGCACCGCCTTGTTGGCCGGGCCGGTCTTCCCCTGGTCGGTGTAGACGGCGAGGCCGGCGAACAGCGGGACGTGGGCGTAATAGCGCCCGTCCTCGCCCACCGTCTGCGGCACCTCGATGTTGTTGGCCTGGCCCAGGCGGAAGTCATCCTCGCCATGGCCGGGGGCGATGTGGACGAAGCCTGAACCGGCGTCGGTGGTGACGAAATCGCCGGCCAGCAGCGGCACCTTGAAGTCGTAGCCCTTGCCGTTCAGCGGGTGGCGGCAATAGGTGCCGGCGAGGCGCGAGCCGGGGAAGCGGTGCAGCTGCTTCCACTCGGTGATGCCGGTTTCCTTCAAAACGCTCTCGGCCAGCGCGGTGGCGAGCACGAGGCGCTCGCCGACCACCGCCTTGGAGCCCTCGGCGACCGCCGTGACCTTGAAGGTCGCGTATTCGATCTCGTCGCCATAGGCGATGGCGCGGTTGCCCGGCAGGGTCCAGGGGGTGGTGGTCCAGATGACGATGCTGGCCTCGTCCACCTCCGGCGCCGACGACCCCCAGACGGGGAAGCGGGCGAAGACGGTGGTGGAGGTGTGGTCGTGGTATTCCACCTCGGCGTCGGCCAGCGCGGTCTTCTCGACCACCGACCACATCACCGGCTTGAAGCCCTTATAGAGGCCGCCGTTGACCGCGAACTTGTGGATCTCGCGGACGATCTGCGCCTCGGCCGGGAAGGTCATGGTGGCGTAGGGCTGCTTCCAGTCGCCCTCCACGCCCAGACGGCGGAACTCGGCGGCCTGGATGCCGACCCACTCCTCGGCGAACTGGCGGCATTCGGCGCGGAACTGGATGAGCGGCACGTCATCCTTGTTCTTGCCCGCCTTGCGGTACTTCTCCTCGATCTTCCACTCGATGGGCAGGCCGTGGCAGTCCCAGCCGGGGACATAGTCGGCGTCGAAGCCCTGCATCTGGCGGAAGCGGACGATGACGTCCTTCAGGATCTTGTTGACGGCATGGCCGATGTGGATGTTGCCGTTGGCGTAGGGAGGGCCATCGTGCAGCACGAACTTCTTGCGGCCCTTGGCGCCGGCGCGCAGCTTGCCGAACAGGTCCATCTCGGCCCAGCGCTTCAGCAGCTCGGGCTCCTTGGTCGGCAGGCCGCCGCGCATGGGGAAGTCGGTGCGGGGCAGGAAGACGGTCGATTTGTAATCGCGGGTCATATCGGATCCCTGGGGAAGGCGTCACGATCGGGCGGCGATTTCCGCCTCCCGACACACATAAGGTCTCGATCCCGGCCCTCCTCAGAGAGCCGGGCCGGTAATTCGCGCGTCTCGCGCAAGGATCCACGGAACGCCGGTCATCGCGCGCGATATTAGCGGCGTGCGCGGTGCGGTCAAGGATGCGGCGCGGCATTGCTGCCGCGCCGCGATTTCGATCCTCACGGGGCATTCAAAATCGTGCCGACATATTCGGTTGCATCGTTCCTCAAGGCGCTGTTGTTCTCTGGTGTGTATTCGCCGGCGCATTGACGCTGACGGGTAAAAATTTCTTCATCTGGAGACAATGGTCAATGCGCACAAATCACTGATATTTCTAATGATTAGAAATCTAAGGAAAGGATTGCGACGTGGCAATGATGGTTGTCGATTTTGTCGCAGCACGATGAGATCGTTTGTTGAAATTGACCGCCATTATATTCTGTGGGTAAATGTTTCGAGGAGTTTTCGGGGGGTGCGGACAAATGGATGTGCTGAAAGCAGGAAAGGGGGGATACGACGTCAATAGCGTGCTGATCTCCCGATCGGCGAATGGTGCTGCCCCGGCCCCTCCTGCAACCAAGCCTTCAACCGGAACTAACGCCGATGGGAGTGATGGCGGTCGTGCCGCGGGCCCCGTCGATACCGTGTTCCTTTCTGAGCAGGCGAGCCGTGCCTTGCGCGTCGATCGCAGCGCCGACGCTTTCACGGCAGGGCCTGCCGCCAATTCCGGTGTCGCCGCCGCCGTCAAGGACATGGACAAGATCGTTCCGGCGATGCAGCGCCACGTCGAAGAAAGCAGCCGTTACATGGAAAAGCTCAGCGCGCTGGCGCGGAGCCAGTTCGGGCTGGGTGACAATGTCAGCATCACGACCAGCGGAGCCGGGACCGCCATGCTGGACAATCTCGCCAAGGAGAATGGCCTCCAGAAGCCGGCGATCCCCGACATTCTGAAACAGAGCGGCCTGTTGAAGGACGATACGGAGGTGGATGCCCAATCGCGAACCGGGCTCTTCGGCATGAGCGTCACTGCGGCCGACGATCCCGACTTCGGGAAACGCATGGATCTTGTGTTCGATCGCGGAGCGAAGGTTCCCGATGGAAAGCTTTCCCTTGTCGCCCTGAAGGACGGCAACCCGGCTACGGCCGGAACGATGAAAGCCATCGGGAATGGAGCGCTCTCCAGCCTGACCGATCTGGGCGCGCGGGATGGGGCGAGCCTGTTCGCGATCACCGACGGTTCCGACGATGGCAAGGCCACGGTTGCGGCGTCGATCCGTTCCTTCGGCATGGACGACCGGGTCAACAGTTCGGCGATCAGCATTTTGAAGACGATAGGGCACTACCTGCCTGGCTGACGGCGGCAGTCAGCCAGGCAATGCCTGACCATATCCACGAGCGGGGTGCGGTGTATCGGCGGCGTGTGCGGTGCGGTCCAGGACGGCCCAAGTCCCGCCGGGGCACGGCAGGGTCCGAAAATACCGCTGGTCACGGGATGGCGGCAAATCTTAGGGTGTTGGCGCCGCGGACGACGGGGCAGGGAAGTTCCTGACCGGCGGTTCCGGGCAGGCGGCACGCGCAAGGGCTTCGGCGGGCATGATCGATCAGCGGACCAGCGGCTTCCTGTCGGAGTTCCTCGACACCCCCAACAGGGATCCGGCGGTTCTGGACCGTTTCCTTCTGCAGGGACCGGACGGTGGCCGACGCGGGGCGAAGCCGCGCCTGAAGGTCGCCTTCTTCGATTTCTGGCCGGAGTTCGATCCGTCCGCGAACTTCTTCGTGGAAATCCTGTCCGCCCGCTTCGAGGTGTCGGTGGTCGGGAACGACAGCGACCTCGCCATCGTCTCGGTGTTCGGCACCCGCCACCGGGAAGCGCGGACGGTCCGGTCGATGTTCTTCACCGGCGAGAATGTGCGGCCGCCGCTCGACGGCGTCGACATGTCGGTGTCGTTCGACCGCATCGACGATCCCCGGCATTTCCGCCTTCCGCTCTACGTCATGCACGCCTACGACCATCTGCGCGAAGGGGCGGCGCCGTATTTCTGCCACTCCGTCCTGCCGCCCGTGCCGCCGGCGCGGGAGGAGGCCGCGGAGCGGAAATTCTGCGCCTTCCTCTACAAAAACCCCAACTGCGCCCGCCGCAACGACTTCTTCCACATGCTCAGCGCCCGGCGACATGTCGAGTCGGTGGGCTGGCTGCTGAACAACACCGGCAGCGTGGTGAAGATGGGCTGGCTGCCGAAGATCCGGGTGTTCTCCCGCTACCGCTTCGCGTTCGCCTTCGAGAACGCAAGCCATCCCGGCTATCTGACCGAGAAGATCCTTGACGCTTTCCAGGCCGGTGCGGTGCCGCTCTATTGGGGCGATCCCGGCGTCCTGCGCGATGTCGCGGCCGGCAGCTTCATCGACGTGTCGCGATACTCCTCCGACGAGGAGGCCATCGATGCCATCCTGGCCGTCGACGACGATTACGGCGCCTACCGCCGCTACCGCAGCACGCCGCCCTTCCTCGGCACGGAGGATTTCCACTTCGATGCCTATCGTCTGGCCGAATGGATCGAAAGCCGTCTTTGAACGTGGCTTTGACTGTGGGTGAGGGGGAGCGATGAGGCGGGTGCTGTTGAATTATGCCGACGGGGCCTTCACGACGGCGCAGAAATACAATGGCAGGACCGGCCTGGAGACCGGCGGCTTCGACGGCGTCGCGATGATGGGGCGCCAGCGCATCGATGCCGCTTTCGCATCGCGGAACCGGCATGTGCTGGACCAGCCGCGCGGGGCCGGCTATTGGCTGTGGAAGCCTTACTTCATCGACCGGTTGCTGCGCGAGGATCTGAAGGACGGCGACATCCTGTTCTACAGCGACAGCGGCGCCCATTTCGTCCACAGCGTCGATCCGCTGATCGAGATTTGCCGGCAGCGGCGCGATCTGCCGATCCTGCTGTTCACGCTGGGCGATGATCACCGCAACGGTGTCTGGACCAAGCGCGACTGTTTCCACTACATGGGGCTGGACCGGCCCGATGTCGTCGAGGCGTCGCAGATCATGGGCAGCTTCATCCTGTGCGAACGCGGGCCTGAAACCATGGACTTCGTCGCGCAATGGCTGCGGCTTTCCCAGGATGCCCGGCTGATCACCGACGCGCCCAACGAATGCGGCCTGCCGAACTATCCGGAGTTCCGCGGCCATCGCCACGACCAGAGCATCCTCAGCCTGCTCGGCCGCCGCCATCGCGTGACAACCATTCCCGACATCTCTCAATGGGGGGACGGGAGCCGTCCGCCCGAAATTCCCCGCATCATGGAACACACGCGCTGGCGCGACTAGGGCCGGTTGTGGCAGACAGAAGCCCGGTCCGTTTCCCTCAACCGCCAGCGGCGATCGGCAGCAGCGCATGACCAGTTTTGCCCGTGGCGTGGCGGCGGAAAACGCCGGCAGGCTGGAGGAGGCCAGGGCCCGCTACCTCGACGTCCTGCGGACCGAGCCGCGGAATCCGGCGGCCCTGCACCGGCTGGGGGTGGTGGAGTTGCGGCTGGGCAACCCGCGCGACGCGGTGGTGCTGTTCCAGAAGTCGCTGGCCATCGCCAAGGACCTGGAGGTCTATCTCGATTTCGGCGCGGCGATGGCCGGCATGGCCCGCTGGGATGCGGCGGCGACGGTCTATGCCGCCGCTCTGCGGGTCGCCCCCGCATCGGCCGACGCCCATTACGGTCTGGCGATGGCCCTGCACCGGCAGGGGCGCCCGCAGGATGCCGAGCCCCATTACCGCAAGGTGCTGGCGGCATTTTCCCATCTGGGAGAGGTCCACAACAACCTCGGCGTCGCCCTTCAGGACCTCGGCCGGTTCGCGGAGGCCGCCGCCGCCCATCGCGAGGCGGCGCGGATCGATCCCACCGACGCGGCGTCCTGGTCCAAGCTGGGCGTGGCGCTCCATGCCATCGGACAGGGGGCCGAGGCGGAAGCCGCCTTCCGCAACGCGCTCGGCCTTGCGCCGCAGGATGCCGACTGCTGGCACAACCTGAGCGGCCTGCTCGATGCCTGCGGTCGCCCGGCGGAGGCGCTCGCCGCCGGCCGTCTTGCGGTCGCGCTCGATCCGGGGAGCGCCCGCAACTGGCTGGCCCTGGGCAATGCCGCCGGTGCCGCGCGGCGCCTGGAGGAGGCATGGCGCGCCACGTCGGCCGCGGCCCGGCTGGAGCCGTTGAGCCCGGCGGCGCGCAACAATCTCGCCAGTGCATTGCAGGAACTCGGACGCTGGCGCGAAGCGGTGGCCGAATACCGTGCGGCGCTGGAACTGCAACCGGACTTTCCGGTGGCCGAGATCAATCTGGCCCAGGCTCTGTCGGGGCTGCGCGAGGCGGACGGCGCGCTGACGGTCCTGCGGGCCCTGCTGGCCCGCCAGCCGGCGAACGGCGAGGCCTGGCGGCGGCTGGGCAGTGTGCTGGCGGAGGCTGTCCGCCCCGATGCCGCGGTGGCCGTTCTGCGCAAGGCGGTGGCGCTGGCCCCCGGCGAGCCGGATGCCCAGGCCGATCTGGCGATGGCCGCCGCGATGGCCGGCTGGAGCACGCAGTCGGCGGATGCCTGCCGGCGGGTCCTCCGGCTGGTTCCCGGCCATGCCGCAGCCCTCGGCCAGCTCGTGCATCAGCAGAGGCTTCTGTGCGACTGGCGCGATCTGGACGGGCTGGAGGCGCAGCTTCTCCGGCAGGTGCGCGCCGGGGCGGAGGGGGTGTCGCCCTTCGACGTCCTGTCCTGCGCCTCGACCCTCGCCGACCAGCAATCCGCCGCGGCCCGCTGGGCGGCGGCGAAGGCCCGCGGCGCCCTGACCGCCACCCGGCCGGCGGCGACGGTGGCGATGGCGGCCGCAGGCGATGGGCGGCTGCGGATCGGCTATCTGTCGTCGGATTTCCGTGAGCATGCCATGGGCCACCTGATGGTCGATGCGCTGGAAACCCATGATCGGTCCCGCTTCGCCGTGACCGCCTATTCGACCGGCCTCGACGACGGCAGCGCGCTGCGCCAGCGGTTCCAACGCGGGATCGAGCGCTTCGTCGACCTGCGCCGCCACACCGACGCCGACGCGGCGCGGACAATCGCGGCGGACGGCATCGACATCCTGGTCGATCTGACCGGCTTCACCTCCTTCTCGCGCACCTCGATCCTGGCGGCCCGTCCCGCCCCGGTGCAGGTCAATTGGCTGGGCTATCCCGGGACGCTGGGGGCGGGCTATGTCGACTACATCGTCGCCGATCCCACGGTGATCGCGCCGGGCGAGGACGGCTTCTTCAGCGAGCGGGTGGTGCGGCTGCCGGATTGCTATCAGCCCAACGACCGCCGCCGTGCCATCGCCGAGGCCACGCCGACGCGCAGGGACTGCGGGTTGCCCGAGGATGGCTTCGTCTTCTGCTGCTTCAACAGCGCCTACAAGCTGACGCCCGCTTTGTTCGACGGCTGGGCGCGCATCCTGGCGGCGGTGCCGGGCAGCGTGCTGTGGCTCTATGCCGGCAATCGCCAGGTGGCGGTCAACCTGCGCCGCGAGGGCGAGGCCCGCGGCCTCGATCCCCACCGGCTCGTCTTCGCCCAACCCCTGCCGCACGCGGAGCATCTGGCGCGGCACCGGCTGGCCGACCTGTTCCTCGACACGCTTCCCTACAACGCCCACACGACGGCCAGCGACGCGCTGTGGGCGGGCCTGCCGGTGCTGACCCGGCGCGGGACGACCTTCGCCGGGCGCGTTGCGGCCAGCCTGCTGCGGGCGGGCGGATTGCCGGAACTGATCGTCGACGGGCAGGAAGACTACGAGGCGGAGGCGGTGGCACTCGCCCGGTCGCCCGGACGGCTCCGCGACCTGCGGCAGCGGCTGGCGCTCAACCGGCCGGTCTGCCCGCTGTTCGACACGCCGCGCTTCACCCGGCATCTGGAGGCGGCCTACCGGGCGATGTGGGACATTCACCGGGCCGGCGGGGAGCCGCGCCCGATTGCCGTCACGGCTGAGGACGCCGGCGGTCCGGCATCCGCCATGGAGGGAGAAGGGGAGAGCGCATGACCACCGGCGAGAGCACAGCAGCGCGGCTGCACATCGTCGTCCCCTACCGGGATCGCGAAGACCATCTCCGGCAGTTCGTTCCGTGGGTGAGCGCTTATTTCGACCGTCTGGCGCAGCCGATCGATTATCGCGTCACCTTCGTGGAGCAGGAGGCCGGGCTTCCCTTCAACCGTGGGGCGCTGAAGAATGCCGGCTTCCTGCTGGGCGAAGGGCAGAGCGACTATGTCTGCCTGCACGACATCGATTATCTGCCGGCCGATGCCGATTATTCCTGGGCCGACTGTCCCACCCCGATCCTATGGTACGGGGCGGAGCTGCGCCCGGTGGCGCCGGGACGCTCGGACCGCACGGTGACGACCAACCTCGAAAGCACGATGGGCGGCGCGTTGTTGATGCCGAACGCGGCGATGCGGCAGGTCGACGGCTATTCCAACCTCTTTTGGGGCTGGGGATACGAGGATTTCGACTTTTCGCTGCGCATCCGGGCGCGCCGCATCCCCACCGGCCGGCGCAAGGGGCGTTTCCAGCCGCTCGACCATGTCAACGACGGCTTCACGCCGGACGCGGCGCCATCCCCCATTTCCTTGGTGAACCGCCGCGTGTTTCAGGAGCTTTGGTCTTCCGGCAAAATCCCGGCCGGCGACGGTTTGTCCTCGCTGTCCTTCGAGGTGCTGGACCGCAGGCCTTGCGATGGGTGTGTCGAGGGTGCGCAGGACCGTTGGGAGATCGTCCGGGTTCGCTTCGCCCATGCCCCGACGCCGGAACAGGCGGCGGCGGACGGTACCCAGGCCTGACATCCGCCTGAAATCCATGGGGGGCGGCTGCTCCACCGCCCCCCGTCTGCGTCACATGCTCGACTTGCCGCCGTGGGCCGACGACCAGCCGACCGGGTCGTTCAGGAACTTCTCGACTTCCGACAGGGTGTTCTCGTCGAAATAGCGGTTGTCGCGGGCAACCTTCAGCACGTCCCACCAGGTGCACAGCGCGTGCAGGCGCACGCCGATGGCGTCCATGTTGACCTTCGACTGCGGGAAGATGCCGTAGTGGAAGATCACGAAGGTGTCGGTCACCTGGGCGCCGCCGTTGCGCAGCGCGGTGACGAAGTTCTCCTTGCTCTTGCCGTCGGTCGCCAGATCCTCGACCAGCAGGACGCGCTGCCCCTCGGTCAGCAGGCCCTCGATCTGGGCGTTGCGGCCGAAGCCCTTGGGCTTCTTGCGCACATACTGCATCGGCAGTTCCAGCCGGTCGGCGATCCAGGCGGCGAACGGGATGCCGGCGGTCTCGCCGCCCGCCACCGCGTCGATGGCCTCATAGCCGATCTCGCGCTCGATGGTGGCGACGGCGAAATCCATCAGCGCCTTGCGGGCGCGCGGGAAGGAGACGATGCGGCGGCAGTCGGTGTAGACCGGGCTGGCCCAACCCGAGGTGAAGATGAAGGGCGTCTCGGCGTTGAAGTGCAGCGCCTTGATCTCCAGCAGGATCTTGGCCGCGGTGGCGGCGATGGTGGCCTGATCGGGCAGGGTCGACATGGAAGAAGGGCTCCGGAAAACGGGATGGCATCGCGCGGATGCCCATTGTGTAGCGGGGGAGGGCGCGATTCGCAATTCCTGACCATCCTTGCCCGCTCATCCCGGCAGCAGGCGGGCATCCGCCGTCAGGCTGCCTGCACGGTGCGGGTGTAGCTGTCGACATCCGCCCGCAACTGCTGCATCTCCCGGCGCAGCTTGGCCGCGGCCCCCGCCAATTCGCCGGCGGTGCGGTCGGTCCGCACAATGACGTCGTGGACGCCGCCCAGCATGCCGGACATCGCCGTCACCGCGTCCGCCCCGTCCTTCATCGCCCGCAGGATGCCCTCCGCCGCGTCCGATTGGCGCGACACCGCATCGGCGATGGCCGCCCCGCTGTCGCGGGCCGCATCGACCGTCCGGGAAACCCCGTCCATGGCATGGACCGCTTCGTCCACGATGGTCTGGATGCCGGCGATCTGGCTTTGGATGTCATCGGTCGCACGCGCGGTCTGGCCCGCCAGGCTCTTGACCTCGCCGGCGACCACGGCGAAGCCCTTGCCGGCCTCCCCGGCCCGCGCCGCCTCGATGGTGGCGTTCAACGCCAGCAGGTTGGTCTGGCTGGCAATCGAATTGATCAGGCCGACCACTTCGCCGATCCGCCGCGACGCCTCGGCCAGTTCGCGGATGCGGCCCGCGGCTTCATCGGTCCGCTGGACGGCGTCGGCGGTCATCCGGGTGGCCGTCCTGCTGTGGCGGCCCACCTCGTCGATAAGGGCTCCCAACCCATCGGCGCCGGCGGCGGCGTCGCTCACGATGCGGCTCGCGGTGTCCGCATGTCCGCGCACATGACCGACCTCGTCCGCCGCCCGGCCTGCGTCCTCGGACATCGTGCCGGCGGTGGACTGAAGCTGCTCGCTGGTGGTGCCCAGCCCGCTCAGGATGATCTCGGTCTGATGGGTGAAGCGGTCCGTGGCGTCGTTCAGGGCGCCAAGTTTGCGCTGCTCCCCGTCCCGCCGCGTCTCCTCCTCGTTCCGGCGGCGGTCGAGATCGCTCGCCTGGCTTTGCATCAGCATCACGGCCGCGGTCACCCGGCCGATGGCATCGTCCACCGGATACCTCAATGCAACATCGCGTCGTCCGCGTCCGATCTCGGCGATTCCGTCCGCGGCGCGGTCGAGCGGCCGGGTGATCGAACGGCCGATCCCCAGCGCCATCAGGGCCGATCCGCCGATGGCCAGTGCGGTCACCACGCCGATCAGCACATAGGCGTAGGTCGTGATGCTGGCCGAATTGCCGTTGCTCGCCTGGTTTTCCGCCCGGATCAAGGTGGACAGGGCTTCGTTGCGCTCCTCCAGCCGATGGAAACGCTCCAGAAAGCCGGCAAGCCCGTCCTTCGCCTTCGCCCTGTCGCGCAGGGCCACTTCGATCAGCCCTTCCGCCGCCCGGATATACTCCTCCATCTCGGGCAGCAGGTCATCCAGCCCCTTGCCGATGGCGGGACTCAGGGCAAGGAGCCGGTTGGCGCGCAACGCCTCGCGAAACGTGTCGGCATGTTCCTTGAGATCCTTGCGGACCTCGTCCCGCTCCGCGTCCGCTCCGTCCGGACCGGTGAGAAGAGCGGCAAGCACGTCGGCACGCAGGGCGTCGTGCATCATGTCGCCCGCCTGATGATTCGACAGGGCTTCTCCCGTGATCAGAACCTGATGGTTCGCACCATCGACGACGGAGAGCGCCGAGACGGCGACGCCCCCCACGACCAGCAAGGCCAAAGCGAAGGACAAAGGCAGCAGGGACAATTTCCGGGACAGGGTCAGGACGGACATCTGCACAACCCTTCATTGGTACACAAAATGGGATTGACGCATCATCCGTGCAGGATAGGCAATTTTATACGCTGAGTCCTATAGGGGTTTTTCGGGATGTTGCGCGAACGCCCGGCCGTTCGCGCGCTTCGTCAGACCTTGCCCCGCACGCTGCCCAGGAAACGGTCCACCTGGGTGTGCAGCAGTTCCGCCTGCTTCGACAGTTCCCCGGACGAGGAGAGCAGGCGCGATGCGCCGCTGCCGGTTTCCGACGCCGCCTGGAGCACGCCGCCGATGGAGGACGAGACCTCGTTGGTTCCGGCTGCCGCCTGCTGGACGTTGCGGGCGATCTCCATGGTGGCGGCGTTCTGTCCGTCGACCGCCTGGGCGATGGTGCCGACGATGATGTTCACCTCGCCGATGGTGGCGGCGATGCTCTGGATCGCCTCCACCGCGTCGGCGGTGGCCGTCTGGATTTCGGCGATCTGCTGCGAAATGTCGCCGGTCGCCTTGGCGGTCTGGTTGGCGAGGCTCTTCACCTCGCTGGCGACGACGGCGAAGCCCTTGCCTGCCTCGCCGGCGCGGGCCGCCTCGATGGTGGCGTTCAGCGCCAGCAGGTTCGTCTGCCCGGCGATGGAGTTGATGAGGTTCACCACGTCGCCGATCTGGTTGGCCTTGGACGACAGGCCGTCGACGATGCGGTTGGTGCCGTCGGCCTGATCGGCGGCCTGCTTGGCCTTGCGGCTGCTTTCGCCGATCTGGCGGCCGATTTCCGAGATGGAGGCGGCCAGTTCCTCCGCGGCGGCGGCCACGGTCTGGACGTTGACCGATGCCTGCTCCGACGCGGCGGCGACGGTGGTCGCCTGGGTCTCGGTATGGTCGGCGGTGGTCGCCAGCGACTTCGCCAGCGCCCGCACCTCGGTGGAGGAGGAGGCGACGCTGTCGACCACGCCCTTCACCTCGTTCTCGAACCGGTCGGCCAGCGCGGCCATCTCGGCCCGCTTGCGCTCCTCGGCGGCATGTTCCGCCTCGGCCTGACGGCGGCGGAAGGCATCGGCTTCCACCGCGTTGGCCTTGAACACCTCGACCGCACCGGTGATCTGCCCGATCTCGTCCTTCGAATCCGATGCCGGGACGGTGACGGTCAGATCGCCGCGCGCCAGCGTCAGCATGGCGTTGGTCAGGCGGCGCAGCGGACGCAGGGCGGCCACCGTCCACAGGCCGAAGGCGCCGGCCATCAGCAGGGCGGCACCGCACAGCGACAGCATCAGCGTCTGGAAGCCCTTGGCGACGTCGCGCGCCCGCGCGGCGATGGTCTGGTTCTTGCGCTCCTGCAGGTCGATGAAGGCGTTGATGCGCTTCAGCCATTCGGTGAAGGCCGGGCGGGCGTCCTGCATCAGCCCCTTCTGCGCCGCGGCCATGTCGTTCGCCTTGCGGGCGGCGATGACCGTCTTGATCGCCGGCAGGCTCTTCGCCTCGATCTCCTTGATGCCGGCCAGCAGCTGCCGTTCCTCCGGTTCGATGTCGGTCATGCCGGCGAACATGGCGTCGAGCGGCTTGGCGGAGTCCTCGTAGAAGGCCGCCAGCCGGTCGATGTCGGCCAGCACCAGCGACAGCGTCGCCGGGTCGGTGGTCAGCACCACGTCGCGCAGGGCGATGGCCCGGTCATGGACGCTGCCGCGGAAGTTGATGGCATAGCGCTGCTTGACGCTGTTGACCTCGTTGATCCGGGTGAGGTCGGCGTCGATTTTCCGCACCTCGCGGACCCCGATGACGGTCAGGCTGATCAGAAGGACAAGAACCACGCCGAAGCCGAGAAACAAACGTGTGCGGATCGTGGCGTGCCGTGGAGTGAACATGTCGGCGCATCCCGTCGAAGTTGGCCCGCATGGGCAATAATCGGACTTTATCCTAAAAGATGTTACCTTTTTGGGTTACTCAAGATGTGCTTTTCCGTCAGCCCGGCAAGGCGGCCGGGGCAAGCCTTGCGCAAAAATGTGCGGGTTGCGGATCGAAGCCGCCACCGCAATATGCGAAGCCCGGAAACCGATCCGGAAACCGCCTTGGATTTGCCGATGCAGCCCCTGCCCCTGCCCCTGCCCCTGCCCCTGCCCATGTCCCGCCGCCGCAGCAGCCTGTCACGTCTGCTGGCGACAGCCTTGCTCCCGGCCCTGCTGCTTGCGCCGCTGGCGCCAGCGTCCGCCGCCGATGCGGATGGCGGCGCCCAGCAGGATCGGCCGGAGCACGCCGGATCGGCGGCAGCCAAGCCGGAAGGGGCCAAGCCGGAAGGGGCCAAATCCGAAACCGCAAAGGTCGATGCTTCGAAAACGGACGACCTCCGGGGGTTCGATTCGCAACGCAGCGTGACCAGCCACAGCCTGCCGCTGCCGGACGGTGCGTTGGCCTACACCGCGACGGCGGAGTTCCTGCCGCTGCGCGACGGCGCCAAGGAGGAGCTGGCGGCGCGCATCTTCACGGTGACCTACACGGCCGACCCCAAGACGCCGGCCGCCGGTCCGCGCCCGGTCACCTTCGTCTTCAACGGCGGCCCTGGGGCGGCGTCGGCCTACATGCATCTGGGCGCTGCCGGACCGAAGGTCGTCGCCTTCGGTCCCGACGGGGCCCTGCCGCCGCCGCCGGCCCGGCTGGTCGACAATCCCGACAGCTGGCTGGCCTTCACCGATCTGGTCTTCATCGATCCGGTCGGCACCGGATACAGCCGCGCGGTGAAGCCCGACGAGACGGAAAAGCGCTTCTGGTCGGTGGACGGCGATGCGCGGTCGATGGCCGAGATCGTCCGGCTCTGGCTGACCCGGAATGGCCGCTGGTCGTCGCCGGCCTTCCTGGCGGGGGAGAGCTACGGCGGTTTCCGCATCGCGAAGATGGCGGACGAGCTGATCGACCAGGTCGGGCTTGCGGTGAACGGGCTGATCCTGGTTTCCCCCGTCGTCGATTTCGCCGCCATCGACGAGGACGGCATCCTCGGCCCGGCCTGGAAGCTGCCGTCGATGGCAGCGTCCGCCGCCGCGCTCGGCCGCACCTCCGGCACGCCCGAACAGGCGGCGGAGGCGGCGGAGCGCTTTGCCCTCGGTCCCTATCTCACCGGGCTGGCCGGTCTCGACTATGGGCGGCTCGATGACGCTCGGGACGTCTTCGCCGAGGTGGCGCGCATCACCGGCCTGCCGGTGGAGACGGTGCGGCGCCAGCGCGGGCGCGTGCCGATGGGTGTCTTCACCCGCGAGCTGCTGCGCGACCGCGGCCGCATTCTCAGCATCTATGACGGCACCTTCACCGCTCCCGACCCCGATCCGGGTGCGCCGCGCGTGCCGTTCGATCCCTTCCTGAAGGGGACGGTGCCGACCTACAGCACGGCCTTCGCCGCCTATGCCCACGACGCGCTGGCGGTGCGCACCGAATCTCCCTACCGGCTGCTCAGCGACCGGGTGAACCGGAACTGGGAGTGGCCGCGCATGTCGGTGCCGAGCGCGGTGGATGCGCTGCAAACGGCACTGACCCTTCAGCCGGCGCTGCGGGTGCTGATCGTCCATGGCCGCACCGACCTGATCACGCCCTACATGGCCTCGCGCTGGGTGGCGTCGAGGCTGGAACTGCCGGAGGGCGAACGTGGCCGGGTCGCGGTGACGGTGCATCCCGGCGGTCACATGATGTACACGCGGGGCCAGGGCCGCGCTGCGCTGGCGGCCGACGCCCGTGCGCTGATCGCGGAGAGCCTGCGCCCGCGGTGACCCGCGCCTGCCGGAGTTGGGAAGCCCGGAATCGGAAAGGGGCGCCCTGGTGGGGGCGCCCCTTTCCATGTTTCGGATCGCTGTCCCGGATCAGAACAGACGCAGGATCGACTGCTGCGACTGGTTGGCGAGCGAGAGGGCGATGGTGCCCAGCTGCTGGCGGGTCTGCAGCATCAGCAGGCTGGCGCCTTCCTCGTTCTGGTCGGCCAGCGTCAGCTTGCTGGCGCCTTCCGTCAGCACGTCGCTGAACTCCTTGGTGAAGCTCTCGCGGGTCGTGATGATGTTCAGGTTGGTCGACAGCTGCTGCGAGGCCGAGCGGATCGTCGCCTTGGCGTGATCCAGGCCGGCGACCGCCTTGTCGATGTCGGAGCGGTCCATCCAGCTGTTCTGCGCGCCGTCCAGCTGCAGGCCCTGGCCGCTGGTCGACAGGTTGACCGCGGTCACCGTGATCGCGTTCGTGTTGCGCTCGTTCAGCTGGACCGTGATGTCGTTCGACGTGTTGGCGTCGGAAATCTGCTTGGTGACGATGTTGGCCGAGCAGTTGGCCGAAGCCGCCTGCTTGATCGTCTTGGCGTCGATTTCCATGCGGACGGTGCCGCTGTCGAAGTTGAAGGACTGCTCGCCGCCCGTCAGCTTGCCGTCGCCCTTCTCGTTCATGCCGTCGCGGGTGACCTGGGCGCCGTTGGAGTTGGTGACCTGGATTTGCAGGTCGACCTTCTTCTCGATGACCGAGACGCCGTTGCCCTGGTTGTTGGCCGCTTCCAGCAGGCGGCGGTCGACCGTGAAGGACACGATGGTGCCCGACGCGAAGCAAGGACTGGCCTTCCACCGTGATGGTGAAGATGTCGCCTTCTTCGATCGTCCCGCCGACATTCACCGTCGACACCTGCGCCGAACCGGTCTTCGCGGCCGTCGTCAGCTTCGCTTCGATGGTCTGGGTGTTGTCGAAGTAGGAGATCGTGCGGCTCTCGTCGCCGTCCGACACGATGAAGTCGCGGGAACGGCCGTTGGCGCCGCGCACCTCGATCTGGACGTCGGAGAAGCTGCCCGTCGAGCCGGACATCGTGCCCGACAGCTTCAGGCCGATGAAGCCGTGCGCGTTCTCGGTCTTGGAGATGTCGGCGGTCTTGCCTTCGATCGAGCCGTCGCCCTTGACGCGGATCGAGTAGGTGTCGGCCGAGATGACGTTGGTGACGCGGGCGTTGTCGACGCCGGTCATGCTGTTGACGGCGGCACGGGACGCGCTGGTGCTGTCCATGCTCATGCCGTTGCCGTTGATCAGGTTCTTGCCCTGATAGCCGCTGTCGGCGGCCAGCTTGTCGATCTGGTCCTTCAGCGTGTTGAACTGGCCGGCGAGCGACTTGCGGGTGGCGACGGAGGCGGCGTCGTTGCCGAGCGCCGCGTAGGCGGCGGTGGTCAGGCCCTTGGCCTGGTCGACCAGCGAGTCGATCGAGGTCAGGCCCTTGTCGGCGGCCTGGATGGTGCTGATCGACTGGCCCATCGCGTCCTTCAGCGAGGACAGGTCGCCGGCACGCTGGTTCAGGCCCTTGGAAGCGAAGAAGGAGGTGGGACCATCGAGAGCCGAATTGATCTTGTTACCCGTCGACAGGATGTTCTGCTTCTTGTCGATCTGCGACTGCGTGCTCTGCAGCTGCAGCAGGTTGGTGCGCATCGAAGCGGTCAGCGTCACATTTCCGGCCATGGTCCTAGTCTCCTTCTGAGGCTGTCCCCGCCCCTGGTCATTTGACCGGCGAGGCAACGTGCGTTTTCCTGACACCACTCTTTCAAGCGCCGTGCCAACTGTCCGGTCATGCCATAAGTTGTTGATTTCACTATGAAATAAAAATAGGTCGGCAAAAAGGGCAGGGTTGGGCCCAAAGGTTCGGGCCGGGTGTCCGAAAAACTTTCCCGGAATCTTTTGCCGCTCACGGACGGTTCTGCCGGGATGCCGGGCGGCAAGAATCTTCCCACTGCCCCATCGGCAAGGGCTATGGTCGGGCTCCAAACCACGTCCCAATCATCGAACGCATGGCCCTTTCACGGGCCAAAGCAGGGAAGGGAGAAGCATCATGACCGGTCGGATCGACGCACGCCTGGCGGAGCTGGGCATCGAGTTGCCGCAGGCCGCCGCCCCGGTGGCCGCCTATGTGCCCTACACCCGTTCGGGCAACACCCTTTACATCTCGGGCCAGGTGACGGTCTGGAACGGCGAGCGCAAGTTCGTCGGCAAGGTCGGCCAGGACTTTACGGTGGAGCAGGGCAAGGACGCCGCGCGCCTGTGCGCGCTGAACATCCTGGCCCAGGCCAAGGCCGCGCTGGGCGGCGACCTCGACCGCGTCACCCGCGTGCTGCGGCTGGGCGGCTTCGTCAACTCCGGCCCCGACTTCCACGACCACCCGCTGGTCATCAACGGCGCGTCAGAGCTGATGCGCGACGTCTTCGGCGAGGCCGGTCAGCATGCCCGCGCCGCGGTCGGCGCCCCGTCGCTGCCCGGCAACGTCGCGGTCGAGGTCGATGCGATCATCGAGGTGGCCTGACGGCAGCGGCCCGATGGGCGCCGGGGCGGCGGCCAGGGCGGCGGCGGTGCCTTGCTGTCTTGCGGCATGAAGCCTACCTCCTTGCCATCGTTCAAGGAGACGCATGCATGCCCGACGGCAACGATGCCATCACCGTCAAGGTTCTGACCGGGATCGACGAGGCGGACCAGCAGGGCTGGGACGCCTGCGCCGGTCCCGGCAACCCGTTCCTCTCCCACGCCTTCCTTCTGGCGTTGGAGGATTCGGGATCGGCGTGCGGGAAGTCCGGCTGGCAGCCCAGCCATCTTGCCGCCTTCGACGGTTCCGGCCGCATGGTCGGCGCGGTGCCGGCCTATCTGAAAAGCCATTCCTACGGCGAGTATGTGTTCGATCACGCCTGGGCCAACGCCTTCGAGCGGGCGGGCGGCGGCTATTACCCCAAGCTTCAGGTGGCGGTGCCCTTCACCCCGGTGCCGGGTCCGCGGCTGCTGGTGGCGCCCGGACCGCAGTCCGAGGCGGTCGCCGATGCGCTGGTCGCGGCGCTGGAGCAGGTGACGGAGCGCTATGGCGTCTCCTCCGCCCACGTCACCTTCCCGGAGCGGGCCGACTGGGACCGGCTGGGTCAGGCGGGGTGGCTGCAACGGCTTGGCGTGCAGTATCACTGGCACAACCGCGGCTATGGCAGTTTCGACGAGTTCCTGGAGGCGCTGAACTCCCGCAAGCGCAAGGCGATCCGCAAGGAGCGGCGCGAGGTGGCCGAAAGCAGCGTGCGGCTGCACACCCTGACCGGCGACGACCTGAAGCCGGAGCATTGGGATGCCTTCCACCGCTTCTATCTGGAGACCGCCGACCGCAAATGGGGCGGCGGCTATCTCAACCGCCGCTTCTTCGACCTGCTGGGCCGGACCATGGCCGACCGGGTGGTTCTGGTGATGTGCGAGGATGGCGGGGAGTGGGTGGCCGGCGCGCTCAACCTGCTGGGCGACGATGCGCTGTACGGCCGCAACTGGGGCTCCGACGGGAGCTACCGCTTCCTGCATTTCGAGGCGTGCTATTACCGCGCGCTGGATTTCGCCATCGAGCGCGGGCTGGCGCGGGTCGAGGCCGGTGCGCAGGGCGAGCACAAGATCCAGCGCGGCTACCTGCCGGTGCCGACCTACAGCGCGCACTGGATCGCAGACCCCGGCTTCCGCCGGGCGGTGGACCGCTATCTCAAGCAGGAACGTCCGGCGGTGGAGGCGGAGATCGACGCGCTGGACGAGGAACTGTCGCCCTACCGGCGGGAGGGCTGAGGCCTATTCCCAGCCGGCCAACACCGCCGCGGCGTCGCTCTCCTGCACCGGTGCGCGGGATGGCGGCGGAGCGCCGTCGACCCGCAGGCCCATCAATGTCTCCACCAGAGGCTCCGGGCCGGCCGAGACGCGGACCTGCCCGCGGGCGGCGACGTGCGGATGGTCGTGGACCTCCGCCAGCTCCGGCACGGCCTCGAAACAGCAGTCGACCGGATCGAGCAGCGCCTTCCACTCCGCCAGCGTCCGGCCGGCGAACAGCGCTTCCAGCTCCGCTGTCAGGGCGGTCTGGGGCAGGGGATCCTCCTGCCGGGCGATCCAGTCGGGGCGGCCGACCGCCTCGCAGAAGCCGGCCCAGAACTTGGCCTCCAGTGCCGACAGGGTGATGAAGCGGCCGTCGGCGGTGCGGTAGATGCGGTAGCAGGCGGCCCCGCCCGACAGCAGAGCCTCGCCGCGCTTCGGCAGGGTGCCGCGCGCCGCCGCGGTGAGGGTCATGCCCTGCCAGCCCAGCACCGATTCCATGATCGACAGGTCGAGGAAACAGCCCTCTCCCGTCCGTTCCCGCCCCAGCAGCGCGCCCGCCACCGCCAGCGCCGTCTGTTGGGCCGAGGCGAAATCGGCGACCGGCAGGTAACTGATCACCGGCCGGTCCGGCAGCCCGGAGGCATCCAGCCCGCCACCGACCGCCATATAGTTCAGGTCGTGCCCGGCCCGCGCCGCATAGGGGCCGTCATAGCCCCAGCCCGACAGGCTGGCATGGACCAGCCGCGGGTTGATCTCCCGCAGCCGCCCGCGGCCCAGCCCCAGCTTGTCCATCACGCCCGGCCGGTAGCTCTCGATCAGCGCGTCGGCCTTCGCCAGCAGCCCTTCAAGCGCCGCGCGTCCCTCGGCCGATTTCAGGTCGATGCGGATGACGGTCTTGCCGGCGTTCAGCAGCTTGTAGGCGGCGGTGGTGCCGTCGCTGTCGGCGGGTCCGAGCCGGCGCAGCGGATCGCCCCCCGGCGGCTCCACCTTGACCACCGTGGCGCCCAGGTCGCCGAGAAGCTGTGCCGCATAGGGGCCGGGCAGATATTGCCCAAGGTCGATGACGCGCAGTCCGGTCAGGAAGGGCAGGGGCATGGCGGTGCTCGCTCTTGGTTGCTGATCGGACCTGCGGGATTTCAGTCCCTCACCCCCCGGTGACGCTCATGTGCCGCCCGACGGCCGGACCCTGGTGGCGGCGGTCGATGATGAAGTCGTGGCCCTTGGGCTTGCGGGTGATCGCCTCGCGCACCGCATCGATCAGCGGGCCGTCCTCGTCGCTGACGCGCAGCGGCGTGCGCAGGTCGGCGGCGTCCTCCTGGCCCAGGCACATGTAGAGCGTGCCGGTGCAGGTCAGCCGCACGCGGTTGCAGCTTTCGCAGAAATTATGGGTCAGCGGCGTGATGAAGCCGACGCGCTGGCCGGTCTCCTCCACCCGGACATAGCGGGCGGGGCCGCCGGTGCGGTGGTCGCTCTCGGTCAGGGTCCAGCGCGTCTGCAACTCGGCCTTCAGCATGGTCAGCGGCCAATACTGGTCGAGCCGGGCACCCTCGCCGATGTCGCCCATCGGCATCACCTCGATGAAGGTCAGGTCGAAGCCCTGCTCGCCGCACCAGGCCACCATGCGGTGGATCTCGTCGTCGTTGACGCCCTTCAGCGCCACCGTGTTGATCTTGATCTTCAGCCCGGCGTCCTTGGCCGCCTGGATGCCGCCCAGGATCTTGTCCAGCTTGCCCCAGCGGGTGATGGCCTGGAACTTGTGCGGATCGAGCGTGTCGAGCGACACGTTGATCCGCCGCACCCCGGCCTCATACAGCCCGGCGGCATGCTTGAACAGCATGGTGCCGTTGGTGGTCAGCGTCAGCTCGTCGAGGTCGCCCGACTTGATGTGGCGGCCCAGCGAATGGATCAGCCGCATCACGTCGCGCCGCACCAGCGGCTCGCCGCCGGTCAGCCGCAGCTTGCGCGTGCCCAGCTTGACGAAGGCGCTGCACAGCCGGTCCAGCTCCTCCAGCGTCAGCACCTCCGCCTTCGGCAGGAAGCTCATGTCCTCGGCCATGCAGTAGACGCAGCGAAGGTCGCAGCGGTCGGTCACCGACACGCGCAGATACTCCACCTTGCGGCCGAACGGGTCGACCAGCGGAGCGATGGCGGCTGACGGCAAGGCTTCGGACACAGGGTTGGTCATCGCTGGACTCCAGGGGCGGCCACTGACGGGCAGCCACAGTATATGTTCGCCACACGCACCATGTGCAACGGTGACGGGAGCGTATTCCACATCACGGTATGCCGACTTTGACGACGATCAAGGGGTCTCGGCGTCACATCAGCTTTTGCCGCACCGCCGCCGGTTGTGCGTTCCGTTCGGCCTCCTCGCGTTCGCGCAGGTCGTCGTCGGTGGTGCGCGGCACCGGCCGCTGGCCCAGGGCGAAGGGCTCGTTGCCGCGTTCGAACTGGTCGCGGACCCGGCAGTCCTCGCACATGCGGATGCGGTTGGCGGCCTCCGGCGTGGCGAACATCCAGTGCTTGCCCGCCAGCGTCGTCACGATCTTCTCGATGGAGGATTTGGTGGCGAAGGGCTTGCCGCAGGACACGCAGCAGAAGGGCTCCTCCTCCTTCACCACCGCGGCACCGCGGGCCTGGTCGCGGAAGTCGATCTCGGGCACCAGGGAGATGACCTTCTCCGGGCAGGTGGTCTTGCACAGGCCGCACTGCACGCAGGCGTCCTGGGCGAAGGACAGCATCGGCTTGTCGGCATTGTCGAGCAGCGCGCCGGTCGGGCAGGCGCCGACGCAGGACAGGCACAGCGTGCAGCCTTCGACATCCACCGACACCCGGCCGAAGGGCGCGCCCGGCGGCAGGGGCAGAACCTCCACCGGAGCCGGGGCGGCCTTGTGCAGATGGCGCAGCGCCAGCATGGTGACCGTGCGCTTCGGCCCCATCGGCAGGAACATTCCCGCCTCGACCGCGTCGGCGGGCAGGGCGGCGGGCAGGGCCCACAGCTCGTCCGCCACCGCGTCGGGATCGGCGGCGTCGATCACCGCCACCCGGCCGGAGCCGTAGCCGAGCCCGCTGAAGGCGGCCTCCGCCAACCCGATCTGCGAGGCGAGGCCGGCGGTCTCGCCTTCGTTCTCCGGCCCGGTCAGCAACCGGACATGGGTGCAGCCATAGGCCAGCGCCAGGGCGAACAGGTCGAATCCGACCTGCGTCACCTCGTTCAGCGCGAAAGGCAGCACGCGGGCCGGCAGGCCACGGCCATGCCGCGCCATCATGCCGACCAGCGCGTCGCCATGGCGCGGATCGTGGATCAGCAGCGCCGGTGCAGCACCACCGGCCTTGCGGTAGGTGGCCAGCAGAGTCCGCAGCCGCTCATAGACGGTGGCGGCCGGCGGCAGGGCGTAGGTCGCGGCACCGGTCGGGCAGACCGCGGCGCAGGATCCGCAGCCGGCGCAGACATGCGGGTCGATGGCGACATGGTCGCCGTTCGGCGTGATCGCCCCGGTCGGGCAGACGTCCAGGCAGCGGGTGCAGCCGGTCTTGCGGCTGCGCGAATGGGCGCAGAGATCGGCCTTGAAGTCGACGAAGCGCGGCCTCTCGAACTCGCCGACCAGATCGGCGATGTCCAGCAGCGCCTTGGCGACCTGCGCCGGGCTGTTGGGATCGGGCCGCAGATAACCGTCGCGGCGCTTGTGGTCGGGGAACAGCGGCGTGCCGCCGGTCAAATCGAGGATCAGGTCGCAGCGGGCCGACGCCCCCTGCCGCACCGGCTCGAAGCCCAGAGCGCCGCGGGAGGAGGGCAGGGCCGGGGCGTAGTCGTCCACCACGATCTCGAAGGCGCCGACCCAGCCGCGGGCGCTGCGGATTCGGCCGCGGAAGATCGCCGCGTCCATCACCGGCGGTGGCGGGATGTCCCTGGCGCTGGTCAGCAGGACGGTGACGTCCAGCCGCTTGGCCAGTTCCCGGCCCGCCTCGATGGCGCGCTCGTCGTTGCCATAGACCAGACAGGTGCCCTGGGAGGTCAGGGTCAGCGCACCGGTGGGCGGGATCGGCAGGGCGGCCTCGGCCAGCAGCGCCGCGATTTTCGGCAGCGCCTGGGCGCCCTCGTCCGACCAGCCGGCGCGCTCGCGGATGTTGGTGAAGGTCAGGTCGGTGTCGGGTGCTACTTCCGCCGCGATCTCGGCAAACAGCGGTGCTTCCTGGGTGCAGGCGACCAGCAGAGGCTGGCCGGCGGCGACCGCCGCCTCGAAACGGTCGAGCTGCGCCCGGCAGAGCTGGGTGTGCACGGTGGCGGCGGCGCCCTCGCCGCAAGCCTTGCCCAGGGCCGTCCCGTCCAGCGCGATGCTGTGCGCGCAGTCGCAGACGAGCACCGTCCGTTCGCCGATCTTCATCGTCCCCAAAACTCCTGTCGCTTGGGGCTGACGCCCCTGGCCTGAGGACACTCATATGGGGGAATGCAGGGCGATGGGAATGGGAATCTTGTCAGGGGCGATCCGGACAAACGCCGGCTGGACGGTTCCCGCGACCCTTCCGGACGGCAGGATCGCGGGAAGCCGCCGCTTCTTACGCCCCCGGTTCGTTGGCGTTCGGGAAGAACAGCTGCTCGCCGTTGATCTGGTAGTCGGCGATGGCCTTCTGCCCTTCGGCGGAGACCAGCCAGTCGACGAAGGTCTGGCCGTCGGCCGCCTTGACATGGGCGAACTTGGCTGGGTTGACCAGCATCACGCCATACTGGTTGAACAGGCGCTTGTCGCCCTCGACCAGCACCGTCAGCGGGCCGCGGTTCTTGAAGTTCAGCCAGGTGCCGCGGTCGGTCAGGGCATAGCCGTTCATCGCGGCGGCGGTGTTCAGCGTCGGGCCCATGCCCTGGCCGATGGAACGGTACCAGCCACCTTCCGACTTGGCCGGGTCGAGGTTGGCGGTCTTCCACAAGGACAGTTCGGCCTTGTGCGTGCCGCTGTCGTCGCCGCGCGACACGAAGGGCGCCTTGGCCCCGGCGATCTTCGACAGGGACTGGGCGACATCCTTGCTGCCCTTGACGCCGGCCGGGTCGCTGGACGGGCCGACGATGACGAAGTCGTTGTACATCACCGGCTTGCGCACGGTGGCGAAGCCCTCGGCGACGAACTTGTCCTCCGACGGCTTGTGGTGGACGAACAGCACGTCGGCGTCGCCGCGCTTGGCGAGGTCGATGGCCTGGCCGGTTCCCTTGGCGACGACCCGCACCTCGATGCCGGTCTTGGCGGTGAATTTCGGCAGCAGCGAGCCGAACAGGCCCGAATCCTCGGTCGAGGTGGTGGAGGCCACCGTGATGAAACGGTCGGCGGCCGATGCTGCCGACGGGGCGGCGACCTGGACCAGACCGGCCACGGCTACGGCGGCGGCAAAGCCCAGCACGAATGAACGGCGCAGCATCCCTCAATTCCTCCCACATCGTTGTTGTCTTGCTGACATAGCGCAGTCGGGCCGCGGGTGCAAAGGTTCGGCCTGCTTTTTCCGGTTCGTGCCGGCCCCCGCCATCAGGCCGGTCTGGCCGCCGTCTCCTTCAGCAGCGATGCCGCGAGGTTCACCGCCAGCGACAGGGTCATCAGCACCAGCCCCAGCCCCAGCGCCATCGGCAGGTCGCCCTTGCTGGTCTCCAGCGCGATGGCGGTGGTCATGACGCGGGTGACGTGCTCGATGTTGCCGCCGACGATCATCACCGCCCCAACCTCCGCCGAGGCGCGGCCGAAACCGGCCAGCACGGTGGTGACGAGGCTCCAGCGCGCCTCCGCCAGCAGGGTGGTCAGGCGCCTTATGGGACTTGCTCCGGTGACGCGCAGCAGGTCGTCATATTCGACCAGCAGATCCTCTACCGTCTGGCGGGAGAGCGACGCGACGATGGGCACGATCATCACCGTCTGGGCGACGATCATCGCCGTCGGGGTGAACAGCAGGCCCAGCACCCCGAACGGGCCGGAGCGCGACAGCAGCAGATAGACCACCAGCCCGACCACCACCGGCGGCAGCCCCATCATGGTGTTCAGCGCGACAGCGACCGCCCGCCGGCCGGGAAAGCTGAGCGCCGCGACGGCAGCGCCCAGCGGCAGGCCGATCAGCGTGGCGACGGCGACGGCGGACAGGCTGACCCGCAGCGACAGACCGACGATCCGCATCAGCGCGTCGTCCATCGACAGGATCATGGAAAAAGCCACGGCCAGGGCTTGGGAAAAATCCTGCATGAAGTCCAAATCACTGTTCGAATCACTTCGGCGAGGGCTTGTCCGACGGACGCCGCTCGCCCACACTCGCGCGCATGAGCCCGACCATGAGCCTGAAGACATTCACCATAGCGCCGGACCCGGCGAATCCCAAGCTGACCGAGCGCGTCCGCGGCCTGGACCAGGACGGCCGCGAGATCGAGACCGCCGTGACGGTGGAGCGGCCGCTGACCCTGTACCTGAACGGGCAGGAGATCGTCACCATGATGACGATCGGCGACTATCCCGACTGTCTGGCCGTCGGCTATCTGCTGAACCAGAACATGCTGCGGCGCGACGACCGCATCACCGGCATCGACGTGGACGAGGAGACCGAGACCGTTGTCGTCCGCACCGAGCGCGCGACCGATTTCGAGGCCAAGCTGAAGAAGAAGACGCTGACCTCGGGCTGCGCCCAGGGCACCGCCTTCGGCGACGTGATGGAAACCTTCGAGTCCGTCAGCCTGCCGGCCGATGTGCGGCTGCGCACCTCGTGGATCTACGCGCTGTCGAAGCAGATCAACCTGCAGCCCAGCCTGTATCTGGAGGCCGGGGCCATCCATGGCAGCGTGCTGTGCCAGGAAGACCGGCCGCTGGTCTATATGGAGGATGTCGGCCGCCACAATGCGGTGGACAAGGTCGCCGGCTACATGCACCTGAACGGCATTTCCGCGTCGGACAAGATTTTCTACACCACCGGCCGCCTGACCTCTGAGATGGTCATCAAGACGGTGCAGATGGGCATTCCGATCCTGGTTTCGCGCTCCGGCTTCACCGCCTGGGGCGTGCAACTGGCGCGGCAGGCCAACCTGACGCTGGTCGGCCGGGCCAAGGGCAGGCGCTTCATCGCGCTGGCCGGCACCGACCGTCTGGTCTTCGACACCGACGCCGCGGGAGCCGACGACGAAGATCGCCGGCATGGACGCAAGGGAAGCCGCGATGACGACTAATTCAGCTCACCCGGATATCGGCGGCGTCCTGCTGGCCGGCGGCCTGTCGCGCCGGATGGGCGGCGGCGACAAGTGCCTGCGCCCGCTGGGCGACCGCAGCATTCTGGAGCGCATCGTCGCCACCGTCCGGCCGCAGGTCGGACCGCTGGTGCTGAACGCCAACGGCGACCCGGCGCGCTTCGCCCATCTCCATTTGCCGGTCGCCGCCGATGTGGTGGAGGGCTATGCCGGGCCGCTCGCCGGCGTGCTGACCGGCATGGAGTGGATGCGCGGCACCGCCCCCGGCATCGCCTGGGTCGCCAGCTTCGCCACCGACGCGCCCTTCATCCCGCGCGACCTCGTCACCCGCATGGTGGCGGCGCTGGAGCATGAGGGCGCCGACCTCGCCTGCGCCCGGTCGGGCGGGCAGGAGCATCCCGTTTTCGGGCTGTGGCCGATCCGTCTGGCCGGCGACCTGCGCCGCGCCATGGTGGAGGAGGGCGTCCGCAAGGTCGATGCCTGGACCGCCCGCCACCGGCTGGCCATCGCCGACTTCGCCCTCGATCCGGCCAATCCTGTCGATCCCTTCTTCAACACCAACCGGCCGGAGGATCTGGCCGAGGCGGAACGCCTGCTGGCGTCGGGACATGCGTCATGACGGACAAGCCCGTTCCCCAAGCCCTTGAGCGCATCGAGACCATGCCGCTGGGCATCGTGGTGGAGCGCCGCCGCGGCGTCACCGCCTGGGCCGACTGGAGCTGGCGCCCGGTTTCGGTCATCCCCGGCGCCGGCCCGGTCGAGCCGCCCGGCCGCCTGCTGATGGAGGGCGACGGCTGGAGCCACAGCCACGCCGCCACGCTGACGCTGGAGCTGTTCCGCACCGACACCGAGGGCTACCGCCTGAACCTGTCGCAGGACCCGCCGCGGCTGTGGGTCGTGATGCGTCCCGGTGCGGGTTCTGGTGCCGACGGAGACGAGCTGGTGCCCTTCACGGTCACCGCGTCGGCCCATGAAGGCGAAGGCTATCAGATCGGGGCCGACGTGGTGGAGACGGTGCCGATGCCGGCGGAGGTGATCGCGCTGGTTCGCGACTTCGTCGAGCAGCACCATGTCGACGTCCCCTTCCACAAGCGCGAGCGCAAGCGCCACTTCGACAAGGAGGAGGGGCGGCGGTGAGCGGCGAAGCCTTCCTGTCGCGCTGGTCGCGCCTGAAACGCACGGCGGTCAAGCCGGAGCCGGCCCCGCCGGAGCTGCCGCCGGCCGTTGCGCCGCAGGTGGAGGAGGCTGCGGAGCTTCCCGTCGTTGTGGCGGAAGACGGCCCGGCCGGCACCGCCCAGCCGGAGGCCGAGGCCGACGATCCGCTGAAGGACCTGCCGCCGATCGAGGAGCTGACCGGCGAGTCCGACTTCACACCCTTCCTGCGCGCCGAGGTGCCGGAGGATCTGCATCGTCAGGCCCTGCGCAAGCTGTGGACGTCCGACCCGATCTACGCCAACGACGACGGGCTGAAGGACTACGCCGACGATTATGCCAGCCTGTTCACCGGCGAGGTGCCGGTGAAGACCCTCTACCGCGTCGGCAAGGGCTTCCTCGACATGCTTGACGAGGAGGCAGAGGGGGCGGAGTCCCCGGCTCTCCCCGTGGCGGATATCGACGTCATTACGGCGGACGACACTCCCACTCCCCAACCACCGATCCCCTCTCCCCCCCGGGGAGAGGGTTAGGGTGAGGGGGACGCACAGCGGAACCCATTCGACCCGCGCGCAGTCCTCACCTCCCCATCTCTCCATGCAACGCATCCCCCTCACCCCGACCCTCTCCCGGGGGGAGAGGGGGCTTGCCCCCAAAGCAAGTCCTCCCTCGCAAATTCACTCCCGAAATGCGACGGATCGTCGCGCCGGCACAGACTCCCTCAAAACAAAGGGGCGCTCTGACGGCGCGAGCATAGCGCCGCGATAAAGTTTCATTTGCCCCCACTTCCGGGTGCGTCCTTAGTTGACAAAAGGATAGGTTCAGTCCTTCTATTGTCAGTCTGTGGATTGCTAAGTCACTGTAAGGCAACAGCTTTTCGCAGGTGCATCAAAAGGGGTGCAGGGGTCGGTTCCAAGTACGGCGCGCGGCGGGGCCGCGGACGCCGACGCCCCTGTCTTGCGTTTCCGGGAGGAGTTTGCGGCACGTGTCCAGCGCCGTCGATCACATCGTCCCCCCCGCGGTGGCGGAGGAAGAACTGTTCCGTGCGCAGGTCTATGCCCTGCTGGCGCGCCTGTTCGCGCGCCCGCCCGATGCGGCGTTCCTGACTGCGCTGGGAGATCTCGCGGGGGAGGGCGGCGAGTTCGGCGCGGCTCTCGACCGGCTGGCCGACGCGGCACGCGACAGCGACCCGGCGGCGGTGGAGGACGAGTTCACCACCCTCTTCATCGGCGTCGGCGGCAGCGAGCGCACCCCCTACGGATCCTTCTACCTGACCGGTTTCCTGAACGAGAAGCCGCTGGCGGAGCTGCGCGTCGCCATGGCGCGGCTGGGCATCGCCCGCGCCGACGGCGTGACGGAGCCGGAGGACCACATCGCCGCCCTGTGCGAGATGATGGCCGGCCTGATCGGCGGCGAGTTCGCGCCGGAGGACGGCGACACCGTCGGTCTCGACGGGCAGCGGGCCTTCTTCGACCGCCACGTCGGTTCCTGGGCCGGGCGGTTCTTTGCGGATTTGGAGACCTCGCCGTCGGCCCGCTTCTATCGGGCGGTCGGTGCGGTCGGACGGAGTTTTCTGGCGGTCGAGGCGCGCGCCTTCGACCTTGCGGCCTGAAGTGAGGAGCGAAGCCATGACGCGGAACGCGGTCAAAGCCACGGATGAAGCTGTCAAACAGGGCAAGGATACGCAGAGCACGGACAAGGGGCTCGCCCGTCGCGACCTGTTCCGCGCCGCCGGCCTCGGCGTCGGCGCGCTGGGTGCCGTTGCCGCCGGCGTGACCGCCACCGGCGGACCGGCCGAGGCCGCGCCGGCAGAGACGACCTCCACGGGCTACCGCGAGACCGACCATGTCCGGAAGGTCTACGAAGTCAGCCGCTTCTAAGAGGAACGCCCCGATGCTCATCAAGAAAAGCTCGGCCACCTCCGGCGGCCGCCACCTCGCCCGTACGCTCACCCAGACGCTGGCGACCGCCACCGGCGTCACGGTGGACCGCCGCGCCTTCCTGCGCACCTCCGGCATCGCCGCAGGCGGCGCCGCGCTGGCCTCCGCCATCCCCTTCGGCATGGTGAAGAAGGCCGACGCCGCCACCGCGGCCGCCGTCGCCGGCGCGCCTGTCAAGCAGGTCAAGTCGGTCTGCACCCACTGCTCTGTCGGCTGCACCGTGGTGGCCGAGGTGCAGAACGGCGTCTGGATCGGGCAGGAGCCCGGCTTCGACAGCCCGATCAACCTCGGCTCGCACTGCGCCAAGGGCGCTTCGGTGCGCGAGCACGCCCATGGCGAGCGCCGCCTGCGCTACCCGATGAAGATGGTCGACGGCAAGTGGACCCGGATTTCCTGGGACCAGGCCATCGAGGAGGTCGGCTCCAAGCTGCTGGCGATCCGCGAGCAGTCCGGCCCGGATTCGGTGTTCTGGCTCGGCTCGGCCAAGCACAGCAACGAGCAGGCCTATCTGTTCCGCAAGTTCGCGGCACTCTGGGGCACCAACAACGTCGACCATCAGGCGCGCATCTGCCACTCCACCACCGTGGCCGGCGTGGCGAACGTCTGGGGCTACGGCGCCATGACGAACAGCTACAACGACATCCAGAAGTCGAAGGCGCTGTTCTTCATCGGCTCCAACGCCGCCGAGGCGCATCCCGTCGCCATGATGCATGTGCTGAAGGCGAAGGAGCAGAACGCCGCTCCCCTGATCGTCGCCGATCCGCGCTTCACCCGCACCGCCGCCCACGCCAACGAATATATCCGCTTCCGTCCCGGCACCGACGTGGCGCTGGTCTGGGGCATCCTCTGGCACGTTCTGCAGAACGGCTGGGAGGACAAGGACTATATCGCCAAGCGCGTCTACGGCTTCGACGACATCCGCGCCGAGGTCGCCAAATGGACGCCGGAAGAGGTGGAGCGCGTCACCGGCGTTCCGGGCTCGCAGCTGCACCGCGTCGCCCGCACGCTGGCCTCCAACCGTCCGGGCACGCTGGTCTGGTGCATGGGCGGCACCCAGCACCACATCGGCAACAACAACACCCGCGCCTATTGCGTGCTTCAACTGGCGCTGGGCAATGTCGGCGTGTCGGGCGGCGGCACCAACATCTTCCGCGGCCACGACAACGTCCAGGGTGCCACCGACTTCGGCGTCACCTCCGACAGCCTGCCCGGCTATTACGGCCTGGCCGAGGGCGCGTGGCGCCACTGGGCGCGCGTCTGGGATCTCCCCTATGACGGCATCCTGAAGCGCTTCGGCTCCAAGGCGCTGATGGAGAGCACCGGCATCCCGGTGTCGCGCTGGTTCGACGGCGTGCTGGAAGCCAAGGAGAATCTGGACCAGCCGAACCCGGTCAAGGGCATGGTCTTCTGGGGCCACGCGCCGAACAGCCAGGTCCGTCTGCCCGACATGAAGAAGGCGATGGAGAAGCTGGAGCTGCTGGTCGTCGTCGATCCGTACCCGACGATGACGGCGGTGCTGCCCGACCGCAAGGACAACTTCTACCTGCTGCCGGCCGCGACCCAGTTCGAGACCTCCGGCTCCGCCACCGCGTCCAACCGCTCGGTCCAATGGCGCGACAAGATCATGGAGCCGCTGTTCGAATCGAAGACCGACCACGAGATCATGTATCTCTTCGCCAAGAAGTTCGGCTTCGCGGCGGATCTGGTCAAGAACGTGAAGGTCAACGGGAACGAGCCGTCGATCGAGGACATCACCCGCGAATGGAACCGCGGCATGTGGTCGGTCGGCTACACCGGCCAGTCGCCGGAGCGCCTCAAGCTGCACATGCAGCATCAGGCCACCTTCGACAAGGCGACGCTGCGCGCCGTCGGCGGCCCGTGCGACGGCGATTATTTCGGCCTGCCCTGGCCGTGCTGGGGCACGCCGGAGATGAAGCATCCGGGCTCCGCCAACCTCTACGACACCTCGCTGCCGGTGGCAGAGGGCGGCGGCGCCTTCCGCGCCCGCTTCGGCGTCGAGCGCAACGGCATGACGCTGCTGGCCGAGGGCTCCTATCCGGAAGGGTCGGAGATCAAGGACGGCTATCCGGAAGTCACCATGGCGATGCTCCAGAAGCTGGGCTTCGACGCGGACCTGACGCCGGAGGAACTGGCGGTCATCCAGAAGATCGGCGGCGACAAGATCGGCGCGGTGTCCTGGACCACCGACCTGTCCGGCGGCATCCAGCGCGTGGCGATCAAGCACGGCCTGAACCCGCCGGGCAACGCCAAGGCCCGCTGCGTCGCCTGGAACTTCCCGGACCCGGTTCCGATCCACCGCGAGCCGCTCTACACCCCGCGCCGCGATCTGGTCGCCAGCTATCCGACCTACAAGGACACCAAGTCCTGGCGCGTGCCGACGCTCTACAAGTCCATCCAGGACCGCGACGTGTCGAAGGAGTATCCGATCATCCTCACCTCCGGCCGTCTGGTCGAGTATGAGGGCGGCGGCGACGAGACGCGGTCCAACCCCTGGCTGGCCGAGCTGCAGCAGGACATGTTCGTCGAGATCAACCCGTTCGACGCCAACAATGCCGGCGTCAAGGACGGCCAGCTGGTCTGGGTCGAAGGCCCGGAGAAGGGCAAGGTGAAGGTCAAGGCCATGGTGACCGAGCGTGTCGGCCGCGGCGTCGCCTTCATGCCCTTCCATTTCGGCGGCGTGTATCAGGGGCAGGATCTGCGCTCCAAATACCCGGCCGGGGCCGACCCGATCGTGCTGGGCGAGGCCGCCAACACGGCGACCACCTACGGCTACGATTCGGTGACCCAGATGCAGGAAACCAAGACCACCCTTTGCCGCATCCAGGCGGCCTGACGCACGGGAGTTTGAACCATGGCCCGGATGAAATTCCTGTGCGACGCCGAGCGCTGCATCGAGTGCAACGCCTGCGTCACCGCCTGCAAGAACGAGCATGAGATCCCCTGGGGCATCAACCGCCGCCGTGTCGTGACCATCAACGACGGCAAGCCGGGGGAGCGGACGATCTCGGTCGCCTGCATGCATTGCTCCGACGCGCCCTGCAAGGCGGTCTGCCCGGTCGACTGCTTCTACCAGACCGACGAAGGCGTGGTCCTGCACAACAAGGATCTGTGCATCGGCTGCGGCTATTGCTTCTACGCCTGCCCGTTCGGCGCCCCGCAATATCCGCAGGCCGGCAACTTCGGCACCCGCGGCAAGATGGACAAGTGCACCTTCTGCTCCGGCGGTCCCGAGCCCGACAATTCGGAAGCCGAGTTCAAGAAGTACGGCCGCAACCGTCTGGCCGAAGGCAAGCTGCCGCTCTGCGCCGAGATGTGCTCGACCAAGGCGCTGCTGGCTGGCGACGCCGACAAGGTGTCGGACATCTACCGCGAGCGCGTCGCCGCCCGCGGCTTCGGCTCCGGCGCCTGGGGCTGGGGCACCGCCTACCAGACCAAATCGGGCCAGGAGCGCGGCCAGCCCGGCGGCTCGCTGTTCCAGGGCACCGGCGGTCCGGCCGGCGGAATCCCTGTGCAGAAGCAGGGGCTGTGACGGTGACACGCTCGATGCTGCTGGCGTTCGGCGCCGTCGTCCTGCTGGCCGGCTGCCAGGAGGACGGGGCGCCGCGCCCGGTTCATCTGGACAAGGGCGTCTACCAGGGCGCGGCCGACACGCCGTTGAGCGCCGAACAGGTGCGTGCGCTGCAACAGCGCACCGCCTATCAGGGTGTGCGATAGGGAGCGTCCGATGGAAGGTCATCGCATGAAGACGGCTGCCGCCGCTCTGCTGCTCGGGATCGGGCTTGCCGGCGGTCTGGCGCTGCCGGCCGCCGCCCAGTCCAGCGTCCGCATCGGCGGACCGGCGGAGCAGCAGCAGGTCGACCGCGACGGTCCGATGGTGCCGACCCAGATCCCCGGCCAGAGCCGCGGCGACAGCTGGCACGCCATCCGCCTGGGCGAGCAGGGCAGCGTCTCGATTCCCAACAAGCAGGCCGGCGTGCTGATCCAGTCGGAAGGCGAGGCGTGGCGCGCGGTGCGCAACGGTCCGCTCAGCCAGTACGGGTCCTGGGTATTGGGCGGCATCCTGGCCCTGCTGGCCCTGTTCTTCCTGGTCCGCGGCCGCATCCGCATCGACGGCGAGAAGACCGGCCGCACCATCCAGCGCTTCAACGCCTTCGAGCGCGGCGTGCATTGGATGACCGCCGGCAGCTTCGTCGTGCTCGCCATTTCCGGCCTGAATGTCCTGTACGGCCGGCACACGCTGCTACCGCTGATCGGGCCGGAACCCTTCGCCGCGCTGACCCATTACGGCAAGCTGGCGCACAACTTCTTAGGATTCGCCTTCATCCTGGGCGTGGCGCTGATCTTCGTCCTGTGGGTGCACCACAACATCCCGTCGCGCCATGACCTGACCTGGTTCCTGAAGGCGGGCGGCCTGTTCTCCAAGGGCGTCCACCCGCCGGCGCACAAGTTCAACGGCGGCCAGAAGGTGATCTTCTGGTCCACCGTCGTCGGCGGTGCGGCCTTGGGCTTCACCGGCGTGCAGCTGATCTTCCCCTTCAGCTTCGCCACGCTGGAGGAGATGCAACTCTTCCAGCTGGCCCATGCGGCGATTGCCGTGATCATGATCGCCATCATCCTGGCGCACATCTACATCGGCTCCATCGGCATGGAGGGCGCCTTCGACGCCATGGGTGACGGGCAGGTCGAACTGCAATGGGCGCGCGAGCACCATTCCCTGTGGGTCGAGGACGTGACCGGCGAGAAGGTGCGCCACGGCCATCGCCACGGGACACCGGCGGAGTAGGGCAGGGGCGGGGCGATGCGTCCAGCTTTCCCTCCGCTCTTCCCTTGACCCTGTCGGCACTCCATGGCCCCTTGGGCGCTCCCGCCATTCCGGATGCGCCCGCCATGACCACCAACCTTTCCGAACGTCAGGCCGTCATCGACGGTTGCCTCGCCATGAACCGGCTGGGCATCAACCAGGGCATGTCGGGGAACCTGTCGCACCGGATCGACGGCGGCTTCCTGGTCACGCCGACCAGCATGCCCTATGACGCGCTGACCCCGGCCGACATCGTCGAGATGGGGTTCGACGGCACCTATCTCGGTGACCGCCGGCCCTCGTCGGAATGGCGCATCCATCGCGACATCCTGCGGGCGCGGCCGGACGTGACCGCCGTCCTCCATGCCCATCCGCCCTTCGCCACCGCGCTTGCGGTGCATGGCCGCGGCATCCCGTCCTTCCATTACATGGTGGCGCTGGCCGGCGGCGATTCGATCCGCTGCGCCCCCTATGCCACCTTCGGCACACAGGACCTGTCGGATCACGCCCTGACGGCGCTGGACGGGCGGCTCGCCTGCCTGCTCGCCAACCACGGCATGATCGTGCTGGGGAGCAGCGTGGCGGGCGCCCTGGCGCTTGCGGTCGAGGTGGAGACGCTTGCCCGCCAGTATCTCTATGCGCAGCAGTTCGGCGAGCCGGCGATCCTGCCCCCCGACGAGATCGCGCGGGTGGCGGAGAAGATGCGGCGGATGAAGTACGGCCAGCCCATCGACGACAATGACGCGCCCGAGGATACGGCGCGCCCGCGTCTCTGACCGGCTGATCCGATCCGTCGGCCTTACGGGCCGATCTGCGTCATCGAGGTGGTGGTGGCGAGATGCCCGGCCGGCTTGAGGGCGGCGACCCGCAGCAGCGGCTTGGCGTTGCCGACCGCCTCGACCTGAAGCGGGCGCTCCTCCGCCGGCGGTTCATAGACGGCGGGCAGGGCGATGGCGATGCGGGTGCCCTGGCCGGGCTCGCTCGCCACCTCGATGTCGCCGCCCAGCATGGCGGTGTAATGGCCGACCAGCGTCAGCCCCAGCCCGGCGCCGCGCGGCTTGCCCTGGCCGCGGGTCGCCACGGCGCCGTTGCCGGCGCCCTGGACGAAGGGCTGGAACAGCCGGCCGGTCTGCGCGGTGGCAAAGCCGCGGCCGGTGTCAGCGACGGTGAAGCGGTACCAGCGGGCGCCGTCGCGCTCCATTCGCTCGGCCGACAGGCTGACGGTGCCGTCCTGGGTGAACTTGCAGGCATTGTCCAGCAGGTTCAGCAGCGTCTGCCGCACCTTGGTGAAATCCGAATGCATCTGGCCGAGCGCGGCCGGCGCCGACAACTCGAGCGCATTGCCATAGAGGTCGGCGGCCGGCATCGATCGCTCGCGCGCCTCGGTCAGCAGCCGGTTGACATCGAAATCCTGCAGGCAGACATCCATCGCCCCGGCTTCGACCTTGGCATAGTCCAGGATGGCGTCGACCAGACCGGTCAGCTGCTCGCCCGTCCACTGGATGTGCTCGACGTCGGTCGCCAGCTCGTCGACGCCCAGCCGGTGCAGGTCGGTCATCAGCGCCTGGCTGGCATTGACGATCTCGGTCAGCGGACCGTGCAGTTCATGGCCCATGTTGACGAGGAAATCGCTCTTGGCCCGGCTGGCGGCATCGGCCATCGCCTTCTCGCGCAGCAGGCGGGTGTGCTCGACCTCCGCCTCGCGGCGCTCGCGTTCGGTATCCTCGGCGGTGCCGCGCAGGGCCTCCACCGCGCGGGCCATGGCGGCGATCTCGTCCTGTCCGGTCAGCGCCGGCAGCGTCAGGTCGGTGCGGCCGGCGGCCAGCGCCGTCACAGCGGTCGCCATCGTCCTCACCGGACCGGCGACGCTGCGCTGGACAAGCCACAGCGCGACGAGCCCGGCCAGCAGGACCAACCCGCCGATCCACAGCGCGACGCTGGTATAGCCGGACAGACCATCGGTGAGAGACACACGCAGCGCCTGGGTTCCGGCCTCCGCCCGGCGACGGATCTCACCCAGATTGGCGGCGATGCCGGCGGCGTTGGCCGCCATCGCCTCGGCGCGCAGATTGTCCTCCTCGACCACCGAGCCTTCGATGGCGGACAGAACCCCGCCCGCCTTCGCCAGCAGGGCGGTGACCTCGTCGATGGACTGCTTGGTGCCGGGAACCCACAGATAGCGGTTCATTTCCGCCAGCCGGTCGCGGGCGGCGGCAAGCTGGGTGCGCATCGCCTCCGCATCCTGCGGATCGCGGCGGTCGACGTAGCGGGTCAGATGTTCCTGCATCAGCAGGGTGGCGATGGCGGCATCGCTGGCGAGTGCGGTCGAATCGACGCCGCCGGCATTCTTGAGCTGGTCGAGCTTGCGGCGGGTTTCCGCGACCAGCGGTTCCAGAACGCCGGTCATCTGGCCGTTGCGGTCGCTGCGCAGCGCGATCAGCTTCTGCACCGCCGCCCAGTAATCCTCCAGCGCGGCGCGGGCCTTGTCGATGCCCTGGCGATCTGCGGTTTCCACCACGGTCTTGGACAGGGCGTCGAGCCGGTCGCGCAGCGTGTCGTGCCGCCAGGAGGCGTCGAGAAGACTCTGGTCGTCGCCGTAGGTCAGATGGTCGCGCACCGCGACCTCCATGTCGCGCAGGCTGACGTCGGCGTCGGCCGCCACCTGCGACAGGTCGGCGCGGCCGGAGAAGGCGCCGATGTCGCGCGACACCGCGTAGAACCAGCCGAGCCCGACCAGGGCCAGCAGGACCACCAGCCCGAGGGCGATGCCGAAGCCGGCGCCCACCCGCGCCGACACGGTCATGTCGCGGAATCGGGTCCGGCGGCCGCTCCGGGACAGAATGCCGTTCCGCTTCACACCGACTCCCGCTCGCGCTGTGCCTGAGGATTCCCGCATCCGACCGGCCACAACCATTGAACGGCCGGTCGCCGCGCGCGCGGATTGTAGCTTGGCTATCCCCCCAGGCAAACAGACAAGTGTGCGACGGAGTACCGCCAAAGGTCAGGCGGCATCGGCCTCTGCGTCAGCTTGCGCGCTGGTGAAGGCGTAGGCGTGCATCCCCAGGCTGCCATGTTCGAAGCCGGCATGCAGCCGTTCGGTCTTCGGCCGCGGACCGGCGGCACCCAGCGCCACCGGCAGCGGCAGGAAATGCTCGTCGGTCGGGTGGGCGCGGCGGGCGTCGGGGCTGGCGTCCAGCCAATTGCCAACGGCTTGCGTGTCGCCGGCCTCAAGCGTTTTATCCAGCCAGCCGGCGAAGCCGGTGGCCCAGGGGGCGGCGCTGTTCCCGCCGAAGCGGAACTCCCGCAGATTGTGAACGGCGCCGCCGCTGGCGAGGATCAGGACGCCGTCGCGCCGCAGCGGCTCCAGCAGGCGGCCGAGCGCGATGTGGTCGGCGGCGCTGCGGTAGGGCATCACCGACAGCTGCGCCACCGGGATGTCGGCCTCCGGATACATCAGCATCAGCGGCACCCACGCACCATGGTCGAGCCCCTGCGACGGATCGACCACGGCGCCGGTCATCGCCGCCACCCGGCCGGCCAGCGCCGGAGCGCCGGGAGCGGCATAGCGCATGCGGTAGAGTTCGTCCGGGAAACCGTAGAAATCGTGAACCGTCTCGGGCGCCGTCGCCCCGCTGACCGCCGGCACCCGGGTGGTCCAATGGGCCGACACCGCCAGAATGGCGCTCGGCCGGCCGAGCTTGCGGCCCAGCCCGGCAAGGAAGTCGCGGCCGGCGCTGGTCTCCAGGATCAGCGTGGGGGCGCCGTGCGAAACGAAGACGGAGGGGAAGGGGGCGGTGTCGGACATCGGTGAACGGAACTCCGGCCGGGCGAAGGGGGAGGGCGGTGGAGAAGGACGGGACCGTTCCATTCGACCAAAGAAAAACCCCGGCGCCAAGGCCGGGGTTTTTCTAAAGTCCGTTGCTCGCACCGCAACAATCGTCGCGACGGAGCTGGGCCAAGCGTACCGATCAGTGCAGGTGCTTCGGCAGCTCGCCGATCGACTGCTCGATCAGCTTGTCGGCCTGAGCCGGGGGCAGGCCGCCGGCCAGGACGCGCCGGCTGGCGCCGATGGCGACGTCGACCGTCAGGTTGCGGACCTCGGCCAGCGCCGAGGCTTCCGCCTGGGCGATGCGGTCCATGGCCTGGGCCTCGCGACGCTTCAGCGACGCTTCCAGGTCGGAACCGGCCTGGGCCTGCAGACGGGCGGCTTCCTCACGGGCGTGGGCCAGAACGGCCTCCGCTTCCTTCTTGGCGTCGGCCAGACGGCTCTGGTAGCCGTTCAGCAGGGCCTGGGCGTCCTTGTGAAGACGCTCGGCCTCGTCCAGTTCGGAGCGGATACGCTCGGCGCGGCCGTCCAGCGCGGTGCCGATGGTGGCGGACGCCTTCTTCCAGACCAGGGCCATGAAGATGACGAAGGCGACGAAGACCCAAAATTCAGGTGCGTTCATCCCCGGCGCTCCTCAAGCACGGCCGCGACGGCGGCATCCGCCTGGGCCTGATCGACGTCGACGCCGGCCAGACGGCCGGTGATGTCGCGGACGATGCCGGCCGACTCGGCGCGGATGTTGGCCAGGGCCTGTTCCTTCGCCGCGGCGATGGAGGCCTCGGCGGTGCTCAGTCGTTCGGCGATGTCGGCGTTCAGCTGGGCCTGACGGGCCTGGCTGTTCGCCTCGATCCCGGCGGCGGCCTGGGCGATGACGCCCTGGGCCTCGGCGCGGGCGCCGGCGAGGGACTTCTCGACCTGGGCCAGGATGGCCTCGGCCTCTTCCTTCAGCTGGGCGGCCTTCGCCAGATCGCGCGAGATGCGCTCCTGACGCGCTTCCAGAACCTCGGCCACGCGCGGGAGCGCCTTCTTGGACATGAGGTAGTAGAGAACGCCGAAGGTCAGAGCCAGCCAGAAGATCTGGGTCGGGAAATTGGCGGGATTGAGCTGCGGCAGGCCGCCGGAAGCGTGCTCGCCGCCGTGCGCCGCGTTCGGAGCGTGCTCCGCCGCGGCCGCCAGGACGGTGCCGGCCATCGTGGTGAGGGTAGCGAGCGAAGCGCCCGCCACGCCCGACCAGCGGGCCAGCCGGCCTTTGGCCAACAGGTTCGGCATGATCGGTCCCCCTAGGCAAAGGAGCGGCGCCGAAACTTCGATCAAGAAGCCCGGCGCCGCGTCAGAGCTGTTTTTTGAAAGCCGCTCTGGCCTTAGGCGAACAGGATCAGGAAGGCGATCAGCAGGGCGAACAGCGCGACGGCTTCCGTCAGCGCGAAGCCCAGAATGCCGATCGGGAAGACCTTCGGCTGGACGGCCGGGTTGCGGGCGATCGAGCCGATCAGAGTCGAGAAGATGTTGCCGATACCCAGGCCGACACCGGCGAGGGCGATAACGGCAAGACCGGCACCGATGAACTTGGCGGCTTGAGGATCCATAGTACTCTCTTCCTCTAGGTAAGGGTGAACTTGTTGGAACTGTTGGTGGACTTAGGTCCGACGACTGTCAGGCGCTGCTCAGTGCAGTTCCAGGGCGTCGCGGATGTACAGGCAGGTCAGGATCGAGAAGACGTAGGCTTGCAGGAAAGCCACCAGGAACTCGAAACCGGTCAGGGCGACGTTGATCGCCAGCGGGATGAGGCCGGTGACGAAGCCCAGCGCGCCGAGACCGCTGATCATCATGACCGTGAAGCCGGCAAAGACCTTCAGCATCGTGTGACCGGCCATCATGTTGGCGAACAGTCGGATCGAGAGGCTGACGGGGCGCATCACGTAGGAGATCACCTCGATCGGGATGAGGATCGGGGCGAGCGCGATCGGAGCGCCATGCGGCATGAAGAAGGAGAAGAAGTGCAGGCCGTGCTTCAGCAGGGCGAGGATGGTCACGAACACGAACACCGTCGCTGCCAGCGCGAACGTCACGATGATGTGGCTGGTGAAGGTGAAGGTGTACGGGATCATGCCGATCATGTTGCCGATCAGCACGAACATGAAGATCGAGAACACGAACGGGAAATAGGGCTTGGCGTCGTGGCCGGCGTTGTCGCGCACCAGGTTCGCGACGAACTCGTAGAACATCTCGGCCAGCGACTGCAGGCGGCCCGGAACCATCGACTTGTTCGCCACGCCCATGACCAGCAGGGCGTAGATCGCCGCCACGGCCACGACCATGAAGAAGGCCGAGTTCGTGAAGGACACGTCGTAGCCGCCGAGCACGATCTGGAACAACGGGTTGATTTGGAACTGGTGCAGCGGATCCAAGGTCGTCCTCGCTCAGTGTGCGTCGCCGTCTTGGCGCTCGTTGTCGTCCCCAGGGGGCCGGCGGTAGCCGGCGGCGATGCCGAAGCCGGTGACGGCCCGGTAGACGTTCAGCACTCCCGCCGCAGCCCCCAGGAAGAACATGACGATCAGTCCCCAGGGCGCGGTGCCGAGCCAGCGATCGAGCAGAAGCCCGCCGCCGACGCCGACGATCATGGCGGCGACCAACTCCGTCCCGATGCGCCAGGCGGTGCCGAGAGCGCCCTGCGGCGGACGGTGGTATTTACTACCGGGTCCGCCCGACCAGCCGCGTTGTCCCTCACGCGCCTTCCGCAGCCGGGCTTCGAGGTCATCCAAGGGATCGGGGGGCGATTTGTCGGTCATTCCGCCTCTCAATCACGCTTGGCTCGCAGCCATGCGAAAGCGGCGAGACCATACGGTCGGGGCGTTACCCTGTCAAGTCGCAAAACCTGTGGTGTAAGTCATTGAAAAGAATAGAAAAGAGCGGAAAAGACATCGTTTTTGCCGCGCTGCGGCGCGTTGTCCCGCTCCAGCATGCGAAAAAACCCGGTGGTATGACCGCTTTTCAGGGTTTTTCCGCCGCTTTTCACCCGGTCCGCGGCCGGTCCGCCCCGATCAGCCCGCGATGCGCCCCGACAGATCCTGCACGATCTTGTCGGCGCCGGTGCCGCCCGGATACACCCCGACGAATTTCCCGTCCGGGCCCATCAGGTAAATAAAGCTGGAGTGATCCATCAGGTACTCGTCCGGTTTTCCGTCCTTTTGCGGGGCCTTGGCATAATAGACGCGGTAGGCGCGCGCGGCGTCGCGGACCTGCTCCGGCGTGCCGGTCAGCCCGACCATCCGCGGGTGGAACAGCGCCACATAGTCCTTCATGTGCGCCACAGTGTCGCGGTCCGGGTCGATTGTGATGAAAACCGGCCGGACCTGCTCCGCTTTCGGCCCCAGCTGGTCGAGCGCCTGGGTCATCACCCCCAGTTCGGTCGGGCAGACGTCGGGGCAATAGGTATAGCCGAAATAGATCAGCATATACTTGCCACGGAAGTCGGCGTCCGTGACCGTCTTGCCCTGATGGTCGGTCAGGGTGAAGGGACCGCCGATGGGAACGGCGGACTTCGTGCCGCTCTCCACCGTGGTGGTGGCGCTGCGCACCTGCCACCAGGCGATACCGGCGGACACGGCGATGGCGAGGACGGAGGCGGCGGCGATGCGCAGGAGTCGTGTCTTCATGGTCCGTCAGGAATGGGGCTGCCCGCCGCCCAGGTCAAGAGGTGAGGTCACATCGTCGCGCACCGCCCGTGCCGGTCAGGCCGCACGTGCCGCGACAGTTCCGCCCCGTGCTCCACCCTGTGCCGCCAGATGCTCGCCGATGCGTTTGTCGGCGCGCTGGATGTGCTCGAACAGCCATTCGCGCACCAGCGCCAGCAGCTCGTCCGCCACGGAGTCGCCGGCGTCCAGGCGGCGGCGCAACTCATCGGCACGGGCCCGCAGCGCCTCGTGCTGCGCCTTGTGGGCCCTGGCATCGGGATAGCCGCACCGGTCCATCAGCCGCTCTTCCTGCTCGAAATGCAGGGCGGTGTAGGCGAGCAGCCGGCCGACGGCCTCGCCCAGCGCCTGGGCCGACGCCCGGCGGTCGCCGCCGCTCCGGCCGGCCTGTCCGGCCAGCGATGCCGCCTCGTTCATCAAGGCGATCAGAATCATGTGGTCGGTGTCGATGCCCTCCTCGCCCACCGCCAGGGCATCGGTCCAGGGCATGAAGATCGCGGACACTTCGGAGTTTCCGGCCGAATCTACTCCGGCCGGCGCGTTGTGCAGATCGGCGAGCGGGGCGGCGTTGATCGCCCCGACATTGACCAGGAAGGAATCGACCATGCCGCGCAGCCCCTGCGCCTGCCGCGACAAGCCGCCCGCGGCATCGAGCAGGGCGTCGGCCGACCGTTCGGTCTCGCGGGCGGCGTCGGACACGGCGTCGATGCTGGTGGAGACCTGGCGGGTGCCCTCCGCCGCCTCGCCGGCGCTGCGGGCGATCTCGCCGGTGGCCGCACCCTGCTGCTGGACCGCCGCGGCGATGGAGGTGCCGATCTCGTCGCTGCGGGCGACGATGGAGCCGATCTCGCGGATCGCCGTCACCGCGGCGCGCGTCGCCTCCTGCACGTCCGAGATATGGCGGGCGATCTCCTCGGTCGCCTTGGCGGTCTGGTTGGCCAGGGTCTTCACCTCGCCCGCCACCACGGCGAATCCCTTGCCCATCTCGCCGGCGCGGGCGGCCTCGATGGTGGCATTGAGGGCCAGCAGGTTGGTCTGCCCGGCGATGCCGGCGATCAGGTCGGCCACCTCGCCGATCTTCTGGGCGGCCTGACCCAGCCCGTCGATCCGCTCGCCCGCCTTGTGCGACGCCTCCACCGCCTGGGTGGAGATGGTCGAGGAGGTCACCACCTGCTCGCCGATCACCGCGATCGAGCCGGTCAGCTGCTCCGCCGCCGAGGCGACGGTCTGCACGCTGCTGGACGCCTGCTGCGATGCGCTGGCGACGGAGGTCGCCTCGCGCCGGTTGCGGTCGGCGGTGGCGGACAGGGCGCGGGCGGTGGTTTCCAGCGTGGTGACGGCGGCGCCGACGGTGCGGATCGTCTCGGCGATGGTGGCGTCGAAGCGGTCGGTCAGCCGTTTCAGGGCGCCGGCGCGCTGCTCGGTGACCCGGTGCTCGATCTTCTGCCGGTCCCAGTGGCGGGCGAGGTCGATCTGCTGGACGCGGAAGATCTCGACGGTGCGGGCCATGGCGCCGATCTCGTCGCCGCGGCCCAGTCCGGGAACCGTGACCGCGCTGTCGCCGCCGGCCAGATCCTCCATGACGCGGCCCAGCCCGTCCAGCGGCCGGACGATGGCCCGGCTGACCAGCAGGGCCAGCAGCACGGCGGCCAGCCCGATCAGCAGCCCGGTTCCTGCCAGCCGCAACGCGGCCTCGCGGAACGCAACGTCGACATCGTCGATGTAGATGCCGGAGCCGATCAGCCAGCCCCAGGGGGCGAAGCCCTTGACGTAGGACAGCTTCGCCACCGGCTGCGCCGACCCCGGCTTCGGCCAGAGATAGTCGACGAATCCGGCGCCCTCGGCCTTCACCACCCGGACGAACTCCTGGAACAGCAGCTTGCCGTTGGGATCGGCGTTGCGCGACACGTCGGTGCCGTCCAGTTCCGGCTTGATCGGGTGCATGATCATGCGCGGCGCGAGGTCGGTGATGAAGAAATACTCCTCGCCATCGTGCCGCAGGGATTTCAGCGCCGCCTTGGCCTGCGCCTGGGCCTGGACCCGGGGCAGGGATCCTGCGCGCTCCTGCGCCTCGAAATGGGCGATCAGGCTGTGGGCGACCTCGACGACGTTGCGGGTCTTGTCCTGGCGGTCGGCCATCATCTCGGCCCGCAGGCTCATCAGGCTGACCGCGGCGACCAGGGCCAGCCCAAGGCCGGCTGCGGCCAGGATCAGGGCGATCTTGCCCTTGATGCTGATGCGTTCGAACAAGGCAACGGTCACGGCGGCGGTCCCTTCCGGCAACGAAACGGCGATAGCCCCAAAATTTTCGGGACTTTTGCCGCGCCGCGGCCGAAGGTCAAGGCTTATTGTTCGTATATCCTATGTTCTGTTCAACGAAATGTCATAATTGCAACCATAGCAGGGTGTGTCCGGCGAACGGGACCGCCGCGGTCCGCGGGAGGCGCGGCGGCCGCCCCTCCCGCGCAACCTGGCGGTGAACGCTTCTGCTCAGAGCACGGTCAGCATGCTGGCGACCAGCGGATGGCGGACGATGTCCTTCTCTGTCAGTCGGGCGACGGCGATGCCCTCCACCGCCTCCAGCCGGCGGGCGATGTCGGCCAGACCGGACAGATTGTCCAGCAGGTCGGTCTGGTCGGGGTCGCCGGTCACCACCATGGTGGAATGCCAGCCCAGCCGGGTCAGCAGCATCTTGATCTGGGCATAGGTGCAGTTCTGCGCCTCGTCGATCACCACGAAGGCGTTGTTCAGGGTGCGGCCGCGCATGAAGCCGACCGGGGCGATCTCGATGGTGCCGTCGGCCATCATGGTGCGCAGCCGCTTGGAGCCCAGCCGGTCGGTCAGCGCGTCGTAGAGCGGGCGCAGGAAGGGCGCCATCTTCTCATGCATGTCGCCGGGCAGGTAGCCGATGCTCTCCCCCGCCTCGATGGCCGGGCGGGACAGGACGATGCGGTCGACGCTGCCCGATTCCAGGGCCTCCACCGCCGACGAGATGGCGATGTAGGTCTTGCCGGTCCCCGCCGGGCCCAGCGCCACCACCAGATTGTGCGTCTTGATGGCCTCCATCAGGAGCTTCTGGTTGGGGTTCTGCGGCTTCACCTTGCGGAGATAGCTCTGGTCGCGGCGATCCTCGCTCCCACCGAGCGGGTCCCAGCCGAAGGCGGCGGGGGCGCTCATACCGGGGAACAGCGGGTGGACGGTGGAGTCGCCCGCGTCAGCGATGCCTTTGCTCGAACGCTTGGCCATGTCGCATCTCCTCGAATGGTGGTGGGGGGAGCCGATTTCCGCAAGCAAGACGTCTGGGCACAAAAAAACCTCCCGCAGGGGGGAGGCTCTACCGGTCGCATGGGTGCGTGCTGATGGGTGCTTCGCCGGGGGCTGCTGCCGGGCGCCGTGCCCGATCCGGACATGCCGGATCCCAACATACGGCTGCGGGCCGACTGGGAGGGTGCTCGGTGGGCGAAGCAAGGTGCAAGAGAACCTCGTCGTCGTTGGAAGCCACGCAACCTGACTGTACCGGTCATAACGCGGCGCGTCAGGCAAAATTGCGGCCGACGCAAAATATTCATACCAGATGTGGTGTGGGTGCCGCAGGAAAGCCGCCAGAGCGGGTTTGGTAACCCTTTCCGCCGAGCCGGTCCGGCCGGTGGCTTAGCCTTCCGACTGAGGCGGCCGAAAGGCTTTGCCGCTGCCGCGGGCTTTCATTACTATGGTCGACAACGGGGGAAATCGGAAGACATGTTGCAACCCTGGCCTGTCCCCTTCCGGGGTGGGCTGCGATCTCAGGTCGTCGTGCCTGGCGTCTCCGGACGTCGTGGCCGCCGATGGCCGGAGACGGCGGGCGTTTGCCGAAGGGCGGGCGGCGGCACGGCTTCGGATTGTCACCCGTGCCGGCGGGGAATCTCTTGAATCCGACCGGTGTGGACGGCTAGAAGGCGCTGATTGGCTGGCTCGATGCCGGGACTGCGCAACGGCGGTTCCGGGGCGGGGCCGGGCACTCGGGTGACCCGGATGCGGTGAACCCGATGCACGGCACGGGACGGCAGGAACGAACGGGAAGGCTACGGTGAGCAGCGCCAGTCAGGTCGCCGAACGGGATGTGCCGTTCCAGTTGCGTGGCAACTCCTTCACCATGATGGTGCTGAAGGTTTTCGCCCCGACATCGCCGAATTTCTTCACCCAGCTGAACGTCAAGGTGCGCCAGGCGCCCAACTTCTTCCACAACGCGCCGGTCGTGCTGGACTTCGACGACCTGCCGGAGAGCATCGTCTTCGATCTGGGCGCCTTCGTGGCGCAGGTGCAGGCGCTGCATCTGCTGCCGGTCGGCTTCCAGGGCGGGCCGCAACCGGTGCGCGAGGCGGCGATGGCCGTCGGGCTGACGCCGATGCCGTCGGGCCGCGCCGCCAAGCTGGAAGAGGTGGTGAAGGCCCCCGATCCGCGCCAGCCGGATCAGCAGACCCCGATCCCGGCGCCGCAGGTGCTGATCGAGGTCGTCCACCGTCCGACGCTGGTGGTGACGGAGCCGGTGCGCTCCGGCATGCGGGTCTATGCCGAGAAGACCGACCTGATCGTCACCAGCTCCGTCTCTCCGGGAGCGGAGCTGCTGGCCGACGGCAACATCCATGTCTATGGCGCGCTGCGCGGCCGGGCGCTGGCCGGTTTCTCCGGCGACACCAACGCCCGCATCTTCTGCCACAGCCTGGAGGCCGAGGTGCTATCGGTCGCAGGCAATTATCGCGTCAGCGAAGACATCGGCAGTGACTTTTATAAGAAAGCCGTGCAGGTTTTCCTGCGCGACGGCGTCCTCAGCATGGATCTGCTGAAGACCGCCTGAGGAGAGTAGCGGCGGAATCTTGTCCGAAGGCGACAATCTTCGGACGGTGTTCGGTATCGGTGACGGCAACTTTGGGATTATGGGAGAGGCTCCGTTGAGCAAGATCATCGTCATGACCTCCGGCAAGGGCGGTGTCGGCAAGACGACCTCGTCCGCGGCCTTTGCAACCGGGCTGGCGCTTCGCGGCTTCAAGACGGTCGTCATCGATTTCGACGTTGGCCTGCGCAACCTGGACCTGGTGATGGGTTGCGAGCGCCGGGTGGTCTTCGACTTCATCAACGTCATCAACGGCGAAGCGAAGCTGAACCAGGCGCTGATCAAGGACAAGCGGATCGAGAACCTCTACATCCTCCCGACCTCGCAGACGCGCGACAAGGACGCGCTGACCCGCGAAGGCGTGGAGAAGGTGCTGAACGAGCTGTCGAAGGACTTCGACTACATCCTGTGCGACAGCCCGGCCGGTATCGAGCGCGGCGCGCTGATGTCGCTCTATTTCGCCGACCACGCGATCATCGTCACCAACCCGGAAGTCTCGTCGGTGCGCGACAGCGACCGGATTCTGGGTGTGCTTAACTCGCGCTCCCGCCGGGCCGAGCAGGGGCTGGAGCCGGTGACGCAGCAGCTGCTGCTGACCCGCTACGACCCGGAGCGCGTCGAGAAGGGCGAGATGCTGAAGGTCGACGACGTGCTGGAGATCCTGGCGATCCCGCTGCTCGGCGTCATTCCGGAAAGCCAGGCGGTGCTGCGCGCCTCCAACGTCGGCATGCCGGTGATCCTGGACGAGGTTTCCAACGCCGGTCTGGCCTATTCTGACGCGGTCGGCCGCTTCCTGGGCGAGGACATCGAGCACCGCTTCGTCACCCCCCAGAAGAAGGGCCTGTTCAGCCGGCTCCTGCGGAGGAGCGCATGAGCATCTTCAACTTCTTCCGCGCGGCCCCGCGCGCGTCGGCCGTCCAGGCCAAGGAGCGTCTGCAGATCGTCATGGCGCACGAGCGCGCCGGGCGCAGCGGTCCCGACTATCTGCCGATGCTCCAGCAGGAACTGCTGGCGGTCATCGCCAAATACGTCAACATCGACGAGAACAAGGTCGAGGTGAAGCTGGACCGCGGCGGCGACTGCTCGACGCTGGAGGTCAACATCGAGCTGCCGGCGCGCGAGCAGGCCAAGGCCGCCGCGGCGGCCAAGCCGGCGGAGAAGTCGGCCGGCAACGACGTTGGCGCGGCAAAACGCCCGGCCGGCGGTGCCGTCGGCAATGGCGGCGCGAAGAAGCGCATCTGAGCCAACCCGTCGTTCGAACGGGTCGAACCCCTCCGGCGTCCTTAGCGCCGGAGGGGTTTTTGCGTTCCGGGCCCGCCGCCGTCCGCCATGGATTCGGGATGCGGCATCGGACATAGGCCGTCCTTGATCCTCCGTCCGGGTTTACGGCCGGGCAGGGACGGGGTATCAACAGGGATACACCGCACGAAAGCCCAATGGCTCCAAAGGTCTGTCTTGAAAGGCCTTGAATGGACTCCTGGGCGACGGGGTGGACCGACCACGGGACAAGAGGGTGCCGATGTTCCTCGATTGCTCGTCGCTGATCGCCGAGAACCCGCCGCGGCCATCGAACGGGATTGCGGTCACGGACATCGACGGCGACGGCGCCTTCGAGCTGGTCGTGGCCGGCTACCGCTCCGCCAACCTCGTCCTGAAATGGGTCGACGGCCGCCTGGTCGACATCGCCAACCCGCTGCTCGCCGATCCCGCCGGCCCGGCGCTGGGGCTGGCCGCCGCCGACATCGACGGCGACGGGCGGGAGGAGCTGTACATCGTCAATTCCGACCGCGCCACCGGCACCAAGGACATGGCCGACCGGCTGTTCGCCTGCTTCGGCAAGCATTGGCTCGACCTGTTCGCGCAGGCGGAGAATGCCGGGGCGGCCAACCACACCGCCGCGGGCGCGGTGGCGGCGATCGACCGCTGGGGCCATGGCCGCTACGGCTTCCTGGTGGCGACCGACGGCGGTCCCTTGCGCCTGTACGAGCTGACCCGGCGCGGCCGGCTGGAGGATGGCGCGGAGGAGGCGGGGCTCGACTCCATCGGTGCCGCGCGCGGCGTCACGGTTCTGCCCATCGTGTCCGACCATATGGATGTGGTGACGGTCAACGACGGCGGCCCCAACCAGCTGTTCCGCAACCTGGGCGACGGTAATTTCGAGGAGATCGCCGAGGAGCGCGGCATCGCCGATTCGCGTCCGTCCGGCCGTGCGGTCGCGGCGCTGGATGTCGATGGCGACGGGCTGTTCGATCTGGTCGTCGGCACCTGGGACGGGGCGCAGCGCCATTTCCACCAGCGCATGGGCGGGGCCTTCGTCGAATCGGCCGGGGCCGACCTGTCGATGCCCGGCCGCATCTTCACCGTCGTCGCCGCCGATTTCGACAATGACGGCTATGAGGAGCTGTTCTTCCACGCCCATGGCGAGCCCAACCGCCTGTTCGGCTGGCGCAACGACCAGTGGCAGGAGCTGGAGCTTGGCGACGCGGCCGAGCCGAAGGGGCTGGGCACCGGTGCGGTCGCGGCCGACATCGACGGCGACGGCCGCCTGGAGCTGGTGCTGGCGCACGGCAACAGCCATGGCCTCCACGACGGAGCCGGGCAGCCGCTGTCCGTCTACCGCCCGGCGGCCTCCAACAATGGCTGGCTGCGTGTCCAGCCGCTGACCCCCTTCGGTGCTCCGGCCCGCGGCGCGGTCGTCATCCTGACCGCCGGCGGCCGGCGCCAGCGCCGGGCGGTCTGCGCCGGGGCCGGCTATCTGTGCCAGGGCGAACCGGTCGCCCATTTCGGGCTGGGGCCGCTGCACGAGGTGGAGCAGGTCGAGGTGCGCTGGCCCGACGGCACCGTGGTGACGGTGGACAATCCGCCAGCGGACCGTTCGCTGACTGTGCCCTATCCGCCGGAATGAGCGGAATTTCATCCACCCGGATGATGGTCACCCAAATATTTCGGTCTCGCAATGGGTAGGGTCTTTCCTGTCGCCTTCCGTCACATTAGAGTGCATTTCATTGCGGCTCCCGTATTGCGGGATATCGTGCGGCATGCCGATCCGGACATATTCCGTTCCTGCCGCCGAAACCTGCTGCAATCGGGCGCTTGAGACCGTGCGGGTTTGGGAAGCGGGAGACCGGAAGGCACATGGCACGACGCGACGTCCCCCTGACGGGGGTGGAACGCTTCTTCGACCCGGATGAAGTCATCGTTTCCAAAACCGACCTGAAGGGGCGGATCACCTACGCGAACCGGGTGTTCCAGCGGGTCGCCGGCTATGACGAGGCCGACCTGATGGGGGCGCCCCATTCCATCGTCCGCCATCCCGACATGCCGCGCTGCGTCTTCAAGCTGCTGTGGGACACGCTGGCGGCGGGGAAGGAGATCTTCGCCTATGTGGTCAACCGTGCCGGCAACGGCGACCATTACTGGGTCTTCGCCCATGTCACGCCCAGCTTCGACGCCGAAGGGCGGGTGATCGGCTACCATTCCTCCCGCCGGGTGCCGGAGCGGGCGGCTCTGGACAAGGTCATCCCGCTCTACCGCCAGCTTCTGGACATCGAGAACAGCCATGCCGACCGCAAGCAGGGGATGGAGGCGGGTTTCGCCGCCGTCCTCGCCCTGCTGGCGGAGAAGGGGATCGGGTATGACGAATTCGTCTTCTCCCTCTAAGCCGTCCTCCAAGCCGTCCTCTTCCGGGGCATCGTCGCTGACGCGGGCCGGCGGACTGGCCGTGCTGGCTGGCGTGGCGCTGGCGGCGCTGCTGGTTGCCGATCTGCTGCAAATGGGCGGTCTGGCGCTGCGCGCCGGTCTGGCGGTGGCCGGTCTGGCGGCGCTGGGCGGGGCGCTGCTGTTCCTGCGCCGTGCCGGCGCGGCGGTCGATCTGCTGACGCGGGTGAACCGCGCCGTCGCCGCCGGCGATTTCGAGGCGCGGGTGATCGGCATCCGCGAGGGCGGGGCGCTGGGCGAGCTGATGCACGCCACCAACGACGCCATCGATCGCACCGACGCCTTCGTGCGCGAGGCGACCGCCTCGATGCATGCGGTGTCGGAACACAAGTATTTCCGCCGCATCGTGCTGCGCGGCATGCAGGGCGGCTTCCTGCACGCCAGCCGCACCATCAATGCGGCGACGGAGAGCATCTCGCAGAAGGTTGCCGGCTTCGCCGGCGTGACCCAGCGTTTCGAAGGCCAGATTCAGAGCGTGTGCAGCGAGGTGGCCGATACCGCCCACCGGCTGGAGGTCTCCGCCCGGACCATGGAGACGGACGCGACCCAGGCCACCGGCAAGGCGTCGTCGGTCGCGGCCTCCGCAGCACAGACCGGCAGCAATGTCGGCAGCGTCGCCGCCGCGACGGAGGAGCTGTCCGCCTCCATCGCCGACATCTCCCGCCAGATCGGCGATGTCGCCCGTGTCGCCGAGTCCGCGGTCGGCGAGGCCGAACGCTCCAACGCGCTGGTCGGCACCCTGTCCGGTGCGGCGCGCACGGTCGGCGACGTCGTCACCCTGATCAACGACATCGCCAGCCAGACCAACCTGCTGGCCCTGAACGCCACCATCGAGGCGGCCCGTGCCGGCGAGGCGGGCAAGGGCTTCGCCGTGGTGGCACAGGAGGTGAAGCGGCTGGCCGATCAGACCGCCAAGGCCACCGGCGACATCGCCGCGCAGATCTCCGCCATCCAGTCCTCCACCGACGAGGCGGTGACTTCCATCGTCGGCATCGGCCACACCATCCAGTCGATCAACCGGATCGCCGCCGGCATCAGTGCCGGGATCGAGCAGCAGGGCTCCGCCGTGCGCGAGATCGTCGTGAACATGGAGCAGGCCGCCGCCGGCACCCGCGCGGTGTCCGACGACATCCGCGACGTCACCGACGCCGCCGGCCGCACCAGCGGCACCGCGCACGAGGTGTTCGCGGCATCGGGGCGCATGGCCGCGGAGGCGGACCGCCTGACCCGGGAAGTCCAGCATTTCCTGGACGAGATGCACCGCGTCGCCTGACGGGGATGCTGCGGTGCATCGGTGCGCGCCGCATCAACTGCCCGGCGAATGTGCACAGAATGTGGATGGGCTTTTTGCAATGCGGAATTGATCTGGCGTCTGGTGGTGCGAATAAGAATTTTTATTGCGAATTCGTGGCGAATTCATGTTACGTGTCCGCAACAAGACTGCCGCGCCGATGGCAAGTTCGCAACCTGTTGAGCAACCCCACGCCAGTATGCCTGTTGTTTCAGCAGCTTAACCGGATGCTAACCCTGATGGGACGGGTGGCGGACTGTCGGTTGCGGCCAAGTGCCGCGGAAACCGGGAGGGGTGGCCCGCTTTCGGAGCGCCGGTGACCGTTGGCACGGCTTTTGATTTGGAGATTGCAGGGACGGTCATGACGGGGGACAAGACGATGAGCATGGCGGGCACCGATCTGTTCGAACTGTCGCGTGGCGTGCTGGATGTTGCCTCGAAGAAGGTGTCCCTGATCGAGGACATCACCCGGCGCACCAAGATGCTGGCCATGAATGCCCTGATCGAGGCGGCGCGGGCCGGTGACGCCGGGCGCGGCTTCGCCGTGGTCGCCAACGAGGTGTCGGAGATCTCGACCCAGGTCAACAGCATCACCAAGGAACTGCGGTCGGAGATCGTCGCCCGCGTCGATCACCTGACCACCACCGGCAGCGCCATGGTGCAGGAGATGCACGGCAAGCGGCTGGCCGACCTGTCGCTCAACATGATCGAGATCATCGACCGCAACCTGTATGAGCGGTCCTGCGATGTGCGCTGGTGGGCGACCGACAGCGCGGTGGTCGATTGCGCCGCCGATCCGACGGAGGAGGCGCGCCGCCATGCCTCGCGCCGGCTGGGCGTGATCCTGGAATCCTACACCGTCTATCTCGACCTCTGGATCGCCGACCGCAACGGCACCGTCATCGCCAACGGCCGGCCCGACCGCTATCCCGGTGCGCGCGGCGCCAACGTGTCGGACGAGCCGTGGTTCCGCCAGGCGCTGGCCACCCGCAACGGCGGCGAGTTCACCGTCGGCGACGTCGCCCGCAACCGCAGCCTGGACGACCGCGTCGTCGCCACCTACGCCACCGCCATCCGCCGCGACGGCGAGGCGGACAGCGACGCCATCGGCGTGCTCGGCATCTTCTTCGATTGGGAGCCGCAGGCCGCCGCGGTGGTCGAGGGCGTGCGGCTGGAGGCCGGCGAGCGCGAGAAGTCGCGGTGTCTGCTGCTCGACGCCCGCCACCGCGTCATCGCGTCTTCCGACGGCCGTGGCATGCTGACCGAGACGGTTCCGTTGCGCCGCGCCGCCGGCACCATGGGCCACTACATCGACGACAAGAACCGTCTGGTCGGCTACGCCCTGACGCCGGGTTACGAGACCTACAAGGGGCTGGGCTGGTACGGCGTCATCCTTCAGGAACGCTGACGCCGCCGGCTCTCATGCCTCAAGCCTGTCGCCTTATGGAGCGGGGCCGGGATACACTCCCGGCCCTGTTCCGTTTCGGGGTTGCAGAGCATGTCCGCCCAACAGCTGACCGTCCGTCGCGAGAGTTTTCCGATCCGCGGCGCCTTCCGCATCTCGCGTGGGGCCAAGACCGAGGCCGCGGTGGTGGTGGCCGAGGTGACCGACGGTCCCCACCGCGGCCGCGGTGAATGCGTGCCCTACGCCCGCTATGGCGAGAGCGTCGATGGCGTCGCCGCCGCGCTGGAGGGGATGGCCGGTGCGGTCGCCGGCGGGCTCGACCGCGTGGCGCTGGGCCGGCTGATGCCGCCGGGTGCCGCCCGCAACGCGCTGGACTGCGCGCTGTGGGACCTGGAGGCCAAGCGCAGCGGCGTGCCGGCCTGGACGCTCGCCGGGTTGGCCCAGCCGCCGGGGCCGCTCGTTACCTGCTACACGCTGAGCGTCGACGAGCCCGCCGCGATGGCCGCCGCGGCGCGGGAACGGGCGCCGCGTCATCCGCTGCTGAAGATGAAGCTGACGGGAGACGGCGACCTCGACCGTGTCGCCGCCGTCCGCGCCGCCGCTCCCGCCGCCCGGCTGGTGGTCGACGCCAACGAGGGCTGGACGCTGGACCAGCTGCACCGTTTTGCCCCGGTGCTCGCCGGGTTGGGCGTCGAGATGATCGAGCAGCCGCTGCCCGCCGGCCAGGACGAGGCGCTCAGCGGGGTCGATTGCCCGGTGCCGCTCGGCGCCGACGAATCCTGCCACGGGCTGGAGTCGCTGGAGCGGCTGCGCGGGCTCTATCGGGTGGTGAACGTCAAGCTGGACAAGACCGGCGGCCTGACCGAGGCACTGGCGATGACCGCCGCCGCCCACGCCATGGGCTTCGAGGTGATGGTCGGCTGCATGGTGGCGACGTCGCTGGCGATGGCGCCTGCCATGCTGGTGGGGCAGGGCGCGCGCTATGTCGACCTCGACGGCCCGCTGCTGCTCGCCCGCGACCGCGAGCCGGGTCTGCTCTATGACGGCGCGGTGGTGCAGCCGCCGTCGGCGGAGCTGTGGGGGTAGGGCAAGGCCTTGCCCCCGCCCTTGCTTCTCATGCCCCCTGCACATAGGGCGGCGGCGGGGTTCCCACCGATGCCGGCACGTAAGGCGCGTCGGCCAGCCCGTTGACCTTCGCCGCCATGACGAAGTCGTTCTCGTGCAAGCCCTTGATCTTGTGGGTCCAGAAGGCGACGGAGCAGTGGCCCCAGCCGTAATGGATCTCCGCATGGTGGCCTTCCGCCTCGCACAGGTCGCCCACCTGAGTGGCGAAGGCCTGGGCCTGAACGAAGTCGGGGAAGCGGAAGTCGCGCTCGATGCGGTCGGGACCCTCCTTCAGGACCCAGCCCGGCACCTGCACCAGATAGGAGTCGGCCATCGCGCGGTCCATCGGCGGAATCCCGCCGCGGCAGGGTTCGCAGGTCTTGGCCGCCAGTTCCTGCGTCGTCGGTGCCTGTGGTGTCATCCCGATCTCTCCCCTGTTGGTGGCCTTGGCTGGTGGTCTGCGCTAGAAGCGTACCGGCTAGAAGCTTGGGTTCGGGGCGGTGCTTCGGCAAGTCCGGCGCCCTGTCTTGAGTTCTCGCGATTCACTTTTGCCAGCTGCACTTTTGGAACCGATCCGATGACAGACCCGCGCACCGACATGCCCTTCGCCGACTACCAGTACCCGACCAAGCCGGTGAACGGGCCGCGGCTCGCCATCGTCGGCGAGGCGCCGGGGGCGGAGGAGGCGCGGCAGGGCACCCCCTTCGTCGGGCGCAGCGGCAAGCTGCTGGACGAATCGCTGGCCGCCGTCGGCATCGAGCGGGCGGAATGCCTGGTCGCCAATGTCTTCCGCTATCAGCCGCCCGGCAACAAGGTGGGGCACTTTTTCTCCTCGCGCGCCCGCGCCCGCAAGGAGGGGCGGGAGATCGACGAGAGCTGGGGCGCCTTCGGCACGTCGGACCGGCTGCTGGCCGAGTTCGCCGGCGAGATCGACCATCTGCGCGCCACCCTGGCCGACTACCGCCCATCGGTGATCGTGGCGCTCGGCCGGACGCCCACCTGGGCCTTGACCGGGGAGAACGGCATCCTGCAGCTGCGCGGCACGGTGCTGCCCTGCCGCCTGCTGGACGGGGTGGAGGTGGTGCCGACCTTCCACCCCAGCTATCTGCTGCGCGGCCAGCTGGTGGAGCAGCCGACCTTCCTGGCCGACCTGCGACTGGCCGTGTCGCGCCTTAACCGTTAGGCGTCAGGCATCACGCGTCGGGCAACAGGCGCCAGATGGCGGTTTCGCGCGCCTCCCGGTCCTCCAGCTCCAGCGAGGTCGGGACGGTGTAGGCCGCCAGCTTCTCGACGCCGCTTGCCGGGAAATAGGCGCGGCCGGGATCGCCCAGCAGCACCAGCGTGCCGGTGGCGGCGATCCCGCGCAGCCATGCGGTGACCCGCTCCGCCATCGGCCGCTCGTAACAGACGTCGCCGGCCAGGACCACGTCGATGCCCGGCAGCGGCCGGCCGACCAGATCGGCGCTGACCGGCTTGACCTCCACCCCATTGGCCTCGGCGTTCAGCGCGATGGCGGCCAGCGAGAAACGGTCGATGTCGCAGGACTGGACCCGCGCCGCCCCCGCCTTCATCGCGGCGATGCCGACCAGCCCGGTGCCTGCGGCAAAATCGAGCACGGACCTGCCGGCCACCAGCTCCGGCCGGTCGAGCACCAGCCGCGCCACAGCCTGCCCCCCCGGCCAAGCGAAAGCCCAGTATGGCGGTGGCAAATTGGTGGCGGCCAAGGTCTCCTCGGTCGCCTGCCAGAGTGGAGTGACTTCGGTGGCAAGATGAAGCTGGATTTCCGGCAACAGCGGCGTGGTCGTCAGCGTCGTGTTATCGCGGACGAAATCTGGCGGAGATGCATTGTTCATACGAGGTTTCCCAAGGGGCTCCGCTGTTGGGAGGAAGGCTGGCGGCGGCTTATCAATGTTACATAATTCAAACGGTGTAGACACAGCTGCGAACCCGTGTTACCCGTTTCCATCAGGGGAAAACAGAGGGATTGGGGGAGTCATGCGGCAGAGGGGAACCGCCATCGGCCTTTCGTTTGCGGCTTTGATCGCGCTGAGCCCCCTTACCGTGTCGACGGCCGCCGCACAAGACGGCGATTGCGTTCGGACGGTCCGCTCCATCTCCGACTTCACCATACGCGGCGACGCCTGGACTTGGTGGGATCATGCCGCCGGCCAGTATGACCGCGAACACCGCCCTGCCATCGGCTCCGTCCTCGTCTTCAAGCGCACCGGCCACATGCGCCGCGGCCACGTCTCGCTGGTCAGCGCGGTGATCGACCGCCGCACCATCGAGGTCGACCACAGCTGGATCGATGGCGACGGTCTGCGCCGCGGCATGCGGGTGGTCGACGTCTCGCGCAACAACGACTGGTCCGCCGTCCGCGTCTGGCACGAGCCGACCGACCAGATGGGTCTGCGCGTCTACGCCGCCTACGGCTTCATCCTGCCGGAAGGCGAGTCCGATGACCAGCGCGGCGGCCGGATGCTGGATGCCGGCGACCGCGGCATGGACCAGGGCTTCGCCAGCAGCCCGCGCGGCCGCGCCAAGGCCAACGGCCCGCGCATGATGGAAGCCTCCCTGCACCCGCAGAAGAACCTCAGCGTTTCGGTGCCCGGCCGCAAGCCGCAGAGCCTGGCCACGACCGCCGTCGCCACCCAGACGCCGCAGAAGCCGCAGCGCATCGACGTCGCCGTGCTGCCGTCGCGCAAGCCGTCCAGCGCGCAGTCCGCCCCGGTCACGGTCGCCGAGCTTTCCGGTCCCGGCAGCCACCGCACCATCGCTCCCGGCCGCAAGCCCGGCTCCGGCAACGCCGTCGCCCAATTGGCCGACACCAGCGAGCGCTGAGCAGCGGCATAGTTTCAGCTTTTCAGGAAGGGCGGGGCTTGGCTCCGCCCTTTTCGTTTGTGCGGATGTCGAGTTCCTAAATCTTCCCCGCCAGGATGGCCGCCAGCACCAGCCAGCCGAACCAGCGGTTGGACTTGAACTTGTCCAGGCAATCGCCCTGGTCGTCCGGCCGCCAGGTCGCGACCTGCCAGGCCAGTTGCAGGGCCGCCAGCGACAGCACCGGCAGGAACAGCCCGCCCAAGCCCGCCAGCCGTCCGGCGATGCCGATGCCGACATAGGTCAGGGTGTAGAAGCCATAGATCCAGATCTTGCTCTGGTCGCCCAGGCGCAGCGCGGTGGACTTCACGCCGATGCGGGCATCGTCCTCCTTGTCCTGATGGGCGTAGATGGTGTCATAGCCCAGCGTCCAGGCGACGCCCGTCACATAGAGCGCCAAGGCCGGCCAGCCGACGTCGTTCTGAACCGTGGCCCAGCCCATCAGGGCGCCCCAGTTGAAGGTCAGCCCCAGGAAAGCCTGCGGCCACCAGGTGATGCGCTTCATCAGCGGGTAGGTGAAGACCAGCAGCAGCGACAGCACCCCCAGCCCGATGGCCGTCGTCCCCAGCTGGACCAGGATCAGCAGCGACACCAGAAGCTGGGCGGCGAGGAAGGCCAGGGCCTGACGCACCGTCACCTGACCCGACGGGATCGGGCGGGAGCGGGTGCGCTCCACCATCGCGTCGAATTTGCGGTCGAGGATGTCGTTGACGGTGCAGCCGGCGCCCCGCATCAGCACCGCGCCGACGCCGAACAGCGCCATCAGCCAGAGCAGCGTCGGCCAGTCGCGGAAGGGCTGCGGCATGGCCAGCGCCACGCTCCACCAGCAGGGGAACAGCAGCAACCATGTCCCGATGGGACGGTCGAGTCGCGCCAGTGTGACATAAGGGCGCACGCGGGGCGGGAGCTTCCGCGCGATCCAGCCGTCCTGGCGGATGTCGGTGAAGCCGGACTCGGGCAGAGTGGGGCCGGTGGAGGCAGTGGGCATGACGGCGGCGGTTCCGCTGTGCTATGGAAATGTCTGAACAGCCTGTCGGGGCCATGATTCAGGCGAAGGTATCGGGCCGTCATCCCTGCGGCAAGCGCGGTGCGGCAAATCACCCGAGCCCAAGCTATGGAAAATTGCAGCCTGTGATCTTGCGCTCGTCAAAATCGTACCAATACTGTTTCCTTGTCATAACCTCAGCGGCCTGCAATCGTAAATGGACATGAGCACAACACCGGACCGTTTTGCCGTCGTCATCGACGATGAGTCGATCATTCTGGCCGGGATGGAGATCATGCTGGACACCTGGGGCTATCAGGTGCTTGCCGCCGAGGATGTGGAAACCGTCCTGGCGAAGCTGCCCGGCTGCCCGCTGCCCAACGTGATCCTGTCCGACTACCGGCTGCGCGACGGCTGGTCGGGCATCACCGCCGTGCGGGCGGTGCGCGAGGCCTGCGGGGTCACCGTGCCCGCGATCATCCTGACCGGCGACACCGGGGCGGAACTGATGGCTGCGGCCAAGGCGGACCAGATCCGCATCCTGCACAAGCCGGTTCAGCCCAACGACCTGCGCCGGCAGATCGACTCCCTGATCGCCGTCGGCTGACGCCAGCCTCCGGACCGGGCCCGGCCGGTGATGGCCCGTGTCCGAAGCTTCAGTGCGTCTGCCGTGACGCGCATGAACCTTTGGCGCTGTATTCGACGGTCTGCCTCGCGCGTCAAATCTCGTCCGGTTTCACGCGATCCGCTCTATAGTCTCCACCGCCCCGCGGAGACGAATGCCATGGCCGACCCGATCAAGACCCGCCTGTATGTCGACAGCCCGCTGGCCGAAGGCCAGTCGGTCGGGCTCGACCATGAGCGCGCCCATTTCCTCCGTCACGTCCTGCGGCTGGACCGCGGCGACTCCGTCGCGGTGTTCAACGGCCGCGACGGTGAATGGCGGGCGGTGATCGACGGCTTCGGCAAGGGCTGGTGCTCGCTGACCGTGGCGGAGCAGCGGCGGGAGCAGGACCAGGATCCGGATCTCTGGCTGCTGTTCGCGCCGCTGAAGAAGGGCCGCATCGACTTCGTCGCCGAAAAGGCGACGGAGATGGGGGTGTCCCGCCTGTGGCCGGTCTTCACCCGGCGAACCGACCCCAACCGCGTCAACATCGACCGGCTGCGCGCCAACGCGGTGGAGGCGGCCGAGCAGTGCGAACGCCTCAGCGTGCCGGAGATGGGCGAGGCGGTGCCGCTGGACCGCGCGCTGGCCGGCTGGCCGGCCGACCGCAGGCTCTATCTGTGCGCCGAGGCCGGGTCCGCCCGTCCGGTCGCCGAGGTGCTGCGCGATGCGCCGCCGGGGCCGGCCGCCTTGCTGGTCGGGCCGGAGGGCGGCTTCGACCAGTCGGAACTTGACGAAATCACCAAACTTCCCTTTGTTGTTCCGGTGGGATTGGGTCCGCGCATCCTGCGGGCCGACACGGCGGTGGTGGCGGCGTTGGCTTGCTGGCAGTCCTTGGCCGGGGATTGGACTGCCGGGGGAAGCGACCGGCGTCCGCCTTTCCGCGCGCCGATCCCATAACCGGCCGTCACCCGGCCGATCCTCCGTCCACTTCCCGCGAGAGACTTCATGTCCGCACCCCCGACCACGCGCGGCGAACCCATCACCGACCGCCGCCAGCTTGCGGCCTATCTCGAATCCGGCTGCAAGCCGGCACCCGACTGGCGCATCGGGACCGAGCACGAGAAATTCGCCTACCGCACCTCCGACCTGCGGCCGCTGCCCTATGACGGGCCGGACGGCATCCGCGAACTGCTGACCCGCATGACCCGCTTCGGCTGGCAGCCGGTGGAGGAGAAGGGCAACATCATCGCGTTGGTCCAGGACATGGCCAACATCACGCTGGAGCCCGGCGGGCAGGTCGAACTGTCCGGCGCCCCGCTGGAGACCCTGCACCAGACCTGCGCCGAGGTGCACCGCCACCTGCGCCAGGTGAAGGAGGTCGGGGGCGAGCTGGGCATCGCCATGATGGGGCTGGGCTTCCAACCGAAATGGACGCGCGACGACATCCCCTGGATGCCGAAGGGCCGCTACAAGATCATGCGCGACTACATGCCGAAGGTCGGCTCGCTCGGCCTCGACATGATGACGCGGACCTGCACCGTGCAGGTCAACCTCGACTTCGCCTCCGAAGCCGACATGGTGAAGAAGTTCCGCGTGTCGCTGGCGCTCCAGCCCATCGCCACCGCCCTGTTCGCCATGTCCCCCTTCACCGAGGGCAAGCCGAACGGCTTCCAGAGCTTCCGCAGCCACATCTGGACCGACACCGACGCGGACCGCACCGGCGACATCCCCTTCGTGTTCGAGGACGGCTTCGGCTTCGAACGCTATGTCGACTATCTGCTCGACACGCCGATGTACTTCGTCTACCGCGACGGCACCTACATCGACGCGGCGGGCCAGTCCTTCCGCGCTTTCATGGATGGCAAGCTGCCGGCGCTGCCGGGCGAGCTGCCGCTGATCACCGACTGGGCCGACCACACCACCACGGCCTTCCCGGAAGCGCGCCTGAAGAAGTATCTGGAGATGCGCGGCGCCGACGGCGGCCCGTGGCGCAGCCTGTGCGCCCTGCCGGCCCTGTGGGTCGGGCTGCTCTACGATCAGGTGGCATTGGACGCCGCCTGGGATCTGGTGAAGGACTGGACGACGGCGGAGCGGGCGCATCTGCGCGCCGAGGTGCCGCGGTCCGGCCTGCGCACGACCTTCCGCACTGGGACGGTGCGGAACGTGGCGCTGGAGATGCTGGCGATTGCCCGCGACGGCTTGGCCCGCCGCGCCCGCAACGACAATTGGGGCGACGACGAAACCCACTTCCTCGACACGCTTCAGGTCATCGCCGAGACCGGCCGCAGCCCCGCCGACGAGCTTCTTGAGAAGTTCAACGGCCCCTGGGGCGGCAGCGTCGATCCGGTGTTCAAGGAATACGCGTACTGAAAAGGGCGGGGGCCGGCGCCTGTGCGTCAGCCCCCGTCTTTACGCCGCCACCGGCGCGTGGGTGATGCAGCTCTTCGAGCACACCTTGGAGCAGCTTTCGCAGCCGATGCAGTTGGCCGCTTCCTTGACCGTCATGATCTTCTTCTCGGCCTCGTCGTCGAAGGCGTCGACGATGTCGCCGTCCTCGGTCAGGCCGATCATGTCGAGCACGCCGCGACCGCACACCTTGAAGCAGCGGCCGCAGCCGATGCACTGCTTCTGGTCGATGGATTGGACGAATTTCGGGGTCCAGCTCTGGCCACCGCGGGTGGTGCCGGTCAGGAACTCAGCCATGGGAATGCTCCTCTCGGGAAAGGGTGCGCCTAAGCTTTTCGTTGGGAATGGAGGGGTTACGCCGTCTCCAGCGCCTTCAGCGCCGCCCGCTTCTCGGTCAGGGTCTTGAAGGCGTCATAGGTTTCCTGCGCCACCGTCAAGATGGTCTGCCAGTTCTGCGGAAGTTCTTCCGACAAATCGTGCAGATCCATCTTCTTCTGGGTGGCGCGGGCGTTCAGCTTCCTGATCTCGTCCTTCAGGGCGTCGATGTCGCTCATGGTCGTGGTTCCATGTGACAAAAATCCGGGGCTTCAGAGATTCGCGACGTCGGGATATTCCCGGATCAGCGCCACGGCGTCCTCGACCAGCTTGGCGCCGTCGGCGGCGAGCTTTTCGATGGTGGGGAAGCCGAAGCGGTGGACGTCGCGCAGCGACTTCGACACCACCACCAGCCGGCCGGTGGTCAGGATCATGCGGCCGAAGCCCTCATGGCTCATCTTCATCATCGGCGAAGCCATCAGGCCGGTCTGCTTCTCCACCATCAGCCCGACCGCCTTGTAGAACAGCTCCAGCCGCCACAGCGTGTCCGGGTCGGGATCGCCGATGATCGGGATGGCGGCCCGCGCCTCCTTGTCCAGCACGAAGGGGGCGAGCAGGGCCTCGTCCGGCTTGCCCTCCCAGGCGCCATAGCTGTCCTCGGCACGGAACAGCAGGACCAGCGTCTTCACGAACTGGTCGGCGACGGATATCTCGGCCACGTCAGCCATAGTCAGACCTCCTCCTCGTCGAAATGGAATTCGGGCGTTTCGCCCATCGCCTTGCGCAGCCAGGGCGGCGGATTGCCGTTCAGCGTCTGGACCAGCCGGTCGAGCAGGGCGGGGATGGTGTCGGTGGCCTCGACCTTCACCGGATGGATCTTCTTCGCCACCACACGGGCGGCGGCCGATGCGCCGATGGCCGACAGATAGAGGATGGCGACGTCGGCCAGCGCCTCCAGCTTCGGCACCAGCTTGTCCTCGTTGCCGTCCTCGAACATCGAGCCGCCGAACTGGAAGGTCTCCAGAAAGGCATGGCCCTGGCGGTCGACCCGATAGACGGCGATGTTCTTGGCCCAGCCGAAATGCGCATCGACGTGCTGCATGTCCTGGGTGCAGAAAGCGACCTTCATCGATCCTCCTTTGGTCGGGCGTGGGTCCTGCACCACGCTCAGACGGCGTTGCATCCGCATGATCCGCCTCCGCAGCCGTGGGATTCCCCGTGGTCGTGGCTCTCGGGCCCGTGCTCGTGGTCCATTTCACGGGCGAGGAACAGGTTGCCGATGTCGCACAGCAGCTCCCGCGTGCCGCGGTAGCCGACCTGGACGCGCAGGCCGGCTCCCAGCCGGTCGAACAGCGGCAGGCCCATGCGGTGCAGGGCCACGCCGATCCGCGCGGCACCCTGCCGCCCGTGCGAGTTGGAGACGATCAGGTCGGCATCGCGGGCCAGCGTCTCCACGTCGGAATGGTCGCCGACCATGATGGTGGCGGCCTTCAGCCGCTCCAGCACCGGGCTCTGCGTCGGGGACACCGCGGCGATCACCTCGGCCCCCATGTCGGCAAGGAAGCCGGTGACGGCATAGAGCAGGTCGGGTTCCAGCGCGACGGCGATGCGCTTGCGGCTGTAGAAGAAATGCCCGTCCAGCATGGCGTCGACCAGGCTCTCGCGCTGGCGCCGCAGCCGGGCGGGCGCCGGCTTGCCCGACAGCTCCATCAGCAGCCGGACCAGCTTGTCGGTCGCCTCCAGCCCGGTCAGGCGGTTGAAGAAATGGCTGGGCACGTCGGTCTTCAGCTCCAGCGCGTTGCCGGCCACCCGCATATGCTCGCCGACCACGATGGTGAGGGCCGAAGCGCCCATGGCGCGGATCTGGTCGACCGTCACGCCGCCCAGCGAGGTGGCGGTGAAGTCGGCCGGCTGGCGGCCCGCCATCGACAGCGACAGGTCGGGCAGGATGATCGGCGACAGGCCGAAGCCCTCGATGATGTCGCGCAGCTCCTCCACGTCGCCGGGCGACAGGTGGCAGCCGGCCAGCACATTGACCTGGGTCGGGATGCGCACCGGCGACGGTTCGACCAGCCGCTCGACCATGGCGGTGACCGCGGCGGCGAAGCCGTCCTCGAAGCCGCCGGCGAAGTCGGGGGTGTTGGCGAAGACCAGGGCGGTGTCGGCCAGATCGGGGTTGCGCTGGCGGAACAGCGTGTACTGTCCGCCCATGTCCTCGCCCTTGGTCTCGGTGACGCCGGTGGTGGCGACGCCGATCATGGCGGGCTGGTTGCGCTCGACGATGGTGCGGATCGCCTGTTCCAGATTGTCGTAACCGCCGAGGATGGTGGCGACCTGATCCATCGCCGTGGTTTGCAGCGGGATCGCCTCGCGGAAATGGCGCACCAGCAGCACCAGCCCGAAGGCGGTGCAGCCCTGCGAGCCATGGAACAGCGGCAGGCAGCGGTCGACGCCGAGATAGGCCAGAGCCGCCCCCAGCGGCTGGCTCATCTTCAGCGGGTTGGTGGAGGCGGCCTTGGCGGCGGAGGGGAAGCGCTGGATGTGGGACATCGCCGTCACTCCGCAGCCATCGAAGGCGCCAGAAGGGTGGAGGACGGGCCGGACTCCCACGGCGCCGGCTGGCGGACCTGCCGCCAGATCGGATTCGACAGCGTCTTGTCGATCTCCTCGCAGAGATTGACGATGCCGTCATAACCGGCATAGGCGTGGTGGCGCTCCTGGTTGATGTCGAGCCAGGGAACCTTGGCCTTCAAGGAGATGAACTGCGAGCGGCCGCCGGACATCATGATGTCGGCCTGATCGTCGGCCAGCATCCTGTAGATGTCGCGCGGTTTCAAATCGTCCCACTGGTGGAACTCATCGCCCTTCATCTTCTTGATGCGCTCCTTGTCCTCCTTGGTCGATTTTTTGGTGGAGGTGCCGAGGATGGTCAGCCCGGCACCCTCCAGCGCGCTGACCATCGACCAGCTCTTGACCCCGCCGGTGAAGAGAAGGACGCGCTTGCCGTCGAAGCGCGGCTTGTAGGGTTCCAGCCGGCGCCAGACCCGGCTTTCCTCCCGCGCGATGACGCCTTCGGCGCGGTCGATCAGGCTTTTGTCGGCGCCGCGCTCCACCAGCATGCGGGTCATGGTGCGCAGCGTGTCCGACATGTCGGAGACGCCGTAGAAGGACCCCTCGAAATAGGGAATGCCGTAGCGCTCCTCCATCTTGCGGCCGACATTCACCAGCGCCTGACTGCACACCATCATGGTGACGCGCGCATGGTGGGCCTGCGCCACCTCCCGGTAGCGGCCGTCGCCGGAAATGCAGGACAACAGGCGGATGCCGATCTCGTCCAGCAGCGGCTTGACCAGCCACAGCTCGCCGGCGAGGTTGTATTCGCCGATGATGCAGACGTCGGTCGGGGTGGTGTATTCGGGCTCGACCGTGCCGATGACATGCTCCAGCAGGGCTTCGCCGGCCAGCTTGTTGCCGAGATTCTTCGATCCGACGAAGCCGGGGGCATCGACCGGGATCACCGGCTTGCCCAGCTTCTGCGTGGCGAATTTGCAGACCGCGGCGATGTCGTCGCCGGTCATCGCGGGCACACAGGTCTGATAGACGAAGACGGCCGGCGGGTCGTATTGCTGAACGATCTCCTTGATGGCGCGGTAGAGCTTCTTCTCGCCGCCGCCGATGACGTCCAGTTCCGACAGGTCGGTGGTGAAGCCGGTGCGGTAGAGCTGCGAGCCCGAGGATTTGGAGCCGCGGTTGTCCCAGCCGTTGCCGAGGCAGGCGATGGGGCCATGGACCAGATGGGCGGCGTCGGCGATCGGCTGGAGCACGATCATCGCCCCGTCATAGGCGCAGCCGCCGGCCGCCGCCCCCGGTTTCAGCGACTTGGTGCAGCCCTTCTTCTTCTCCTTGGCCGACTTGGCCTGGTTGGTCGCGCAGCCCGGTTCGTTGAAGACATCCTGGATCTTGTCCTGGAGCATGCCCGCTCTCCCATCCTGGCGCCGGAAATGGCTTTGCATCGGTGTGATGCAGGGGGCGTGCCAGTGGTTAAGTATTTGGCAAACAACGATTGTCTGGTTTTCCAACCCTGTCCGATAGCCGACAATCGGCGGCTCCGCCCAGGGAGCTTGTCGGATGTCGCACATGTCGCGCAAGGGGGAGGGCAGCGCAGGGGGTGGGGAGGGCCGGCCGTATCAGGACGGTTCGAACGGGTGGAAAGCAACGATGCGACGGATCGGCAGGCGCTGGCGGTATGCGGCCGCGATGATGGTGGCGCTGGCGGCGGTCCCCGCCGCAGCGGTACAGGACGGCGCGGTGATCCGGCTGGCCCAGGAACCGGGGGGTGAGATCGGCGTCGCGTGCCGCTTCGTCGATCTGGAGCAAGGCCCGGTTCCACCGGAGGCCGGGATGCTGTGCGATGCCGCCGCCGATCTCGTCGGCCGGAAAGCCGGCGGTTTCGGCAAGGCGGTGGTTCGCCTCGGCCTGCGCGCGGTAACGCCCGATGCCGAACCGGCGGAGACGCCGCCTGCGGTCGATGGGCCGATCCTGCTGGTCATCCTCGAAGGCCGCCAGGACTGGAGCGGCGGCACCCGCCCCCGTCTGCTGCTGCGCGCCCGTCCGGTCCGCGACGGCATGGCCGCCCCGTCGGTCGGATTGCCGCCGGCTTCGATCGAGCTGGGCGGCGAGGGCTGGCGGGCGGCGGGCGACCGCGCACTGGCGCGGGTGGTCGGCTTCGCGCTGCGCGATGGCTGACCTATGAACAAAAGAAACATATCGACAAAAGAAACCCGGAGCGCGCCGTTGCCGACGCTCTCCGGGCTGGGGAGGTTGCCGCCGGGCTGGGGGATGGAAATCCCGGCCCGGCGGTTGGGCTGAACCGATGCCTGTAGAACGAAACCTGAGGCGCCGGCGGCGTGCCGGTCAGCGGATCAGGTCGAACGAGTAGTCGGTCTGGCCGACGATGTTGGTGTTGGCGTCGATGTCCTCGAAGATCCGGTCCAGGATCCGCACCAGCACGTTCAGCGCGCCCTGGTAGCCCCAGGTCGGGTAGCGGTGGTGGTGGTGGCGGTCGAAGATCGGGTAGGTCAGGCGGATCAGCGGAACCTTGGTATCGCGCTCCAGATACTTGCCGTAGCTGTTGCCGATGATGTAGTCCACCTTGTCGGTGAAGATCAGCGAGCGCAGGTGCCACAGATCCTTGCCGCCATGGGCCTTGCCCGAGGCGCCGAAGGGCGAGCCGTCCAGCACCTTCTGGACCTGCTTCTCCCACTTCTTGGAGCCCGACGTCGACAGGATGTGCACCGGCTCCGCACCCAGCTCCAGCAGGAACTTGGACATGCCCAGGCAGAAGTCCGGGTCGCCGTAGACGGCGAAGCGCTTGCCGTGCATGTGGGTGTGGCTGTCGGCGATGGCGTCGACCAGACGGCCGCGCTCCAGCTTCAGGCTGGCCGGGACCGGCTTGCCCGACAGTTCCGCCAGCTTCAGCAGCAGCTCGTCGGTGCCGGTGACGCCCATCGGGTAGTTGAACTTGGCGACTTCCTGGCCCTTCTCCTTGCAGAATTGCAGGGTCTGGGTCGTGTTGTACTCCTGCATGGAGATGGTGGCCTTGGCGTGCAGGGCCTCCTTGGTCTCCTCGATGGTGGTGCCGCCGTCATACATGCGGTACTCGCCATCCATCGGCGTGTCGAAATTGTCGGACACGTCGGACAGGATCTGCAGCTTCACGCCGAATTCGCCGGCGATGCGCTTCAGTTCGCGGTTGTTGCCGACCGCGAAGCCGTCGAAGCCCGGGATCAGGTTGATCTGCTCGGTCTTGGGCGTGTCGAAATTCTCCGACGTGCCCCAGAAGCTGGTCAGGATCCCCTTGATCATGTTGTCGTAGCCGACGATGTGGCTGCCGACGAAGGCCGGGGTGTGGGCGTAGGGGACCGGGAAGTCGGCCGGGACGCTGTCCTTGTTCTTCGCGTTGGCGATGAAGCCCTGCAGGTCGTCGCCGATGACTTCGGCCATGCAGGTGGTCATCACCGCGATCATCTTCGGCTTGTAGAGCGCATAGGCGTTCGCCAGGCCGTCGATCATGTTGTTCAGGCCGCCGAACACCGCCGCGTCTTCCGTCATCGACGAGGAGACCGCGCTGTTCGGCTCCTTGAAGTGGCGGGTCAGGTGGGTGCGGTAATAGGCGACGCAGCCCTGGGAACCATGGACGAAGGGCAGGGTGCCTTCGAAGCCCTGGGCGGCGAACATCGCGCCGATCGGCTGGCAGGCCTTGGTCGGGTTGATGACGACCGCTTCACGGGCGAAGTTCTTCGCCTTGTACTCTTCGGACTTGGTCCATTCGGACACGCGGGCGACTTCCTCGTCCGAATGGCCGTACTCGAACTCGGTCTTCTTCTTCTCGAACATCGCCGCGTATTCGGGCTGCCGGAAGAGGGTGTAGTGGTCGAGGACCTTGTCGGCGCTCTGCGAAAGCTTGTCGGTCATTCTCAAATTCTCCTGTTCCAGAGGCCGATGGTCAGAACGGGGCCTTCATCACGCCCCAGACGGGGTTGTTGATGGCCAGGTCCATGTCGCGGGCGAAGATCGCGAAGCCGTCATAGCCGTGGTACGGGCCGGAATAATCCCAGCTGTGCATCTGGCGGAACGGCAGGCCCATCTTCTGGAACACGTACTTTTCCTTGATGCCCGACGCGACGAGGTCGGGACGCATCGCCTCGACGAACTTCTCCAGTTCGAACGCGGTGACGTCGTCGTAGATCAGCGTGCCTTCCTTCACATAGTGCTGCGTGCGCTGATAATCGTCGTTGTGGGCGAACTCGTAGCCGGTGCCGGTGATCTCCATGCCGAGGTCATGGTAGGCATCGACGACGTGGCGGGGACGCAGGCCGCCGACGTAGATCATGACCTTCTTGCCTTCGAGCCGCGGCTTGTACTTGGCGATGACCGCATCGACCATCGGCTGGTAGCGGGCGATGACCTTCTCGGCGTTCTCCTTGATCTTGTCGTCGAAGAGTGCCGCGATCTTGCGCAGGGATTCGGCGATCTGGCTCGGGCCGAAGAAGTTGTATTCCATCCAAGGAATGTTGAACTTCTCTTCCATGTGGCGCGCGATGTAGTTCATCGAGCGGTAGCAATGGATCAGGTTGACCTTGGCCTTCGGCGTGTTCTCCAGCTCGGCGAGCGTGCCGTCGCCCGACCACTGGGCGATCACGCGCAGGCCGATCTCCTCCAGCAGGATGCGGGACGACCAGGCATCGCCACCGATGTTGTAGTCGCCGATGATGGTGACGTCATAGGGGGTGGAGACGAAGCCGGCCTTGGGTTCCGTCTTCTCGAACACCCAGTCGCGGATGGCGTCGTTGGCGATGTGGTGGCCCAGCGACTGGGACACGCCGCGGAAGCCTTCGCAGCGCACGGGGATGACCGGCTTGCCGATTTCCGCCGACTTGGCGCGGGCGACAGCCTCGATGTCGTCGCCGATCAGGCCGATCGGGCATTCCGACTGGATCGAGATGCCGTTCACCAGCGGGAACAGCTCGTTGATTTCCTCGATGACCTTGTGCAGCTTCTTGTCGCCGCCGAAGACGATGTCCTTCTCCTGGAAGTCGGAGGTGAAGTGCATCGTGCCCCAGCTGTCGACACCGGTGTCGCCGATGTAGTAGTTGCGGCGGCCGGACCAGGAGTAGTAGCCGCAGCCGACCGGACCGTGGGAGATGTGGATCATGTCCTTGATCGGACCCCACACCACGCCCTTGGAGCCGGCATAGGCGCAGCCGCGGATGGTCATGACGCCGGGGATGGACTTGACGTTCGACTTGACGCCGCAGTCCTTGGCCTCGGCCTCCAGCACGTTCAGGTGCTTGGCGCGGCGCTTGCGGGACTTTTCGGGATAGGCTTCGAGGACTTCGTTGACGAGGTTCTTGACGTCGACCGTGGTGTTCTCGGACAGGCTCATAGCCGGCCTCCTGCTTGAATATTCCGCGCCACTTCAGCGCGTGACCGAGCCCCTCCCTCCCACGCCGTCGCCCCTATGGTGGTTGGGTCGGCGTTGTGCGGGGCTGGGGATGGGGCCAGTGTTCAGGCGGTCCCCCCTGCGCGGCGGCAGGGGGGCCGGTAGGCAACCGTCGCTACGCCTGGGGTCAGGCGCCGGCCTTCGCCGCTTCCTTGGCGGCCAGCTCGGCGAGCTGCTGCTCCTCGGTCTTCATGATGCCGAAGTCCATCAGCATCTCTTCCAGCTCTTCCATGGTGATCGGGGTCGGGATGCAACCCTGGCCGGAATTCGCATGGATCTTGTTGGCGAGCGCGCGGTATTCGCCGGCCTGCTTGCTGTCCGGGGCGTACTCGATGACCGTCATGCGGCGCAGCTCGGCGTGCTGCACGATGTTGTCGCGCGGCACGAAGTGGATCAGCTTGGAGCCCAGGCGCTTGGCCAGCGCGTCGGCCAGATCCCATTCCTTGTCGGTCTGGCGCTCGTTGCAGATCAGGCCGCCGAGACGGACGCCGCCGCTGTGCGCGTACTTCAGGATGCCCTTGGCGATGTTGTTGGCGGCGTAGAGCGCCATCATCTCGCCGGACATGACGATGTAGATTTCCTGGGCCTTGTTCTCGCGGATCGGCATGGCGAAGCCGCCGCACACCACGTCGCCCAGCACGTCGTAGGACACATAGTCCACGTCGTCGTAGGCGCCGTTCTCTTCCAGGAAGTTGATCGAGGTGATGACGCCGCGGCCGGCGCAGCCGACCCCCGGCTCCGGACCGCCGGACTCGACGCACTTGATGTTCTTGTAGCCGATCTTGAGAACGTCCTCGAGCTCCAGATCCTCGACCGAGCCGGCCTCGGCGGCCAGATGCAGGACGGTGTCCTGGGCCTTTGCGTGCAGGATCAGGCGGGTCGAGTCGGCCTTCGGGTCGCAGCCGACGATCAGGATCTTCTGATCCAGCTCGACCAGCGCGGCCAGCGTGTTCTGAGAGGTGGTGGACTTGCCGATACCGCCCTTGCCGTAAAAGGCGATCTGACGCAGAGGCGCTTTGGCCATGTGGGTCGCTCCTGTGCTTGGGTCGTGGGACTGTGTTTCGATCCGGTGCGGCCGGTTCGTGGCCGCTTCGGATTTCATGGATTGCACGACCCGTGCCAGAATGTGGTTATTCAATAAGTCATTGATAAATATACGAGAATTTTGAGGGGCGAACGGCGCAGGGGTTTGTCGGGGTCCCGACACACACGACAAAGCCCGACATTTTGTCGGGACTCTCGCGAAGGTCGGACGCCTGTGGGGTGAAGAGGCGGTCTCCGTCGGATTTGGTGGGCTCGCGGCGGATGCGGCATCGGTTGCGACAGCGGCAATACATCGTGAATTACCGGGCGATCCTGCCGCACGCCTATATCGGAGCTATGGGCAAAGCCGGCTCCTACAACTGAATCACACATGACTGTGCACGCGAAACGTGAAAAAACATTCTCGGGCGGCGATCTGTCCGCGCACGAGAATGGACACGTCTTAGGCGGAAGGGGCAGTTATGAAGAACGGAGTCGGCATCGACATTGTCATCATCAAGAAGAACGGCACCGCCGACGTTGGCGCCAGTGCTTTTGCGGAGGTTGCGGAAACAATGCGCTTCGCGTTGCGCCGTCTGGGGGCCGATGCGGAGATCGCCATCAACAAATTCAAGCGCCAGCGGCGCGCCATCATTCTGGGCGCCATCGACCTGACGTCGGAGGAAGGCAACCGCTTGCCGGACACGTGCATCCTTTACAATCTGGAACAGATCCGCACGCTGCACCCGCGCAACGCCCATTACTTGGACCTGCTGCGCCGATGCACGGTTTGGGACTACAGCCACCGCAACATCGCCGATCTGGCCGGGCTGGGCATCCATGCGCGCCATGTTCCCATCGGGCATATGGACGAGATGAGCCGGATCCCGAACAGCCCATCCCCCGGCATCGATGTGCTGTTCTATGGTGCCGTGAACCAGCGCCGCAACGCGATCCTCGATGCGCTGGGCAGGCGTGGCCTGACCGTGGTCAGTCTTGAACATTATTACGGGGCGCTCCGCGACCAATTCGTCGCCGATGCGAAGCTGATTCTGAACCTGCATTACTACGAGGCGGGCATTTTCGAGATCGTGCGCGTCTCCCACATGCTGTCGAACCGCAAGGCGGTGCTGACCGAACGCCATCCTGACACGGAGATAGACCCCGACCTGCTGGGCGGCCTGGCCTTCGCCCCCTACGAAGGGCTGGTCGAGGCGGCCTGTGGGCTGATTGCCGATGACGCGCGGCGGGAAGCCCTGGCGGAAGCGGGATGGCGGTGCATGAGGCGACGCGATGCGGTGGATGCCCTGCGGGGGGTGGTGGAGGGCTTGGAACTTGCGCACGTTTAGATCCGATCGCCAAACATAAAGCCATGCCGCCGAGACGAGCGGTCGCTCATTCCCCGCCGTGCCTTTCGCGAACCGGCCGACATGCCGCGGTGGAAGCCAGCTGCAGATACCGTGCGTGTCAGCCGTTGTGCGCCAGCGCCTCGCTGGCCATAACCAGATGCATGGCCAGCTCCTCCACCGCCTCGTCGCGGTTCATGTCGTAGAGCAGCTGGGCCAGCAGTCGGCCGCGTGCCAACAGCCGGCGGGCGAGGGCGGGATCGGCGGGCTTGGCCAGCAACGCCTCGACCAGACGTTCGCCGGTCTGGCGGGCCAGAGCGTCGCAGCGGTCGACCAGCCGCTGCTTCAGGGTGTCCACGGCAGCCGGGCGGCCGGCGTGGGTCAGGTCGGCGCAGAAGTGATGCAGGCTGCGCAGTTGCCGCAGCAATGCCGCGAACAGCAGATCGTCCAGCTCGCCGCCGGCCGCGGCCTTGCCGACAAGGTCGAACAACGTGTCGGAAAGGCGCCATGCCGCCGACAGCCAGTCGTTCATCGCCTTGCGGTCTGCCGGTTCGACGAAGGGGCCGGACTCCTCCTTCGTCTCCTCCTGGTCGTCCAGATTGCGCAGCGCGATGACGATCAGCCCGTCGGCCTGGGCCAGGGTGGCGAGGCTGGCATGCAGCGTCTTCAGCCCGCGGTCGGCGACGAACCCCTCGATCGCTTCGGTGGCGCGGCGCAGGGAATAGCGGGCCAGCCGCCGCGACTGATTGATGACGGTCAGCAGCGCACCGCTGCCGCCCAGCGCCTCCAGCGCCATCCGCCGCACCTCGAAGCGCAGCAGGGCGCGGGCCAGCCGGTCGATGCCGCCGACGTCGATGGGGCGGGTGTCCCTGGTCAGCGTGTCGGCGGTGGTGCGGGCATCGGTCTCGATGGCGACGACGACGGCCTGGAGATGGCCCTTGCCGCCGCCGCGCATCCGGCCGACCAGCGCCCGCATCGCTTCGGCAAGGTCGACGGCGCCCGGCAGGCTGTCCTCATGGTCGGTGCGGCCGGCCACCAGCCGGTCGATCAGGTGATCGCGCAGCCCCGGCAGCAGCACGTCGGTGACGATCTGCCCGATTGGCCGCAGCAGCGCGTCGACCATCTGCCCCTGAGGCTTGCCGACCAATGCCGGCAGCGGGTTGACCGGCTTGGGCACCAGACGCGGCCGGTGCGGTTCCAGGATTTCCAGCACCGTGTCGCCGCGCAGGGGGGTGATCGTTCCGCGCAGAAGCTGGGCCAGCCGCAGGGCGGTCCGGGCCTCCGCCGCGCCGCGCGGCGGACCGCTGACGGTCGTCGTTTCGGCGGGCGTGCGGGCAGGCACCTGGGCAGGCACTTGGGTGGGCACCGGCGGAGTGCGCCGGCGCCGGCTGTCGTCGTACTTGGTCGGCCAGAAGGCCATGCGGGTGCCGCCGGATCGTAAGCGTCGCTGTACAGAGTATGGGGACGGATCGTTCGGCTTCAAATGGACAATGTTGCGACATGCGGCGACACGCCTGCGCCGGTTGCGGCGGTGAAGGCTTGGCACGCGCCGCCTTATACAATATCCATATAAGAAGTAATGGCATTGCGGCGGAGCGGAACGGCGTGGCGGACGGGGTGGTGACGAGCGATGCGAAGGGGCGGACGCCGGAGTCCGTCCTGCCGCCCGATTCGCCGCTGGCGTTGCGCGCTCACCGCACCAACCTCGTCAATGTGCCGGCCGCCGCCCTGTGCGGCGAAGCCTACAATGACGAACCGCGGCGCCTGCGCATCGGCGCCACCCGCAGCGAACACGCCGTCCTGTTCGAGGCGCTGGACGAATGCCGCGATGCGCCGACGGCCTCCGACATTTTTCAGCGCCATATGGCGGAGGTATTCGGGGTGAATCCCGATTTCTCCGGGACCGAGGGGCCGGACGGCAAGCGGCGTTTCCGCGCCAGCTATCTGCGCCTGCTGAAAGGTTGGATGTTCGACAGCAACCGGGCGGAAGGGGCGGTTCTGAAGGGCTGGGTGGAGAGCCGTTTCGGCCTGCTGCCGACCTTCCACGGCGAGCCGATCCGCCGCTTCGCCTCAGAGGCCTGGGCGGCCTATGGCGAGCAGAAGCAGTCGACCCGCTTCCACAACAACAACATCGACCTGCAGCTCGACCTTCTGTACGAGTTCTGCCAGTGGACGATCCGTCGCGGCTGGCCCGACGCGCCGATGCCCAACTGGGCCTCGCACATCCGCCTCTTCCGTGGCGTCAACGATTTCGAGGAACACCACATCGTTGCCCGGCCGGACAAGCGCACTGCGGTGCTGCGGCTGAACAACCTGTGTTCCTTTTCCATCAACCGCGACATCGCCGGCCAGTTCGGCGACTACATCCTCGATGCGTGGGTGCCGCTGCCCAAAATCGTCTTCTTCCGCGACATCCTGCCGCGCTACCCTTTCCAGGGAGAAGGAGAATATCTGGTGATCGGCGGGGACTATCGCGTGGGTGTGTCGCTTCTCTGACAACCTCAAGGTCCGGCGGCGGCTTGTTTGCCGTCCGCGGGACGCACCAGGAAGGGACGGACCCTGTGCCCGACCGCATGACCGATCCGACGAGTCTGACGCCTGAAATCCGCTCCCCCCAGATTCGATCCCCCGAGATTCGATCCAGGGCGCTCGGCGCCTATCTCGGCCTCGCCTGCGGCGATGCGCTGGGGGCGACGGTGGAGTTCCTGACCAAGGGCGAGATCGCCCACCAGTATGGCGTCCACAAGCACATCAAGGGCGGCGGCTGGCTGAAGCTGGCGGCCGGACAGGTGACGGACGACACCGAGATGTCGCTCCATCTCGGCCGCGCCATCCTGTCCGGGCCGGAGTGGGAGGCCCGCCGCGCCGCCGAGGAGTTCGCCATCTGGCTGAAATCGGTGCCGGTCGATGTCGGCGACACGACACGCCGCGGCATCCGCCGCTTCATCATGAACGGTACGCTGGAGGAGCCGGAGTCGGAATACCATGCCGGCAACGGGGCGGCGATGCGCAACCTGCCGGTGGCGCTGGCGACGCTGGGCGACGATGCCGCCTTCGAGCGCTGGTCGGTGGAGCAGTCGCACATCACCCACTGCAACCAGCTGTCCGATTCCGCGGTGATCGCGCTGGGCCGGATGGTGCGGCGGCTGGTGCTGGGCGGCGGCATCGTCGCCGCGCGGGAGGAGGCGAACGCCCTGATCGCCAGGCATCGCCAGTTCAAGTTCGAACCCTATCGCGGCCTGTCGACCGCCTTCATCGTCGATACGGTGCAGACGGTCTTCCACTATTACTTCCAGACCGATTCGGTCGAATCCTGCGTGGTGGAGACGGTCAACCAGGGCGGCGACGCTGACACCACCGGCGCCATCGCCGGCATGCTGGCCGGGGCCACCTATGGCGTGGAGTCGATCCCGCCGCGCTGGCTGCGCAAGCTGGACCGCGAGGTCCATGACGAGATCTGTCAGCAAACCGACGCGCTGCTGGCCCGCGCGCCGCTGTTCGGAGGGACATGACCATGGCCGACGTGATCTTTTTCGAGAAGCCCGGCTGCGGCGGCAATGCCCGGCAGAAGGCCCTGCTGGAGCAGGCCGGCCACCGCGTGCTCGCCCGCGACCTGCTGAGCGAGCCCTGGACGCCCCAGACGCTCCGCCCTTTCTTCGGCGACCGCCCGGTGGCCGACTGGTTCAACCGAGCCGCTCCCGCGGTGAAAAGCGGCGAAGTGGTGCCGGAGAGCATGGACGAGGCCGCGGCGCTGGAAGCGATGGTCGAGCGCCCGCTGTTGATCCGCCGCCCGCTGATGCAGGTCGGTGACCGCCGCGACTGCGGGTTCGAGACTGACCGGGTCGATGCCTGGATCGGGTTGGGCGGCAGTGCCCCGGCACAGAAGATGGAGGGGTGCCTGCGGCCGGACATGCCGCCTTGTCCGAAACCGTGAGGCCCAGGACATGGGGCGCAAAACCCTGACTTGCATGCCGCCTCCGGCCATGTCCGCGCGTGACCTTGGGCACGGCCTGTCGTAGCTTGTCGCTCCCTAGGGCGACGACAAGCGGCAGACGAGGACATCATGTGCGAACTCCTGGGCATGAGCGCCAACGTGCCCACGGACATCTGCTTCAGCTTCGCCGGCCTGATGCGCCGCGGCGGGCAGACCGGGCCGCACCGCGACGGCTGGGGCATCGCCTTCTATGAGGGGAAGGGCTGCCGCAGCTTCCACGACCCGGCCCCCAGTGCCGAGTCGGAGATCGCCCGGCTGGTCAGCCGCTATTCGATCAAGTCCTGCACGGTGATCTCGCACATCCGCCGGGCCAACCGCGGCCGGGTGTCGCTGGAGAACACCCATCCCTTCACCCGCGAGCTGTGGGGGCGGATGTGGACCTTCGCCCACAACGGCCAGCTGAAGGGCATCAAGGACCGCATCCTGACCTTCTACGAGCCGGTCGGCAGCACCGACAGCGAGCATGCCTTCTGCTGGCTGCTCGACCAGATCCGCATGCAGTATCCCGAGCCGCCGAAGACGACGGGCGGGCTGATGAAGCTGATCCGCCATCTGGCCGCCGATCTGGGCACGCTGGGCGTCTTCAACATGCTGCTCAGCGACGGGCGCTATCTGTGGTGCCACTGTGCCACCAACCTCGCCTGGCTGACCCGCAAGGCGCCGTTCGGTGCCGCGACCTTGCTCGATGCCGACATGAGCGTCGATTTCTCCCAGGAGACGACGCCCAACGACGTCGTCACCGTCATCGCCACCCGGCCGTTGACCAGGGACGAGGCCTGGACGGTGATGCAGCCGGGGCAGATGGCGGTCTTCCGCAGCGGGGCGCTGGTGACGCGCTGATCCGGTTGGGCCGATTGTCGCCTGGCCGCCGATTGTTGCTTCGCCAAAGACGATCTATCGCGCAGAACCCGGCTTAACCGTTGGAAAAGTTAGGGGCATCTTGGGCGTCAGAACCCGGCCGGAGAAGACGGCCGCAACAACCAAGAGGCTCCTTCCGTCATGACCACGATCCTGCATGTCGACTCCAGCCCGCTCGGCACCTTCTCCGTCACCCGCCAGTTGACCGCCTCCATCGTCGAGGCTCTGGTGAAGGCCGACCCGGCGGCCACTGTCGTCACCCGCGACGTCGCCGCCAACCCGCCGGCCCATCTGGACGGCGAACTGCTGCCGGTCCTCAAGCTCGGCGTTGTGGATGGGTTGAGCGAGCGTCAGCGCGAAGAGCTGGCTCTGACCAATGTCCTGCTCGACGAGTTCCTGGCCGCCGACGTCGTCGTGGTCGGCGCGCCGATGTACAACTTCTCCGTCCCGACCCAGCTGAAGGCCTGGATCGACCGCCTCGCCCAGGCCGGCCGCACCTTCCGCTACACCGAGAAGGGTCCCGAGGGTCTGGCCGGCGGCAAGCGCGTGATCGTGGCGTCCGGCCGCGGCGGTGTCTATTCGACCAACCCGGCGCTGGCCGGTCTGGACCATCAGGAGGCTTATCTGCGCTCGGTGTTCGGCTTCTTCGGCATCACCGACGTGACCTTCATCCGCGCCGAGGGCGTGAGCATGGGTCCGGAAGCCAAGGACAAGGCGCTGGCCGCCGCGGCCAAGGAAATCGAGAGCCTGCTGGCTGCTGCCTGAGGCTGAGTCTAAGGTTGAGATGGGGGGGCGGGTCTCGTGCCCGCCCCCATTCGCTACTGGAACGCCACTTCCGCCAAGCTGCGCAGCTTGCGGGAGTGCAGCGTTTCCATCCCGTGCTCGCGCAGCAGTTCCATCGCCAGCACGCCGATCTTCAGATGCTGGTCGACCCGCTCGCGATAGAAGCGGTCGGCCATGCCCGGCAGCTTCAACTGTCCATGCATCGGCTTGTCCGACACGCACAGCAACGTCCCGTACGGCACGCGGAAGCGGAAGCCGTTGGCGGCGATCGTTGCGCTTTCCATATCCAGCGCGATGGCGCGGCTCTGGCTGAACCGCATCAGCGGTTCGCGGTGATCGCGCAGTTCCCAGTTCCGGTTGTCGATGGTCGCCACCGTGCCGGTGCGCATGATGCTCTTCAGGTCGAAGCCCGACAGCCCGGTCACCCGCTCCACCGCCGTTTCCAGCGCCCGCTGAACTTCCGCCAGGGCCGGCACCGGCACCCAGAGCGGCAGATCGGCGTCCAGCACATGGTCCTCGCGGACATAGCCGTGGGCCAGCACATAGTCGCCCAGCCGCTGGGTCTGCCGGAGGCCGGCGCAGTGGCCCAGCATCAGCCAGGCATGCGGGCGCAGCACCGCGATGTGGTCGGTGATGGTCTTGGCGTTCGACGGACCGACGCCGATGTTCACCAGCGTGATCCCGTTGCCGTCCGGCCGTTTCAGGTGGTAGGCCGGCATCTGCGGCATGCGCATCAGCCTGGCCGCCGGGGCATCCGTCGTGCCACCCAGATTCTGATTGGTGGTGACGATGTCGCCCGGCTCGACGAAGCTGTCATACTGCGCCCGGTAGGCCGCCAGATCGGCATCGCCGGTCGGCTCCATGATCTCGCGCGACAGCCGGATGAACTCGTCGACATAGAACTGGTAGTTGGTGAACAGGACGAAGTTCTGGAAATGCTCCGGCGCGGTCGCCGTGTAGTGGCGCAGCCGGTGCAGCGAGAAATCCACGCGGGGAGCGGTGAACAGCGCCAGCGGCTTCACCGCGTCCGGCCCGCCGTCGAAGGTGCCGTTGACGATGGTGTCGTCCATCCGCGCCAGATCGGGCAGGTCGAACAGATCCGGCAGCTTGGTCAGCCGGTCGGGCGGCAGGTCGCCTTCCACATACATGCCGTTGGGAAAGGCGAAGTGGATCGGGATCGCCTCCTCGCTGACGCCGACCTCCAGCGGGACGCCGTGGTTGCGCAGCAGAAGCGTGAACTGTTCCAGCAGATAGCGCTCGAACAGGTCGGGCCGCGTCACCGTGGTGGAATGGACGCCGACCCCCTCGACGAAGCCGTAGGACAGCCGGGTATCGACCGCGGCCCCCGATACGGCGGTCAGCCGCACATAGGGGTAATAGGCCCGGTTCCGCCCGCCTTCCTCGTCGCCCTGGGTGTAGGCGGCGAAGCGGTCGCGCAGGTAGGCGGTGTTGCGCTCGTAAATGTCGCGCACGCAGGCCAGTGCTGCTTTGGCATCGGTGAAGCGCCCGGCCGAACCGGGCTGGAACGGGGCTTTATCAGTCATGTCGACAAAGATGGGGTACGAACGACCGGCTGGGAAGGCCGAATTTCGGCCAACCCCCGGTGCGTACCCATTCAGGCCGATGCAGGGCCATTCAGGCCTCGTCGGAGAGGCCGGGATGGCCCCGCCGGTCAGTCGGCGCTCAAGCCCATCAGCGACTTGGCGAAGGCATCGGCATCGAACGGCCGCAGGTCGTAGACGCCCTCGCCGACGCCGATGGCGTGGACGGGAATCTTGAACTTCTCGGCCAGCGAAACCAGCACGCCGCCGCGGGCGGAGCCGTCCAGCTTGGTCAGGATCAGGCCGTTGACGTTGACCATGTCGCGGAAGATCTCGACCTGGCTGTGCGCGTTCTGGCCGGTGGTGGCGTCCAGCGTCAGCAGGGTGGTGTGCGGCGCCGTCTCGTCCAGCTTCTTGATGACGCGGACGATCTTGCGCAGCTCCTCCATCAGGCCGGTCTTGTTCTGCAGCCGGCCGGCGGTGTCGACCAGCAGCACGTCGACGCCTTCGGCCTTCGCCCGTTCCAGCGCGTCATAGGCAAGGCCGGCGGCATCCGCGCCGGTGTCGCGGGCGACGACCGGGCAGCCGGTGCGCTCGCCCCAGATCTTCAGCTGGCTGACCGCGGCGGCGCGGAAGGTGTCGCCGGCGGCCAGCATCACGGTCTTGCCCTCCGCCTTGAACTGCCGGGCCAGCTTGCCGATGGTCGTGGTCTTGCCGGTGCCGTTGACGCCGACGACCAGGATGACATGCGGTTTCAGCGCCGGGTCCAGCACCAGCGGCTTGGCGACGGGGGTGACGATCTTCGACACCTCGGCCGCGAGCGTGGTCTTGACCTCCTCCGGCGAGACCTCCTTGCCGAAGCGGGTGCGCGCCAACTCCGCCGTCACCTTCGCCGCGGTGGCCGGGCCGAGATCGGCGGTGATCAGCAACTCCTCCAACTCCTCCAGCGCCTCGTCGTCCAGCTTGCGCTTGGTGAAGATGCTGGTGATGCCGTCGGTCAGCTTGGACGAGGACTTGGACAGCCCTTCCTTCAGCTTGGTGAACCAGCCCTTCTTGGTCGGCGGCGCCTCTTCGGCGACCGCAGGCTCAGCCATGGCAACAGGAGTCGGGGCCGGCGGCAGTTCCGGAACGGGCTCCGGCTCCGGCACCGGGGCAGGGGTGACCGGTGCGGGCGGTTCGACCGGCCCGGCGGGCGCCGTGACCGGCGGCGGGGTCACCCCAATCGGTTCGACCGGTGCCGGCTGCATGGGGCGAGGTTCGGCAGTCGGCGGGGCCGGCGCCAGTTCCGGCACCGGTTCGGCTTCCGGCTTGGGCGCGGGTGCGGCGGCAGGCGGCTCCGGCGCCTTTTCCGGCTCCGGCGCGGGGATGGATGACTCCAGGGTAACCGATTCGTCCTTTGCCGCCTCGTCCTTGGGCGCGGTCTCTTCGGGCTTCTTGCGGCCGAACCAGCGGAAAATCATGGAGTGTCCACTATAAGAGGGGTCAGAGCGGGGTGCCGGTCAGCACGCCGTCCTTGATGCCGGTGATGGCGGCGGGCACCAGCGAGCCGGGCGGGAAGATCCGGCCCAGGCGGATCGCGGCGAAATGCTCGGTGCGGCCCAGATCGTCCTTCTCCACCAGCACCGTGGCGGTGCGGCCGACGAGGCCTGCCAGGGTGCGGGCCTCCGCCGCTTCGCCGACGGCGCGCAGACGGGCGGCGCGTTCCTTGCGGACGGCGCCATCGACCTGCGGCATGCGGGCGGCCGGCGTGCCGGGGCGCGGGCTGTAGGGGAAGACATGCAGCCAGGTCAGGCCGCACTCTTCCACCAGCCGCATCGTGTTCTCGAACATCTCCTCGGTCTCCGTCGGGAAACCGGCGATGAAGTCGGCGCCGAACACCACGTCGGGGCGGACCGAACGGACCCGCTCGCAAAACGCGATGGAATCGGCGCGGCCATGGCGGCGCTTCATCCGCTTCAGCACCATGTCGTCACCGGCCTGGAGCGACAGGTGCAGGTGCGGCATCAGGCGCGGCTCGTTCTCGATCAGGCGCCAGAGATCGTCGTCCATCTCGATGCAGTCGATGGAGGACAGGCGCAGCCGTGGCAGCTCCGGCACCAGCGCCAGCAGCCGGCGCACCATCTGCCCCAGCGACGGCGAGCCCGGCAGGTCGGGGCCGTAGCTGGTGATGTCGACGCCCGACAGCACCACCTCGTTGTAGCCGGCCTTCACCAGCGCCTGGATCTGCTCGACGATGCCGCCGATGGGGACGGAACGCGAGGGGCCGCGGCCATAGGGGATGATGCAGAAGGTGCAGCGGTGGTCGCAGCCCTGCTGGACCTGCACGAAGGCGCGGGCGCGGTCCTCGAACCCGCCGATCAGATGACCGGCGGTCTCCTTGACCGACATGATGTCGTTGACCAGCACCTTCTCGGCCGGCGGCAGGCCCCAGCTTTCCGGCTGCAGCTTTTCCTGGTTGCCCAGGACCTGATCGACCTCCGGCATCGCCGCGAAGCGCTGCGGGTCGATCTGCGCGGCGCAGCCGGTGACGACGATGCGGGCGTCCGGCCGTTCGCGGCGCAGCTTGCGGATGGTCTGCCGCGCCTGCCGTTCGGCCTCCGACGTCACGGCGCAGGTGTTGACGATCACCACGTCGTCCAGCCCGGCGCTGCGCACATGGTTGCGCATCACCTCGGACTCGTAGGTGTTCAGGCGGCAGCCGAAGGTGACGATCTCGGGGCCGGTCTGCGTCGTGCTGTCGGTGCTGTCGCTCATTCCGAAACCAGTTCAGGCGAAACCAGCTCCGCCGACAGGCGGCCGCTGAAGGCGAGCGCCACCGGGCCGGTCATCAGGACGCGGTCGTCCTCGGTCCATTCGATGGTCAGGGTGCCGCCGTCCAGGATGATGTCGGCCTTGCGGTCGGTCAGGCCGCGGCGCACCGCGGCGACCAGCGTGGCGCAGGAGCCCGAGCCGCAGGCCTGGGTGATGCCGGCGCCCCGCTCCCACACCCGCATGCGGATGGCGGTGGGCGACAGCACCTGGGCGAATTCGATGTTGGCCCGCTCGGGGAAGGCCGGGTGGTTCTCGAAAACCGGGCCGACTTCGTCCAGCGGCACCGCCTCGGCATCGTCGACGAAGAAGACGGCGTGCGGGTTGCCCATGTTCACCGCGACCGGGGCGGCGAAACCGCCATGCTCGACCGTCTCGACCCGCAGCGTGTCGCTGGGTGCGGCCAGCGGGATCGCCGCCCAATCGAGGCGGGGCGCGCCCATGTCGACGGTGATGCGGCCATTGTCGGCACGGCTTGCATGCAGCAGACCCGCGGCGGTCTGGAAGCTGGCACGGTCGCGCCCGCTCTCCTCCATCAGCAGCCAGCCGACGCAACGCGACGCGTTACCGCAGGCCGCGGCCTCGCTGCCGTCGGCATTGCGGATGCGCATGAAGGCATCGGCGCCCGGCGCATCGGTCTTCTCCAGAACGATGAACTGGTCGCACCCGACGCCCATCCGGCGGTCGGCGATGGCGCGCACCTCCGCACCCGAGGGGCGGTAGGATTCGGAACGGGCGTCGATCACGACGAAGTCGTTGCCGAGGCCGTGCATCTTCAGGAATTCGCGGGTCATGGCCGCCGTTATATGGCGAGCCGCGGGGATAAGTCCATAAGGCGCCGCGCAAGGCAGAATCGCGGGCGCCGCCACAGGGCACGGCCCTTTGCTACGCCCCCTTGAACACCAGATGCTTCGACGCCGCGAAGTTGAAGAACATGCCGGCGACGGACCCGGCGGCCACCGCCAGGAACGGGTGATCGGCGACCATCTGCACGCTCGATTCCAGCCCGACCGACACGCCGTAATTCACCACGCCGCCGATGGCGTTGGCGGCGATGAACTTGGCCCACTGGCGGTGCAGCGGCTCGTCCGCCGCACCGCGGAAGGTGAAGGCGCGATTCAGCGCCCAGGTCGCCGTCGCCGCCGCGAAGAAGGACGGGACGCGGGCGGCGAAGAATTGCAGGCCCAGCGCCAGGCCGGCGTAGAGCACGACCGTGTCCACCACCAGCCCGACGATGCCGACCGCGCCGAACTTGGCGAACTGCACCCCCAGCCGGCCGAGCCGGCTGTCCAGCAATCTCGCGACCGATGCCATCACCGGCGCCCGTCCTCGCAGGTGCCGGCCCCGCGCTCCGCCGCCAGCGGCCGGTGGTGGCCCGGTGCGCGCAGCGACAGGTAGCTCATGCGCTTGGCCTCGCGGCGGCCATGGGTGACGGTGTCGAGGATCAGGCCGCAGGTCAGGCTGAGGAAGGCCAGCAGCATCAGCCCGGTGGCGAGCAGGGCGGTGGGGAAGCGCGGAACCAGCCCGGTCTGGAAATATGTCGCGATCACCGGCACGCCCAGGATCACCGACAGCAGGGCCAGCAGCCCGAAGGCGGCGGAGAAGAAGGGCAGGGGCCGCTCCTCCTTCACCAGGATGATGATGGTGCGCAGGATGCGGATGCCGTCGCGGATGGTGTTCAGCTTGCTGTGCGACCCGGGCGGACGGTCCTTGTAGGGGGTCTTCACCTCGGCGATCGGCATGCGCAGCTCCAGCGCATGGACGGTCAGCTCCGTTTCGGTCTCGAAACCGCTGGCCAGCGCCGGGAAGGACTTCACGAAGCGGCGGGAGAAGACGCGGTAGCCGGACAGCATGTCGCCGATGCGGCTGCCGAAGATCTTGGCGACCATGCCGGTCAGCACGAGGTTGCCGAAGCGGTGGCCGGGGCGGTAGGCGGCGACGATCTCCGTCACCCGCGCGCCGTTGACCATGTCCAGCTGCTCGTCCCACAGGCGCCTGACCAGTTCCGGCGCGCTGGCGGCGTGATAGGTGTCGTCGCCGTCGACCAGCACATACACGTCCGCCTCGATGTCGGCGAACATGCGGCGCATGACGTTGCCCTTGCCCTGCAACGGCTCGCTCCGGACCACGGCGCCTGCGGCGCGCGCGACCTCCACCGTCCTGTCCTTCGAGTTGTTGTCGTAGACATAGACGATGGCGTCCGGCAGGGCCGCGCGGAAGTCCTGCACCACCTTGCCGATCGCCGCCTCTTCGTTGTAGCAGGGGATCAGCACCGCGATGGTGGGGGCCGGGCCGACCGCCGCGGCCGCCGAAGGCGTTCCGGAAGCGCCGGCATCCGGGGTGAGGGCGGGGCGGTCAATGGTCGATACGGTCATGGCGCTGGCTTCTGGCTGGAGACGGGACAGGCCGAGCTGTCAGCAGATCGGGCTGTCTGCAGGTCGGGCTGTCTGCGGCGATAAACAGCACAAACGCCGCGATTATTCCACTATCTCCCTTTTGCCGCCCTCGCGGTCAACGGCGCATAGGTTCAGGGTCTCCCCCAGATTGTTGGGGATCGGCCGGCAGCGCTGCGGGTCGAGCCGCAGGCCGAGCAGCCCCGCGGCCTTCGCCGCGCCGGGCGTGTCGGGAATCGTGCTCAGCATCAGGAAGGGGCCGCGGTGGGAGGCAACCTTGTCCTTCAGGATGGCGAGATAGCCGTTGCCGACGGAATCCGGCTGCAGGAAGTTGGACTGGATGCGCACGAAGGTGACCCGCGCCGGGAAGGACGGAATGACGTGCGAGGTGGCCCAGTAACCGGCCATCAGCACCATGGTGTCGTCCGGATCCGCGATGGCCGGGACGTCCGCCTCGACCCAGCGATCATCGGCGCCCGTTGGCCAGGCGACCCGCCCCCAGTCGGCCGGCTGCATTGTCAGCTGCACCACGGCCAGCAGCGCCACCGCCAGCCCGATGCGCAGCCGGCGCGCCAGCGGCAGCAGCCCGACCGCCATCACCAGCGCCAGCGGCGCCAGCATCTCCAGCGGCACCAGATAGCGGTAGATGCAGAACATCGCCACCCACAACGCATAGGTGACGGTCATCGCCGCCAGCAGGAACCGGGTCGCCGGCACGGCGGTCAGCCAGTCGTTCCGCTTCCCCAACATCCCCGAGACGACCGCGCAGACGACTCCGACCGGCACCAGAACGAACAGCGCCAGCACCCGCAGGTCGAAGAAAGGCACTTCGCCCACCGTCAGGGGGGAAACGGTGAAGACGAAGGGGAAGAACAGCCGTTGCCACAGGCCGGGCGGGAAGAAGCTGACGTTGACGTAGTCGGAGAGCGCGGCGAAAGGCGACTTGAAGATGTGGTTCATGTGCGGGAAGACCGGGTTCCCGTAATCGTGCCACAGATGCGCCATCCAGACGCCGCCGCCCAGCCCCAGCCCAACCAGCACGCCGATGCCGAAGAAGAAGGCCAGCCACAGCCGGCGCCATGGCCGGGCCGGCAATGCCAGGAAGCCCAGGCACAGACCGACCGCATAGATCACCGTCGGGTTCTTCAGGCCCATCGCCGCCCCGGCCAGCAGCCCGGCCGCCGCGACCCGCGCGAAGCTGAGCAGCGGCCGGCCGTCGAGGATGCCGGGAAGGCTGCCGGCAATGACCGCCGCGGCACCCAGCACGCCCAGGCTGACCACATTGTCCTGGAAGGTGGTGCCGATCAGACCCAGCGTTCCGCCGCCCAGCCCACCCGCGACGGCCAGCGCCATGGCGATCAGCGTCCGTTTCGGGGCCGGAACGTTCCGGAGGGAAAATGATGCCAGCAGATACAGCAGCGAGAGGTTGATGCCCTGAAGCGTCCCCCACAGGAATCCCGCCGCCCGCGCCGGCAGATGGGTCGCCAGCCAATAGAAGGGAACGTCCAGGAACGGGCTGTAGAAGGTCGGCATCTGGGCGGCCAGCAGATCGCGCCCGATCCGCCCGGTCAGCATCGCATAGCCGTTGTACCAGTGGTAATTCCGCAGGTCCCAGTTCGCATCCATCCCGAAGGCCAGCGTCAGCAGCCCATAGGCCGGCGGCGCCAGCAGCAGGAAGGCGATGCCGATCAGGCGGGCGCTGCGGTCGTCGTCATGTGTCGGCATCGGATCGGGCGGGCTTTCGTTCTGGTGGGCATGTCGACTGGCTGGGCGACTTGGTAGGCGGGCGGGGCCTCCACTGCAAGGGGTGGTCGCCCATCCGCCGCCCGATGAACAGCAGGAGCCTCAACCCTATTCCCGTCCAGCGATCCCCCTTGCGATCCGGGTGCTGCGTTCCGGCATCTCCAAACGGGCCCGACCGCGCCGATACGCTGCCCAACGCGCAACAATGATGCGTGCCGGTGCATTCGCGCATGCCTGTTCGCTCAGTGCGTGCCGGGAAAAGGGCAAGCTTCCTCTGGCAATGGCTTGTTCGGTCTGCTATTCACCACGCTCTGCATGCGCACGCTTGCGCTTTCTTGCGCGACAGGATTTCTGGCGATGGAAAAGTTCACGGTTCTCACCGGCGTTGCGGCGCCGCTGCCGATGATCAACGTCGATACCGACATGATCATCCCGAAGCAGTTCCTGAAGACCATCAAGCGGACGGGGCTTGGCAAGCATCTGTTCGACGAGATGCGTTACACCCCGGACGGGCAGGAGATCCCGGACTTCGTCCTGAACAAGCCGGCCTACCGCAAGTCCAGCATCATGGTGGCGGGCGAGAATTTCGGCTGCGGCTCGTCGCGCGAGCATGCGCCGTGGGCGCTGGCCGATTTCGGCATCCGCTGCATCATCGCCCCCAGCTTCGCCGACATCTTCTACAACAACTGTTTCAAGAACGGCATCCTGCCGATCAAGTTGCCGAAGGAGCAGGTCGACCTGCTGCTCGACGACGCGTCGCGCGGGTCGAACGCCGTCATCACGGTCGACCTTGAGAAGCAGACCATCACCGGCCCGGATGGCGGCACCATCTCCTTCGAGCTGGACCCCTTCCGCAAGCATTGCCTGCTGAACGGCCTGGACGACATCGGCCTGACCCTGCAGCAGTCGGCCCATATCGACGGGTATGAGGGCAAGCAGCGCGCGGGCCAGCCGTGGATGTGGGGCTGAGCGCCTCCATCCTCCCCCGATCCTCTTCAACTTCTGTCTTCTTGACGTCTGACATTTGGGAGTGCGCCCGCCATGGCCGCCAATAAGAAGCTTCTGTTCCTCCCCGGCGACGGTATCGGCCCGGAGGTGATGCGCCAGGTTCGCCGGGTCATCGACTGGATGGACCGCAAGCGCAAGATCACCTTCGACGTGTCCGAAGGGCTGGTCGGCGGCGCGGCCATCGACGCCCATGGCGTTCCGCTGTCCGACGCCACCCTGGCCGAGGCGCTGGCGGTTGACGCGGTGATGCTGGGTGCCGTCGGCGGCCCGAAGTGGGACAACCCGACCGACTACACCAAGCGTCCGGAAGCCGGCCTGCTGACCCTGCGCAAGGAACTGGGCCTGTTCGCCAACCTGCGCCCGGCCGTGGTGTTCGACGCGCTGGTCGACGCCTCGACCCTGAAGGCCGACGTCATCCGCGGGCTGGACATCCTGATCGTGCGCGAGCTGACCGGCGGCGTCTATTTCGGTGAGCCGCGCGGCATCACCGACATCGGCAACGGCGAGCGCCGCGGCGTCAACACCCAGGTCTACACCACGTCGGAAATCCGCCGCGTCGCCCGCGTCGCGTTCGAGCTGGCCCGCAAGCGCGGCAACAAGCTCTGCTCGATGGAAAAGGCGAACGTCATGGAGTCCGGCCTGCTGTGGCGGCAGGAAGTGACGAAGCTGCACGGGGAAGAGTTCCAGGACGTCGAGCTGAGCCACATGTACGCCGACAACGGCGCCATGCAGTTGCTGAAGAACCCGAAGCAGTTCGACGTGATCGTCACCGACAATCTGTTCGGCGACATCCTGTCGGACGAGGCGGCGATGATGACCGGCTCGCTCGGCATGCTGCCGTCGGCCTCGCTGGGTGCCCCGGATGCCAACGGCCACCGCAAGGCGCTCTACGAGCCGGTGCACGGCTCCGCCCCGGACATCGCCGGCCGCGACCTTGCCAACCCCTGCGCCACGCTGCTGTCCTTCGCGATGTGCCTGCGCTACTCGTTCAACCTGGACGAGGATGCCAAGCTGATCGAGCGGGCCATCCAGAACGTGCTGGGCGGCGGCATGCGCACGTCCGACATCATGGCTCCGGGCATGGCGCGCTGCTCCACCACCGTGATGGGCGATTCGATCCTGCGCGAGCTGGACAAGGTGGCCTCCTGATCGGTCACCCGGCAGCGTTGCCGATTGCGTTGAAAGAAAAAGCCCCCGTCCGCAAGGACGGGGGCTTTTTCGTCTGCACGATACCCAACTCTTCACTCTCCCCGGTCAATCGCCTCCGGTCGGCCGGTCGGCCGTGCGGCCGCCATGGCTTGCCTGTCCGCCCTTGCGGCCGGCTTCGGCCGCCAGGGACGGATTCTTGGAGAAGCTGCGCGAGGACGCGGGCACGCTGCGCCCACCCTTGCGTCCCGCCTCTGCCGCGAGTTCCGGATTCTTTGAAAAGCTGCGTTTGTCGGCCGGTACGCTTTCACCGCCTTTGCTGGCGATCTGGCGTTGCCGATCCGGGTCCATCGACGCGAAGCCGCGGCCCGACGTACGATTGCTCTCTTTCGAGGCCATAACCAACCTCCGACTGTGCCTTGCTGAATCGACAACCGGACAGCCGAGTGTTGGTTCCAAATAACAGACAATTTCTGCAACCGGTATTGTTGGTATGGCAAGCAATACGAGGTAATCTGTCGGCTGCGAATCGCCCCATCCAACCTCCCCACTTGGAATGGGACGGTTGGAGTCGGGGGAAATCAGAGAAAACTTATGCTCAACCTGCCGTTTCCAGCGTCGCGATGGCCTCGGCCAGCGTCACCAGCCGGCGGGCGTTCTCGACATGCAGGGTCTCCACCAGCTTGCCGTCGACCAGCACCACGCCCTTGCCGGCGGCTGCCGCCTCCGCATGGGCGGCGATGATGCGGTGGGCCTGGGCGATCTCATCGGCGTCGGGGGCGAAGGCGGCGTTGCAGGCGGCAATCGTCTTGGGGTGGATCAGCGTCTTGCCGTCGAAGCCCAACTCGCGCCCCTGCCGGCAGGAGGCGGCGAAGCCCTCGTCGTCGTTCAGGTCCAGATGCACGCCGTCCAGCACCGCCAGCCCATAGGCCCGCGCCGCCAGCAGGCACAGCCCCAGGCTGGTGATCATCGGCAGCCGCTGCGCCGTGTGGGCGGCGTGCAGATCCTTGGCGAGGTCCGAGGTGCCGAGCACCAGCCCGCCGACGGCGGGGGAGGATCCTGCGATCTCCTTGGCGTTCAGGATGCCGAGCGGCGTCTCCATCATGCACCAGATGGTCTGTCCGGCCGGCGCCCCGGCTGCACGCAGCACCGCCTCGGCCTGCCGCACCGCGTCGGCGCTCTCCACCTTCGGCAGCAGCACGGCGTCGGCACCGCTGGCCGCCGCCATGCGCAGATCGTCATAGCCCCAGGGCGTGTTCAGCCCGTTGGCCCGGACGATCAGCTCACGCCCGCCATAGCCGCCGGCGGCCAGCGCGCCGGCGATGGTGTCGCGCGCCGCCGCCTTGGCATCCGGGGCGACCGCATCCTCCAGATCCAGGATCAGCCCGTCTGCCGGCAGGCTGCGCCCCTTCTCCAGGGCGCGGGCGTTCGAGCCCGGCATGTAGAGCACGCTGCGGCGGGGGCGGACTGTGGTGGCCATGGCGGTATCCCGGAACTGCGGATGATGGAAGGGGCCAGCTTTAGCCGCGCGCCCCGATCCTGTCCATGGGTGCTGTCCATGGGGCGGCACCCGTGTGCCACACCGCCGCAGCATCCCCGTTCGCGAGGCCCGGCGCATGGCAGCCATGCCGCGCTCCCCGCCCGTTGCCACGGAGTCGGCGGCTTTACGCCCGGCGGAGCGTCGCTTACGCTTCTCCTATGAAAAGCGTCCTCACCATCCAATCGCACGTCGCCTATGGCTATGTCGGCAACCGCGCCGCGGTGTTTCCGCTGCAGCGGCTGGGGATCGACGCCACGGCGGTGAACACCGTCCAGTTCTCCAACCACACCGGCTACGGCGCCTGGACCGGGCAGGTCTTCACGGCGGAGCATATCGCCGACATCGTCGACGGCATCGCCGCCCGTGGCGTGCTGCCGGCGCAGGATGCGGTGCTGTCCGGCTATATGGGCGCCGTCGAGTTGGGGCAGGTCATCGTCGAGACGGCGGCGCGGGTGAAGGCCGCCAATCCCAAGGCGATCTACTGCTGCGACCCGGTGATGGGCGACGTCGGCCGCGGTTTCTTCGTGCGGCCCGGCCTGCCGGAGTTCATCCGCGACCATGCGGTTCCCGCCGCCGACCTGATGACGCCGAACCAGTTCGAACTGGAATATCTGACCGACCGCAAGGTGGCGACGCTGGACGACGCGCTGGCCGCCACCGCGGCGCTGCGGGCCCGTGGTCCGCGCCTTGTCCTGGTCACCAGCCTGACGCGCAGCGATGCCGATCCCGACAGCATCGAGATGCTGGTGGACGGCGCCGACGGCGCCTGGCTGGTGTCGACGCCGCGCCTGACCTTCGACCCGCCGCCCAACGGCTCGGGCGACGCGGTGGCGGCCCTGTTCCTTGCCCATTACCTGACCGCCTTCGACCCGGCCGATGCGCTGGAAAAGGCGGCGGCGGCGATCTTCGCCATCTTCGAAACGACGCGGCGGATGGGCACGCGCGAACTTCAGCTGATCGCCGCGCAGGACGAGTTCGTCAATCCGCCCCGGCGCTTCTCCGCAACGCGCCTGAAGTAAAACGGCCTCAGGCCGCCGGAACCGGGGCGTGGCTGCCGATCTTGCTGGGCTGTTCGATCACCCGCCCGGCCGGCAGCCGCACCGTCATCGTGGTCCCGGCGCCCGGCGTGCTGCGGCAGGTCAGCGTGCCGCCATGCAGGTCGACGAAATTCTTCGAGATCGACAGGCCCAGCCCGGTGCCCTCGTACCGGCGGTTGGCGGCGTTCTCCGCCTGACGGAAGGGCTGGAACAGGTCGGCCATGAAGTCGGGCGGGATGCCGATCCCGGTGTCGGCGACAATCAGCGCGAAGCCGCGGTCCTGCTCCATCCCGGCGGTTATGGTGATGCTGCCGCCGCCGGGCGTGAATTTCACCGCGTTGGACAGCAGGTTCAGGATCACCTGCTTGAAGGCACGGCGGTCGACCCACAGGGTCGCGATGGCGGCGGTCACCTCGTTGTGGATGGCCACCCCGCCGGAGGCGGCGCGGTCGCGCACCATCATCAGGCATTGGGCGACCGCCTCATGCACCTCCACCGCCTCCTCGCACAGCTCGAACTGGCCGGCTTCCAGCTTCGACATGTCCAGCACGGCGTTGACGATGTCCAGCAGGTGCCGGCCGCTGTCGTGGATGTCGGTGATGCAGGATTTCTGCCGCTCGTTGACGGTGCCGAAGAACTCGCTGTCCAGCACCTCGGCGAAGCCGATGATGGCGTTCAGCGGGGTGCGCAGCTCATGGCTCATGTTGGCCAGGAATTCGCTCTTCGCCCGGTTCGCCAGTTCCGCCTGGGTCTTGGAGGCGATCAGTTCCGCCTCCTGCTGCTTGCGGCGCGTCATGTCGCGGATGACGCCGACATGGATGCGCGGTTCGTCCGGACGCATCGCGCCGGTCCCTCCGCCCAGCCGCAGATCGCTGACGGTGAAGCCGACCGGAAAGGCATGGCCGTCGTGGCGCAGGGCGGTCAGGTCGCGGTCGTTGGCGCCGCCGCGCGCATCGGGGATCAGCGCCTCGATCGGCTGGCCGATCATCTCGCGTTCCGGCACGGCGAACATCATCTCCGCCGCGCGGTTGAAGGTGACGATGCGCCCGGCGGTGTCGAAGGTCACCACCGCATCCAGCATGGAATCGAGGATGCCGCGGATCCGGCGCGAGGCACGGGCCAGCCGGGCCTGATCCTCGTCCCGCCGGGCATGCTGGCGGACGACGAAAGCGGTCAGCAGGGCGATGGCGATGGTCATCACCGTGCCGATGGAGGTCCAGGCCGCCGTATCGCGCCGCCATTCGGCCAGTGCCGCCGCCACCGGCAGGGTCGCGACGATCACGAAGGGATAGCCCTGCACCCGCCGCACGCTGACCAGGCTGTCGGTGCTGCCCCCGGGTCCGGGTGCCGCGTCGCGTATGGTGGCCTCGTCATGGGTGGCAAGCGCAGTCCACACCGCCGGCCAGTCGGTCAGCCGGCCCGGTTCGCCGTGGTTTCCACCGTCACTTCCGCCTTGCGTCCCGCTGTGACCCTGGGGCCGCTCCAGCAGGATGGTGCCATCCCCCAGCGCCAGGATCACGCTGCCCTTGCGGTCGATATCTCGCGATTCCAGCGTCGCCGCCAGACGTGTCGGATCGACCATGGCGACCAGCACGCCGCGGAAGCCGCCGTCGGTATCCAGCCAGCGCCTGCTGAACGGGATGATCTGCGTGCCGGGCCGCACCCGGCTGGTGATGGCGGCGCTGACATGCAGATCCTGGCCGCCGTCACGCGGGCCGGTGAAATAGGCGCGGTCGGACAACGGAACCGTCGGCAGCGGCAGTTCGGCCGAATGATGGAGGGCGAGGCCGTCGCCGTCGACCACCACCAGATCGGCCAGCTCGGCGAAATTGTCGCGCCGCTGGCGCAAATGGTCGTGGATCGCCGTGCTGCCGCGGCGGGGACCGTCGGGAAGCGTGTCGAGCGCGAAGGACAGGTCGCGCAGCAGCTGGTCCACCGCGAAGGCCGTCCGCAGCGTCTGCGATTCCAGCATGCGGGCAAGATCGCGGGTCGCGCGCTCCCCGGCGTCCAGCGCCTCGCGCCGGCCCTGGAGGATGCCGTAGCCGATCAGCGTGTTCACCACCAGGATGAAGGCGAGGCCGGACGCGGTCATCAGGAAGCGCACCGATCCCAGCCGGCCACGCAACGCCCCCGCCAGACCGGCGGTGGAGCGGGGCAGTGGCGGGGAGGCGGACCCGGGAACGGGCATCGGCGTCGTGATTTCCTGTGGCGGTTGCGGCCGGACGGCCTGCCTTGTTTAGTGTTTGTCTGATGCTTATTGAGCACCAGATAAACTCTAAGCTTTTGGTTTTCCGTGTGATTCACGCTTCAAGCGATACCGTTTGAAGCGATCACACTCTAATCGCGCCGGCACCTTAAAGAAAGTGTAACCAGACGGAAATGCGGGGTTTTCCACTGCGCGCAGATGCCGCGCCGTTCATGCCTCGTGCATTGGGTGTGGACGCCACTCTGCCATGCCCTGATCGCCCTGCCGTCGGCGGTTGCCGTGGCCGGCGCCATCCGTTAGGTAAGGAGCCATCTTGGCAGCCGGATCGCGCATATCCCCATGACCGACGGACCGCTTTCGCTCTACCGCGCCCGCCGCGGCAGCGGCACTCTTCGCCCCGATCCCGACCAGGAACTGGCGGCGGAGAAGTTCCAAAGCCTGTATCAGGCGTTGAAGGGCTATCGGCCGCAGCCCGTCGGCGACGACAAGCCGGCGGGGGGCGGGTGGCTGGAGCGCTTCGGTCTGGGCCGCCGCCGCGCCGCGCCGCCGCCGCCGGACATCGCCTCCACCGCACCGCAGGGGCTGTACATCTACGGCAGCGTCGGCCGCGGCAAGTCGATGCTGATGGACCTGTTCTACGAGACCGCCCCGGTCGACAAGAAGCGGCGCGTCCATTTCCACGAATTCATGCTGGAGATCCACCAGCGCATCCACGACCACCGTCAATCCGGCAAAGGCAAGGGCGACGGCCCGGACGAGGCGCTGCCCGAACTGGCCCGCGCGCTGGCCGACGAGGCGTGGCTGCTCTGCTTCGACGAGTTCCACGTCACCAACATCGTCGACGCGATGATTTTGGGCCGGCTGTTCACCAACCTGTTCGACCTTGGCGTGGTGGTGGTGGCGACCTCGAACTGGCCGCCCGACATGCTGTACAAGGACGGTCTCCAGCGCGAGCTGTTCCTGCCCTTCATCGCCCTGCTGAAGGAAAAGCTCGACATCCTGTCCCTGGACGGCCCGACCGACTACCGGCTGGACCGGCTGAAGGGCGTGCCGATCTACCATCACCCGCTGGGCCCGGCCTCGGATGCCGCCCTTGCGAAAGCTTTCTCCGACCTGACCGGCGGTGCGGCGGGCGAGCCTTGCAGCCTCACGGTGCAGGGGCGGCGGGTGGATATCGCGCGTGCCGCCAAATGCGTGGCCTGGGTCGATTTCTGGGACCTGTGCGGCAAGCCGCTGGGGGCGGCCGACTATCTGGCGATCGCCACCCATTTCCACACGGTGCTGATCGACCATGTGCCGACGATGAAGGACGAGCTGCGCAACGAGGCCAAGCGTTTCATGACGCTGATCGACGCGCTGTACGAGCACAAGGTCAACGTCGTCATCGCCGCGGAGGGACCGCCCGAGCGTCTCTATCCGGAAGGCACCCACGCCTTCGAATTCGAGCGTACGGTCAGCCGCCTGATGGAGATGCAGAGCGAGGACTATCTGCAAAGGCAGCATTTGACTTAGGTCTGAGGGGCTTCGAGGAGCGCGGTGTCACAGCCGTGTCACGGCAGGGGGAGGGTGCCCCTCGCCGGCGCCGCGCCCCCACCTCTGATGCGCCGACCGTTCCGGCGCCGATACGACCCAACCGCAGGTCGACGCCGCAAGGTGACAGGGTCCGCCATGACGTGTAAGCTTGAGCGCTTGCATGAGGTGAATGGTGAGCCGGTCAGCCAACTTCAGCTTCCTCGCGAAACACAGCATCCAGCTTGAACGGCTTGGTGCGCTCGGCGAGCGCTTCTTCGCGGATGACGCCAACACCGCGATCCTCAAGATGCGGCAGTTCGCCGAGCTGCTGGCCCAGCTGACGGCCGCCAAGCTCGGCATGTGGACCTCGCCGGAGGAGACGCAGGACCAGCTGCTACGCCGGTTGCGCGACCGTGGCGCCCTGCCGCGCGAGGTCGGCGACCTGTTCCACTACATCCGCAAGACCGGCAACGCGGCCAACCATGACCTTGCCGGCGATCAGGCGATGGCGCTGTCCTGCCTGAAGCATGGCCGCACGCTTGGCGTCTGGTTCCATCGCACCGTCACCGGTGACCGCGCCTTCAACCCCGGCCCCTTCGTGCCGCCGCGCGACCCGCGTGCCGAGAGCGCCGCCATGAAGGCGGAGCTGGACCGGCTTCGCGGCGAACTCCAGGCGCAGCAATCGGCCCACGAGCGCATGGCGGCCGAAGCGCAGGCCGAGGCCGAGCGCCGCCTGACCGCGGAGGAACGTGCCGCAAAGGCCGAAGCCGACCGGCTGGAATGGGAGCGGCTTGCCCAGCAGGTCGAGGCCGGCCGTGCCCGGCTGGAAGCCGAACTGCTGACCAGCGTCCAGGCGCAGGCCGCCGCCATGCCGGCGCAGGCCATCCAGCAGACCGTCGAGCTGGCGCAGGAGGTCGGGCAGGGCATCGACCTGGACGAGCGCGAAACCCGCCGCCTGATCGATGCCCAGCTTCGCGAAGCCGGGTGGGAGGCCGACAGCGAAACGCTGAGCTACGCCGCCGGCACCCGCCCGCAGAAGGGCCGCAACCTCGCCATTGCCGAATGGCCCACGGCGGACGGACGGGCCGATTACGCCCTGTTCGTCGGCCTGACCATCGTCGGCATGGTCGAGGCGAAGCGCCGCAACACCAACGCCTCCGAATACATCGAGCGGGCTGCCCGCTACAGTCGCGGCTATGTCCGCCGTGCCGACGAGGTGCCACCGGCCGAAGGGCCGTGGGGGGAGGGCGACGCTCGCTATCCGGTGCCCTTCCTGTTTTCGACCAACGGCCGCCCCTTCCTGCGCCAGTTCGAGGAGCTGTCGGGCGTCTGGTTCCGCGACGCCCGCCACCCTCACAACCATGCCAAGGCGCTCGACGGCTGGTACACCCCCGCCGGCCTGCTGGAGGCGCTGCGCAACGATCCGCGGGCCGCGCAGGACCGGCTTGCCCGCGACCCGTTCGGCTATAACTTCCCGCTGCGCGACTATCAGGAGCGGGCGATCCGTGCCGTCGAGGCCGCCATCGGCGCCGGCCGGCGCGACATCCTGGTCGCCATGGCCACAGGCACCGGCAAGACCAAGACCTGCATCGCGCTCGTCTATCGCCTGCTGAAGGCCCAGCGCTTCCGCCGCATCCTGTTCCTGGTCGACCGCACCGCTCTGGGCGAGCAGGCCGGCAACGCGTTCAAGGAAACGCGGATGGAGCAGCAGCAGGTCTTCGCCGACATCTTCCAGGTCAAGGAACTGGGCGACATCCTCCCGGACGCCGAAACCAAGCTCCACATCGCGACGGTCCAATCCCTGGTCCGCCGCATCCTGGACGGTGATGCCCCGCCGCCCATCGACGAGTACGACTGCATCGTCGTCGACGAGTGCCACCGCGGCTATCTGCTCGACCGCGAGATGGGGGACGAGGAGCTGAGTTTCCGCGACCAGGGCGACTACATCTCGAAATACCGGCGCGTTCTCGACCGCTTCGACGCCGTGAGGATCGGCCTGACCGCGACCCCGGCCCTGCACACCGTCGACATTTTCGGCGAGCCGGTGATCCACTACACCTACCAGGAAGCCGTCATAGATGGCTGGCTGGTCGATCATGAGCCGCCCATCCGTGCCCACACCGCCCTCAGCCAGGAGGGCATCCATTGGGATGCCGGGGCCGCGGTGGACGTGCTGGACACCCGCACCGGCCAGCTCGACCTGATCCATCTGCCGGACGAGGTCCGCTATGATGTCCAGGACTTCAACCGCCGCGTCCTGACGCGCGACTTCAACCGCGTCATCGCCGAATGGCTGGCCGGTCACATCGACCCGAGCCTGCCCGGCAAGACGCTGGTCTTCTGCGCGACCGACCTGCATGCCGAAACCGTGGTCGGCGCCCTGCGGACGGCCTTCGCCGACCGCTATGGCGGCATCGACAACGACGCCGTCGCCAAGATCACCGGCCGGTCGGACGACCCGATGCGGCAAATCCGCCGCTTCAAGAACGAGGAGCTGCCGAAGGTCGCCGTCACCGTCGACCTGCTGACCACCGGCATCGACGTGCCGGAAATCGTCAACCTCGTCTTCATCCGCCGGGTCAACAGCCGCATCCTGTACGAGCAGATGATCGGCCGCGGCACCCGCCTGTGCGAGGATCTGTTCGGCCCCGGCCGTCACAAGACCGCCTTCCGCATCTTCGACGCCGTCGGCATCTATGCGGCGATGGAAGCCATGTCGCAGATGAAGCCGGTGGTGACCAACCCGAACATCACCTTCGCCACGCTGATGGAGGAACTGGCCGAAGCGACCCGCACGCCCCTGCCGGCGCAGGAGCCGCCGCCCCCTGCACTTCCGCTGACCGGCTTCGCGGAGGAGGGGCAGGCCCCGTTCCTCGGCCCGGATGACCAAGCATCCTCTGGGCCGGCACCCGCGCCGGAGGACCCCCAGGCTGCCGAGCGGCGTCGGCAGCAGGCGCGTTGGCTGGTCGGCCAGATCGTCGCCAAGCTGCACCGCAAGCGCCGCCGGCTGACCGAGGCGGGCGAGCGCCGCTTCCGCGACCTTGCCGGCACCGACTCCGAAACCTTCGTCCGCCGTCTGCGCGATGCGGCGCCGGAGGAGGCTGCCCGCATCCTGATCGACCACCGGGCGCTGATGGAGCTGCTGGACACCCGCATCGGCGACGACCCGATCCATGTCCCGCTCTATGACGGCACCGACGAGTTCCGGCACGAGGAAACCGGCTACGGCGTCAACATCACCCGGCCGGAGGATTACATCGCCAGCTTCCGCCGCTATCTGGCCGAGAACATGAACCGGGTGCCGGCGCTGAACGCCGTCGCCAACGCCCCGCGCGAGCTGACCCGTGCCCAGCTGCGCGAGGTCCGCCTGCTGCTGGAACGCGATGGCTTCGGCGAGGCGGAACTGCGGGCAGCCTTCCGCGACATGGACAATGCCGATATCGCCGCGTCGGTGATCGGCTACATCCGCCGCGCCGCGCTGGGTGATGCGCTGGTACCCTATGACGAGCGGGTGGACCGGGCGATGCGCCGGGTGCTATCCAGCCGTCCCTGGACGAAAGCGCAGCGCGACTGGCTGGAACGGATCGCCCGGCACCTGAAGAAAGAGGTCGTTGTTGATCGCGACACGCTTGATCAGGGCGAATTCCGTCAGCAAGGTGGCGGGTTCGCGCGATTGGACAGGGTGTTCGATGGGCAACTGGCGGAGCATCTTTCAAAGATCAATGAAGAGCTTTGGCAGGATGCGGGGTAAGTGCCCTCCGCTTCATTCGGGTATGCGATGATGACGCCAGACACCGCCGCCAAGCTTGCCGACGAGTTCGACCGCTCACCCTATTGGAAGGGCAGGGCTGTGTTGAATGCCTGGGGCGCATCGACCTCCGGCGGCATGCACATTTTGCCGAATGGCTGCAGCATCCCCGACGAGTGCGCGCCGGTTTACGCCACCGACCTGAACATGATTGCCCTTATCGAACGGCACGTCGGCATGTATGACGATTACTTCGAGGTCATGCATTGTGCCGGAGAGTGGCGGGTCACCCGATCCGATGCCGCCAGCGAAAAGCCCAAGATCGACAGCGGTTATTGGGACACCGAAGCGGACGCCCGCGCCTTTGCGGTCGTTCTGCATGCATACGCGACGCGCAACGGCCTGCGCCGTTTGTCGAACTACTCCGAGGATTGATACGCGCGCCATGAACGCCACCAACGACATCGTCTCCAAGCTCTGGGGGCTGTGCCACATCCTGCGGGATGACGGCATCACCTATCACCAGTATGTGACCGAGCTGACCTACCTGATCTTCCTGAAGATGGCGGAGGAGACGGGGGCGGAGGAGCAGTTGCCGTCCGGTTACCGCTGGGGCGATGTCCGCGGCCGGCAGGGCGTTGAGCAGCTGACCTTCTACAAGGAAATGCTGATCCATCTCGGCACCTACGGTTCCGCGCAGGTCCAGTCGATCTTCCAGAACGCCCAGACCAGCCTGCGCCAGCCGCGAATCCTCAAGGCGCTGGTCGAGGCGATCGAGGGGCTGGACTGGTATTCGGCCCGCCAGGAAGGGCTGGGCGACATGTACGAGGGCCTGCTCCAGCGCAACGCGACGGAGAAGAAGTCGGGCGCCGGCCAGTATTTCACCCCGCGTCCGCTGATCGACAGCATGGTCGCGCTGGTCAAGCCGCAGCCGGGCGAGTATGTGCAGGATCCGGCGGCCGGCACCGGCGGCTTCCTGATCGCCGCCGACCGCTGGGTCAAGGCGCACACCAACGACCTGTGGGACTTGAAGTCGGAGGAGCAGTATTTCCAGCGCCACCATGCCTTCGTCGGCATGGAGCTGGTGCCGGACGCCCACCGGCTCGGCTTGATGAACCTGATGCTGCACGACGTCACCGGCGACCTCCAGCTTGGCGACGCGCTGTCGGAGCAGGGGGCGCGGCTGCCGAAGGTCAACGTCATGCTGACGAACCCGCCCTTCGGCACCAAGAAGGGCGGTGGCCTGCCGAGCCGCGACGACTTCACCTACCCGACCTCGAACAAGCAACTGGCCTTCCTCCAGCACATCTACCGCGGCCTGAAGCCCGGCGGCCGGGCCGCCGTGGTGCTGCCGGACAATGTGCTGTTCGAGGACAACGCCGGCCGCGACATCCGGCGCGACCTGATGGACAAGTGCGACCTGCACACCATCCTGCGTCTGCCGACCGGCATCTTCTACAGCCAGGGCGTCAAGACCAACGTCCTGTTCTTCACCCGCGGCCGCAGCGACAAGAGCAACACCGGCGAGGTCTGGGTCTATGACATGCGGTCCAACATGCCGCAGTTCGGCAAGACCCGCCCCCTGACCCGCGACCATTTCGCCGCTTTCGAGGCCGCCTATGGCGCCGACCCGCTGGGCAAGGCACCCCGCGTGGATGAAGGTGAGCAGGGCCGCTTCCGCCGCTTCACCCGCGACCAGATCACCGCGCGCGGCGACAACCTGGACCTCACTTGGCTGCGCGACGAAAGCGCGGAAGCCGAACTGCCCGAACCGGACGTGATCGCTGCCGACATAATCGATACCCTGCGCGTGGCGCTGGAGGAGATGGAGGCGCTGGCCGATCTGCTGGGCGGCGATGAGGTGGATACCGCCGTCGCGGAGGCTGCGGAATGAGCCGGCGGGAATTGCCGGCGGGATGGGTCCAGCAAAAGCTGAGGGACCTGGGTACTTGGCGCGGAGGCGGAACGCCGACCAAGTCAGAACCTGCCTATTGGGAGAATGGCAATATTCCTTGGGTGTCCCCAAAAGACATGAAACGGGCTGTCATTGATGACGCTGAAGATCACATTACAGAGGCGGCTGTAGAGAATTCTGCGTGTAATTTAGTTCCTGCCGGATCAGTTCTCATGGTAACGCGAAGTGGGATTCTGGCTCACTCTTTCCCTGTCGCCACGACAATACGACCGGTGACAATCAATCAGGACATGAAGGCCTTGACGCCCGCGTCAGGGATCGTTCCCGAATATCTGCGTCTCGCCTTGACTGCGGGGAAGCAGTCGATTCTTCAGGAATGTTCAAAGGCAGGAACGACTGTTGCAAGTATAAGCTCGGAAAAATTGTCAGATTTTGAGGTTTCTATACCGCCGTCTGACGAACAACGCCGAATTGTCGAGAAGATTGAGGCACTGACAGTGCGCTCACGCCGTGCCCGTGAGGCGCTGGACTCGCTGCCAGTAATGATCGACCGCTGTCGTCAATCTATCCTCGCCGCCGCTTTCAGCGGTAACTTGACGGTGAGTTGGCGGAGGGCGTCGCCTTTAATTGAGAGCCGGGAAGACATGCTCGGGCGCGTTGAAATGGAAAGGAAAGATCTATTTGAAGGGTTTAGAGGAAATCGTAGCTACATGCCTGCAGAAAAATTAGATGTATCTGACGATCTTCCTGTGCTTCCGCCATCCTGGCAATGGGTGAGTGCTGAGCAAATTTGCGGTTTCATTACGAAAGGTACAACGCCGTCTCGGGATAAGATGTCTGCCGAAGTCGGTGGCGTGCCCTATATCAAAGTTTATAATCTGACGTTTTTTGGCGATCTGGATTTTTCTGTAGATCCAACTTTTGTGCCTGCCGAAGTGCATTCTGGAGAATTGGCGCGTTCTAAAGTATTACCGGGCGATGTCTTAATGAATATCGTTGGGCCGCCACTAGGGAAAGTGTCTATTGTTCCTGATTCGTTTCCAGAGTGGAATATTAACCAAGCAATAGCCGTATTTCGCTGTGTGCCAAGTCTTATGAAAAGATTCCTCATGTACTATTTTCTATCTAATGGTCTTCTTTTTAGAGCGAATTTACTTTCTAAGGCGACGGCAGGGCAACAAAATCTGACTTTGGAGATTTGTCGTAAACTCCCAGTGCCGCTTCCACCGGTTGCAGAGCAACGCGAGATTGTCAACCGTATTGACAAGGCGTTCTCTGCCATTGAAGCCGTTCACACTAACGTAAAGATTGCTAATTCCCGCCTCACCACCCTCGACCAATCCATCCTCGCCAAGGCGTTCCGTGGCCAGCTGGTGCCGCAGGACCCGAACGACGAGCCGGCCTCCGTCCTGCTGGAGCGCATCCGTGCCGAGCGGGCGGCGGGCGGCGTCCCGTCCCGGCGCGGACGGAGGAAAGCATGATGGACATCCCCGAACAGTCCGCCTCAGGTCTGTTCGCCAACTTTCCGCCTGCCGCCTTGAAAGTCAAGGAGACGGGGGAATGGCTGGCCGGGTTGGTGAAGATCACGACGATCTTTTCCGCCATCCTCGGCGCACCGCTCGTTTGGATCTACATGGTGCGTGTCGGCGCGCCATTTCCATCCGTCGATGCGGCGCTGGCGCTGTTCCTGCTGGTCTTCACCATGATGGTCGCCGTCCTGGTGTTCATGATCCTGTTGATGCTGATGTTCCCCATCGCCATCAAACAGTTTGCCGACAAGCCCGTGCGTGAATATTTTCCGGGACTCTATAAAAAGAGTGGGAAACCGGCCGAATCATTGAAGTGCTTCCTGAAGGATTATGTGAAATTATATTTGCCATCCATCTTGCTTCCCATCCTGGTTGTTATTTCATATTGGATGAATATCGATAGTCACGTTGAATATTACATGCCTACGCCAGTGTTACTGCTGGCGGTTTCGATGTCCGGAATTTTCTGCCCGATGATATTGGCGCTCTTGGCGAATCGAAAAGAGAATAGAAAATGGTATAGCAATTTTTGGGGTGTTCTTGTCTTCGTATCGTTCGCCAATCTTTTCCTGCTGTTTTGGCTATCATCCGTTCCGATTCTCTTTCCCGATGTTTTCTATTTTATATCGAGAAGCTCTGATTTTGTCGGAACATTGATTTTTCTTGGGACATTCCTGCCCATCTTCCTTTTCCATGGCATGCTGACCCGGGGCGAACTCGTGCCTCGTCGGATGGCCGCTTTGGGAATGGCCGTGGCGATCGTCCTCGTGATGGTCTTTCCCGGTGGAAGCGTGCTGGCGGCGACCGCGCTGCGGATGCTCGGCTTTGGTGGAGGGATGCCGGTGACGATCACCGTCAAGCGCCTGGACGAGAGGAAGGGCGTCGCCGAGGCGCGCAAATTGTCGGGGTGCCTGATCCTGCAAACCGGCAGCGCGATTGTCTTCAAGATCGAAGAGGCGGACGCCAGGCGTTGCCGGCTGGAGAGTCGTCCTTTTGAACCATTCCAGGCGGCGGCCCCCTTCGATGGCATCGTTCAGTTCCAGCGCGCCGACGTAACGGAGATCGAGGGGTTTCAGGGAAAAGCCCGGCCAATCCCTCTGCCGCCGCCGCGCAGCATCCCCTGATCCCGCCCTGATCCCCGGCGGCGGCGATGGCCGGTTTTCGCGAAAATCCACCAGAAAAGGAATTAAATCTTATAACCTCTCCGCGACCGTCCCACCCTCTTCGCGGAGCAGACCCATGCCTCTCGATCCCCGCAGCTTCCAGAACGACAATTTCCCCCGCTGGGCGGAGGAGCCGCCGGTGCCCGCCGAAGGCGTGCTGGTTCCCGGATCGCAGTTCCACGAGGAACAATGGATCATGGCCGCCGGCATGCTGGCGCGCGGTTCCAGCTTTCTCTATGTCGCCCGCGCCATGGGGTGCAGCCGCACCACGCTGTGGCGGGCCTATTACGGATCGCAGGACTTCCGTCACAGGGTGTGGTGGGAGCGGCAGGCGCTGAACCGCGAGGCCGAATTGCGGCTCGCCTCGATCCGCATGCTGGTGGTGGAGCAGATCGAGCGGCTGGTCTCCTGCGGCGATCCCTCCACCGTACGCTGGCTGGCCGACCGGCTGGGCCTGTTGTCCGGTCCGGCGGCCCAGGCGGAACGGACCCAGCCGGCCCGCTCCCCCGAACCGGCGGCCCCCGAAGCCCCCGACACGTCCCTTCCGCCCCGTCCGCCCCGTCCGGAAGATCCGCCCGCCGTCTTCATCCCTGAACTCGACGACGACTTCCCCGGCGCACTCCGTGAACGCCGCCTGCCCGATCCGCGCGCCGTCGCCGCCGTGCTGGCCCAGCCGGAGGCGGAAGGGCCGAAGGGTGTCTATCCCTGGACCCACAACCCCGACGACCTCTATCCCACCCTCGGCTCCGCCCTGGAACGGCAGGGCGGGGCGGCCGCCTTCGAGTGGCGGCGGCGCTGAGGGTGGCGGGATGGAACAGCCGCCGGAAACTGTTTCACCCCGTTCCAGCCCCCCTCTCCTGATCGCCCCTCCTTTCGCTTCGGGGTTGCCATCCATCGGCGGTGCGGTTCTCTTTCGCGAAATCCGCACCGCCGATGGATGAATCCGTGCCGGTGGGTTGTTGATACCAAGCGACGGTAATCCACAGCGGGGCACCCACCATGACACGGCGTTCCATTCTGCTCGGCTGCCTGCTGGCGGCCGCGATGGCCGGCTGCACCCCAACTCCGAATTTACAGACGAGGACGACCACTTTCATGCCGGCAAGCGACGCCGGAAAACGCTGCGTCGCCCAGTGCCAGCAGACGAGACAACTGTGCAACGCCGCAGTCGAACTGGGGTACCAGACCTGCATGGCCGAAGGGATGACCCGTGCGCATGCGGCATATTACGAGTACAAGAAACATCTTCCCAAAGGCGCGAAGCATGAAAGGCGAATTGGGGACTTTGAAAGTGAAATTCATTGCTACCGATTGAGCAGCTGTTCCCAGGATTACGATGAGTGTTTTGTGAGCTGCGGCGGCCGCATGGAGATGCAGACCTACTGTGTCAGCAATTGCAAACTGATGAAGCCGCCGCAGTCGGATGGGTCCAAGGTGGGGCCGGTCAGGGTGGTGCAGTAGTTGCCGCCCGCCGCCGCAATTCCTCGAAATCGCGGCCGGCGTGGTGGGAGGAGCGGGTCAGCGGCGTCGCCGACACCATCAGGAAGCCCTTGGCCCGCGCCACCGTCGCATAGCGCTCGAACTCGTCGGGCGTGACGTGGCGGGCGACCGGGTGGTGGGTGGGGGTGGGGCGGAGATACTGGCCGACGGTCAGGAAATCGACGCCTGCCGCCCGCAGATCGTCCATCACCTGCAACACCTCCGCCGGTTCCTCGCCCAGCCCGACCATGATACCGGACTTGGTGAAGATGCCTGGGTCGCGCTCCTTCACCCGTTCCAGCAGGCGGAGCGAGCCGTAATAGCGGGCACCTGGCCGCACATCGGCATAGAGCCGCGGCACCGTCTCCAGATTGTGGTTGTAGACGTCGGGCCGGGCATCGGCGACTGCCTCCACCGCCCCCGGCTTGTTGCGGAAATCGGGGGTCAGCACCTCCACCGTCGTGGCCGGTGCTGTCTCGCGCAGGCGGCGGATGCAGCGGGCGAACTGCGCCGCACCGCCGTCCGGCAGATCGTCGCGGTCGACCGAGGTGATGACGACATGGGCGAGGCCAAGCTCGCCGACCGCCTCGGCCAGCCGGTCCGGCTCGTGGGGATCGAGCGCGTCCGGCCGGCCGGTGGCGACGTTGCAGAAGGCGCAGGCCCGCGTGCACACGCTGCCCAGGATCATCACCGTGGCGTGCCGCTTGCTCCAGCACTCGCCGATGTTGGGGCAGGCGGCCTCCTCGCAGACCGTGTTCAGGCCGTGGCGGCGGACGAGCGACTGGGTGTCCTCGAACGCCGCACCGGCGGGCGCGCGGACGCGGAGCCAGGCCGGCTTTTCGGCCCGGTGTTCCGGACGGGGTGCATGCAGCGCGGGCAGGGCCATCAGTGGACAAGCTCCGGCTGTTCGGCCGCCGCCGTCACGGCTTGCGGCTGCACGATGATCTTCACATTGCGGTCCTTGTGGGCGACCAACTCCTCGAAGCCGCCGCTGACGATGTCGCCGAGCGTGATGCGGCCGGTGATCAGCGGCTGCACGTCGATGCGGCCGTCGGCGATGAAGCGGATGACATCGGCGAACTCGCCATTGTAGGCCAGCGAGCCGATGACCTGCTTCTCAGTGGCGACGATCTCGAAGAAGTTGAAGGCGCTGGGCTCCTCGAAGATGCCGACCAGCACCGTCTTGCCGGCCTTGCGGATCACGTCGATGGCGAGCTTGGCGGTGTCACGGTGGCCGATGCATTCGAACGACACGTCGGCGCCGTAACCGCCGGTCAGCGCCTTGACCTCCGCCACCGCGTCGCACTCCTTGGGGTCGAGCACGATGCCGGCACCGACCTCCAGCGCCTTGGCCTTGCGGGCGGCGGACATCTCCAGAACGATGATCCGTCCGGCCCCGGCCGCCTTCGCGCACATGATGGTGCACAGCCCGATGGTGCCGGCGCCGACCACCACCACGGCCTCGCCGACGATGCTGCCGGCCTTCTTCACCGCATGCATGCCGACCGCCAGCGGCTCGATCAGGGCGCCGGCCTCGGTCGGGAAGCCGTCGGGCAGCTTGTAGAGCAGTTCGGCCGGGACATTGACCAGGCTGGCGAAGGCGCCGTTGTTCATCAGGCCGGTGAAGGCCAGCTTCTCGCAGATGTTGTACATGCCGTGCTTGCAGTAATAGCACTCGCCGCAATGCTGGCAGGCGTCGGCCGCCACCCGGTCGCCGACGCTGAACCCGGTCACGCCCTCGCCCAGCGTCGCGATCTCGCCGCTGAACTCGTGGCCGAGGATGCATTGCCCCTTCAGGCCGGTCAGCGGGTGGGGCGTGTCGACCGGGATGAAGACCGGGCCGGCGACATACTCATGCAGGTCGGACCCGCAGATGCCGCACCAATGCACCTTGATCTGCACCCAGCCGGCGGGCGGGGCGCCCGGCAGCGGCACGTCCTCGACCCGGATGTCCTTGCGGCCATGCCAGACGGCGGCCTTCATCGACGTGGCACTCATGGTGTTGTCCTCCTGTTTTATCGTTGTCGGCGAGCGTTGAGAGCGGTCAGGCGAACACCATCCCGCCATCGACCAGCAGGGACTGGCCGGTCATGAAGTCGCTGTCGGACGAGGCGAGGAAGCGGGCGACGCCGACCAGATCGTCGGGCCGCGACGGCCGGCCCAGCACGGCGCCGGCGGCGAACATGTCGAAGGCCTCGTTCTCCGACTTGGTGATGCCGGTGTCGCGGAAGCCCTGGTCGATGATCTTCCACATCTCGGTTGCCACCACGCCGGGACAGATGGCGTTGGCGGTGATGCCGTCCTTGCCGAAGCCGCGGGCGGCGGCCTGGGTCAGGGCCACCACGGCGAACTTGCTGGCGGAGTAATGGGCCAGCGGTTCGTAGCCCTGCTTGCCGGCGATGGAGGCGGTGTTGACGATCTTGCCGCCGCCGCCCTGTTTGCGGAACGTCTTGATCGCTTCCTGCATGCCGATCAGCACGCCCAGCGCGTTGACGTCGTTGACCGTGTGCCAGTCGTCCTCGGTGATGTCGAGGAAGGGCTTGGTCTGGGCGATGCCGGCATTGTTGAAGAGGACGTCGAGCCGGCCATGGGCCTTCACCGTCTCGTCGATCATGCGGCGGACGGCGGCGCGGTCGCGGACATCGACGGTGACGGCGATGGCGCTGCCGCCGCCTGCACGGATGGCCTCGGCGACCTGCTGGGCGTCGGCTTCTGTGCGGTCGGCGATGGTCAGCTTGGCGCCGTCGGCGGCGAGCGCCTTGGCGATGGTGGCGCCGATGCCGCGGCCGGCACCGGTGACGATGATGCTCTTGTCCTTGAGATCGGGCATGAACGGTCTCCTGCCGGCGCGCTGGCGGACAGCCTTGCGCGCCGGTGGCGAGGGGGTCGGGAACCGGTAAGACGGGGCGGGAAGGGGGCTGGCCTCCTCAGTCCGCCTTGGCGATGTGGTCCTTCAGCAGCGCGTTCACTTTGCCGGCCGCCTCCATCTGCACCATGTGGCCGGCGCCGGAGATGACGGCGACCTGGGCCGTGTTCGCCAGCGCCTGGGCGTGGTCGGCGGGGATGACACGATCCTCCTCGCCCCACACCACCAGCGTCGGCATCCTGGCATCGGCGATACCGGAGGCGAGCACGCTGGCCTGCCGGCCCTCGGCGAACAGCGAGGCCGACAGCGCCCGCAGCGCCTCGTCCACGCCGTCCAGCCGCTTGTACTTCAGGAGGTCGTCAACCATCTGGCGGCTGACAAGGCCACGGTCGGCGAACAGCGTCTCCAGGACCGGTTTCAGGTCGCGGCGCGATGTCGCACCGACGAAGCCCTGGATGTAGCCGTGGTCGATCTGCTCGCCGAGCCCGGCCGACGCGATCAGCGACAGCGACGCCACCCGGCCCGGCGCGTCGAGCGCCGTGCGCATCGACACCGCCCCGCCCATCGAATGGCCGACGAAATGGGCGCGCTCCACCCCGACCGCATCGAGGAAGCCCAGCACCGCCTGCGACAGGCCGGACAGGCTGGGGTCGGCGATCTGCTTGTTCGACTGGCCGTGGCCGGGCAGGTCGAGCGCATAGACGGTGGCCTTCTCCGCCAGCGCGTCGATGGTGAACAGCCAGTTGTCGAGATCGCCGCCGAAGCCGTGGACGAGCAGGACGGTCGGTCCGGCTTCGCCCCGCTTGGCGTAGCGGATGGTGCCGGCCGGGGTTTCGGCGGTGTGGTACTGCGGGCCGGCCTCGGCCTCGCCATCGTCTTCGCTGGCCGGGACGGCATAGGCGTTGATGAAGGCGTCGATGTCGTCGTCGGGCACGTCGGGGTCGGCCAGCACGGCGATCAGCGCCTTGACCGGATAGATTGTGCCGGCTTCGCCCAGCACCCGGCGCAGCACGCCGGTCTCGCCCGCCTCGACCACATTGGTGATCTTGTCGGTCTCGACCTCCAGCAGTTCATCGCCGATGGAGATGGTGGATCCCGGCTGCTTCAGCCAGCCGGTGACCTTGCCCTCCGACATGGACAGGCCCCATTTCGGCATGACGATGGGCTTGATGCGCTCGTTCAACATGGAACTCGGTCTCCTGGGAATGCTTTTTTGCTTGGCGCGCACCTCTCCCGTCACTCCCGCGCAGGCGGAAATGAGGGAGCGGGGCGGCTCGTGCGTGCTGTGTGGCGTGAGGCCGGTCTGCTACGCCGCGATCCGCGGCGACGCGCCCTTGGGCGACAGGGTGCGCTTCACGGCGCTGGCGATGCTGTCGGCGCTGGGAACGTACAGATCCTCCAGCGAGGGCGCGAAGGGCACCGGGGTGTGCGGCGCCGTCACCATCTGGATGCCGGCCTTCAGCGCGCCGAAGGCGTTCTGCCCGACGAAGGCGGCGATGTCGGTGGCGAGGTTGCAGCGCGGATGCGCCTCGTCCACCACCACCAGCCGGCCGGTGCGCTCGACGCTCTCGACGATGGTGTCCCAGTCGATGGGCGACAGGGTGCGCAGGTCGATCACCTCGGCCTCGGTGCCGTCCTTCGCCAGCGTCGCCGCGGCTTCCATGGCGCGGTGGACGGTCAGGCCATAGCTGACGATGGTCACATCGTCGCCGTCGCGCAGCACGTTCGCCTCGCCGAAGGGGATGGCGTAGCTCTCGGCCGGAACCTCGCATTCCAGGCCGTAGAGGTTCTTGTGCTCGCAGAAGATCACGGGATCGTTGTCGCGGATCGACTGGATCAGCAGGCCCTTGGCGTCATAGGCGTTGCTGGGGCAGACCACCTTCAGGCCGGGAATGTGGGTGAACAGCGGGGTGAGCATCTGCGAATGCTGGGCGGCGGCGCGGAAGCCGGCGCCGACCATGCCGCGGATCACCACCGGCGTCTCGGCCTTGCCGCCGAACATGTAGCGGAACTTGGCGGCCTGGTTGAAGATCTGGTCGAAACAGACGCCCATGAAGTCGAGGAACATCAGCTCGGCCACCGGGCGCAGCCCGCAGGCGGCGGCGCCGACGGCGGCACCGATATAGGCGGATTCCGACAGCGGCGTGTCCATCAGCCGGTCGCCATGCTTGGCGTACAGACCCTTGGTGACGCCCAGCACGCCGCCCCAGGCGTCGTCCTCGCCCTGGGCGCCGGTGCCGCCGACGATGTCCTCGCCCATGACGATGACGGTGGGGTCGCGGCGCATCTCCAGATCCAGGGCCTCGTTGATCGCCTGCTTCATGCTGATCTTGCGGGACATGTGTTTCCTCCGCGCGTTTCGCGTCTCTTGGATTGGGGTTGGCTCAGTAGGCGACGTAGACGTCGCGCAGCAGGTCTTCCGGCGCCGGCAGCGGGGCGGCCTTGGCGGCGCGCGTGGCGTCCTCGATCAGCGCGTTCACCTCGCGGTCGATGGCCTGCAACTCGTCGCGGCCGATCACCCCGGCCTCGACCACCCGTTCCGACAGGATGGTCAGGCAGTCGCGGGACGCGCGGATCGCCTCCAGCTCGCCCTTGGCGCGGTAGGTCTGGGCGTCGCCTTCGAAATGGCCGTAGAAGCGGACCATGTTGCATTCCAGCAGGGCCGGGCCGCCGCCGTCGCGGGCGCGGCGGATGATCTCGCCGGCCGCCTCGTACACCGCGAAGAAGTCGGTGCCGTCCACCGTGACGCCCGGCATGCCGAAGCCGGTGGCGCGGTCGACATAGCTGTCGCAGGACACTGCCCATTCCATCGCGGTGGATTCGGCATAGCCGTTGTTCTCCACCACGAAGACCACCGGCAGGTTCCACACCGCGGCGAGGTTCAGGCTTTCCAGGAAGGTGCCCTGGTTCGACGCGCCGTCGCCGACGAAGGTGATGCCGACGCCGCGGTCGCCGCGCACCTTGGCCGCCAGAGCCGCGCCGCAGATCAGCGGCGCACCGGCGCCGAGGATGCCGTTGGCGCCCATCATGCCCTTGGACAGGTCGGCGATGTGCATCGACCCGCCCTTGCCCCGGCAGGCGCCGGTGCTGCGGCCGTAGATCTCCGCCATCATCGCGTGGACGTCGACGCCCTTGGCGATGCAGTGGCCGTGGCCGCGGTGGGTGGAGGCGATGCGGTCGTTGTCGTTCAGGTGCATCATGATGCCGGTGGCGCAGGCCTCCTCGCCGGCATAGAGGTGGACGAAGCCGGGGATGTCGCCCTTGGCGAAATCGACGTGCAGCCGCTCCTCGAACTCGCGGATCGTCCGCATGGTGCGGTAGGCCTTCAGCAGCTCGTCCTTGCCGAGGGGGAAGGGATTCTGGGCCATGAGGTGTTTTCTCCCTGGAGTGTGTTTGATGCTTAAAAGGCGGCCGTGACGGGCACCGGGGTGCCGGTCAGCAGCCGGTTCTGGCCGGCGTGCCGCATCACTGCGGCGACGTTGACCGTGCGGAAGGCGTCGTCCCGGAGCGTCAGGGACAGACGGTCGCGTTCGCTGAAGGACAGCTCGCGCTCGCCATCCAGCGCGACCGAGCCGGCGGTGACCTCCGGCACGAAGGCCACGCCGGCCGGCATGCGGCGCCAGTCGGTGACGCCGACCCGGGCCATCATTCCCGGCGCGATGGGAGCGTTGAGGGTGGTGATGCCCTTGCGGCTGGCGCCATCCGGTGACAGCCGCACCATCAGGCCGCCGCTTTCGTCGCGGCCGACGGGTTCCAGCAGGCCGGCGATGGCCGACATGCCGATCACCTCCGGGTCGGCGAAGGTGACGTAGAGTTCGCGGAAATTCTCGGTCCGCCACAGGGCGCGGGCGCCGATGTAGCGTTCCGTCACCAGGGCGACATCGACCAGCGCCATCTCGGAGACGGTGGCGCCGGTCGTCCCGCTGGCGAGCGACACGTCGATGCGCTTGTTGGCGGCAAACGCGATGTGCGGCGGCACCCGGCCAGTGACCGCCAGCCCGGTGGCGAGCCCGGTGATCGTCGGCTCGCGGTGTTCGGGGAAGGCGTTGTTGGTGCCGGTGGAGATGCCGGCGATGGGCACCGTCCCGCATTCGGCCGCCACCGCCCGGTGGGTGCCGTCGCCGCCCAGCACCACCAGGGCCGACACGCCGGCCCGCCGCATCTCCGCGGTGGCGCGGTGGGTGTCGGCGACGGTGCCGGTGACCGGCATGGAGACGGTGTGGAGGGCGGGATAGATGTCCTCGCCGCGTGACCGGGCGCGCATCATCCCGCGCTCAACATGGGCGCGGATGCCGCCATTCTCCGGCATCATCAGCACGTCGCGGATGCCGCAGGCATGCAGCGCCGCCAGCACCCGCAGCAGGATGTTCGCCCGGTCGGCGATCTGCAGGCTGGTGGCGTTGGCGACGACCCGGCGGATATCGCGGGCTGAAACCGGATTGGCGACGATGCCGACGACCGGAGCCAAGATGGCGTCTCCCCCTCGCTGATGCGCGCCGTTGATCGACGCGCGGTTCGAGGGGATAAGAGCAACCGCCGTGCCAGATGGTCAGTTCAGCGGATTTTCTTGATTTTCAACGGTTGGGGTGGTGCGGCGGCGTGAGGCGTTGCAACACCTGTTGCAGGGACTGTTGCGCCGCCGGTGCAACAGGTGTGGCGTCACTCCGCGGCAGGCGGGACCGCGGCGATGCGCGTGGGAATCATGGCGTTGATGGTCTGGCGCTGTTCATCCAGCCGGGCGCTGACGATCTTCAGCTCGGTGCGCAGTTCGACATGCTTCTCGCGCACCTCTTCCCGGAAGGACTGCATGTCACGCTCAAGCCGCTCCAGCCGTTCGGTATTGGCGTCCAGTCTTGAATTGAAATGCCGTCCCATGTCGGCAATCGCGTTCAACACATCGGTGAGCGTCGGGTCGGCCATCTGCCACTCTCCATTCGATTGAGTGATGATGGATCCCACTCGCGTGTGAGTCAATGGTGGCCCACATTCGTATTCACCCGCCGCAGACCGGCATTCCACCCCTGCGCGGCGCCCGTCTTGCCAAGGGCTTGCCTGCCGCTTTAGCCTCCCTTGGTCATACAAATGAACCATTCGACTGTCTCATCGACCGGGGAGGACAACACCCATGACCGTCATCGCCACCACCCAGCCGCGCGCTGCCCTGACCGAGGAGGCCCGGGCCGAGCTGTCGGCTCTGCTGGGCGACCGGTTCACCACCTCCCTGCCGGTGCGCGAGCATCATGGCAAGGACGAGTCCTACCACACGCCCTTTCCGCCGGACGGCGTCGCCTTCGCCAACTCGACCGAAGAGGTCAGCGCAATCGTCAGGATCTGCGCGAAGCACAAGCTGCCGATCATCCCCTTCGGCACCGGCACCTCGCTGGAGGGCGGCATCGCGGCGCTGGCCGGCGGCATCACCATCGACCTGTCGGGCATGCAGCAGATCCTGCGCGTCAGCCCGGAGGATCTGGACGTGACCGTCCAGGCCGGCGTGACCCGCAAGCAGTTGAACGAGCATCTGCGCGACACCGGCCTGTTCTTCCCCATCGATCCCGGCGCCAACGCCTCGCTGGGCGGCATGTCGGCGACCAGGGCCAGCGGCACCAACGCCGTGCGCTACGGCACCATGCGCGAGAACGTCCTGGGGCTGACCGTGGTGCTGGCCGACGGCCGAGTCATCAAGACCGGTGGGCGGGCGCGCAAGTCGGCGGCCGGCTATGACCTGACCCGGCTGTTCGTCGGCTCCGAAGGCACGCTCGGCATCATCACCGAGGTGACGCTCAAGCTCTACGGCATCCCGGAAGCGATCTCGTCCGCCGTCTGCGCCTTTTCGACCATCAAGGGCGCCGTCGACACGGTGATCCAGACCATCCAGGTCGGCGTGCCCGTCGCCCGCATCGAGCTGCTGGACGAGGTGCAGATCGACGCCGTCAACAAATACTCCAAGCTCGACTATGCTGTCGCCCCGACCCTGTTCTTCGAGTTCCACGGCACCGAGGCCGGGGTGAAGGAACAGGCGGAGATGGTGGCCGCCATCGCCGCTGAGCATGGCGGGATGGAGTTCGCCTGGGCCACCCGGCCGGAGGACCGCTCGAAGCTGTGGCAGGCCCGGCACGACGCCTATTACGCCGCTCTCGCTCTGCGTCCGGGGTCGAAGGGCTGGCCGACCGACGTCTGCGTGCCGATCTCGCGGCTTGCCGACTGTATCCTTGAGACCAAGCAGGATCTGGCGGAGTCCAACATGCTGGCCCCGATGGTCGGCCATGTCGGCGACGGCAACTTCCACCTCGTCTATGTCCTCGACCCGGAGAAGCCGGCGGAACTGGCCGAGGCGCAGCGCCTTGCCGACAAGATGGTGACCCGCGCCCTGGAGATGGGCGGCACCTGCACCGGCGAACACGGCATCGGCTATGGCAAGATGGCGTTCCTGGAGCAGGAGACCGGCGAAGCGTTCAACGTCATGGGCGACCTGAAGCGCGCCTTCGATCCGGACAACCTGCTGAATCCCGGCAAGGTGGTGCGGGTGTAAGGGGGCTTCGGCCCCCTTCTTCTCCTTACCGGAACCTCGGCCGCCGCCCCGCCTTCAGCGCCTGGACCGCCTGGTCCAGCGTCTGGAGGAACTGCGACTTGTCGCGCTGGCTCATCGGGGCGTTGCCGCCGCTGACCACGCCCATGTCGCGCAGATCCTGCATCAGGGCGCGGGTGGCGAGCGCCGAGCCGACGCTGTCGGGCGTGAAGGGGCGTCCGGTGGGGCCGATCACCACCGCGTTGCGCTTCACGCAGCGGTCGGCCAGTTGGATGTCCGCCGTCACCACCACGTCGGTCGGGCCGGCATGCTCGGCGATCCAGTTGTCGGCGGCGTCGAAGCCGTCGCTGACCACAACCAGTTCCACCATGCACTCCGTCGGCAGGCGCAAGGGCGCGTTGGCGACCAGCCAGACCTTGGAGCCGGTGCGGCCGGCGACCTTGTAGACCTCGGCCTTGACCGGGCAGGCGTCGGCATCGACGTAGATTTCGACCTTGGGACTGACCAATCCTGTTCCTCCTGGCGCCGCCCGGCCCCCGCCGGGTGGCTCAACAAGGTTTCATGCAAGGCCCTTATGCGCTAAAACCAGTCCCTAGCGACAGGGTGCCGTAGAACCATCGGGATGGGGCGGCGCCAATTCTCACATTTTTTCGGAAGGTCGGAGCGGCGCATGGCGTCCTACCAGTATGTCTATGTCATGAAGGGCCTGACCAAGGTCTATCCTGGCGGCAAGAAGGTTCTCGACAACGTCTGGCTCTCGTTCCTGCCGGGTGTGAAGATCGGCGTGCTCGGCGTCAACGGTTCCGGTAAGTCGACCCTGATGAAGATCATGGCCGGGCTGGACAAGGACTACTCCGGCGAGGCCTGGGTGGCCGAGGGCGCCAAGGTCGGCTACCTGCCGCAGGAGCCGCAGCTCGACCCGACCAAAAACGTCCATGAGAACGTCATGGAAGCGCTGGGCGAGACCAAGGCGCTGCTCGACCGCTTCAACGAAGTGTCGAACCTGATGGCCGATCCGGACGCCGACTTCGACGCGCTGCTGGCCGAACAGGGCGAGTTGCAGGAGAAGATCGACGCCGCCGACGCCTGGGACATCGACCGCACGGTCGAAATCGCCATGGACGCGCTGCGTTGCCCGCCGGGCGACGCCGACGTGACCAAGCTGTCGGGCGGCGAGAAGCGCCGCATCGCGCTGTGCAAGCTGCTGCTGGAAAAGCCCGACCTGCTGCTGCTCGACGAGCCGACTAACCATCTCGACGCCGAATCGGTCGCCTGGCTCCAGAAGCATCTGGAGGACTACAAGGGCACCGTGGTGCTGGTCACCCACGACCGCTACTTCCTCGACAGCGTCACCGGCTGGATCCTCGAACTCGACCGCGGGTCCGGGATTCCGTGGGAAGGCAACTACTCGTCCTGGCTGGAGCAGAAGCAGAAGCGCCTGGAGCAGGAAGGCCGCCAGGAAGAGTCGCGCCAGAAGCAGCTGGCCACCGAACTGGAGTGGATCCGGCAAAGCCCACGCGCCCGTCAGGCCAAGAGCAAGGCGCGCATCACCGCCTACGAGACCTTGCTGGCCGAAAGCGGTAAGGAACAGTCCGGCGAGACCCGGATCGTCATCCCGGTGCCGCCGCGTCTCGGCAACGTCGTCATCGAGGCGGAGAGCATCGCCAAGGGCTTCGGCGACCGGCTGCTGATCGACGGCCTGTCCTTCCGGCTGCCGCCGGGCGGCATCGTCGGCGTCATCGGCCCGAACGGCGCCGGCAAGACCACGCTGTTCCGCATGATCACCGGGCAGGACGGGCCGGACGCCGGCACCTTCCGCGTCGGCGACACGGTGAAGCTCGGCTATGTCGACCAGAGCCGCGACAGCCTCGACGCCAAGAAGACGGTGTGGGAGGAGATCTCCGACGGGCTGGATCTGGTCGAGCTGGGCAAGAAGACCATGCCCAGCCGCGCCTATGTCTCCAGCTTCAACTTCCGCGGTCCCGACCAGCAGAAGAAGGTCGGCCAGCTGTCGGGCGGTGAGCGCAACCGCGTCCACCTCGCCAAGATGCTGAAGTCCGGCGCCAACGTCCTGCTGCTCGACGAACCGACCAACGATCTGGACGTCGATACGCTGCGGGCGCTGGAAGACGCGTTGCAGAGCTTCGCCGGCTGCGCCGTGGTCATCAGCCACGACCGCTGGTTCCTCGACCGCATCGCCACCCACATCCTGGCCTTCGAAGGCGAAAGCCACGTCGAATGGTTCGAAGGCAACTTCCAGGATTACGAGGTCGACAAGAAGCGCCGCCTGGGCGCCGACGCCGACCAGCCGCACCGCATCAAGTACAAGCCGCTGGTGCGCAGCTGACGGCTGGGGCTATTCCTGCCGATTGAAGAAGGGCCGCCGGTCAGTCAGACCGGCGGCCCTTTTTTGTCGAGTCCTGTCAAGCCGGACAAGATTGGTCCAATTTCATTTGGCCTGCTTGACCGACAGCGGCGTCCCGACCTCGCCGGGATAGACGGCCAGCAGCCGGACCGGATCGCTGCCCTCGTTGATGCCCTCGTGCCAGTCGGTGCGCTCCATATAGGCGTCGCCTTCCTTGTAGACGGTGCTCTCGCCATTCTCGCCGCGGATCGTCAGCTTGCCGCCCAGGATATAGACGAACAGCGGGATCTGATGGGTATGCACGCCGGTCCGCACGCCAGGCGGGATTTCGGTGATGCGCGCGGTGATCTGCGGCGTCCCCTTCGGGTAGACTATTGGCGTGCCGTTGGAGTTCGTTTCCGTCTGCAACAGCGGAATGGAGCGCGGAGCGGCCGCCGGCTGGGCCGAAGCGGTCTGCGCCAACGCCGGGGACGGCAATGCGGAAGACAGCAGGCACGAACTGGACAGAAGGCTGGCGAGCAGAACGGCCGCCGGATGGCGGCGGGGGTGGGCAAGGGGCCGTGACATGCTGGTCAAGCTCTCCGGTGCGGGAAACAGGAGGGTGTCGAATGCCGACAACCCGTTTCCCGCACACGATAGAGGGGTATCCAATGTCACGAACTGCGCATTTGGTCGCATCGATTGTCAATTAAACAACTTATGCGCACCCTCGCTCCCTCCGTGGTCAAAATTGAACGGATCAGCGGGTCACATCGTCCGTCCGGTCGGTGAGCGGATTGCGGGCGTTCTTGTCCCGCGTGTCCTCGATCTCCACCTCGGTGCGGCGGACGGTGTCGCGGACGCTCTGGGCGCGTTCCTCGACATCCTTGCGGACCACGACGGTTTCGCGGACATGGGCGGTCTTGCTGACCACCGCTTCCTCGTCGGTCTCCGTCACCTCGATGGTGCGCTCGCGGAAGGCGTCGGCCGGAACCTCGCTGCTGGCCCCGGCCATGCCGCCGGGGCGGCGCTCGACGGTGACGGTCTCGTCGCGCAGGCGGACCTGTTCCTCGACCGGCGTCTCGACGACATAGCTGCGGACGCGGATGCCGCCGCGCTCGACGCTGCGCTTGCCGATGTTGACCTGCTCCTCGATGATCGGGATCTGCTCCTCCCGCTCGGCGCTGCCGGTCCGGGTGCTGTCGGTGTTCACGTCGCGCATCGCGGCAGCGGCACCGGTCAGCCCGGCCGTCGTGCTGCCGGTGGTGTCGATGGCGGTGCGGCCCGGCGAGTAGCGCACACGCTCCTCCTCCGCCGACTGCTCGTCATAGTAAGCGGCGGTCTCGTCGTAGCCGGCCCAGCCGGAGTCGCGGTAGGCGCTGCCGCGTTCCTCGACATCCACCACATTGCCGCGCTCCAGCACGTCCATGGCGCGGTCGACATCCTCCTCTTCCAGCCGCAGCTTCAGCAGGGATCCGCCGCGGCGCACGCCTTCGGCATAGACCTGCGCATCCTGGTTCGGGATGCCCCAGCCGGTCAGCCGGGTCAGCATTCCGCCGGATCCGCTGCCGGTCATGACGCCGCCGGACCCCATCGTGCCCATGCCCGCTCCGGCGCCCAGGCCGCTTTCCATGCCGAGCCCGGTGCCGGGCACCGTGTTGGGCGAGGCGACATAACCGGTGGACAGGTCGGTGCGGGCCATGCCGCTCGCAGCACCGATGGAGCTGTCGCCGGTCAAGGAGCCGGCGGCGGTCCCGGTGGGGGAGCCGCTCAGGTCTCTGTCGCCCCAGCCACCGCTGGACAGGTCGCTGTGCGACAGGATTTCGATGACGCTGGACTCGAAACCGGCGGCCTGCAGATCGCGGGATGCCGTTTCCGCGTCGGATCGATGGTCGTAGAGGGCAACGATGGTTTTGGTCATCGGTCTCACTCCTCGGGCGAAGTCTGATTGGGGGATCGGACGGGGGCGGGCGGGGCGGTCACACGCTCCACCACCGCATCTTCGGAACGCAGGGTGACGGGCTGCTCGACCTCGACGGTCCGCCGGTTCTTGCGGATGTGCAGCTCTTCGCGGAGCACCAGGCGGCGTTCCACGACCAGCACCTCCTCCACCAGCGGGATCACCGTCACGTCCCCCTCCTGGCGGATGCCGGGATGGGCGTCGATCTCGCGGTCGATGGGTACGCGGGTGACCGTGGCCTCTTCCTGGTCCAGCGCTTCGCGGACCATCTCCTCCCGTTCGGAGATGCGCGTGCTGACGCGGACGCGGCTTCGCTCCACCCGCTGCTTGCCGACGGTCACCGACTCGTCGTGCAGGGGAATGACCACATCGCCTTCGTCCGAAGGCGGTCCGTTGTCGGCCGTCATGGCGGCAGGTGCCGCCGGGTCAGCGGAGCAGGAGATAGAGGACGACCGCGACCACGATCAGGCCGATGACGATCCACATCCAGTTCATGCCCCAACTGCCGGCTCCGCCTTCGGAGCCGTCATACACGCCAACTTTCCTGGGCTTCTGTTCGTCTGCCATGGGAGCCTCCTATCGAATGTAGACCGGCAGGGTTTTGCTCCCATCCGGCACGCATCCTTCAAACAGAGGCACGTCGCTGATCGTTCCGGGGATTCAACGATCCTTTGAAATAGACGGAGCGATGGCTGGAAAGTTTGTGCGACCGGTGTCAGCCCGCCATCTTCTGGTGTTCCAGGAAGGCGGTCTTCAGCAGCGCCTTCAGATCGTCGCCATACTGGTGGAAGCGGACGGACAGCTGTCCGCGCTCCTCGTCGCGGTGCAGGACGACGAGGTTGGCGACGGCCGCCACCTCCTGCCGGTCGGCCAGTACGACGCGGGCCTGGAAGGTCTGCCCGCGCTGATAGGGCTGGTTGACCGCCAGCAGGCACAGTCCGCCGACCGACCAGTTGCGGGCGGGGAAGCTGCCATGGTCGGTGTGGACGACCATGCCGGGGCGGACGAAGCGCTTCTGCCGCCGCCGCTCTTCCGGCGGGGGCGGCGGAAAGGGGCTGGAGGCGCCGGCGATGTCGATGCCGGAGCGGTCGGTCAGCGCCTTGGTGAACACAGCACCGCGCACGATTGCCGGTCCCATGGTGGAATCGCGCAGGTCGGCGTCTGAGAAGTCGGCGCCCTCGAAATTGGCCGGCCAGTCGCGGCCGCCGGCCAGCGGCACCGGCCGGGCATCGACCCCGCTCATCAGCGTGTGCGCCAGATAGGCGCGGCGCAGGGTGGCCCCGCGCAGCACGGCGTCGCGCAAGTCGGCCTCGTCGAGGTCGATGTAGGACAGCTCCGCCATCTCCAGGCTGGCCTTGGTCAGGCGGGCGCCGGGCAGGCGGCAGCGGCGCAGGCGGGCCGCCGCCAGCGTCCGTCCATGCAGGTCCGCCCCCGCCACCGACACGAGGTCGAGGTCGAGCCGAACCCCCTCCGCCCCGCCGCTGTCGACCCAGCGCTCGTGCCGGTCCACCAGCTCCAGGAACTCGGCGACCGGCATCGCGCTGTAGCTGGGGCGGACGATGGCGTCGGGCGGCAGGGCGAAGGGGATGAAGGTGCGGGTCAGGGTGGCGTGGTCCATCACCGTGTTGCCGAACACCGCCCCGTCCAGGTTGGCGCCGCAGAAATCGGTGCCCATCAGCACGGCGGAGGTCAGCTCCGCGCCCGTCAGGTCGGCGTCGTTCAGATCGGCGCCGGTCAGATCGCAGCCGGAGAAGTTGGCGCCGGCCAGGATCGACCGCTCCATCTTCGCTTCGGTCAGGCGGGTGGTGCCGGTGCCGCGGGCGGAGGTCTGGCCGCCGTCCTGGCTGCCGCCGCTGTCCACCAGCTCGCCCGCGCGGAAATCGGCGCCGCGCAGGTTGGCATCGGTCAGCAGGGCGCGGTGCAGGTTGGCGCCGCGCAGGTCGGCGCCGGTCAGGACGGCGCCGGTCAGGTTGACCGCTTCCATGTCGGCGCCGAACAGGTCGGCCTGCGACAGGTTGGACTTCACCATGCGGGTGTTGCTGAGGTTGGCCCCGGCCAGCTTGGCCCCGGCCAGCGACACCCGCTCCAGATTCAGCCGCGAGAGGTCGCGGAAGCTGAGATCGGCGCGCCGACCGCTGGACGGCCGCTTCAGCCATGCCTGATGCGCCTGGATGATCGTCCGGAGTTCGTCGATCTCTTTCGGATCGCGTTCGGCCATGGCGTCGGGTTCCCGGGTCCAACCGTATGACGAAAGACAGTGCTGTCGTTGCAACGATAGCCCGTTCGGACGGGCGCGTCACGGGTTCTGAAGGCTCTGGACCAAATCGCTTCAACGGGCGTTCTGTTGCCGCAGCTCCATCCGGGGCGGACTCCCTGCAGGATGACCGACGTGGCCGGACCGAACCGTTCTCTCGATCTGCTGAACTTCTTCCTCGCCGACGTGCGGGATGGGCTCGGCCCTTATCTGGCAATCTATCTGCTGACCGTCCAGCATTGGAACGAGGCGGACATCGGGCTGGTGATGACGCTCGCCGGGCTGGCGGGGATCGCCGCACAGGTGCCGGCCGGGGCGCTGGTCGACGGCACCCGCTACAAGCGCGCGGTGGTCGTCGTCGCAGCACTCCTGGTGACGGTGGGGTCGCTGACCCTTCCCTGGCTGAACAGCTTCACCGTGGTCGCCGTGCTCCAATCGGCGGTGGGTGCCGCCGGGGCGGTCTTCCCGCCGGCCATCGCGGCGATCACGCTGGGGATGCTGGGACCGCGCGCCTTCGTCCGCCGGGTCGGGCGCAACGAATCCTTCAACCATGCCGGAAATGCGGTGGCGGCCCTGCTTGCCGGGCTGGCGGCCTATGCCTTCGGACCCGTCGCGGTGTTCTGGCTGATGACCGCGATGGCGCTGTGCAGCATCGCCGCCACCGCCGGCATTCCCGCCAACGCCATCGACCATGCGGTCGCCCGCGGGCTGCACGCCTCCGACCACGATAGCAACCGCGAGACGCCGTCCGGTTTGCGCGTCATCCTGAGCTGCCGTCCGCTGCTGATCTTCGGCGGATGCGCCGCCCTCTTCCATTTCGCCAATGCGGCGATGCTGCCGCTGGTCGGCCAGAAGCTGGCGATGAAGGATCCGGCGCTGGGCACCAGCCTGATGTCCTTCTGCATCGTCGCCGCACAGCTGGTCATGGTGCCGATGGCGATGCTGGTGGGCGCCAGGGCCGACCGCTGGGGGCGCAAGCCTTTGCTGCTGGCCGCCTTCCTGGTCCTGCCCGTGCGCGGGCTCCTCTACACCCTGTCGGACAACTCCGCCTGGCTGGTCGGCGTCCAGCTGCTGGACGGGGTCGGCGCCGGGCTGTTCGGCGCGCTGTTCCCGCTGGTGGTCGCCGACCTGACCGAAGGGACCGGGCGCTTCAATGTCAGCCAGGGCGCCATCGCCACCCTCCAGGGCATCGGCGCCTCGCTCAGCACCGCCGCCGCCGGACAGATGGTGGTGCGGGAGGGCTACAGCGCCGCCTTCCTGATGCTGGCAGCGGCTGCGGGCGTGGCCCTGCTGCTCGCGGCGCTGCTGCTGCCGGAAACACGCCCGGAAACAGGCAATGTGGGCGCTGCGGAGGCCGGGGAGGACGACATGACTTCAACCGACGCCGCAAAAGCCGCGTCGGAGGCCTGAAACGACGAAGCCCGGCTCCATGACGGGGCCGGGCTTCGCGGTAGGAGAGAGACTGCTGTGGACCGGTCAGCCGGTGCGGCCGACCTTCTGGCGCAGCGCCTGGATCAACCCGTCGACGCGGCCGCCATTCTGTTCGATGACGGAGGCGAATTCCTGCCGCTGGGTCACGCCCATGCTGACATTCTCCACCACCACGTCGATGATCTTGTAGTCGGCGCCGGCCTTGCGGACACGCCAGCTGACATTCACCGGCGGGCCGTTGGGCCGGACGATCTGCGTCGTCACCATGCTGTCGGCTTCACCGGCCGGGCCGACACCGGCGATCTTGAACGTCTCGCCGGAATACTCGACGAAACGCTCGGCATAGGTGTTGACGATCAGCTGTTCGAACAGCTTCTGGTATTCAGCCCGCTGCGCCTCGTTGGCGTTGTTCCAGTAGCGGCCCAGCACCCAGCGGCCGATGTACGGCACGTCGAAGCCGGCGTACAGCAGCGTGCGGAAGCGCTGGATCGCCTGATCGCGCGACAGGCTCTTGTCCGAGAAGGTTGCGATGGCGTCGTTCCCCAGCTTCTGGATGAACGCGCTTGCCCCCTGGTCCGCGGTTTGCGCGGCTGCGGGAGAGATGAGAGAGTGCCCGGCCCAACCGCTCACCGCGAGCAGGGCAGCGGACGCGACAAACTGGCGGCGTGTCAGCATGATGGGGCGAAAAGTGGCTGTTGCTGGGGCTTTGTCAACGGTCATCTGGCCTTTGGGTTGCCGCCGGATGCTTTTGGAGGAGGTTTTCGATCCTGCCCCAACGCCCGGCGCACCCCGCCGGCCCGCCGGCACGACCGCCGCACCCGTCCCCGGAGGGCGGCGTGCGGTGGTCAGGATGGGCGAGGCCGCAGAGTCTTCTCAGAACCGATCAGGGCTTCGGCGCAGTGGTGAAGTCCGGGAATTCCGGAGTCGTGCCGGCCTTGTTGTTGCTGATCGCCGCCCGGCGCTGCTGCTGGTACAGGCTGCGCACGGTGGCGTAGAAGTCCAGAGAGTTGCGGCGCAGGTCGTCCACCGACTTCAGCACCTCGGATCGGCGGTCGACGGCGCTGACGCCGGCGCGGGTGTACATCAGGCCCTCGCCGTTGTGGGCATAGGCCCAGATGCGGACCGGGTCGCCGACGGTGTCGACGCCGTAGCCGACCGTGTCGCGCAGGTTCGACGGACCCAGCAGCGGCAGGACCAGATACGGCCCGTCGCCCACGCCCCACACCGCCAGCGTCTGGCCGAAATCCTCCGGCGCGTGCGGGATGGCCGCCTGCGACGCGACGTCGGCGATGCCGCCGGCGCCCAGGATGGTGTTGGTCAGGAACCGGCCGGTGGCGTCGGAGGCGCCTTCGAAATTGCCCTGAAGCAGGTTGTTGGCGATGTAGAGCGGCGCCATCAGGTTGTCGATGAAGTTGTGGATGGCGTCGCGGATCGGGTCGGGCACCACGGCAACATACACCTCGGCGGCCGGGCGCAGGGCCACGGTGTCTACGGCGTCGTTCACCGCGAAGACGACGCGGTTCGCACCTTCCAGCGGATCGTTGACCTGATAGGCCCCGTCCTTCGCGCCCGAGTCGCCTGGGTTGGTCGCGCAGGCCGTGGCCGTCAGGGCGAAGGCCACCACGGTGGCCGTACGGAGGAGGGAGCGGGAAAGGCTGGCCAGCTTCATGTGCGACGGCTCTTTATCTGTGGGCTCGACTCGGTGCGGGTCGCCGCATCTCCTGTCCACAACCGAAGACCCCGATGACTGGAGTCCTCAACCCTGGCAAGGTGGCTACGCGGTCGGGAGGAAGATTGGGCGAGATATCGCAGAATTTCCACCGTTTCCTGACCTAACACAGGCTTCGCCTTTTGACCAGCATGCGCCGGCATGGCGCCGGAGAGGCCGCGGCGACTGTGTCGGCTTTGCCGCAATGCGGCGGGAGAGCTTGCATCCTGCCGCTTTCCGCCTCGGACTGACGGCGTCGATCCGGGCCGGGGCGGGGCTGTCGGGCGTGTCCGCACGGCCGGCTGCGAAAAGCGGTTTACGACGCATAAAGATATCTTTATATCTGTATCCAGGCCGGCGGGGCGGGGTGTCCCGGCCGGCCGGCCCCTTTCCTGGCCCGAATCGGACGTGAGGCGATGGACGATCTGCTTGCGACGCTGAAGGCGGCGGCCGAAACGACGCGATTGCGGCTGCTGGCACTCTGCGCGCATGGCGAGCTGACGGTGACCGAACTTACCCAGATCCTGGGCCAGAGCCAGCCGCGCGTCTCGCGCCACCTGAAACTTCTGTGCGACGCCGGCCTGCTCGACCGCTTCCGCGAGGGGACCTTCGCCTTCTACCGGCTGGCCGAGAAGGGGCAGTCGGCCGAGCTGGCGCGCGTCCTGGTCGACGCCATCCCCGCGGACGACGCCACCCTCATCCTCGATCTGGAGCGGCTGGACGCCATCAAGCGGGCCCGCTCGGAAAGCGCCGCCACCTATTTCCGTGAGAATGCCGCGCGCTGGCACGAGATCCGCTCCCTTCACGTTGCGGAAGGCGAGGTCGAGGCCGCTCTGCTGCGCCTTTTCCCGGAAGAGGGGGTGGAGGAGCTGCTGGATATCGGCACCGGCACCGGACGGATGCTGGAGGTGCTCGCCGGGCGCGTCCATCGCGCGATCGGGGTAGACCAGTCGCGCGAGATGCTGGCCGTCGCCCGCAACCGGCTGGAGGAGGCGGGCCTGCGCCACTGCCATGTCCGTCAGGCCGACATGTACCAGCTGCCGTTCCCGTCCGGCTCCTTCGACGCCGCGGTGATCCATCAGGTGCTGCACTACACCGAATCGCCGGCCGGCGTGCTGGCCGAGGCGGCGCGGGTCCTGCGCCCCGGCGGGCTGCTGCTGATCGTCGATTTCGCCCCGCACCATCTGGAAGCCCTGCGCGAAGAGCATGCGCACCGCCGCCTGGGCTTCTCCGATGCCGAGGTCGCCGGCTGGTGCCGCCAGTCCGGCCTCGACTGCGGCCCGGTGGTGCAGCTGCCGGGCGACCCGCTGACCGTTTCCGTCTGGCCGGCCACCCGCCTTGCCGCCGGCGCCGCCATTTCCTTCCCGAAGACCGCCCACTCGCTCAGCGGAGTTCCGTCATGACCGCGCCCACCTCTGCGCTGCCGTCCATCAGCTTCGAGTTCTTCCCGCCCAAGTCGGAGAAGATGGAGCAGAGCCTGTGGCAGTCGATCCGGCGGCTGGCCCCGCTGTCGCCCAGCTTCGTGTCGGTGACCTACGGTGCCGGCGGCTCGACGCGCGAGCGCACCCACGCCACCGTCTGCCGCATCCAGGACGAGACCGGCATTCCGGCGGCCGCCCATTTCACCTGCGTCGGCGCCACCCGCGACGAGATCGACGCCATCGCCCGCACCTATTGGGATGCCGGCATCCGCCATCTGGTGGCGCTGCGCGGCGACCCGCCGGAGACCGCGGGCGGTGTCGGCGGGCGGTACGAGCCGTTCCCCGGCGGCTACGCCTACGCCGCCGATCTGGTGGCGGGGATGAAGCGCATCGCCGACTTCGAGATCTCGGTGGCGGCCTATCCCGAAAGCCATCCGGAAGCGCCGAGCGCCCAGTTCGACCTGGACAACCTGAAGCGCAAGGTCGATGCCGGCGCCACCCGCGCCATCACCCAGTTCTTCTTCGACAACGACGCCTATTTCCGCTTCCTCGACCGCTGTGCCGCGGCCGGCATCCATGTGCCGATCGTCCCCGGCATCCTGCCGATCACCAACTTCGCCCGCGCGGTTGAGTTCGCCGGCAAGTGCAACGCGTCGATGCCGGCGAAGCTGGCCGAGACCTTCGAGGGGCTGGACGACGACCCGGAAACCCGCCAGCTCGTCGCCGCGACGGTGGCGGCGGAGCAGTGCCAGGCCTTGCAGGCGCAGGGCGTGAACGACTTCCACTTCTACACGCTGAACCGCTCCGACCTGACCATCGCCATCTGCCGCATGCTGGGCGTGAAGGCAAAAGCCGCTCCGGCCGCGGCAGCGGTGGCGGGGTAGGGCGCCGGCCGCCACGGTTTCATGCTAGACTGGCCGCACATCCGCGGAAGGGGGCATCGCGCCATGGACAGCCGGATCGGATACGACACCGACTTCCTCGCCTGGACCGAGGAGCAGGCGCGCCTGCTCCGCGAGGCGGCGCGTGAGCGCATCAACACGCCCATCGACTGGGAGAATGTCGCGGAGGAGATCGAAAGCATGGGCCGGTCGGAATTGCGCGCGGTCGAAAGCGCGCTGGTCCGTGTGATCGAGCATCTGCTCAAACTGGAATACTCTCCGGCCGCAGATCCGCGCGGCGATTGGAAGGTTTCCGTCCTTGAACACCGCGACCGCGTTGCCCGCGACTTGTCGGCCAGTCCCAGCCTTCGCGGACGGATCGACACTGCCGGCATCTACAAGTCCGGTCGCAAGATCGCCGCTCTTGGTCTGGAGCGTGATGGCATGCGACTGAACGACCTTCCGCCCGACTGCCCCTATTCGCTGGACCAGCTTCTCGACGAGGACTGGTGGCCCGCAAGCCGCCACGGCCTGACCTGACCACGCCTTTTCTGCCCCGAACCCGCCAAATAACGGACAAGACGCATTCCCATGGCCCACATCCTCGACACCCTGCGTGACCGTGTTCTGCTTTGCGACGGCGGGTTCGGCAGCCGCATCCAGGCGCTCGACCTCGACGTCGAGAAGGATTACTGGGGGCACGAGAACTGCACCGACATCCTGCCGCTCTCCCGTCCCGACATCGTCCGCGACATCCACCGCGGCTATTTCGAAGCCGGCGCCGACATGGTGGAGACCGACACCTTCGGCGCCTCGCCGGTGACGCTGGGCGAGTTCGGCATCTCCGAGAAGGCCTTCGAGATCAACCAGCGCGCGGTCGAACTGGCGCGTGAGGCCGCGGAAAGCTTCAAGGACGGTCAGCCGCGCTTCGTCATCGGCTCCATCGGGCCGGGCACCAAGCTGCCCAGCCTGGGCCACATCGCCTATCAGCCGGCGGAGGACAGCTTCTATGTCCAGGCCGCCGGCCTTATCGCCGGCGGGGCCGACGCCATCCTGGTCGAGACCTGCCAGGACCCCTTGCAGATCAAGGCCGCCGTCAACGGCATCAAGCGGGCCCGGCTGGAAGCGAAGTCCGACACCCCCGTCTTCGTCCAGGTGACGGTGGAGACCACCGGCACGCTGCTGGTCGGCACGGACATCGCGGCGGCGGCCACCGTCATCCAGGCGCTGGACGTGCCGCTGATGGGGCTGAACTGCGCCACCGGCCCGCTGGAAATGAGCGAGCATGTGCGCTGGCTGTCGCAGAACTGGCCGGGCCTGATCTCGGTCCAGCCGAACGCCGGCCTGCCCGAACTGGTCGACGGCAAGACGCACTATCCCTTGCTGGCCAACGACTTCGCCCATTGGCTGGAGCGCTTCGTCGGCGAGGACGGGGTCAACCTCGTCGGCGGCTGCTGCGGCACCAACGTCCCGCACATCGCGGCGGCGAACCAGATGCTGCGCAAGCTGGCCCCGGCCGGCTCGCACCGCCCGGCGCCGAAGGGCCGCACCGTCCATTGGGTGCCAGCGGTGGCCTCGCTCTACAGTCAGGTCACGCTGCGCCAGGAGAACGCCTTCTTCGCCATCGGCGAGCGCTGCAACGCCAACGGCTCCAAGAAGTGGCGCGAGCTGCAGGAGAAGAACGACTGGGACGGCTGCGTCGAGATGGCGCGCGAGCAGGTCAAGGAAGGCAGCCATTCGCTCGACGTCTGCACCGCCTTCGTCGGTCGCGACGAGGTGGCGGAGATGAACGCGGTGATCTCCCGCTTCTCCGGCTCGGTGACGGCGCCGCTGGTCATCGATTCGACCGAGTACAAGGTGCTGGAACAGGCGCTGGCGCTCTACGGCGGCAAGGCGATCCTCAACTCGATCAACTTCGAGGACGGCGAGGAGCCGGCGAGGCAGCGTCTGGCGCTGGCCAAGAAGTTCGGCGCCGCCGTCATCGCGCTGACCATCGATGAAGAGGGCATGGCGAAGACGCCGGACCGCAAGCTGGAGGTCGCCAAGCGGCTCTACGATCTGGCGGTGAACGAGTACGGCCTCGCCCCGTCGGACCTGCTGTTCGACCCGCTCACCTTCACCATCGCCACCGGCAACGAGGACGACCGCAAGCTCGCCATCTGGACCTTGGAAGGCATCGAGGCGATTGCCCGCGAGATGCCCGGCTGCCAGATCATCCTCGGCCTGTCCAACGTCTCCTTCGGCCTGAACGCCGCGGCGCGCCATGTGCTGAACTCGGTCTTCCTCGACCATGCGGTGAAGAAGGGGATGACGGGCGCCATCGTCCATGTCTCCAAGATCCTGCCGCTGCACCAGATCCCCGAGACGGAGGTCAAGACCGCCGAGGATCTGATCTTCGACCGCCGTGCGGAAGGCTACGACCCGCTCCAGGCCTTCATCGCCCTGTTCGAAGGCCGCAAGGCGGCCGACGCCAAGAAGAAGGCCCGTGCCGAGACGGTCGAGGAGCGCTTGAAGGAGCGCATCGTCGACGGCGACCGCACCGGGCTGGAGGACGACCTCGCCGAGGCGATGAAGAGCCATCCGCCGCTGGAGATCATCAACACCTATCTGCTCGACGGCATGAAGGTGGTGGGCGAGCTGTTCGGCGCCGGCAAGATGCAGCTGCCCTTCGTGCTGCAATCGGCCGAGACGATGAAGGCCGCCGTGGCGTGGCTGGAGCCGCACATGGAGAAGATCGAGGGGCAGCAGAAGGGCACGCTGGTTCTCGCCACCGTCAAGGGCGACGTCCATGACATCGGCAAGAACCTCGTCGACATCATCCTGACCAACAACGGCTACAAGGTGGTCAACCTCGGCATCAAGCAGCCGGTGACCGCCATCATCCAGGCCGCCAAGGAGCACAAGGCCACCGCCATCGGCATGTCCGGCCTGCTGGTCAAGTCCACCGTGGTGATGCGCGAGAACCTGGAGGAGATGACCCGCGAGGGGCTGGAGGTTCCTGTCCTGCTCGGCGGTGCGGCGCTGACCCGCGCCTATGTCGAGGGCGACTGCGTGGCCTCCTACGGCTCGGGCCGCGTCGCCTATGCCGGCGACGCCTTCGACGGGCTGACCCTGATGGACAAGGTGGTGGAGGGCAGCTTCGACCAGCAGCTCGCCATCCAGCAGGCCAAGCGCGCCGGCAAGGCGACCAACCGCCGCCGCGTGCTGGGGCAGGCGACCAGTGCGGCCACCGGTCCGGTGGACAAGGACGCCGTCCGCGCCCGCCGCCACCGGTTGGCCGAAGGCGTGCCGGTGCCGACCCCGCCCTTCTGGGGGCCGAAGCTGATCGACCATGTGCCGCTGAAGACGCTGGTCACCTACCTCAACGAGCGGATGCTCTATCAGCTGCAATGGGGCTACCGGAAGGACGGCAAGTCCTTCGAGGAGTTCAAGGAGTGGGCGAAGAAGGAGCTGCGGCCGGTGCTCGACCGCATTCTCCAGATCGCGGCGAAGGAGGAAATCCTGCGTCCGACCGCCGTCTACGGCTATTGGAAGGCGGCGGCCGACGGCAACGACGTCATCCTGTTCGAGGAGGACGGCACCACCGAGGCCGCCCGCTTCTCGCTGCCGCGCCAGGGCAGGCAAGACGGCGAGTGCATCGCCGACTTCCTGCGCGACGTGACCGATCCGGAGCGTGACGTGCTCGGCCTCCAGGTCGTCACCATGGGCCAGCATTGTGCCGAGGTGGCGCGCGAGTGGTTCGCCGAGAACCGCTATCAGGACTATCTCTACCTGCACGGCCTGTCGGTGGAGATGACCGAGGCGATGGCGGAATATGTCCATGCCCGCATCCGTGCGGAGCTTGGCTACGGCTCGGAAGACAGCCGCGACAAGGAGAAGCTGTTGCAGCAGTCCTACCGCGGCAGCCGCTACAGCTTCGGCTATCCGGCCTGCCCGAACCTGAAGGATCAGGAACAGCTGCTGAAGCTGCTGGACGCCGGCCGCATCGGCATCGAGATGTCGGACGAGGACCAGCTCCATCCGGAGCAGAGCACCTCGGCCATCGTCCTGCATCATCCGCGGGCCAAGTACTTCTCGGTGTAAGGCCTTCGGTTCATGCGATGATCCTCCGCCGCCCGTTCCGTGTTAGGATGGGCGGCGGAGGGTTCCCATGGCTGTGGTCGACACGCGGAACGACGAGAAGCTGCAAATCCTGCTGGACCGGATCGTCCCGGCCCTGGAGCCGGAAGCCGTCTACCTGTTCGGCAGCCGGGCGCGCGGCGATTTCGACGAGGACAGCGATTACGACCTGCTGGTGATCGTCCCGGACGATGCGCCGAAGGAACGGCGGTCGGCCGTGTTCGCCCATGCAGCAAAGTCCGGAACCGGCATTCCGGCTGACATCGTGCCCTGTCGCCGCTCTTTTTTCGAAGCGAACAGGAATCAGGTCGGCACGCTGAGTTACAAGGCCACGCATGAGGGGGTGCGTGTCTATACAATATAGCTTATGTATTTCAAGAATGTTCCTTACCAAGGCGGTGCCATTTCGGTTGTTATAGCGAGGGGAAAATGACTAATTATGATCTTTATGGACACCTCATTGAAACAGCAAGAAAACGGCGGGTTCTGTCTTATAGGGATGTAGCTGCTCCTATGGGATTAGATATGGATTCCCCAAAAGATAGAGATGAGCTTAGTAAAATTCTTTATGAAATTAGTGTTTCGGAATATAATCAGGGGAGGCCGCTGCTCTCTGTTCTGGTGATTGGGGGTGAAAAGGGAATTCCAAGTAAAATACCTGGCAGTGGGTTTTATGAAATGGCTTCCGATCTTGGGTTTAATATATCCGAAAAACTTATGTTTTTTGTTGAAGAGTTGAATAGAGTTCATGAGTTTTGGTCTGAGAAAAAATGACCCTCACCACCCCCCTGTCCCTCCACCGCGAAACCGTCCGCCCGGAGTGGATCGACTACAACGGGCACATGAACGTTGCCTATTACCTGCTGGCCTTCGACCACGCGACGGATGCCGTGCTGGACCGCTTCGGGATCGGCAAGGCTTATGTCGCGGCGGAGAACCGGTCGGTCTTCGTCGTCGATGCCCACCTGACCTATGCCCGCGAGGTGACGGAGGGGACGCCGTTGCGCTTCGACTCGCTGCTGCTCGGCGCCGACGCCAAGCGTCTTCATCTGTTCCACGAAATGCGGCACGCCGAGGAGGGGTGGCTGGCGGCGACGGCCGAGGTCATGCTGCTGCACGTCGATCTCGGTACGCGGAAGACCGGCCCGTTCCCGCCGGCCGTCGCGGCGGCGCTGGCCGGACAGGCGGCTGCCCATGCCGTCCTTCCCCGGCCGCCGCAGGCTGGGCGTGCGGTTGCCCGGCTGGACGGCTCCCGAACCACCGGATAACCGCAAGCCCTGCTTGCAACGGCCCGGTGGTTGAGTTGAGCGGTGGTGCCCCCATCTATCGAGGGATGAGAACCGCACCCGTCCCGCCGCTTCGCCTGCGCATCCGTTCCGGCATCCTCGCCGCCGCCGCGGCCGTGCTGACTGTCCTTTCCGTGGGCCCGGCGCTGGCCGATTGCACCGAGGCGGCACAGCCGAAGGTCAATTGGCGCCGCTGCTCGCTGGAGGGGCAGACGCTGACCGGTGTCGATCTCAGCGGCGCCATGCTGCGCGATGCGACCTTTCAGCGCGCCAGCCTGGGCGAGGCGAAGCTGACCGATGCCGACGGCTACCGTGCCAAGTTCATCAGCGCCACCGCCCCTGGCGCGGTCTTCGACAAGGCCCGCCTGATCGAAGCCGATTTCACCCGTGCCGACCTGACCGGCGCCAGCTTCCGCGAGGCCGACCTGCGCAATGCCAAGATGGTGGGGGCGTCGCTGGCGCGTGCCGACCTGACGGGAGCGAAGCTGTCCGGCACCGACCTGCGTCATGCCGACCTGTCGGGGGCACGCTGGACCGACGGCAAGCATATCTGCGCCGAGAGTTCCGTCGGACAATGCAATTAATTGAACAGTGTACAACCAGAGCGGTTGGAACATCTCGCCCTGTTCCCAAAAACCTTCTTGCCGTAAGGGCTTGTGCCGCGTACCGTTCGAAATCGAATGATTTTGGACGGACGGCGGTCGTGGCAACTGCGGAGGATTTCGAGCGTTCCAGCGGCCTTGCCGCGAAGGCCATGGAGCGGATGCTGTCCGACCGGCTGCCGGCCACCCCGGAAAATTTCACGCTTTGGTACGTCTATTACAGCGGCAACAACCCGGACCTGACCCGCGCCATCGATCTGGCGCGCCGCGATGGGCTGGCCGCCTCGCAGACGCTGTGCGACGAGCTTTACAAGCGCTTCTTCACCATGGACGCCGAAGCCCAGGCGATCCGTGAGACCTCCGACAAGGCCCGTTATGCCCTGGGGCGCATATTGGAGCAGCTGGGCAATGTCGGGTCGGAGACGGAGCGCTACGGCAACGCCCTGTCCGGCTTCCGGGAAGAGCTGGACCAGCCGCTCAGCCTGTTGGAACTGCGCGCCATGGTCGCCGCCATCGCTGCGGAGACCAAGGAGATCGTCGACCGCCAGACGGCGCTCCAACTGCAACTTCAGGAATCGAGCCAGCAGCTGGCCGAAATGCGGGTCAGCCTTGACAGCGCGCGGCGCGAGGCGCTGACCGACGGGCTGACCGGCATCGGCAATCGCAAGGCTTTCGACCTGATGCTGGAGGAGGCGATGGAAGCGTCGGTGCGCGACGAGCAGCCGCTGTCGCTGCTGATGCTCGACATCGATCATTTCAAGAGCTTCAACGACACCCACGGCCATCTGGTCGGCGACCATGTGCTGAAGCTGGTCGCCCGCATGCTGACCGAATGCATCAAGGGCCGCGACACCGCCACCCGCTATGGCGGGGAGGAGTTCGCGATCATCCTGCCGCGCACCAGCCTGGAGAACGCCACCAAGCTGGCGGAGCAGGTGCGGGCCTTCGTCGGTGGCCGCCAGATCGTGAACAAGGCGCGCAACGCCAATTACGGCACCGTCGCGCTGTCGGTCGGCGTCGCCCAGTTCCGCCCCGGCGAACCGGCCCTGACGCTTGTCCGCCGCGCCGACCAGGCGCTCTACGCCGCCAAGCGCAGCGGCCGCAACCGGGTGACGGCCGAGGCCATCTGAGCAGGCCTGCCCGTCTATCCAGTCAGACGGCAAGCCTGCGCCGGACCGCCTCAGTCCCGCGCAGCAGGTCGGCCACCAGTTCCCCCGCCGGGCGCCTCTGCGCCAGTGTCAGCCCCTGACCGGCCCACAGCGACAGGAACTCCGCCCGGCCGGCCTTGCCGGCGGCGGTGCGCAGCGGGCGGGTCAGCGCGTTCTGCAAGGGGAAGGGCAGCACCGCCTCGGGCGCCTGCGGGTCCTCCACCGTTTCCATGAAGCGGTTGACGATGCCGCGTGCCGGCCGGCCGGAGAAGGCGCGGGTGATGCGGGTCTGGTCCTCGCGCGCCGCCAGGATGGCGGCCTTGTGCGCCTCGGGGATGCCGGCCTCCCCGGTGGTCAGGAATACCGTGCCCATCTGCACCGCGGTCGCGCCCAGGGCCAGCGCCGCGGCGATGCCGCGCCCGTCCATGATGCCGCCCGACGCGATCACCGGCACGCCCACCGCATCGGCCACCTGCGGCACCAGCGCCATCGTGCCGACCAGATTGGCTGCCGGATCGCCGATGAAGCTGCCGCGATGCCCGCCGGCCTCGCTGCCCTGCGCGATCACCGCATCGACGCCGGCCTGTTCCAGGGCCACCGCCTCCGCCACCGTGGTCGCGGTGCCCAGCACCCGCATGCCGCGTGCCTTGGCCGCCGCGACGCTGTCGGCCGGCGGCAGCCCGAAGGTGACGCTGTAGAAGGCGGCTCCGCTGTCCAGCAGGGCAGCAAATTGCCGGTCGAAGATGTCGCCGCCGTAGGCGGGCTCCTCCGCCTCCGGCAGGCCGAGTTCGGCATGGAAGGGCCTCAGGCGGGCCATCGACTCGGCCATCATCGGCGCCGGTCCGGGCGCCGGTGTCGGCGCGAACAGGTTGATGCCGAAGGGCAGGGCGGTGCGCTGACGGATGGCGAGCGCTCGCTCGGCGATCTGCTCCCCGGTCAGGTAGGCGGCGCCGACGAAGCCCAGCCCGCCGGCCTCGTTGACGGCGGCGACCAGGGCCGGCGTGTCGCCGCCCCCCGCCATCGGCGCCTGGATCACCGGCGACCGCAGCCCCAACCGTTCAAGGGAATCCGTGAGAGAGGGCATGTCCGCCTCCGCTGTCTCGACAACGCAGGCGATGCTACGCCCCGGCGGACTTCACGACCAATGACTTGTTCCGAAGGGTCCGTTCACTTGAAGTGATGGGAAGGACAGGGGATCAGCTGTGCAACCCCGGTGCCTCCTGCCCGGTGCGCTCGACATATTCGGTGTAGCCGCCGCCATACTGGTGGATGCCCTCCGGCGTCAGTTCCAGCACGCGGTTGGACAATGCTGCCAGGAAATGGCGGTCGTGCGACACGAACAGCATTGTGCCCTCATAGGCAGCCAGCGCCTGGATCAGCATCTGCTTGGTGTCGAGGTCGAGGTGGTTGGTCGGCTCGTCCAGCACCAGGAAGTTGGGCGGGTTGAACAGCATGATCGCCATCACCAGCCGCGCCTTCTCGCCGCCCGACAGCACGCGGCACCGCTTCTCCACATCGTCGCCGGAGAAGCCGAAGCAGCCGGCCAGCGCCCGCAGCGAACCCTGGCTGGCCTGCGGGAAATGCGCCTCCAGCGCTTCGAAGATGGTCTGGTCGCCGTCCAGCAGTTCCATCGCATGCTGGGAGAAATAGCCCATCTTGACGCTGCCGCCGACGGTGACGGTGCCGCTGTCGGGGTCGGTCGTGCCGGCGATCAGCTTCAGCAGGGTCGATTTGCCGGCGCCGTTGACGCCCATCACGCACCAGCGCTCCTTGCGGCGGATGGTCAGGTCCAGCCCTTCATAGATGGACCGGCTGCCATAGCCCTTGTGGACGTTCTTCAGCACCGCCACGTCGTCGCCGGAGCGCGGGGCCGGCGGGAAGTCGAAGGTCACCACCTGGCGGCGCTTGGGCGGCTCGAAGCGTTCGATCTTGTCCAGCTTCTTCACCCGGCTCTGCACCTGGGAGGCGTGCGAGGCGCGGGCCTTGAAGCGTTCGATGAACTTGATTTCCTTCGCCAGCATCGCCTGCTGGCGTTCGAACTGCGCCTCCTGCTGCTTCTCCTTCAGCGCCCGCTGCTTCTCGTAGAAGCCATAGTCGCCGGAATAGCTGGTCAGCGTTCCGCCGTCGATCTCGATGATCTTGGTGACGATGCGGTTCATGAACTCGCGGTCGTGCGAGGTCATCAGCAGGGCGCCCTCATAGCCCTTGAGGAAACCTTCCAGCCAGATCAGGCTTTCGATGTCCAGATGGTTGCTCGGCTCGTCGAGCAGCATGGCGTCCGGGCGCATCAGCAGGATGCGGGCCAGCGCCACGCGCATCTTCCAGCCGCCCGACAGGCCGCCGACGTCGCCGTCCATCATCTCCTGGCTGAAGCTCAAGCCCGCCAGCACCTCGCGCGCCTTGCCCTCCAGCTCATAGCCGCCCAGCTCGTCGAAACGGGCCTGCACCTCGCCGTAGCGCTCGATGATGGCGTCCATCTCGTCGGCGCGATCCGGGTCGGCCATGGCGGCTTCCAGCTCCGCCAGTTCGGCGGCGACGACGCTGACCGGCCCGGCGCCGTCCATCACCTCCGCCACGGCGGAGCGCCCGGACATCTCGCCGACATCCTGGTTGAAATAACCGATGCTGACCTGCTTCTCGATCGCCACCTGCCCGCCGTCCGGCTGTTCCTCGCCGGTGATCATGCGGAACAGGGTGGTCTTGCCGGCACCGTTCGGACCGACCAGCCCGATCTTCTCACCCCGGTTGAGCGCCGCGGAGGCCTCCAGGAACAGGATGCGGTGGCCGTTCTGCTTGCTGACGTTATCGAAGCGGATCATGGGCGGCAGGGGTCCTTAGGGCGTGATGCGTGAAGGCGGCCCCTTATGCCACAGGATCCGGAGAGGGGGGAGGGTTGATGGGGCGAGGCACGGCATCGGCCGAAAAAGCGACGGGCGCGGTCTTTCCCCCGCGCCCATCGTCTCACCCCAAAAAAACCGACCCTCAGGTCACGCCCATCAAATGACGTAGGTCAGCTCTTTCTCCGACTTCAGGCTGTTCTTGCCCAAGGTCTCGTCGACATAGTCGAGCAGTTGGGCCAGCGCCTCGCTGCGGCTCAGCGCGTCGGTGTCGATCACCAGTTCGGGCTGGTCCGGCGCCTCGTAGGGAGCCGAGATGCCGGTGAACTCGGCGATCTCCCCGGCCCGCGCCTTCTTGTAGAGGCCCTTCGGGTCGCGCTCCTCGCAGGTGGCGAGGTTGGCGGCGACATGCACCTCGTGGAAGCGCTCGCCGCCGATCACCCGTGCCCGCGCCCGGTCGGCCTTCAGCGGCGAGATCAGCGAGGCGATCACCACCATGCCGGCATCGGCGAACAGCTTCGCCGTCTCGGCCACCCGGCGGATGTTCTCCGCCCGGTCATCCGACGAGAAGCCCAGACCGGCGTTCAGGCCGTTGCGGACATTGTCGCCGTCCAGCACGAAGGTCTGCCAGCCACGGTCGAACAGCGCGCGTTCCAGCGCCATCGCCAGCGTCGATTTGCCGGCACCCGACAGGCCGGTCAGCCAGACGATGCCGCCCTTGTGGCCGTTGGCCTGGGCGCGCTCCTCCAGCGAGACGGTGTGCGACACCTCGGTGATGTTGGCCGCCGAGGCGTCCTCGATCTCCACCACCAGGCAGCCGCCGACCACGTCGTTGCCGTCGATCAAAGCACCACGGCCGGTGCGCGGCAGATCCGATGCCAGATCCAGCGCGATGGGCGAGCGGGAGCGCAGGACGACCTCCGCCACCTCGTTGCGGCGGACCGCCTTGCCGGGGGTGCTGGACAGGTCCTCCACATTGATGACCGCCGTCACCTGCTCCACCGTCACCCGGTGCTCTCCGGTGGCGATCTTCAGCGTGTAGGTCTTGCCGACCACCAGCGGGTCCGACACCAGCCAGAACAGCCGCACGCTCAGCCGGTGGGCCAGGATCGGCGCGTCGGACTGGTGGTGGGCGATGTGGCCGCGCTCGGCGAAGATGCGCTTGTCCAGCGTGATGCCGATGCTCTGCCCGGCCTGGGCCGACAGCACCGTCTCCGGATGGTTCCACGCCTCGATGCTGACCACCTTGGCGCTGGCGCCCGTCGGCGAGAAGTGCAGCGTGTCGCCGACGCGCAGGCGCCCGCTCTCGATGCGGCCGGCCAGGATGCGGCGGTCGTCCGGCTTGTAGACGTCCTGGAGGGGGAAGCGCAGCGGCTGGTCGGGCGAGGTCTGCTGCGGACGGAAGGCGTCCAGCTGCTCGATCACCGTGGGCCCCAGATACCAGTCGGCCTGCTCGCTGCGGGTGACGATGTTGTCGCCGTTGCGGGCGGACACCGGGATCACCGCCTTGGGCTGGAGGCCCAGCTCGGCCAGATAGTCCTTGATCTCCTGGGCCACCACCTCATAGCGGCGGCTGGAGAACTCGACTTTGTCCATCTTGTTGACGACGACCGCGACCTGACGCACGCCCAGCAGGTGCAGCAGGAAGGCGTGGCGGCGCGACTGTTCCAGCGCGCCCTCGTCGGCATCGATCACCAGCAGCGCGGCGTCGGCCTGGGAGGCGCCGGTCACCATGTTCTTCAGGAACTCGGTGTGGCCCGGCGCGTCGATGATGACGTAGGGGCGCTGCTTCGTCTTGAAGTGGATCTGCGTGGTGTCGATGGTGATGCCCTGGTCGCGCTCGGCCTGGAGCGCGTCCATCACGAAGGCCCATTCGAACGGCATGCCGCGCTTGCGGCTCATCTCGCGGACCTGTTCGACCTTGCCGTCGGGCAGGCTGCCGGTGTCGTTCAGCAGGCGGCCGATCAGCGTGGACTTGCCATGGTCGACATGGCCGACGATGACGATGCGGAGTTGAGAATGCGGCATCTTACATGTACCCCACGCTGCGCAGGCGTTCGAAGCTGTCTTCGGATTCATTGTCCATCGCCCGGCCGGCACGTTCCGGCACGCGGGTCACCTGAAGCTCGGCAATGATCTCGTCGATGGTGGACGCGGTGCTGTCGACCGGGAAGGTGATGTTCTTCTCGCCCAGCGAGCGGTAACGCTTGCCGTCGCGGGCGAAGTACAGCGGGACGATGGGAATCCCCTCGCGCTGCGAATAGCGCCAGATGTCAAGCTCGGTCCAGGCCAGCAGCGGGTGGATGCGGACATGGACGCCTTCGGGGAAGCGCGTCTTGTAATGGTCCCAGAACTCCGCCGGCTGGTCCTTCACGTCCCAGTCGCCTTCCAGCGAGCGCGGCGAGAACACGCGCTCCTTGGCGCGGGTCGCCTGCTCGTCGCGGCGGATGCCGACCATCACGCCCTGGTAGGCATGGTCGCGCAGCAGGTTCTTCAGACCTTCCGTCTTGCGCGCGGCGGCGCGGGTCAGCGGCGGCAGGGTCTGGTCCATCTCCTCCTCGGGCGGGCACTGCTCCACCTTGAGGTCGAGGTCCCATTCCTTGGTGATGCGGTCGCGGAACTCGTAGACCTCCGGCAGCTCCATGGCGGTGTCGAGCTGCACGACGGGGAAGGGAATGCGGCCGAAGAACGCCTTGCGGCAGAGCCACAGCAGCGCGTTGCTGTCCTTGCCGATCGACCAGAGCATCGCCAGCTTGTCGATGCGGTTGTAGGCTTCGCGCAGGATGTAGATGCTCTGGTTTTCGAGCTGGTCGAGATCGGCGCTCATCGGGCGGTTCCAATCATGGTGTGTATGCCGCATTCGGTCTTGGCGCTGCCGGCCCAGCGGCCGGAACGCGGGTCGGCACCGGGCGCCACTCGCTCGGTGCAGGTGTAACAGCCGATGGACAGGTACCCGTCGGCTTCCAGCGGGTGGCGCGGCAGGTCGCGCCGGGTGAACTCTTCCTCCAGCCGGGCCTTGTCCCAGTTGGCCAGCGGGTTGACCTTCACGCGGCCGCCCTCCGCCTCGAACAGGGGCAGGGCGGCGCGGGTGGCTGACTGGAAGCGCTTGCGTCCCGTCACCCAGGCCTCCAGCCCGGCGGTGGCCAGCGCGCGCTCCAGCGGCACCGTCTTGCGCAGATGGCAGCAGGCGTCGTAATCGCGGGCGAACAGCATCCCGTCCTTGTCGCCAGTGGCGAGGTCGTCTGCGGTCGGCCCGATCTCCCGCACATCCCGAAGGCCCAGCCGCTTCACCAGCTCGTCGCGGTAGCGCAGGGTCTCGCCGAACAGCTTGCCGGTATTCACAAACAGAACCGGGAAATCCGGCGTCGCTTCGGCGGCGAGCGCCAGAAGCACCGCGGATTCGGCCCCGAAGGACGACATCAACGCGATCCGCCCGCCGAACAGCTCATGCATGGCAGCCAGCAGCGGTGCGCCTTCCAGCGTGCCGTGGCTGTCGGTCAGATGCTTCACCCGTGTTTCCGCGTCCATCTTCGGCTGCCTTTTGCGGTGGCCTTTAAGTCTATCTAGTAAGTAGATTTACTGACTGTGTTTGCACATTAACACCGGCGGAAAACCCGTGCAACGTAAATACATTCTCTACTTGTTTAATAGGTTTGTGCTGCGCTGCAAATCGTTGTGTGAAATATGTTGATTGTCGTGCGGCAGCCGGGCTAAATACCGCCATGCACAGGATCCCGGTCATAGGCGCCGCAGCCGCCCGCCCGATTTCGCCCGTTTCGGTGAGGCAGGCATGATTCCGCTGGCGCTCGACCCGGCGCGGGTGACGATTGCGCTTGCCGGCAACGGCCCGCTCGCGCTGCGCCGTCTGACGCAGCTTCGCGAGGGCGGAGCGGATCCGCAGGTCTTTTCACCGGAACCGGATGGGGAATTGGCGGCTCTCGCCGGCGACCGTCTAGTGCGGGCTCTGCCGGAGGCATCCGATCTCGACAAGGTCGGCGTGCTGTATGTGATGGGGCTGGGGACGGAGGCCGAGACGGCGCTGGCGGACCTGGCGCGGCAGCGCCGGGTGTTGGTGAATGTCGAGGACGTCATCCCCTTGTGCGATTTCCACTCGCCCTCCGTGGTGCGGCGTGGCGATCTGGTGATGACGGTCTCCACCGGCGGCCGCAGCCCGACCGTCGCCAGCCTGCTGCGCCAGCGGCTGGAGTCCCTGTTCCCGGAGGAGTGGGCGGAGCGGCTGCGCACCATCGCCGAGCTTCGCAACCGCCGCCGGGCGGAGGGGGCATCGATGTCCGAGGTCGCCCGCGAAAGCCGCGACCTGATCGACCGGGAGAAGTGGCTGCCGTAACGGCCCGCCTCCCGCGAAGCCCGTACGATGGCGAATTCACTGCCGGACCGCAGACGGTTCGGGTTAAGACACCAAACGCGTTCGAGAACGACCAGCCAGGAGAGCCAGATGTCGGCCAAGGATCGATCGAAGGAAGGATCGATGAAAGCCATCACCGCCAGCCGCCTGCGCGACGGGGAAGTCGTGTTCCTGGGCGAGGGTGGCGTGTGGGTCGAGTCCTTCGCCGAGGCTGCGCTGTTCCAGCGCTCCGAGGCGGATGCCGTGCTGGCCGACGCCAAGGCGAAGGCCGAGCGCGAGCAGTTCGGCGTCGACATCTACGCCTTCGAGGTGGTGGAGCAGGACGGCGTCCCGGTCCCGGCGACGATGCGCGAGCGCATCCGCACAGCCGGTCCGACCGTCCGCCTCGATCTGGGCAAGCAGGCCGCCTGAGTCAACGAACGCTGGCCGTTCCGGCGGCCCTTTAGGGTTTATCGACATGAACCACATCGCGCCCGGCGCCCGTGCCGGCATCTATCATTACGACGAGATCGACCGGCAGTTCGTCGCCGAGCGCGTCGAGCAGTTCCGCAAACAGGTCGAGCGCCGGCTGTCCGGCGAGCTGACGGAGGAGGAGTTCAAGCCGGTCCGGCTGATGAACGGCCTCTATCTCCAGCTTCACGCCTACATGCTGCGCATCGCCGTGCCCTATGGCGTGATGTCGGCCACCCAGCTGCGCAAGCTGGCGGAGATCGGGCGCCGGTACGACCGCGGCTACGGCCATTTCACCACCCGCCAGAACCTGCAATACAACTGGATCAAGCTGGAGGACACCCCGGCCATCCTGCATGAGCTGGCCGAGGTCGACATGCACGCGCTGCAGACCAGCGGCAACTGCGTGCGCAACGTCACCACCGACCCGTTCGTCGGTGCCGCGAAGGATGAGGTGGTGGACGGCCGCGTCTATGCCGAGATCCTGCGGCAGTGGACGACGATGCATCCCGAGTTCACCTATCTGCCGCGCAAGTTCAAGATCGCCATCTCCGGCGCCGAGAGCGACCGCGCCGCGGTGCGCATCCACGACGTCGGCCTGCTGGCCCGTCGCAACGACAAGGGGGAGGCTGGCTTCTCCTTCTATGTCGGCGGCGGTCTCGGCCGTTCGCCCTTCGTCGGCAAGCTGGTGCGCGAGTGGGTGGCCGAGGAGGATTTCGTCGCCTATCTCGAAGCCATCCTGCGCGTCTACAACCAGTACGGACGCCGCGACAACATCTACAAGGCGCGCATCAAGATCCTGGTGCATGAGCTGGGTCTGGAGAAGTTCACCCAGGAGGTCGAGGAGGAGTTCGCGCGGCTGCGCGGGCCGAAGTACCGCCTGGATCCGGAGATCGTCGAGGGCGTCCGCCAGCATTTCGCCCCGCCGCCCTTCGAGGAGCTGCCCGACCATTCCGAAGCGCTGGAGCGTGCCAAGGCATCCGACCCGGCCTTCGCCAACTGGCTGGAGGTGAATGTCGCGGAGCACAAGGCGCCGGGCTATGCCATCGCCACCGTCTCGCTGAAGCCGGCCGGCGGCATCCCCGGCGACGCCACCTGCGACCAGATGGACCTCGTCGCCGATCTGGCCGAGCGCCACAGCTTCGGCGAGCTGCGCGTCACCCATGTCCAGAACCTCGTCCTGGCGCACGTCAAGAAGGACGAGCTGTACGATTTGTGGAAGCGGCTCGACGCCGCCGGTCTGGGCAGCGCCAATGCCGGGCTGATCGGCGACATCATCGCCTGTCCGGGTCTGGACTACTGCGCGCTGGCCAATGCCCGCGCGATCCCGCTGGCCCAGGCGATCTCCGCCCGCTTCGCCGATCCGATCCGCCAGCGCACCATCGGTGAACTCGGCATCAAGATCAGCGGCTGCATCAACGCCTGCGGCCATCACCATGTCGGCGCCATCGGCATCCTCGGCGTCGACAAGAAGGGCACCGAATATTACCAGATCACCGTCGGCGGCGACCCGACGCTGACCACGGAAATCGGCGACATCCTCGGCCCGGCGGTGACCGAGACCGAGGCGGTGGACGCCATCGAGGCCATCGTCGACGTCTATCTCGCCAACCGCACGGGCGAAGGCGAGCGCTTCATCGACACGCTCCGCCGCGTCGGCCATGCCCCGTTCAAGGAGAGAATCTATGCCGCTGATTGAGAATGGGCGCATCGGCGAGGATGCCTGGAGCTTCATCCCCGATGGCGAGCCGGTCCCCAACGACCGCCCGGTCATCATCAGCTTCGAGCGCTGGCAGGCCGAGCGTGACAGCTTCGAAGGCCGCAACGCCCGGCTGGGCGTGCGGTTGAAGAGCGGCACGCTGGCAGGATCCATCGCCGCCGACCTCGACCGCTTCTCGCTTGTCGCGGTCGAATTCCCGAAGTTCCGCGACGGCCGCGGCTTCTCCACCGCGCGCGAGCTGCGGGAGCGCTACGGCTACACCGGCGAGATCCGCGCGGTCGGCCATGTCATCCCCGACCAGTATCTGTTCCTGGTCCGCACCGGCTTCACCTCGGTCGAGGCGCCGGAGGGCACCAATCCGGAAAGCTGGGACAACGCGCTGAAGGAGGTCACCATCGCCTTCCAGCCCAGCCTGGACGACACCGCGCCGCTGTCGCTGCTGCGCCGCAAGCTGAAGGTGGGGTAGGGCGGTCTTCCTCCGCCCAGGACAAGTGGGAAAGGCGCCATCCCTGCCGGGACGGCGCCTTCCTCGTTTCAGAGGGCGGTGAACCAGCCACTCGACACGTCCTGGGCCATCACCCCGGAGAGGGTGACCGTCGACGCGCTGCCGAAGCCGGAAATGTTGAGAACAGCCTCGCCTTGGGCGTTGGCGCTCACCGTGTAGCTCTGGAACCCGAGCAGTCCGATCCGGTCGCCCTCCGCGGCATTGAAATCGCCCACGACGTCGTTGCCTCCGCTGCCGCCGAAGCTGACCGAGAAATCGAACAGGTCGGCGCCGGCCCCGCCTTGCAGCAGGTCGTCGCCGCCGCTGCCCCGCAGCCTGTCGTCGCCGGTTCCACCGGACAGCGTGTCGTTGCCGGAACCGCCGGTCAACGTGTCGTTGCCGTCCTCGCCGGCCATCGTCACTGCCGATGACGAGTTGGCCGCCGTCACGGCGTCATTGCCGACCCCGCCGATGACATGCTCGATCGAATTGGAGATATCCAGACTGGCACCCCCGGCGTAGCGGACAATGACCGTGTCGTCGCCAGCGCCGCCGAAAAGACGGACCGCGGTTGCGGTGTCGAGATAGAAGCTGTCGTTCCCGGCCTCGCCGAACAGCACATTGTCGCCGGTCCCGCCGATCAGAACATCGTCGCCGTCACCGCCGTACAGGGTGTCGTTTCCGGCCCCGCCGACCAGGACATCGTTCCCTGCGCCGCCGAACAGAATGTCGTTGCCGTCGCCGCCATCCAGCGTGTCGTCATCGCCACCGCCGATCAGCGTGTCGTTGCCGCTTCCACCGAACAGATAACCCATGTGCCTGTCCCCCCACTTGCGAAGCCTGAGGCTTCAAAAATTGCGCAGTGGAGATGATAATAAACTATCTGGACTCAAAAAATGGAAAAATCTACCATAGGATGCGGTAATGAGCCGCAATCGGTATTTTCCAAAAGTTGCGGAAAAGGGGTTCGAAGGAAGGGTGTCATCGCAGCGACCCCGGGGCGGGAAGCGGCAACTGCCTCGAAAGCGACTGTGGCGCCGAAGCCCGTCCGGACCTGGCGCCACATGATACCGACTTCCTTGAAGGACGGGGTGTCCCGGACCGCACCGTATCGGTGGTCCGGCCGCTCACCAGTGGCGGAGCGGGCCGACGTCGACATGGACGAAGTTGCTGTCCGGGTAATAGCCGACCCCGCCGCCGCGCAGGCTGAGCGCCGCACGCTGGAGCTGGCGGGTCGACAGGCCCTGGACCCGCAGGTCGATCGCCATGCCGCGCATGTGATAGCTGTTCTGCGCCACGCCGCTGCCGTCGGCCTCGCGCAGCATCGCGTTGGTCTCCGGCGAGCGGTAGCCCGAGACGATCTCGATAGGGCCGCGGCGGTTGATCTTGCGGCTCAACGAGTGGACCAGATCGATCAGCTTCGGATCGATGGCATGGACCGAATTGTTGTGGTGGTCGCGCAGCACGCGGTTCAGCGCCCGCATCGCGTCGCGGACATATTTGCCCCGCGACCAGTATTCGGCGCTGATCCGCTCGCCGGTGTGCAGGTTCACCAGCGACAGCACCCGCGGCGGAGCGCGCAGCGCCGCAGCTTCCGCCTCTTCGCTGGTAAGCAGGGTCCCGCCGGCCGAGGCGACCGCCGCGAGGCCGAGGCCGGCGCGCAGAAGATGGCGGCGATCGAGATGACGGCGTTCGGTGGCGTGGCTCTCGCCGACGCTCGGGCGTGCGGTCGTGGTCGACCGGGCGTCCGCATCCTTCATCATTCTTCCTTCATATCCCGTTTTTCCGCTCCGGCAGCCGGACTCCATCGTCTGGACCCCGCCGTCCCGGTTACGGCCAAAGTCACACCCTGGCTAAGGTCAAGGCGTGCTGCGGTGCGTTTATCCGAAAGGTGGGACACTTTTAGGATGCCCGTGGCCTTTTCTGTCAAGAAACCATTGCTTAACCGATGCTGTTTTTTGGAGGAGTCGAGGGATTCCGCCGCCTCGCCCGGAACGGGGGCGGGACGCCGGGTTGCGGCTGTTCGCGACCCGTTCGCAACTGGTTCGATTACAGAACGGTAACCTGCGCGACTCGGAGACTGCCGCGATCCTGTCACGGCGATGGACGTGTCGGGGCCTATGGCCGTTGCTATGGCCAAGCTTCCGTTTTTCCTATCCATCCCGGCTGGAATCGGCCTTTTCCCGCCGATGCGCCATGCCGGCGGGCCGCCGAACCGCATCCTCCGAAAGAGGGTGCGCAAAAGGGGGATTCATTCAGCCTTCGGTAACGAATGAACCGCATGATTGTCGCGATGTAACCATTCACGGCGTCGAGTTGTCCGTGCCAACCGCCACCACCCCGACCGCTCAGTCCGTCTCCTTCTTTCGGCCCGACCAGCTGGCCGAGGTGCTGGAGCGGCACGCCCGCTGGATCAAGGGCCAGCCGGGCGGCGCCCGCGCCAACCTCGCCATGGCCGACCTGGAGGGGGTGGACCTGTCGCAGCGCGACCTGCGCGGCGCCCGGCTGGTCGGGGCGCGGCTGGCGCGCGGGCGGCTGAACGGAACCAATCTGGCCGGCGCCGACCTGTTCGGCGTCGATCTGCGCGATGCCGACATCAGCCGCGCCAACCTGATGCAGACCGATCTGCGCGGCGCCCGGCTGCGCGCGGCCGACTTCTCGAACGCCAACTTGAAGGGCGCCGACCTGCGCGCCGGCACGCTGGAGCCCGGCGGCACCGCCCGTCGCGGTGCCGGCCCCGATGCGCAGGACGCCGAAAGCGCCCGCCAGATCCACAAGGCGGCACTCGCCCGCCTCCAGAACGGCATGACGGCGGAGGGCGGCATTCCGACCGACCTCACCGGCGCGGTGCTGCGCGGCGCCAACCTGTCCGACGCCGACCTCAGCGGCGCGATGTTGCAGAACGCCGATCTGTCCGGGGCGGTGCTGACCGGGGCGGACCTGACCGGCGCGCGTCTGAACGGCGCCAACCTGTCGGGGGCGGCGCTGGACGGCACCCGCTTCGACAAGGCCGACATGGTCGGCACGCGGATGGCCGACTGCGACCTGTCCTCCACCCGCATCGCCACGGCGCAGATGACCCGCCCCATCGACAGCATGGGGTCGGAAATCCAGCGCGCCATCTTCGACCATGAGCGCTGGATCGACAGCTTCGGCCAGCGCGGCCAGCGGGCCGATCTGGACGGCGCCGATCTCAGCCGTGCCGATTTGCGCAGCGTCAACCTCAGCGCCGCAAGCCTGCGCGGGGCCAACCTGTCGGCGGCGGCGCTGACCGGCGCGCGGCTGATGATGACCGATCTGTCGGGCGCCAATCTGGAGGGCGCCAACCTGATGGGCGCCGATCTGTCGGGCGCCAACCTCAGCTACGCCGTGCTGACCGGCGCCGACCTGACGCGGGTGCGGCTTGGGCCGGCGGCGATCAAGGATCCGTCGGGCCGTCCCACCGGCCGCTCCTGGGCCGCCAACCTGATGGGAGCCGACATGCGCGGCGCCCTGCTGGTCGGCACCTGTCTGGTGCAGGCGAACCTGTCCGACGCCAATCTCGACAGCGCCGACATGGATGGTGCCGACATGGCCGGCGCCAAGCTTCAGCGCGCCACGCTCCCCGGCCGTCCGCCCCGCCGGGGCTAGAGTGCGGTCGTTTCAAGCGAACTCGCTTGAAACGTGAATCGCACGGAAAACCGGACAGACTCCAAGAGCGAATCGCCGCCTTCCGAGAGCCCTTACGGCAGGACGATCGTCACCGTGGTGCCGGTCCCCGGCGTGCTGTCCAGGGTCAGGGTGCCGCCATGGGCCTCGACGAAGCGGCGGGCCAGCGGCAGGCCCAGGCCGGTGCCGGCCTCCGCCTTGGTCAGATAATTGTGGACCTGGCGGAACGGCTCCATCGCGATCACCAGCTCGTCCGCGCTCATGCCGACGCCGGTGTCGGCGATCACGATGACGGCACCGGCGCCGCCGGGTCCGGGCTTGGCCTCCACCCGCACCGCACCGCCCGACGGGGTGAATTTGATGGCATTGGACAGGACGTTCAGCACCGCTTGGCGCATGCGGACCCCATCCACGGTGACCTGAAGACCGGGCGCGATGGCGCCGCTGGTCAGCACCACCCCCTTGCGCAGGGCCAGCGCCTCCATCAGCGACAGGCAATCCTCCAGCAGCTCGCCCAGCGCGACGCAGGCGGGGAACAGCTCCAGCCGTCCGGCCTCGATCTTCGCCATGTCCAGCAGTTCGTTGACCAGATCCAGCAGATGGCGGCCGGACTGGTGGATGGCGGTCAGATATTCGACATGCTTGGGCGGGGAGGGGCCGAAGATGCCGGACATCAGCGCCTCGGCGAAGCCGATGATCGCGTTCAGCGGGGTGCGCAGCTCGTGGCTCATGTTCGCCAGGAAATCGCTCTTGGCCCGGTTCGCCGCCTCGGCATGGTCCTTCTCCGATTGCAGCCGGCGGCGCTGCTCGATCAGCACCGCCTCGCGGGCGCGGCGCACCTCCTCCTCGGCGCTGCGGCGGCGGCGGTAGGCGCGCGACACCAGCAGCGCCAGCATCAGCGTCGCCGCGCAGGCGGCGGCCGCTCCGCCGACCACCGTCATGCGGGTGGCGTTCAGCTTCTCCTGCACGATGGTCGACGGAACGCCCAGCACCACCGCCCAGCCGGTTTCGGATGAGCGGTGGATGACGGAGTGGACTTCGATCCCGTCCTTGGTCTGGCCGACGAACATGCGGTTGCTGCCGGTCCGGATCCGCGCCTCCAGCGACGCATACACCTTCTGGCCCAGATAGGCCGCCGCATCGCGCGAGCGGGCGGCGATCAGCATGGTCGGATCGATGACGGTGACCGTCCATTCCGGCGGGGTGTCGCGCGTCCGCAGGGCGCTGGACAGCCCCTCCAGCCCAAGTGCCAGGGACAGGATGTAGCGCACGCGGTCGTTCTGGCGGTCCGGGTCGAACTGGAGGATCGGCGCCCGCAGGATCAGCGACGGCCGGCCCGGCGGTCCGCCGGGCGGAAGCACGCCGCCGATGGTCGCGCGGTGGCTCTCGATGACAGTGCGGGTGATCTCGTCCAGCCGGGGCGGCGGCAGCGGCTGGACGCCCAGCGGGTAATGGGTGTGGAAGACGAAGCGGCCGGTGTCGGCGTCGACCATCCCCATCGCCAGCCAGCCGGGCTGGCTGTGGGTGGCGGTGGTGGTCTCCTGGTACAGGGTGCGCAGATCGTCGGCATTGGGCTGGAGCAGCGACGCCAGCAGTTCCAGCGGCCGCAACTGGCTCGCCAGTTCACGGTCGACCGCCAGCGACAGCGACTGCGCCACCGATTGCAGCGCATCCTCCGTCTCCGCCCGGTCGCGGGCGTCGAGCTGCCAGACCATCACGGCGCCGAACAGCAGCAGCGGTGCCGTCACGGCCAGGCCGATGGCGAGGATGGAGCTGGGTAACCGAAACCTCAACCGCTGATGCTCCAGACCGCTGGGGAACGAACAGACTAGTACGGGACAGATGGGGACTCCAGGCGCCTCCGTCGTCCCCTGGGTTTTCCTGTATCGGGAGGAGCAATCAGGCGGCGCCCGTCAGCAGCCGCGTCAGCTCCACCGCCGTCTTGACCCGCATCTTCTCGAACACATGGCTGCGGTGGACCTCCACCGTGCGCATGCTGATGCCCAGCTCGTCGGCGATCACCTTGTTCAGGCGGCCGGCGACGACCAGCTCCATCACCTGCCGTTCGCGCTGGGTCAGGGTGGCGAGACGGGCGGCCAGCCCGGCCTGACCGGCCTCGCGCTCGCGCTGCTCGGCGTCGAAGGCAAGCGCGTCGATCACCCGGTCGACCAGCTCGTTGTCGTTGAAGGGCTTTTCCACGAAATCGCGGGCCCCCTTCTTCAGGGCGCCGACGGCGATGGGCACGTCGCCATGGCCGGTCAGGAAGATCACCGGCATGCGGCAACCCTTGGACAGCAGCCGGTCGAACAGCTCCAGCCCGCTCATCCCCTCCATGCGGATGTCCAGCAGGAGGCAGCCGGCGGTGTCCGGCCGCCAGGAGTCCAGGAAGGTTTCGGCCGACGGCCAGCCCGCCACCGGGACGTTGCGCGACTGGAACAGCCAGCCGAGCGCGTCGCGGATGGCCTCGTCATCGTCGACGATGTGGAGCGTGGTCATTCGGCAGCCTCGGCGGTGTGATCGGGATACGTGTCGGTCGTCCGGTCCGGCGTGCGGGCATGGACGGGCAGGGTGAACAGGAAGCGGGTGCCGGTCCCCGCCGTTTCGAACCACAGCCGGCCGCGGTGATGCTCGACGATGGACCGGCAGATGTTCAGGCCCATGCCCATACCTTCGCGCTTGGTGGTGAAGAAAGGGGAAAACAGCCGGTCGGCCACATCGGGGGCGACGCCGCAGCCATGGTCGCGGATTTCGGTCAGCAGCAGGCGGGCGCCATCCTTGTCCCCGTCCTTGCCGTCCCCGCCGCCATCGCAGTCGGTCTGGCGGACGGTGACGGTCAGGCGGCGGTCGGCGCGCGGGGTGCGGGCCATCGCCTCGATCCCGTTGCGCATCAGGTTCAGCACCACCTGTTGCAGCAGGATGCGGTCGCCGGTGACCGGCGGCAGGTCGGCCGGGGCATCCAGCTCGACCCGCACGCCCAGCCTTGCGGCGTCGCTGCCGGCCAGCCCGACGCAATCCTCCAGCACCTCGGCCAGCGAGCAGGGGGCGACCTTGGGGTCGCGCTTGCGCACGAAGTCGTGGATGCGGCGCACCACCAGCCCGGCCCGCTTGGCCTGGGCGGCCAGCTTCTCCAGCGCCGCCGCCACCTCTTCCGTGTCGCAGCGGTCGGAGCGCAGCCGGTTCAGGCAGCCGGTGCAATAGCTGGCGATGGCCGACAGCGGCTGGTTCAGCTCATGCGCAAGGGTGGAGGCCATTTCACCCATGGTGATCAGGCGGGAGGTCTGTTGCAGCCGCTCCTGCTGCTGGCGCGCCAGCTCCTCGGCGCGCTTGCGCTCGGTGATGTCGAGGACGGAGCCCATCCAGCCGGTCTGCCGCCCGTTGGCGTCGATCAGCGGCGCCTCGTAGATCAGCGCCTCGAACCGCTCGCCGTCGGCGCGCTGGAAGCGCATCTCCAGTCCGCTTTCCGGCGCCCGGCCGGCCAGCACGTCCTGGAAGGCGGCCTCGGCCCGGTCGATCTCCTCCGGCAGCCAATAGGGCGCCGGCGGGCCGCGTCCGATCAGATCGTCCGCCTCCAGCCCGACCATCCGGCAGAAGGCCGGGTTGACGTAGGTGATGCGCCCTTCCAGGTCGCGGGCGCGCATGCCCACGGTCAGGCTGTCCTCCATCGCCTTGCGGAAGGCATGCTCCTCGCGCAGCGCCTCCTCGGCGCGCAGGCGGCCGGCGATGTGCCGGCGCAGCGACCACAGGCTCCACAAGGCCGACCCGGTCAGCGCGAAGATCGCCGCCACCAGAACGGTGCGGGTGACGTTGGAGTCGCTGGGGTAGGCGGTGGCGACCAGGGCCATGCCATGGCCGGGCGGATCGAACGGGATGAGATGGCTGCGCGCGGGGTCGGGCGCCGGACCGGCCATGGACCCCGGCACCGACATGCGCGACTTCGATCCCAGCACCGTGCCGGTGGCGTCGACCACCTCCAGCTGGTAGCGCTGGGCGAACCACCAGGGGACATGGTGGGTCAGCATCGCCTCGAAGGAAAAGACGCCGACCAGCGTGCCGGCGAAGGCGCCGTCGCGGAACAGCGGGAAGGCGGCGTCGAAGCCGCGGTCGGTGGCGTCGATCCGGTAGGGCGCGCCATAGGCCCGCAGGCCGGAGGACCGCGCGATCCGCACCGCGTCGTCGCGGGCCATCCTCTCCGCATCGGCTGCATCGGTTTCGCCGCTTCCCGGGAACGGCGGCTCGGCCAGCAGGGTGCGGCCCTGGGGGGCGAGCCACAGCACCCGCTCGATGGCCGGATTGGTGTTCACCACCAGCCGGGCCATTGCGGCGAACTGCCGCGGGTCCGCCTCGGTCCGGCCCGCTTCGGTCCGGCTCAGCGTCTCCGCCAGCCTCTCCAGCTTGTCCTCGTCGGACGCGAGCTGGAAGTGCAGGTTCTGCTCCACCCACAGCGCGTCCTTGATCAGCGCCAGCGCCTCCTCCTCCCGCTCGTTGCGCTGCAACAGCCAGAGGAAGGCGCCCAGCAGCACCACGACCAGCGCCATCGCCACCACCGGCATGGCGTGCGGCACCGTCCGCCCGAAGCGGACGGCAGGACCGGATTTGCGGGATGGCTTCGGCATCGGGGTGGACACGAAAGTGTGGGGGCAGGGGATGGCGGGACCGTACGAAAGTGGAATAGGCCGACTCTGCGGATATCCACAATAGCCGCAATTCGTCCGATCATGAACAATGCGCAACAAGTACGGGGCCGAACAGTCAGCCTCGTCTACAATGAATACCAGAGGGGGACGCACCTATGAAACTCGTGAAGCTCCTGTGCGCGGCGGCGGTCGGCTGCATGATGTCGGCGCCGATGGCGATCTCGACGGCCTGGGCCCAGGACCAGATCGTGATCAAGTTCAGCCATGTCGTCGCGCCGGAGACGCCGAAGGGCAAGGGTGCCGAGAAGTTCAAGGAACTGGCCGAGAAGCTGACCGCCGGCAAGGTGAAGATCGAGGTCTATCCGAACAGCCAGCTCTACAAGGACAAGGAAGAGCTTGAGGCGTTGCAGCTCGGCGCCGTGCAGATGCTGGCCCCGTCGCTGGCCAAGTTCGGCCCGCTGGGCGCCAAGGAATTCGAGGTCTTCGACCTGCCCTACATCTTCCCGAGCAAGGAAGTCCTGCAGCGCGTCACCAAGGGCGAGATCGGCAAGAAGCTGTTCCAGAAGCTGGAGTCCAAGGGCATCGTCGGGCTGGCCTACTGGGACAACGGCTTCAAGATCATGAGCGCCAACAAGCCGCTCATCAAGCCGGAGGACGTGAAGGGCCTGAAGATGCGCATCCAGTCGTCCAAGGTGCTGGACGCCCAGATGCGGGCGCTGGGCGCCCTGCCGCAGGTGATGGCCTTCTCCGAAGTGTACCAGGCGCTGCAGACCGGCGTCGTCGACGGCACGGAGAACCCGCCGTCCAACATGTACACCCAGAAGATGCACGAGGTTCAGAAGAACGCCACCCTGACCGACCACGGCTATCTCGGCTATGCGGTCATCGTGAACAAGAAGTTCTGGGAAGGCCTGCCCGCCGACGTCCGCGGCAAGCTGGAAGAGGCGATGAAGGAGGCGACCGACTACGCCAACGACATCGCCCAGAACGAGAACGACGTGGCGCTGGCCCAGATGAAGGCCTCCGGCAAGACCGAGTTCCACACCCAGACCAAGGAAGAGCGCGAAGCCTGGGTCAAGGCCCTGAAGCCGGTCCACAAGGACGCCGAAGCCCGCGTCGGCAAGGACCTGATCGAAGCGATCTACAAGGAATCGGCCGCGGCCGGCTTCAAGATGTGATTTGAGCCGTCAGGCGGATTTCCCTCTCCCCCCTGGGGAGAGGGTCAGGGTGAGGGGGCAGCACAGGCGGAAGCCTGTGCCAGGGGATTGCCAAGGGGCAGCATGCCCCTTGGCGGCGCGCGGGTCGCGCGCCGGCCCCCTCACCCTCCCCACCGCTGCGCGGCGGGTCCCCTCCCTCTCCCCGGGGGAGAGAGGGCTGGTCGCGGTTGCAGAATATATGTGAATCCAAATCATCTCCGCCGACCGGGAGATCCCCCCGACATGCTTATGAAAATCCTCGACCGGCTAGAGGAGACGCTGATCGCGTCGCTCATGGCCGGGGCGACGCTCGTCATCTTCGCGTCCGTCGTCCACCGCTATTTCTCCGGCGTTCCCGTCATCCAGGACTATGTGCTGCACTGGAACCTCGCCTGGGCGCAGGAGCTGTGCATCTACATGTTCGTGTGGATGGCCAAGTTCGGTGCCGCCTATGGCGTGCGCACCGGCATCCATGTGGGCGTCGACGTCATCATCAACCGGATGGAGCCGCACCTGCGCAGCAAATTCGTGCTGTTCGGGCTGGGTGCCGGCGCGCTGTTCACCCTCATCGTCGGGTCGCTCGGCGCGCGCTTCGTCTACCACATCTCCGAGACCGAGCAGGTGTCGGCCGATCTGGAATGGCCGATGTGGATCATCTATCTGGCGGTGCCGCTCGGCTCCTACCTGATGTGCTTCCGCTTCCTCCAGGTCGCCTGGACCTTCATCCGCACCGGTGAACTGCCCCACCACGACCATGCCCAGGTCGACGGCATCGACCCGGTCGAAGCCGCCAAGGAAGGAGGCCCGGCATGAACGCCGCCATCATCTTCGGGCTGCTGCTGGCCCTCATGCTCACCGGCATGCCGATCTCCATCTCGCTCGGCCTGACGGTTCTGTCCTTCCTGTTCTTCATGACCGACGTGCCGATCGACGCCGTGGCCCTGAAGCTGTTCACCGGCATCGAGAAGTTCGAGATCATGGCGATCCCGTTCTTCATCCTGGCCGGCAACTTCCTGACCCATGGCGGCGTTGCGCGCCGCATGATCAACTTCGCCACCTCGATGGTCGGCCACTGGCACGGCGGCCTCGGCCTTGCCGGCGTGATGGCCTGCGCGCTGTTCGCGGCGGTGTCGGGCTCCAGCCCGGCCACGGTGGTCGCCATCGGCTCGATCATCCTGCCGGCCATGGTGGCGCAGGGCTTCCCGAAGAATTTCGGCGCCGGCATCGTCACCACCTCGGGCGCGCTCGGCATCCTGATCCCGCCGTCCATCGTGATGGTGATGTACTGCGTCGCCACCACCGGCCATCCGCAGGCCGCCTCCATCGGCCAGATGTTCATCGCCGGCGTGGTGCCGGGCATCATGCTGGCCTGCTTCCTCGGCTTCACCACCTGGTACCGCGCCCGCAAGTTCGGCTATCCGCGCCTGCCCAAGGCCAGCCTCAAGCAGCGCATGCATGCCCTGCGCGAGAGCTTCTGGGGCCTGCTGCTGATCATTGTCGTCATGGGCGGCATCTACAGCGGCATCTTCACCCCGACCGAGGCGGCGGCGATGGCCGCGGTCTATGCCTTCGTCGTCGCGGTCTTCGTCTACAAGGACATGCCGCTCCGCCGCGTGCCGAAGGTGCTGCTGGACAGCGCCAGCATGTCGGCGATGCTGCTCTATATCATCACCAACGCGGTGCTCTTCTCCTTCCTGATGACGTCGGAGCAGATCCCGCAGAACATGGCGGCCTGGATCCTCGACCAGAACATGGGCGTGTGGGTCTTCCTGCTGGTGGTGAACATCATCCTGCTGGCCGCCGGCAACTTCATGGAGCCGTCGTCCATCGTCCTGATCATGGCGCCGATCCTGTTCCCGGTCGCCATGAAGCTGGGCATCGACCCGGTGCATTTCGGCATCCTGATCATCGTGAACATGGAAGTCGGCATGTGCCACCCGCCGGTGGGCCTGAACCTCTACGTCGCCTCGGGCATCACCAAGATGGGCATCACCGAGCTGACGGTGGCGGTGTGGCCGTGGCTGCTGACGATGCTGATCTTCCTCGGCCTCATCACCTATGTCCCGGCGATCACGCTGTGGTTCCCGCGCCTGCTCGGCTTCATGTAAAGCCGCAAGTCGTCAGGGGGTTCTCTCGCTAAAATCGGCAGGGGCCGCGAAGTCCGGACAAGGGATTTCGCGGCCCCGCTTTTTTGTACCCATACATTGTTGCGGATTGAAGCCGGCGCGCGGCAGGGCCTAAACTTCGGCCTTCCCCGCCGCCAGCCAGACCAGAGGTTAGCCTTGTCGGCCCAGTTCCTGCCCACCGCCTGTCCGCACGATTGCCCCAGCACCTGCGCGCTGGAGGTGGAACGCCTCGCCCCCGACCGCATCGGCAAGGTGCGTGGCGCCGCCGAGAACAGCTACACCGCCGGCGTCATCTGCGCGAAGGTCAGCCGCTATGCCGAGCGCGTGCATGCGCCGGACCGGCTGAAGACCCCGCTGCTGCGCAGCGGCCCCAAGGGCTCCGGCCAGTGGACGGAAATCGGCTGGGACGAGGCGCTGGACCGCATCGCCGACGCCTTCCTGACCGCCGAACGCACCTATGGTGCGGAAGCCGTCTGGCCCTATTTCTATGCCGGCACCATGGGCCTGGTGCAGCGCGGCGGCATCCAGCGCCTGCGCCATGCCAAGGGCTATTCGCGCCAGACCAGCACGGTGTGCGACACGCCGGCCAACATGGGCTGGCTCGCCGGCTATGGCGACATCCGCGGCGCCGACCCGCGCGAGATGGCGGAGAGCGACCTGATCGTCAACTGGGGCGGCAACCCGGTGGCAACCCAGGTCAACGTGATGACCCATGTCAGCCGCGCCCGCAAAGGCCGCGGCGCCAAGCTGGTCACCATCGACCCCTATCGCACCGGCACCGCCGAGGTCTCCGACCTGCACCTGATGCTGCGGCCGGGCACCGACGGAGCGCTGGCCTGCGCGGTGATGCATGTGCTGTTCCGCGACGGTTATGCCGACCGCGCCTATCTCGACCGTCTCGCCGGCGACACCGCGGCGCTGGAGGCGCATCTCGCCAGCCGCACCCCCGAATGGGCAGCATCGATCACCGGCCTGACCGTAGCGGAGATCGAGGAGTTCGCCCGCCTCTACGGCACCACCAAGCGGTCCTACCTGCGCGTCGGCTACGGCCTGTCGCGCGCCCACAACGGGGCGGCGCAGGTCCATGCCGTTTCCTGCCTGCCGGTGGTCACCGGCGCTTGGCAGCACAAGGGCGGCGGCGCGCTCTACTGCTCGTCGGGCATCTACAAGCTGGACAAGACCCTGTCGGAGGGGCTGGACCGCCTCGACAAGTCGGTGCGCAGCTTCGACCAGTCGCGCATCGGCGCGGTGCTGACCGGCGACCCGCGCGACCTGACCAGCGGCCCGCCGGTGACGGCGATGCTGATCCAGAACACCAACCCGGTGACGATCTGCCCGGATTCCAACCGCGTCCGCCAGGGCTTCCTGCGCGAGGATCTGTTCGTGGCGGTGCATGAGCAGTTCATGACCGACACGGCCAGGCTGGCCGATCTGGTGATCCCCGCCACCACCTTCCTGGAGCATGACGACATCTACCGCGGCGGCGGCCAGATGCACATCCTGATCGGCCGCAAGGTGATCGAGCCGCAGTTCGAGGCGCGCGAGAACCATTGGGTGATCAGCGAACTCGCCCGCCGCGTCGGCGCCGAGCATCCGGGTTTCGGCATGACCGCGCTGGAGATCATCGACGCCATGCTGAAGGCGTCCGATCTCGGCGACGCGGCGACCCTGACCGCCGACCGCTGGATCGATGCCCAGCCCGATTTCGAGACCTCGCATTTCCTCAACGGCTTCGCCCATCCGGATGCCAAGTTCCGCTTCGCCCCCGACTGGGCGGCGCTCGGCCCCTATGGCGGCATGCCTGAGCTGCCCGACCATATGCCCCCCGCCCGCGACGCCGATGCGGAGCATCCGTTCCGCCTCGTCACCGCCCCGGCGCGCCAGTTCCTCAACACCTCCTTCACCGAGACGCTGACCGCCCAGAAGCGCGAAGGCCGTCCCACCGCGCTGATCCACCCGGACGACGCGGCCGGGCTGGCTCTGGCCGACGGCGACGCGGTGCGGCTGGGCAACCCGCAGGGCAGCGTGGTGGTCCATGCGAAGTCCTTCGCCGGGGTGCCGCGCGGCGTGGTGATCGTCGAGGGCATCTGGCCGAACAGCGCCTTCGTCGAGGGCATGGGCATCAACAGCCTGACTTCGCCGGAACCGGTGCCGCCGGCCGGCGGTGCGGCGTTCCACGACACCGCAGTGTGGATGCGGGCGGCTTAAAGCCGTCCAGCTCCACCTCTCCCGCACTCATCCCACCCCTGTCCATACCCACCCGTGCGCCGCGCGCCCATCTCTGCTATGGCTGTGCCCCCATCCCAGAGAGACCGTGCCGCACCGCCATGACCGAGCCCGCCGCCTTCCTCAACGTCGCCGCCTCCCTGTCCGGCAAGCGCTGGCAGGCGCGGCCCTGCGACGAGCGGCAGGCGCAGGCCCTCACCCAGGGGCGCGGGCTGCCGGAGATCGTCGGCCGGGTGCTGGCCGCCCGCGGCGTCACCGAGGACAGCTGCGAAACCTTCCTCAACCCGACGCTGAAGGCGCTGCTGCCCGATCCCTCGCGCTTCCGCGACATGGACCCCGCGGCCGAGCGCATCGCGCGGGCCATCCGCGACGGCGAGCCGGTGGCCGTCTTCGGCGACTACGACGTCGACGGCGCCACCTCCGCCGCGCTGCTGCGCCGCTTCTTCCGCGCGCTCGGCGCCGACATCCGCGTCTATGTCCCCGACCGCATCACCGAGGGCTACGGCCCCAACGCTCCGGCGCTGCTTCGCCTGAAAGGGGAGGGGGTGCGGCTGGTGGTGACGGTCGATTGCGGCATTTCCGCCTTCGCCGCTCTGGAAGCCGCCGCCGACGCCGGGCTCGATGTCGTCGTGCTCGACCATCATGCCGCCGAACCGCGCCTGCCCCCTGCCGTAGCACTGGTCAATCCCAACCGGCTTGACGAGGACGGCGCCTACCGCACGCTCTGCGCCGCCGGCGTCACCTTCATCACCATCGTCGCCATCAACCGTGTGCTTCGGCAGTCCGGCTTCTACCGCGACCGGGCGGAGCCGAACCTGATGGAATGGCTCGACATCGTGGCGCTCGGCACGGTGTGCGACGTGGTTCCGCTGACCGGGCTGAACCGCGCACTGGTGGCGCAGGGGCTGAAGGTGATGGCGCGGCGCGCCAACCCCGGCCTTGCCGCCCTGTCCGACGTGGCGGGGGTGAAGGAGAAGCCCGACGCCTACCTTGCCGGCTACGTCCTCGGTCCCCGCGTGAATGCCGGCGGCCGGGTGGGGGCGTCCGACCTCGGCGCCCGCCTGCTCTCCACCGACGATCCCATCGAGGCGATGGAACTGGCCCAGCGGCTGGAGGGCCACAACGCCGAACGCCGGACCATCGAGCAGGCGGTCCTCGACGAGGCGCTGGAGCGCGTCGCCGCCGAGGCCGGGCGCACGACCGATCTGGTGTTCGTCACCGGCGTCGGCTGGCACCCCGGCGTCATCGGCATCGTCGCCGCCCGGCTGAAGGAGCGCTACAGCCGCCCGGCCTGCGTGGTGGCGCTGGAGGAAACCGCCGACGGCACCGTCATCGGCAAGGCGTCGGGCCGTTCGGTGCGCGGCGTCGATCTCGGTGCGGCGGTGATCGCCGCCCGGCAGGAGGGGCTGCTGCTGGCCGGCGGCGGCCACCGCATGGCGGCGGGCTTCACCGTTGCCGGCGACAAGGTTGACGCGCTGCGCGACTTCCTGCACAGCCGCATCTCCGAACAGGTGGCATCCGCCCCGCTGGTGCCGACGCTGGAACTGGACGGCGCCCTGTCGGTTGGCGGCGCCAGCGTCGGGCTGGTGACGACGCTCGACAAGCTCGGGCCCTACGGCACCGGCAACGCCGAACCGCGCTTCGCCATCGCCGACGCCCGTGTTGTGCGCGCCGACGTGGTGGGCGCCAACCATGTCCGCTGCATCCTGCAAGGCAATGACGGTGCCCGGCTGAAGGCCATCGCCTTCCGCGCGCTCGACAGCGACATGGGCCAGGCCCTGCTGACCGGCCGCGGCACGCCGTTCCACCTTGCCGGCGTGTTGCGCATCGACCGCTGGAACGGTTCTGAGGGAGTCCAGCTGCTGATCGACGACGCGGCACCGGCGCGCTCGGCCTGAGCGTTGGCGGGGCGTCGGGCGGGCAGGGCGCAAAAAGTATCGGAGGATGCAAAAAAGCGCTTGCGCTCAGCGGCTCCGATCTTTAGAAAGCGCGTCACCGCGAACGACGTCCCCGTCGTCTAGAGGCCTAGGACACCGCCCTTTCACGGCGGCGACACGGGTTCGACTCCCGTCGGGGACGCCATCTTCTCCAAGGTGCGCGACAAGTTTGGAAGGCCCGGCTTTATCGCCGGGCCTTTTGCTTTTGGCGGAATTTGCGCCCGGCGATTGCCCGCCGACGCCGTTTCGCCCATCCTGATTTTTCCGGCCGCAGCAGAGCTGACCGCGATGACCGCTCCGAACCTCGTCACCCCCGCCATCCCCCTCAGCGTCGCCCCGATGATGGACTGGACCGACCGGCATTGCCGGTACTTCCACCGTCTGCTGTCGCGTTCGACCCTGCTCTACACCGAGATGGTGACCACGGGCGCCGTGCTGCATGGCGACCGCGAGCGGCTGCTGGGCTTCGATGCGGCGGAACATCCGGTGGCCCTTCAACTCGGCGGCTCCGATCCGGCCGACCTTGCCGCCTGCGCCCGCATCGCCGAGGACTGGGGCTATGACGAGGTCAACCTGAACGTCGGCTGCCCTAGCGACCGTGTGCAGTCCGGCCGCTTCGGTGCCTGCCTGATGGCGGAGCCCGAACTGGTGGCGCGGCTGGTCGGCGCCATGCGCGAGGCGGTGTCGATCCCCGTCACCGTCAAGTCGCGCATCGCCATCGACGAGATGGAGGAGTGGCCGACGCTCGACCACTTCATCCGCACCGTCTCCGCCGCCGGCTGCACCCACTTCATCGTCCATGCCCGCAAGGCCTGGCTGAAGGGCCTCAGCCCCAAGGAGAACCGGGACATCCCGCCGCTGCGCTACGACCTCGTCCACCGGTTGAAGGCGGAGAATCCGCACCTCACCATCGCCATCAACGGCGGAATCAAGACGCTGGACGAGGCCGAGGAACATCTGGGTCTGCTCGACAGCGTGATGATCGGTCGCGCCGCCTACGAGACGCCCTATCTGCTGGCCGATGCCGACCGCCGCCTGATGGGCGGGGAGCCCGGACCCGACCGCCATGCGGTGATCGCGGCGATGCTGCCCTACATCGAGGCGCGCATGACGCGCGGCACGCCGCTGTCCTCCATCACCCGCCACATGCTGGGCCTGTTCCAGGGGCTGCCCGGCGCCCGCGCCTACCGCCGCCACATCGCCGAGAACGCCCACCGCCCCGGCGCCGGTCCGGAGGTGCTGGAACGTGCCGCCTCGCTGGTGCGCCGCCGCGGTGCGGACGAGGGCGCCGACGAGGCGGTGGGGGAGGCCGCGTGAGTGGCTCCGGCCCGGATTGAACAGTGAACACACCCCGAAAAACCGTTTCATGGTGTTTCAGGCGTTCCACCCAAGGCCGTGGAGCCGTCCCAACCGGATGGAATATGCGCCGTGCGTCCCGCACCGCTTGCGTGCGGGCGGGGTCCTCGCTAACTATGCCCACTTCATCGGACGGAGTGTAAGCGGTGCGGTACGTCAGCACGCGGGGCGCGGCCCCGGTCTTGGGTTTCGAAGACGTCCTTCTTGCCGGGCTGGCGCGCGACGGCGGCCTCTATGTGCCGGAGACCTGGCCGCAGTTCACGGCCGACGACATCCGCGCCATGCGCGGGCTGCCCTACAGCGAGATCGCCGTCCGGGTGATGCTGCCCTTCCTGGGCGGCTCCATCGCCGAGGACGAGTTCCGCGCCATCGTCCGTGACGCCTATGCCAGCTTCGACCATGCCGCGGTGACCCCGCTGGTGCAGGTCGACCCGACCACCTGGGTGCTGGAGCTGTTCCACGGCCCGACGCTGGCATTCAAGGACGTGGCGCTGCAACTGCTCGGCCGCCTGTTCGACCATGTGCTGACCAAGCGCGGGCAGCGGGTGACCATCGTCGGCGCCACCTCCGGCGACACCGGATCGGCCGCCATCGAGGCCTGCCGCGACCGCCAGAACGTCGACATCTTCATCCTGCATCCCAAGGGCCGCACGTCAGAGGTGCAGCGCCGGCAGATGACCAGCGTGCTGTCGTCCAACGTCCACAACATCGCGCTGGACGGCACCTTCGACGATTGCCAGGATCTCGTGAAGGCGATGTTCAACGACGGCGCCTTCCGCGACCGGATGGGGCTGTCGGCGGTGAACTCGATCAACTGGGCCCGCATCATGGCCCAGATCGTCTATTACTTCACTGCTGCGGTGGCGCTGGGCGCCCCGGACCGCAAGCTCGCCTTCACCGTGCCGACCGGCAATTTCGGCAACGTCTATGCCGCCTACGGCGCCCGCTCCATGGGGCTGCCGATGGAGACGCTGGTGGTGGGATCCAACAGCAACGACATCCTGGCGCGCTTTTTCGCCAGTGGGAGCATGGTCGCGGCGCCCGTCGTGCCTACCTTGTCTCCCAGCATGGACATCCAGATCTCTTCCAACTTCGAACGGCTGCTGTTCGACCTGCTCGACCGCGACGGCACCGCCGTGACGGACGCGCTGAACCGCTTCCGCACCGAGGGCAAGTTCGCGGTGACCGACGCGCAGCTCGCCCGCGCGCTGGCCATCTTCTCCGGCCACCGGGTGGACGAGGCCGCCACCATGGCGACCATCGCCGAGGTGTGGAAGGACAGCCTCTATCTGCTCGACCCGCACACGGCGGTCGGCATCGGGGCGGCGAAGGCGGCGGTTGCCGCCGGCCGGGTCGATCCGTCCGTTCCCATGGTGGTTCTCGCCACCGCCCATCCCGCCAAGTTCCCCGACGCGGTGGAAAAGGCGACCGGCCGCCGGCCGGACCTGCCGCCGCGCCTGTCCGATCTTTATGTGCGCGAGGAGCGCCTGTCCGACCTGCCGAACGATCTGGCGGCGGTCCAGGACTTCGTCACCAAGCGCGCCCGCGCCGCCCAGGAGGCCGCATGAGTTCCATTCGTGTGACGACGTTGCCCAACGGGCTTCGCGTCGCGACCGACACCATGCCCGACGTGCAGTCCGTTTCGCTCGGCTGCTGGGTCGGGGTTGGCACCCGCAACGAGGCGGCGAGCGTCAACGGCGTCGCCCATCTCGTCGAGCATATGCTGTTCAAGGGCACCAGCCGCCGTTCGGCCTTCCGCATCTCCGAGGAGATCGAGAATGTCGGCGGGCAGCTGAACGCCTACACCACCCGCGAGCAGACCGCCTATTACGCCAAGGTCCTGCACGAGGATGCGCCGCTGGCGCTCGACATCCTGTCCGACATGATCCAGCACTCCACGCTGGACGCCGAGGAGCTGGTGCGCGAGCGCACGGTGGTGTTGCAGGAGATCGGCCAGAGCGCCGACACGCCCGACGACATCATCTTCGACCATTTCCAGTCCACCGCCTATCCGGGGCAGGCCATCGGCCGTCCGGTGCTGGGCTCGGCCGAGATCGTAGGATCTCTGCCGCGCGAGGCGCTGGTCGACTACATAGCCGGCCATTACGGTGCCCCCGGCATGGTGCTGAGCGCCGCCGGCCGGATCGAGCATGACCGGATGGTTGACCTCGCGTTCAAGGCGTTTGGCGACCTGCCGAGCGGCGCTCCGCCCAAGCCGGAAACCGCCCGCTACACCGGCGGTGACTTCCGCGAGGACCGCGACCTGGAGCAGATGCACCTCGTGCTCGGCTTCGACGGGGTTGGGGTGCACGATCCGGACTTCTACGCCCATTCGGTCCTCTCGACCCTGCTCGGCGGCGGCATGTCGTCGCGCCTGTTCCAGGAGGTGCGGGAGAAGCGCGGGCTGGTCTATTCCATCTACACCTTCACCGGCGGCTACCATGACGGCGGCCTGTTCGGCGTCTATGCCGGCACCGGCGAGGACGAGGTGGCGGAACTGGTCCCCGTCGTCTGCGACGAGATCGCCAAGGTCGGCGCCGACGTCACCGAGGACGAGGTCGCCCGCGCCCGCGCCCAGTTGAAGGCCGGCACGCTGATGGCGCTGGAAAGCACCATGTCGCGCTGCGAGCAGTTGGGCCAGCAGGTCCTGATCTACGACCGCCCGGTTCCGGTGGAAGAGATCGTGGCGAAGATCGATGGCGTCGACCGCGAGTCCGTGGTCAAGGCGGCATCCCGCCTGCGCGCCAGCCGTCCGACCGTCGCCGCTCTCGGTCCCATCGCCAAGCTGGAAAGCTACGACCGCATCGCGGAGCGTCTCGCCTGACGATGAAGACGGTGGCGGCCACTCCTCTCCCCCCGCAGTTTTCCCCCTCTCCCCCCCGCTCACGCGCAAACGGAGTTTGCGCTGACGCGGCAGGCGGACCTCCGGTCCGCCGAAAGCGGGGAGAGGGACGGGGTGAGGGGGATGCACTGCGTGGATGGACCGGGATGCGGATCCCTCTTCTCCTGAGAGAAGGCGGGAGAGGAAGGGTGATCGCTCAATGATCCGCCTTCTCGGCAGCGGCTTCATCAGCCCTCCCGCGATCCGGCTCGACGGACCGCATTGCTACATCCGGCCGCCCTTGCCGCGCGACTGGCGGGAGTGGGCCGATCTTCGAGCGACCTCGCGCGGATTCCTGACGCCGTGGGAACCCACCTGGCCGGCCGATGCCCTGACGCGCACCGCCTTCGCCCGGCGGCTGCGGCGGCAGGCGCAGGAATGGCGGGACGATCTCGGCTACAGCTTCCTGATCTTCGACCGGGGGACCGACGCGCTGGTCGGTGGGCTCGGCCTCACCAACATCCGCCGCGGCGTGGCGCAGATGGGGACGCTCGGCTATTGGGCCGGGCAGCCCTACGCCCGCAACGGCTATGTCTCCGGCGGCACCCGGCTGGCCCTGGAATTCGCCTTCGGCCAGCTCGGCCTGCACCGGGTCGAGGCCGCCTGCCTGCCCACCAACCTGCCGAGCCGCGGTCTGCTGGAAAAGGTCGGCTTTTCCCACGAAGGCTATGCCCGCGGTTACCTGCGCATCGACGGCGCATGGCGCGACCATGTCCTCTACGCCATCCTGCGGGAGGAGTGGCAGAGCTAACTATACAATGGCAGTTGAAGAAATTTATTTAATTTATTCATCTCGCCCTTGAAACGCGCGCATATCAAAAAACTTCAGTAATATCCGCTTTCGTCTGCTGTGTTCCGGTAGATACTTTAGCATTCTAAATTCCGTAATCAGATCTTGAAAATCTTTTGAAACAGGAGTTAAGGCGTTAAGCCCAATTAGCGCTAGCTCGTAGCTGGTAAGCTGACTTCTCAGTAAATTTGAGTAAAATATCTTATCATCAATGGACAAGACGCTGTCGTTTTTGATCTTGGATAAGATTGTGTATATCAGGCGGAAGTAGGGCCCGAAATTATTCTCATAGTGTTTGTGAACGTGCGCGTAATATATTTGTCCTGCATATTCTTTGCTCCACTCTGATTCTAATTTTCTCTCAAGCCAATATGATGATTCGTCCCAAGCCGCTTTAAAGGCGGAATGACCAGTTTGGGTTAAATTGTTGAAATTCCTGCTTTTAGCTTTGTATTGATCACTAAAGCGGAAATTAACTTCTTCTCGACTCTCTCTCAGAAAGGTGAGTAACTGAAAATAAGACGCATCAAATCTTTGTTTGTGTTGTTCGTCTCTGCTGATTTTGTTCTGATTTTGTTGGAGGATGAGGGTTATTAAAACAGCAGAAAATCCGAATCCTGAGAAGAGTGTATTAAGAGCGCCGAAACTATCTCCCCATTGACCAAGTTTGTCGATTTTCCAATCTACGAAACTTGAAAAATAAGGAAGGATCAATCTAAGAAATGACCATGCCAACCAAAGAGACATCGCCGAAAAGAAAATTGCTGCAATAGTAATCTTCTTCATCTTCTCATCCTCAATAATCTCGATAGGTAAATTAATGAATGTGCTTTTTCAATTTTTCTAGCGCTGGTCCAGCTTGATCTCGATGCGGCGATTCTTCGCCAGCGCCTCGTCCGAGGTGCCGGGGTCGATGGGCTGGAACTCGCCGAAGGCGGCGGCAGCCAGCCGCTCCGCCGGGATGCCCTGGTCGATCAGGAACTTGACCACCGACAGCGCGCGGGCCGAAGACAGTTCCCAGTTGGAGGCGAACTGGAAACGCACCGGCTTGATGTCGGTATGTCCATCCACTCGCAGGACCCAGTTGATGTCGGAGGGGATCGCCTTGCCGATCTCGATCAGGGTGCGGGCGAGATCAGCCAAGCGCTGCTTGCCGGCCTCCTCCAGCGTGGCCGATCCGGACGGGAACAGCAGTTCCGACTGGAAGACGAAGCGGTCACCGACGATCCGCACGTCCGGCCGGCTGCCCAGCGCCTCGCGGACGCGGCCGAAGAACTCCGACTTGTAGCGGGCGAGGTCCTGGACCTTGGCGGCGAGCGCCTGATTGAGCCGGGCGCCCAGTTCGGCGATCTGCACCTTCTGCTCCGCCGACGCCTTCTCCGACGTCTCCAGCGCCGCCCCGATGCGGGCGAGCTGGTCGCGGAGCGCCAGAAGCTGCTGGTTCAGCAGGTCGATCTGCTGCTTGCTCTTGGTGCCTTCCGCCTGCTCGCCGGTCAGGGAAGCCATCAGGTCGCGGATGCGCAGGTCACGCTGATCCAGATCCTTCTGGGCCTGGGTACGGCTGCCGGCCAGCTGCGACTCCAGCCCCTTCAGGCGGATGTCACGCTGGTCGATCTCCTTCTGCGCCAGCATCGTCTTCTCGGTGGCCGACGCCAGTTCCGATTCCAGGGCCTTGGCCCGGTCGCGGGTGGTGCCGAGTTCGGCCAGCAGGGCTTGGCGCTGCTGTTCGGTCAGCTTGGTCGCGGCCATGGCGGCGGCCAGCTCGCCCTCCAGCTTCTGCCGGGCGTCGCGCAGGGCCTTGATGTCGGCCTGGAGGCTGAGGATCTCCTTCAGCTTCAAGTCGAGCGATTCGCGGTCGACGCGGACATTGCGCTGGAGTTCCTCCAGCGTGCGGGCGGTGCGGTCGCGGTCCTCCTGAACCTGGCTCAGCTTCAGGGTCATGTCGTCGCGGGTTGTGACCGAGGTCTGAAGCTCGGTCGACAGCTGGGTGATATTGACGCGCAGGTCGGCGTTGGCGTCGCGCTCCATCGCCAGCAGGTCGTTCATCTCCGCGATCTTGTGGTTGAGCGCGGTCAGCTGCTCGTCACGGCCGGTCAGGGCGGTGGCGAGATAGAACTGCGCCACGACGAAGACCATCAGCAGGAAGATGACGACCATCACCAGCGACGACAGGGCGTCGACCCAGCCGGGCCATGCGCTGGCGTCGCGGTGGCCGTTGCGGCGGCTGATGCTGGCCATGGGAACTCCCGGCGTTGGCCTATGGTGGTCTGGGTATCAGCGCGGCTGCTGGTCGGCTTCTTCGGCGAGTGCGGCGATGGTGCGGGCCAGCAGCTTGATCTCGCTGCGGATCTCCTGCACCGCCTGGACCCGGCCGTTGGAGGATTCCTCGACGATGCGGGCGAGGTAGATGTCCATGTTGCGCAGATGCTGGCGCGAGGCGTCGTCGAAGCCTGCGCCGGAATTCTCCGCCAGCCGGTCGAGCAGCCCTTTCACCTCCAGCTGGTTCTCGCCAAGGCGCAGGAGAAGCTGCTGCTCGGCCCGCATATGGTCGGTCAGGCTGGACAGCCGCTCGGTCAGCGCCATCAGGTTGGCGTTGGCGGCGCGGCGACCCTCTTCGGCGGTGGCGACGGTGCGCTGGAGCGAATCGAGGTTCTCGGCGGTCTGCTCCAGCAGGGCGGTCAGATAGGCCGATGCGGCGTGGTCACCCGACTCGAGCCCGCCGGCAGCCCCGCTCGACAGGCGGGTGGCGCTGGACAGCCAGTCCTCCAGATCCTGGAAGAAGCGGTTGTGGGCCTGGCTGGCCTGGAGTTCGAGGAAACCCAGCACCAGCGATCCGGCCAGACCGAACAGCGAGGAGGAGAAGGCGGTGCCCATGCCGACCAGCGGCGCTTCCAGCCCCTGTTGCAGCCGGGAGAACATGCTGCCGACGTCGCCGCCCTGCACCGACAGGCTGCCGATGACGCCGCCGACCGACTGCACGGTGTGCAGCAGCCCCCAGAAGGTGCCGAGCAGGCCGAGGAAGATCAGCAGGCCGATCAGATAGCGCGACAGCTCCCGCGATTCGTCGAGGCGCGACGCGATGCCGTCCAGCATCGAGCGCATCGACAGGGCCGACAGGGTCAGCCGGCCGCGCCGCTCGCCCAGCATGCGCGCCATCGGCGCCAGCAGCACCGGCTCCTGCAGGGAGGCCGGGGCGACGCCGCTCTGGTACTGCTCCAGCCACGCCACTTCGGGGCGGAGCATCAGGACCTGCCGGAAGATGAAGGCGATGCCGGCCAGCAAGGTCGCCAGGATGACGCCATTCAGCGGTGCGTTGTTGAGGAAGGCCGAGCGCAAGGCGGGGAACAGCAGGCCGGTCACCGCGCAGACCACGACCAGGAACAGGATCATCCGGGTCAGGAACCGCTCCGGGCGTGTCATGAGGGCGGATACCTCCTGCGGTCGGGTCGTCGGGATTATGGCGGTCATGATGCTCCGAAGGGGTATTCCGATCAGACCTCGCGCACGGTGTGGGCGCTGCTACTCGTTCAGAAAGACGGCGTCGATGCGGTCGGGAACCCCACCGCCCTCGTCCAGGCCCAACGCACGGACATCGACGCGGGTGCTGCGGATCCCGAAAGCGGTCAGCCGCTCGCGCAATGCCAGCGCCCGGGCCAGCGCCCGCTGCCGCGCCTCGCGCGCCGTATCCGGCGTGCCGCTGGCGTAGGAGCGAAGCTGGAGCCTTGCGGTGTCGCTGGCACGCAACCGCTCAACGATCCGGTCGACCACGGCGTCCGCCGCATCCGGCAGATTGGTGGCATCGGCCGCGAAGACAAGGCTCAAAACGCTCGAAGGTGGCAGGCTAGCCGCAGGAGGTGCCGCCTCCGGGGGAGGGGGTAGTGCGGCCGTGTCGGTCCGCGGTGCAGCGGGTGCCGGAGTGACGGGTGCCGGGGCGGCGGGCGTCGCCTGCGCAGCGGGCTGCTGCGGCTGGGCGGGAGCCGTGGCTGGCGGCTGGGTCTTGGCGGTGGTGGAGCGTGGGGTCTGCTGGGCCGGACCTTCGGTCAAAGCCGGCGGCGGCGGAGCTTCGAGCGGCTGCGGCAAGGTGAGGCGGGGCGGCGCCTTGACCGGCGGCGGCGTGCGCAGGCTGGGGCGCGGCGGGATCGACAGGGGAACCGCATTCTCCAGCGTCAGGCCGGCGGGCGTCGCGGCGGCATTGATGGCCGGGGCAGCCGCCGACAGGGCAGCCGGAGAGAGCGTCCAGACCGCGCACAGAGCGGCGGCGGCAAGGTGCTTGCGGTCGGCGTGTCCCCAGCGGCGCAAAACGATGTGTCCCGTTAAACCTTTGTCCCGCAAACCATAGCCTATCGATCGCTCCAGCCACAACCGCTCATCCGCCGTCTCCGTTCGGGAGGGCGGCGGACGGGCGGGCCGGGGGTCAGCCCTTGGCGCCCTTCAGCAGGCGGGCGACCGGGACCTGGAGGTGGCTGTTGGCGGCGAGCACGTTGCCGGTGAAGACCGGGTTGCGGCCGCCCTCGATCTCGCCGACGAAACCGCCGGCCTCGGTGACCATCAGCACGCCGGCCGCGCAGTCCCAGGGAGCCAGGCCGCGTTCCCAATAGGCGTCGAATCGGCCGGCGGCGGTGTAGGCGAGGTCGAGCGAGGCGGCGCCGAAGCGGCGGATGCCCGCGACCTCCTTCATCACCGCTTCCTGTTCCTTCAGGAAGGTGCCGTGGTCGCCGCGGCCCTTGAACGGGATGCCGGTGGCGATCACGCAATCCTCCAGCTTGCGGCGTTCGGACACGCGCAGGCGGGTGTGGTTGACGTAGGCGCCGGCACCCTTCTCGGTCCAGAACAGCTCGTCAATGATGGGAGCATAGATCACGCCGGCGACGATCTCGCCGTTGCGCTCGGCACCGATGGAGATCGCCCAGTGCGGCAGGCCATGCAGGAAGTTGGTGGTGCCGTCGAGCGGATCGACGATCCAGCGGGCCTCGGCATCGCTGCCCTTGGACGCGCCGCTCTCCTCCATCAGGAAGCCGAATTCGGGCCGCGCCTTCTGCAATTCCTCGCGCAGGGTGCGTTCGGCCTTCAGGTCGGCGGCGGACACGAAGTCCGCGGGCCCCTTGCGCGACACCTGGAGGTGTTCGACCTCGCCGAAGTCGCGGACGAGACCGCGCGCGGCCTTTTCGGCGGCGCGGACCATGACGTTGATGAGAGCGGAGCGGGTGGCCATGGGTGTTGGTGTACCGTTTCGTGCAGCAGGAACCAGAAAACAATACACCGGCCTCCGCGCATGGCGAAGACCGGTGATGGCAGGACGGACCTTGGAAAGGATCAGTCCTTGGCGCGCTCGACGTATTCGCCGCTGGCGGTATCGACGACGACGCGGGTCCCGGCCTCGATGTGCGGCGGAACCAGGATCGACACGCCGTTCTCCAGCTTGGCCGGCTTGTAGGACGAAGAGGCCGTCTGCCCCTTCACCACCGGGTCGGACTCGGTGATCAGGAGCGTGACCTTGCCGGGGATCTCGACGCCCAGCGGCGAGCCTTCGTGGCTCTGCACGGTGACTTCCATGCCGTCCTGGAGGAAGACGGCCGGTTCGCCGATGATGTCGCGCGGGATGGAGACCTGCTCGAAGCTTTCCTTGTCCATGAAGGTGAAGCTGTCACCTTCGGCGAAGAGGAAGGTCATCTCATGCTCGTCCAGGCGAGCGCGCTCAACGGTCTCCTGGGTGCGGAACCGCTCGATCGACTTGTTGCCGGTGCGAACGTCCTTCATTTCCAGCTGGATGAAGGCGCCGCCCTTGCCAGGCTGCACGATGGCGGTTTTGGTGATGACCCAGAGCTTACCGTTGTGCTCCAGCACATGGCCGGGGCGCATCGTGTTGGCATTGACCTTCATGGCTTACTCATGACTTCCGGAAATATGGGCGGCGCGGACCCTACCAGCTTGACCGCCCGTAGGCAACGGCGCGGAACGATAACCGCGCGCAATCCGGCCAATTGACGGGCGATTCTTCGCCAAACCGGCCCGCCGGGTTTAGAACGGCTCCAGCACTGCGACGTTTGGAACGTTTGAAACGCTTTTGCCGACCCTGTTCAGTGTTCCATCCGTCGCGACCCTGCGGCCCGGCCCTGCGGTTTGCCCCCGCGGTTTGGCGGCGATGGGCGGAGTTTATCACAGGCAGCGGCTGTGACCAATCCCGAGCCGGCTTGAGTACGCCGGCCGTGGATGCTCTGATGCGGCCGCACCCCTTTCGATTGTCCATCAAGAGCGCGCCGACATGTCCGCCTCCATCCCATCCGCCGAACTCCCCCCCTGGCATCCCGAGGCGCTGGCCCGCCGCCGCCCCTATCTGGCGGCGCGCGGCCGGGTGCTGAACGCCGTCCGCCGCGTGTTCGAGGAGCTGGCCTTCATCGAGGTCGACACGCCGGCCCTTCAGGTGTCGCCGGGGATGGAGCCGCATCTCCAGGCCTTCGCCACCGAATTGCGGGGATCGCACCCCGACGACAGCCGGCCGCTCTACCTGCACACCAGCCCGGAATTCGCCATGAAGAAGCTGCTGGTCGCGGGCCTGCCGCGGCTGTGGCAGCTGGCGCATGTCTACCGCAACGGCGAACGGTCGGGCACGCACGCGCCGGAATTCTCGATGCTGGAATGGTATCGCGCGGGCGAGGGCTATCGCACGCTGATCGACGATTGCCGGGAGCTGCTGTGCGCCGGGGCCGAGGCCGGCGGGCGGCGTCGCTTCGACTTCCGCGGCATGACCTGCGATCCCTTCGCGCCGTGGCGTATCCTGACCGTGCCCGAGGCGTTTCACGAGTATGCCGGCATCGACCTGATGGCGACCTATGACGGCAGCCACGATCCCGACCCGGCCGCCCTGGCGGCGGAGGCGGCGCGCATCGGCATCGCGCCGCATGAGGGCGACCGTTGGGAGGACATCGTCTTCCGTATCATGTTCGACCGGATCGAGCCGCATCTGGGCGAGGGCGTGCCCTGCGTGCTGACCGACTATCCGCTGTGCATGGCGGCGCTGTCGCGGCCCAAGCCGGAGGACCCGCGGCTGGCGGAGCGCTTCGAGCTGTATGCCTGCGGGCTGGAACTGGCGAACGCCTTCGGGGAATTGACCGATCCGGCGGTGCAGCGCGCCCGCTTCGAGGCGGACATGGCGCTGAAGGAACGGCTCTATGGCGAGCGCTTCCCGGTGGACGAGGATTTCCTGGCGGCGCTGGAACATGGCATGCCGCAGAGCAGCGGGATCGCCATGGGCTTCGACCGGCTGGCGATGCTGTGCAGCGGCGCCGAGAGCATCGAGCAGGTGCTGTGGCTGCCGGTCGCCGGGGTGTGAGAGGAGAATCCCCCTCTCCCCCCTGGGGAGAGGGGCGGGGAGAGGGGGACGCGCGGCATGATCTCTTCGGCTGCGCCGAACCCCCTCATCCTAACCTTCTCCCCAGGGGAGAGAAGGGATTGGCTGTTGGGCGGGAGAGGGCAAGCGTTCTTAGAACGTGAACTTCGCCTGCAGGCCGATCAGGTCGATGCTGCTTTTGTAATCGACGTTCAGGTTGCCGCGGCCGGCTTCGGGGCCGGTCAGGTCGTCGGTGAGGGCGACCGAGGTCTTCGGAATGAAGACGTGCGAGTAGGCGGCATCGACACGCAGATTGTCGGTGAGCTGATAGCCGGCACCGGCCGACAGCCAGTAGCGATTCTGCTCCGGAATGCGCGGCGTGCGGTACTCGACGTCGACCGAACCCTTGTCGAAGGCGGCGCCGGCGCGCAACGTCAGCTTGTCGGTCACCTTGTAGGAGGTGCCGAGCGCATAATACCAGCTGTCCTTCCAGTGCTCTTCCGTCACGGAGTTGAGCGCCGGGTTGGCGACGTTGACGCGCAGTTCGCGGAAGCGCGACCAGTTGGTCCATTGCACGTCGGCCATCACCGCCCAGCGGTCGTTGACCTCGTGGTACAGGCCGATTGAGGCGATGTCCGGCGTGGTCAGGTCGGCGTTGATGCTCTGGGCGGGGAGGGCGCCGGCAAGCGACGACGGCAGGCCGGTGAAGGAGATGGTGCCGGTCAGCGTGTGCTTCACCGCCGAGCGGTAGGCAAGGCCGACGCGGGTTCCCTTCACCGGCTCGATCAGGGCGCCGAGGGTGAAGCCCCAGCCCCAGTCGTCGCCGGTCATATCGCTTTTCACGTCGAGCGAACCGGGACGGCCGAGGCGGCTGGCGCCGAAGTCGGACGACTGCGACAGCTTGGCCTTCGCATATTGGACCTGGACGCCGCCGCCCAGCGTGATCATCGGGTTGATGCGGTAGGACACCGACGGCGAGAAATTGTAGGTGCGCAGGTCGGAACGGATGCCGTGATAGCGGCCGATCCAGCTGTCGCCGTAATCGGTGACCAAGCCCCAGGGGCCGTTGGCCGAGATGCCGACCTTCAGGTCGTCATCGATCGAATAGACGAAGTAGCCGGCCGGGACGATGGCATCCTGGGCGATGTCGCCGGGCGAGGCGTTGCCGCCGATCGAGGTGCCGCCCAGCCGCCGGGCGCGGTTGGCGCTGGCGCTGTCGACCTTCGACTTCACGATGACGCCGGTGGCGGTCTGCACCGCCTCGATCCCGGTCACCAGCCCCATGGTCGCCGGATTGTAGAACATCGAGCTGGCGTCGCCGTTGCCGCCGGCGGTCACGCCGGCATAGGCGGTGCCCTGGCCCGATACGCTCTGCTCCTTCAACGCAAAGCCGGCGGCGAAGGCCGTGGAGGCGGTCGCCGCGGTGACCGCAATGGCGGCGGCGGCGGTCAGCAGGCGTGTCTTGAGCGTCGTCGGAGACATTCGTTCCTTCCCCCAATTGTGTTATTGACGCAATGATACACGAACTGACGCTTACGTAAAGGGTGTCCCACCACTTTTTGTTGGCCGCACGAACAGCTTTGCGGAGCCTGACGGAAATCGGAAGGGGAAAAGACGGGCGTGCATGCGCGAACGCCGCCGGATGGGGCTAACCCCTACGGCGGCGTTCGCAAGATTGTCGACTGTCGGTGGAGATATGCAGACGCAAGGAGCGGTGGAGTCCGCCCGTCGGGCGTTGGGTCAGGCGATGGTCAGGCGACCCAGGCGGCTGCGGCGCTGAACAGCTCGCGCAGGATGTTGTGCTCGTCGGTCCAGACCAGCTTGGCGGTGATGACGATGGAGGCGACGACCAGCATCGGGCGCACGACTCGGGCGCCGTTGCGGATCACCATGTGGGCGCCGGCCTGGGCGCCGATATACTGCGCGACGCCCATCACCAGCCCGACCGTCCACAGCACATGCCCGCCGGCGATGAAGAACAGCAGCGACGCGAGGTTGCTGGTCAGGTTCAGCACCTTGGTGTGGGCGGTCGCCTTGCGCAGGTTGTAGCCAAGCAGCGAGACGAAGGCGATGGCGAAGAAGGTGCCGGTGCCCGGCCCGAAGAAACCATCGTAGAAGCCGATGCCGGTGCCGATGCTGAGCGCGAAGGCATGCTCGCCGATGCGCTGGTGGGCATCCACGTCGCCGGCCTTGGGCGACAGCAGCAGATAGAGGGCGATGCCGATCAGCAGGATCGGGATGACGTCGCGCAGGAAGCTGGGGTCGAGCATCTGCACCAGCGTGGCGCCGGCGCCGGCGCCAACGAAGGTGCAGAGGATCATTGTCCGCATCGACGCCGGATGGACCTCGCCGCGGCGGACGAACTTGATGGTGGCGGACAGCGATCCGAAGCTGGATTGCAGTTTGCCGGTCGCCAGCGCCTCGGCCGGGGACAGGCCGGCGGCCAGCAGGGCGGGGATGGTCAGCAGGCCGCCGCCGCCGGCAATCGAATCGACGAAGCCGGCCAGCAGGCCGACGGCGAACAGGATGCCCAGCGACTCGGGCGTCAGAAGGTCCATGATTGTGCGGAAACCTGCGTAGATGCACCGCCGGCGGAGCCGGCCTGTCCGTAAATCGGCGGAGCCGGCATACTATGATTCGGCGGAGCCTGCATGCTGTGTTTCAGCATGGCCGGTACACACACAGCCGGCCGGCCTCCCGATGTCAGCCGGCCGGACCGGCCAGTGCAGCCTCGATGGCGGCGTTCAGTGCCCGGACCCCGGCGCCCGGACCCTGGGGATGGCCCCAGACGGCATTGACCACGGCCAGGAAATCGGCGCCCGCGGTGACCAGCGGCGCGCAATTCTCGGCGGTGATGCCGCCGATGGCGACACAGGGAACCTCCATCAACTCCGACCACCAGCTCAGGAGATCCGGCTCGGCCTTGTATTCGGCCGTCTTGGTGGCGGTGGGGAAGAAGGCGCCGAAGGCGACATAGTCCGCCCCTTCCTCGCCGGCGATCATGGCGAGATGGCGGCTGTCGTGGCAGGTGACGCCGACGATGGCGTCGTTGCCCATGATCTTGCGGGCGTCGCGATAGGGCGTGTCGGTCTGGCCGACATGGACGCCGTCGCAGCCGGCCTCCCGCGCCAGGCGCGGATGGTCGTTCAGGATGAAGGCGACGTCACGCTCCTGCACGATGGGGCGCAGCACGTCGCAGGCGCGGCGGATGTCGTCCTCTGAGCAGTCCTTCAAGCGAAGCTGGACGCAGGCGACGTCGCCCGCATCCAGCGCTTCCGCCAGAATCGGCGCGAACGCCGCCGGCTCCAGGGCCGGCGGCGTCACGAGGTACAGTCGGCAGGCAGGTTCCGCCTGCGTCGGCTTTCCCTTGGCCAAGTGTTACTCCCGGCCCTGGTAGATCTTCATGATCCGGTCGAGCAGCTTGAGGGCATCCTCGCGCGGGCGCTGGAAGGCGTTGCGGCCGATGATCGAGCCGTTGCCGCCGCCGTCACGGATGGCGCGGGCGTCCTCGAACACCGCATCCTCGCCCTTGGTGGCGCCGCCGGAGAAGACCACGATGCGGCGGCCGTTGAAGGCGCACTGCATGATGTGCTTCACCCGCTCCGCCTGGGTGGCGATGGGGATGTTCTTCGACTCGTAGATCTTCTTGGCTTCCGGCTGCTCCAGCGTGGCCGACGGCAGCTTGACCTTGATGATGTGGGCGCCCAGCAGAGCGGCCATGTGGGCGGCATAGCCGATCACATCGATGGCCAGCTCGCCGTCCTTGGTGACGGCGCCGCCGCGCGGGTAGGACCACAGCACGGTGGCGAGGCCGTAGGACTTGGCCTCCTTCGACAGCTCGCGGAACTCCTCGTACTGGTCGTACATGCAGTCGGAGCCGGGATAGATGGTGAAGCCGATGGCCGACGCGCCGATGCGCAGGGCGTCCTGGACCGAGGCGGTCACGGCCTGGTCGGCGGCTTCCTTCTGGGTGGACAGCGAGTTGGCGCTGTTCATCTTCAGGATCAGCGGGATCGAGCCGGCGAAGGTGCCGGCGCCGGCTTCCAGCGAGCCCAGGGGAGCGGCGTAGGCGTTGCAGCCCGCGTCGATGGCCAGCTGGTAATGGTAGTGTGGGTCATAGCCGGCATCGTTCGGGCCGAAGCTGCGGGCGGGCCCGTGCTCGAAGCCCTGGTCGACCGGCAGGATCACCAGCTTGCCCGTACCGCCGAGCTTGCCTTCCATCAGGATGCGGGCGAGGTTCGCCTTGGTGCCGGGATTGTCGCTCTCGTAGTTGGCGAGAATGTCTTTGACGCGGCGCGTGAGCTTCATTGTGGCTCTTCCCCTGAGGCATTCTTGGAAATGGCGCCGTCTTAGCCCGTATTGGGCCGCTTTGCAACGGCGGGAGGGGCATAAAGCGGCCATTTGCCACGCCTGAACGGCCTAGGGCCTGCGGTCGGGGAGGGCCCTTGCGGGGGACCTGAGCCCGTCCGAAGGGGTTAGGGCAGAAGGGTTCCCGCCAGCGTGTAGAGCCCGTATCCGGCCCCGCCGAGCACCGCCCAGGACCCCACGGTCAGCCCGACCCAGACGGCGACCAGCCTGAGGCCGCGCATCTTCTCCGGCCCGGGTGCCGGCCTGTGTCCCATCCGTTCGGAGTGCCGGCCGCCGCCGGCCTGCCCCGGACGGTGGGGTTGCGCAATCGCCTGATCCGGCGTGGTTAGGGAGGTGATGCTCATGGGCTGGTCATCCGGCATCGGAGGGAGGGCGGCGTGTCACAAAAATATCCTAAGGTGACGTTACACCACCTTTGCGCGGAGAGGCTGTGCGAAAAAGCGGTAGTCGGGCCCTATCCTTCGGCCCGCGCCAGCCAGTCACGGCATAGGGCCTCCAGCCTTTCGGCGCGGTCGCTTCCCCGACTTTCGGCGGCGAGGTCGAGCAGCGGCGGGCATCGGGTCAGCAGGGTGGCGCCATGGGCCGCGGCGATTGCCGCCAGGCGGTCCGCCGCCTGCGGATGGCCGGTGAACAGCAAGGCCGGCACGCCGGCCGCCAGCGCCCCCTGCGCCTCGCCGGCCCGGTCGCCGCAGTCGAGCAGGCCGGTCGATGCCAGTCCGGGGTGGGAGCGGCGCACCCGCTCCAGCACGCCGAGCAGCCAGAGCGCTCCCCCCGCCGGCGGCGCCATCAGGGTCAGGCCGGTGCCGGCCGGCTCGGCCGCCCGCGCCGCGGCCAGCGCGTCGCCGAGGCTGCGGATCAGGATGGGCCGGGCCGGAACCGGATGGACGGGCGGTGTTGCGGTCATGGGGGGCGCCAACGGGGAAGGGGCCAAGCGGCCACTGTAGCCGGGCCTGCCGGATGGCTCAAACTCCGCAGCCGGCCCGCAGTCGTCTCCTGGCCGGTTGAGAGAATTGAGGCAGGTCAAACCCTGCGGTCGCCCTCCCGGAGTATGGTCAGTCACAGAGGGTGGGGGCCGGAGCGCCGGCGCCCGTTTCATTGGAATACCTCTCCCGGGAATGCCGCGATGATGGAATACAAGGGTTACAAGGCCCAGATCGACTTCGACAACGAAGCGGGCGTCTTCGTCGGCGAAGTCATCAACACCCACGACGGCATCACCTTTTCCGGCCGGTCTGTGGACGAGCTTCGGGAGTCTTTCCGGCGGGCGGTGGACGATTATCTCGATCTGTCCTGCGATATGGGCGGCGACGGCGAACAGCCCTTCTCCGGACGCCTCGCCATCCGCATCAACCCGATCCTGCACCGCGCCATCGCCGACTGCGCCGCGCGGGAGGGCAAGAGCCTGTCCGCCTGGATCGCCGAGTGCCTGGGCCGCGCCGCCGGGGTCACCGACGTCAAGGCCGGCTGACTTTTCGCAAAATGCGAAGCAGCTTGCTTGCCGCAATTCGCACGGATGGCGGATTGCCCCGGCGCGCCTTCGCCTTTTCGTGGCAGCCCCAAGGCTCCATCCCGTTTTGCGGGTTGGCACCGTCCTTGCTCTGTCCCCTCCATAACGACGGGGGGATAGCCTATGAGCGCACTGAAACTGACCCTGCGGGCCAAGCTGTCGGCTTTGGTCGTGCTGGCTGGCGTTGTGTCCATCGCGATGGCCGCCGCCGCTCTCTGGCTTGACCAGCGGAACATGCTGGACGAGCGCAAGGAGACCTTGCGCTCTGTCGTGCAGACCGCTCACGGATTGGCAGCTGGATACGAAACCGAAGTCAAGGCGGGGCACCTGACGCGCGAACAGGCTTTCGAGCGGTTCAAAGCCAACCTGAACACCATGTTCTACAACGGCAAAGACTATATCTTTGTCCAAAACCTGAATTATCAAACTGTCATACACCCGGTCCGGCCCGACGTCATCGGCAAAGACCAGCGCGACAACAAGGATGCCAACGGCGTTTATTTCGTCCGGTCGCTGGTCGATACCGCACGGACCAAGGGCGATGGGTTCGTGGAGTACATGTATCCCAAGCCGAACAGCGAAGTGCCGCTGCCCAAGCTCAGCTACGTCAAGATGTTCGAACCCTGGCAACTGCTGATCGGCACCGGCGTCTACATCGACGATCTGGACACCCGTTTCGCCAGCAGCCTGTGGACCATGGCGGCCATCGTCGTCGGGCTTGCCCTGCCGGTGGTGGGGCTGATCGCACTGGTCGGCAACTCGATCAGCCGGCGCATCCGCCGCCTGTCCGATGCCATGCGGGCGCTCGCCGACGGCAACCTCTCCGTCACCGTGCCGGAGACGGGGAGCGGCGACGAGCTGGGCGACATGGGCCGTGCGGTCCAGGTGTTCCGGGTCAATGCCGAGGCCAGCCGCCGGCTGGAGGCCGAACAGGCCGAAGCCGCCCGCCGGGCCGAGGAGGAAAAGCGTCAGTCGATGGACCGGCTGGCCGCAAAATTCGAAGGCACGGTGGGCGGCATGATCCGCTCCGTCTCCACCACCACCGACGCGCTGGGGCAGAAGGTGCGGGCGATGTCGCAGGCGGCGGAGCAGACCAACCAGCTGGCCGGCATCGTCGCCAGCGCCAGCGACGGCACCGCCGCCAATGTGCAGACCGTCGCCGCCGCGTCGGAAGAACTGACCGGCTCCATCGTCGAGATCGGCCGTCAGGTGTCGGAAGCCAGCCGCGTCGCCGGCGAGGCGGTCGGCATGGCGCAGGAGGCCACCGGCCGAATCAGCAGCCTGGCCGAGGCGGTCGGCCGGATCGGCACCGTGGTCGGGCTGATCAACTCCATCGCCGGCCAGACCAACCTGCTGGCGCTCAACGCCACCATCGAGGCGGCGCGGGCAGGGGAGGCCGGCAAGGGCTTCGCCGTGGTCGCGAGCGAGGTGAAGGCGCTGGCCAACCAGACGGCCAAGGCCACCGACGAGATCGGCGGCCAGATGAGCGGCATCCAGACGGTGACCGGTCAGGCGGTGACGGAGATCCAGAAGGTGGCGGCGGTGATCGAGCGGCTGAGCGGCATCGCCACGGCGATTTCCGCCGCGGTCGAGCAGCAGAACGCCGCAACCGCGGAGATCACCCGCTCGGTTCAGCAGGCCGCCGCCGGCACCGGCGAGGTGTCGACCAGCATCTCCGGCGTCACCGCCGCGTCGGACGAGAGCGGCCGCACCGCCCGCGAACTGGTCGACGCGCTCGGCAAGCTGACCAGCGAGGCCGCCGGACTGAACGCGCAGGTCGGTGACTTCCTGGCGACGGTGCGGGCGGCCTGAGGGCTTTGCATCTCAAACAGAAAAGGCGCCTTCCTTGCGGAAGGCGCCTTTTTCTTGCCGAAGCGAGGCTTACTTGGCGTTCGCCATGGCGACGGCGGTGTCGCTCATGCGGTTCGAGAAGCCCCACTCGTTGTCGTACCAGGTCATGATGCGGACGAAGTTGCCGTCGATGACCTTGGTCTCGTTCAGCGCGAAGATCGAGCTGTGCGGATCATGGTTGAAGTCGGTCGAGACCAGATCCTCGGTGTAGGCCTCCAGCACGCCCTTCAGCGGGCCGTTGGCGGCATCGGAGATCGCCTTGGTGATTTCTTCGACCGAGGTGGCGCGCTTGGACGTGAACTTGAAGTCGACGACCGACACGTTCGGGGTGGGCACGCGCATGGCGGTGCCGTCCAGCTTGCCCTTCAGCTCCGGCAGGACCTTGCCGACGGCCTTGGCCGCACCGGTCGAGGTCGGGATCATGTTCAGGGCTGCGGCGCGGGCGCGGTGCAGGTCCTTGTGGTTGGTGTCGACGATCCGCTGGTCACCCGTGTAGGAGTGGATCGTCGTCATGAAGCCCTTTTCGATGCCGACGAGGTTGTTCAGCACGAAGGCCACCGGGGCCAAGCAGTTGGTGGTGCAGGACGCGTTCGAGACGATCCGGTGCTCGGCGGTCAGCTTGTCGTGGTTGACGCCGTAGACGACGGTGATGTCCTCGTCGGTGGCCGGGGCCGAGATCA